>NZ_CP115768.1:2472500-3175232 GCF_027912835.1 Paracoccus sediminicola
GATCTATCTAGCGACCGGTTCCGAAAACGTCAAGAAACTTTCTCAACTTTTTTGGCCTGGCTGCCTGAGCCCCGCCCGATCCAGCGTCGCCGCCGTTTCGGTGAGGCGGTGTCTACGGGTCGTGACCGGCAGGCGCAAGCGGCTTATACGGAAAATTTCCAGAAAATTTCTAACCTATTGTTTTTTCGCGTATATTTCCAAGAAACCGTACCATCGGCGGCAGGCGCAGGGCGAGCAGGACGAGAATCGCCCCGGTGCAGAACAGCGGCCAACCTTCAAGCAGCTTCAGCGCCCATAGCCAGTGCAGACTGGCCAGAATCGCCGCGGCATAGATGAATTTGTGCAGCTTCTGCCAGTTTTTGCCCATCCGGCGAATCGATGCGCGATTGGACGTTACCGCGAGGGCGAACAGAATCAGGATCGCCATCATGCCGAAAAGCAGATAGGGGCGCTTCACCACATCCTGCAGCATCTGGGACCAAAGCAGCCCCATATCGAACACCGCCCATGCAGCCAGGTGCAGCACCGCATAGCTGAAGCAGGTCAGTCCAAGAGCACGCCGCAGATGAACGGCATTGATTCTGAAAGCGCGCCGGATCGGGGTGATCGCAAGTGTGCCGATCAGGAAATACAGTGCCGTCCGCCCAAGCCGATGTTCGATGTCGCGGACCGGATCAACGCCAAGATTGCCGACGAAAACATCGAAGACCAGCAGCGCAAGCGGGATCGACCCCGCGATCCACACCGCCCATTCGGGAACGCGTCGCAGCAGAGAATTGAGCTGTTGCATCAATAATTCTGCGCCAGATCCATGCCGGCATACAGATCCGCGACATGCTCGCCATAGCCGTTGAACATCAGCGTCTCCTGCCGACCGCCAAGAAGTCCGGCGCCAATGACACGCTCGGTCGCCTGGCTCCAGCGGGGGTGATCCACTTCAGGGTTCACATTCGCATAGAAGCCATATTCGCGCGGTTGCAGGGTCTGCCAGCTTGTGGCCGGCTGGGTGTCTGTCAATGTTATCTTGACGATCGACTTGATCGACTTGAAGCCGTATTTCCACGGCACCACCAGCCGGATCGGCGCGCCGTTCTGATTGGGCATGGGCTTGTCATATAACCCCGTCGCCAGGATCGTCAGCGGATGCATGGCCTCATCCAGCCGCAGCCCCTCGTGATAGGGCCAGTCGATGCCGCCGCCGCGCTGCGCTCGCATCTCTTCGGGGCGATACAGCGTCTCGAAACGCACGAATTTCGCGCCGGGCTGTACGCCGGCCTTGTCAAGCACACCGGCCAGCGGAACGCCGAGCCATGGAATCACCATCGACCAGGCCTCGACGCATCGCAGACGGTAGATGCGTTCTTCAAGCGCGTTTTCGGGTGCCAGATCTTCGACGCCATAGCTGCCGGGACGCTCAACCAGGCCACCGATCTCGACCGACCAGGGATCGGTGGTCATCGCATCGGCGTAGCGCGCCGGATCTTCCTTGCCGAAGCCGAACTCATAGAAATTATTGTAGTTGGTAATCTCTTCGAAGCTGTTCGGCTCCGCATCTGTCGAAAAGCGCGAGGGCGCGCCGCTGAGAGCAAGCGCCGGACCCGCCGAGAGCGCCGCCGCGCCCGCAGCGGCACCAGCCATGAAGCTGCGCCGGTTCAGCCAGATTGCTTCGGGTGTGACATCTGACCAGCTGAGTTTCATGGCGCGCTCCTGCGTTCGGGGTGACGTGATCGGTTTATCTGTTAGCAAGGCTACGTTTCAGCCGCCCGAAAAGTTACCTCACAATTTCGTGGATCGCCGTATTTCCTGAAAAAACGCCCTCGCCGGGTCAGGCGAGGGCGTCCCTCCGCGTCTCAGTGCAGCGTGGCATCCTTCGGGCCTTCGCCCACCGCGCCAAGCTTGTGTCCGGCGGTGCCGACATGATCACCGACCAGCAACCCGTCTTCATTGGCGCTGACGGGCACGGTCTGGCCATCCAGGACCTCGCCCGAAAGCAGCATCTCGGCCAGCGGATCCTGCAGTGCCCGCTGTATCACCCGTTTGAGCGGCCGTGCCCCGAAGACGGGATCATAGCCCTCATCAGCCAGCCAGCTCATCGCCTTGTCATCCAGATCCAGCGTGATCTTGCGCGCGGCAAGCCGCTGCTCGAGCAGCCAGAGCTGAATCTTTACGATGCCGTCCATGTTTTCACGCGTAAGTCTGCGGAATATGATCATCTCGTCGAGACGGTTCAGGAACTCGGGCCGGAAATGCGCCCGGACCGCCTCCATCACCTCTTGCCGCGCCTGCGTGGAATCGGCGTCATCGGGCAGGTTCGACAGCGACTGGCTGCCGAGATTCGACGTCAACACGATCAGCGTGTTCTTGAAATCGACCTTGCGGCCCTGCCCGTCGGTCAGCTGACCGTCATCCAGCACCTGTAGCAGCACATTGAACACATCGGGATGCGCCTTTTCGACCTCGTCAAACAGGATCACCGAATAGGGCCTGCGCCGAACGGCCTCGGTCAGCGCCCCGCCTTCGTCATAGCCTACATATCCGGGAGGCGCGCCGATCAGACGGGCGACCGAATGCTTCTCCATATATTCCGACATGTCGATGCGGATCATCGCGTTCTCGTCGTCGAACATATACTCGGCGATGGCCTTGGTCAGCTCGGTCTTGCCGACACCGGTCGGGCCGAGGAAGAGGAACGACCCGAGCGGGCGGCTTTCCTCGTTCAGCCCCGCACGCGCACGGCGGACCGAGCGGGCAATGGCGGTCACCGCCTCGTCCTGCCCGATCACACGCTGAGACAGGATCTCTTCCATCTTCAGCAGCTTCTCGCGCTCGCCCTCCAGCATCTTGCTGGTCGGGATGCCGGTCCAGCGTTCGACAACTTCGGCGATTTGCTCGGGACGGACGGCTTCCTCGACCATGACCCCATCGGCGCTTTCATCGCCTTCCGCATCGCTAAGCTGCTTCTCCAACCCAGGGATGATGCCATAGGACAGCTCGCCCGCGCGGGCGAGATTGCCCTCGCGCTTGGCCTGATCCAGCTCGGCACGGGCGCGGTCGAGCTGTTCCTTGAGCCCACGCGCACCTTCCAGCTTGTCGCGTTCGGCCTGCCAGCGCGCAGTCATCGCCTTGGACCGGTCGGTCAGATCGCCAAGTTCTTTCTCAAGCCGTTCAAGCCGATCCTTGCTGGCCGCATCGTCCTCTTTCTTCAGCGCCTCGGCCTCGATCTGCATTTGCAGGATCTGCCGGTCGAGCGCATCCAGCTCCTCGGGTTTGCTGTCCACCTCCATCCGCAGACGGCTGGCGGCCTCGTCCACGAGGTCGATCGCCTTGTCGGGAAGGAAGCGGTCGGTGATATAGCGGTTCGACAGCTCGGCCGCGGCCACCAGAGCCGCGTCCGAGACGCGCACCCCGTGGTGAAGCTCATACTTCTCCTTGATGCCGCGCAGAATGCTGATCGTGTCCTCGACGGTGGGTTCCTCGACCATCACCGGCTGGAAACGACGAGCAAGCGCCGCGTCCTTCTCGATATATTTGCGATATTCGTCCAGCGTAGTGGCGCCGACGCAATGCAGCTCGCCCCGTGCGAGCGCAGGCTTGATGAGGTTCGCGGCATCCATCGCGCCGTCGGTCTTGCCAGCACCGACCAGCGTGTGCAGCTCGTCGATGAACAGCACAATCTCGCCGGCAGCGTTCTCGATTTCCTTCAGCACCGCCTTGAGACGTTCCTCGAACTCGCCGCGATATTTCGCCCCGGCAATCAGAGCACCCATATCCAGCGCCCAAAGCTGCTTGTTGCGCAGGCTTTCCGGCACGTCGCCATCGATGATGCGCAGCGCCAGCCCTTCGGCGATGGCCGTCTTGCCGACGCCCGGCTCACCGATCAGAACCGGGTTGTTCTTGGTTCGGCGGCTCAGCACCTGCATGGCGCGGCGGATTTCCTCGTCACGGCCGATGATCGGGTCGATCTTCCCCGCTTCGGCGGCTTCGGTCAGGTTGCGCGCGTATTTCGCCAGCGCCTCATAGCTGTCCTCGGCGCTCGCACTGTCAGCGGTGCGGCCCTTGCGAATATCGTTGATGGCGCTGTTCAGAGATTGCGCGTTCACCTTGCCGGCAGCCAGCGCATCCTTGGCATTGGTGTTGGCCACGGCAAGCGCGGTCAGAATCCGCTCTGCCGGAACGAAACTGTCCCCCGCTTTCTGAGCGAGCTTCTGCGCCTCATCCAGCACGCGGACCAGCGACGGGTCGACATAGACCTGCCCCTCGCCGCCCGAGACTTTGGGCAGCTTGGCAACGGCCGCATCGACAGCCTGGCGCACGGCCTTGGCATCACCACCGGATTTCGTGATCAGATTTGTTGCAAATCCCTGATCGTCATCGATCAGGGCCTTCAGCAGGTGCTCCGGCACGACACGCTGGTTTTCCTCGCGAATCGCAATGGTCTGAGCGGCCTGCATGAACCCACGCGAACGCTCGGTAAATTTTTCCATATCCATGGATATCTCTCCTTTGCAGCCCCCGCCTGTGGCGCCGCCCATTCGTGGCACGGCCCGGTGCGGGTCTTCGCCCTGTCACATGGTGATCGGGCAGGTGTGTTACAATAGCAACAGAACCCTTCAAGAGGCCCTCATGTTCCGCATCGCCACCTTCAATATGGAAAATCTGGACGAGGATCCGGCGGACGAGCCGGGCCGCCCGACATTCGCCGAACGCGCCGCCGTGCTGCGCCCTGCGCTCGAACGGCTGCGCGCCGATATTCTCTGCCTCCAGGAGGTGCACGGGCAGGAACGCCCCGGCCTTCCGCGCGATCTGCTGGCGCTGAAGGCGCTGATCTCGGGCACGCGCTATGCACGCCACCAGGTCATCTCGACCCGGCTTCGCGACGGTTCGCAGGTCTATGACAAGCGCAATCTGGTGACGCTGATCCCGCCCGATTTCCAGCTTATGGAAGCCCAGCAGGTGAATGGTGAATTCGTCCCGAACCCCTATTATCAGCGCACCGTCGCCGGGGACGCGGAGCCCAGGCGGCTGAACTGGGAACGTCCGCTGCTCTGGACCCGGATCGCCAGCCCTAACGGTGTCGAGATGCATATCCTCAACGCCCATTTCAAATCAAAGCTCGCCACGCCCGCCAGCAATCTGATGGAAGACCGCTATACATGGACGAGCGCCGCCGGATGGGCGGAGGGCTTCTTCGTATCTTCGATGAAGCGCGTCGGGGCAGCGCTTGAAGCGCGGGCGGTGATCGATTTCATCTTCGAAGCCGATCCCCGCGCGCTCATCATCGTGGCGGGCGACCTCAACGCAAACAGCGACGAGGTGCCGGTCATGGCGCTGCGCGGCCGGACCGAGGATACCGGCAATGGCAGGCTCGGCCACCGGGTAATGATGCCGCTCGAAAACAACGTGCCCGAAAGCAGCCGCTATACGCTGTTCCATCACGGACAGGGCGAGATGATCGACCATCTTCTCGCCTCACGCGGTTTCGTGCAGGCGTTTTCACATGCCGAGATCCATAACGAAATCCTGCCCGATGAATCCGTGGCCTTCGCGGGCGATGAGAAACACCCCGAATCCGATCACGCCCCGGTCGTGGCCGCCTTCCATGACGACCTGCTCAACCCACCTGTTCCGATCGCCTGACGCTATAGCCCGCCGCCGAGCGGCCTCTTGCATTGCTCGGGGCCGCTTTTCGACCGGCTGTAACCGGCGGCTTTGCAGGTATCGCAGTGAAAC
The DNA here is from genome assembly GCF_027912835.1 of Paracoccus sediminicola. Taxonomy (NCBI): domain Bacteria; kingdom Pseudomonadati; phylum Pseudomonadota; class Alphaproteobacteria; order Rhodobacterales; family Paracoccaceae; genus Paracoccus; species Paracoccus sediminicola. The sequence goes on from NZ_CP115768.1 coordinate 2,478,231, forward strand.
TCCATCAGCGCGCGGCGGTCATCGACCAGCCGCCAGCGACATTTCTTCCGGCCACGCGAAGCGCGAGACGGCCCGGTATCGCCACCAGAGCGCCCCATGCGGACCCAGATCATCGCGGCGGCAAGCACCGCGAGCGCAACCCAAAGCGCCATTATCCCGCACCTCTCACCAAAGCCGGCCCAGACGGCATCATTCAATCGTCGTTAATATCCCTGTCCCAGATCCGCACCTGCCCCTTCCGCACGCCCATCACCTTGCGCAGGATCAGCCAGATCACACCCGATAGCGCGGCGATGAGTATCAGCAGAAGCGGCAGTCCGGGGGCGAAAACGCCACTGAGCAGGACCAGTCCCATCATCGCGCAGGAAATGGCGATGCCCAGAAAGACATAGCCCGGAACCAGGAGCTCCAGCGTCGAGATGATCAGAGCGACGATGATCCATGTCCAGCCGTTCAGCCACATCACTTCGGCGCCCCGCGCAACAAGCGGAATGCGTCGCCCAACGCCTCGACTGCATTCGCGGGCAGGACCAGTGTCTGCTTTCCCTCACCCTTGCCAATCTCGGTCAGAGCCTCGACCTGCCGCATCGCGACCTGATACTGGGCCGCTTCGAGACCGCCCCTGGAAATCGCTTCTGACATGGCGCTGGTTGCGAAAGCCTCGGCCTCGGCGAGAATCCGCTTCGCCTTGGCCTGCTGCTCGGCGGCGTAAAGCTCGCCATCAGCCGCAAGTTCGACCGCGCGGCGCTTGCCCTCGGCTTCAGTGACATGGGCGCGGCGGGCGCGTTCGGCGTTCAGCTGCTGCAACATCGCCGCGCGTGTGGCGTCGTCGAGATTGACGTCAAGGATCTCGGCGCGGGTCACCTCGACACCCCAGTCATCGACCGCATTCGCGACCGATTCCTTCACCCGCTCGATCAGCTGCGCGCGGTTCGACTGAACCTGATCCAGCTCCATCATGCCGATCTCGGACCGGACGATGCCAGCAACGGTCGTGGCGATGGCGCCATCGATATCTCGGATGCGGTAAACGGTCTTTTCCGGCTCGAGAATGCGGTAAAAGACGCTGGTTTCCACCTGCACCAGAACGTTGTCGGCGGTAATCGCATCCTGACTCGACGTCGGCAGCTGCCGTTCCAGGATCGAGATCTTGTGTCGCACGCGGTCGATGAAAGGCACGATCAGATTGATTCCCGGCCCCAGCACCGAACGCAGCCGCCCGAAGCGCTCGACCACGTATTTCTCGGATTGCGGGACGATCCGCACCGCCATCAGCACCGCGACAAGGATAACGAACGCCAGCAGAAGCATTGCGGCATTCTGGCCAAGAAGCTCTGCGATCATCTGGCTTGACATGGATTTCTCCGTTAAGGCGAGGCTGGTCGCAGATTGGGCAAGCGCGGCCTTTTATGCAAGCCCGCCACCCGATGGAGAGAAAGCATGGATGACCGTTTGATCGTGGCACTGGATGTGGGCAATGCAGTGGCCGGGCTGGAGATGGCAGAGCGCATCGGCGACGCGGTGTCATTCTACAAGATCGGACTCGGGATGCTGACCGGGGGCGGACTGGCGCTCGCGCGCGAGCTCAAGGACGATCACGGCAAGCGGATCTTCCTCGACATGAAGCTGTTCGACATCAGCGCCACGGTCGAGGCCGCGGTGCGCGGTCTGGCGCAGTTCGATCTGGATTTCCTGACCGTTCATGGCGACCCTCATGTGGTTCGCGCTGCGAAAGAAGGCGCGTCGGGCTCGGATTTGAAGATCCTTGGGGTGACGGTGCTGACCTCGCTCGACCGGGGCGATCTCGATGCGGCGATGATTCAGCCCGGAGACCTTCATGATCTGACCGTGGAACGCGCCGCCCGCGCCTTCGAGGCGGGGGCCGATGGCGTCATCGCTTCGCCGCGCGAAGCGACCGCGATCCGCGCCCTGCCGCAATCGAAGGGTCGGCTGATCGTGACACCCGGAGTGCGTCCGGCGGGATCGGATCTGGGCGATCAGAAACGGGTCGAAACCCCCGCGGCGGCCATATCCGCCGGGGCAGATCATATCGTCGTGGGCCGACCCGTCTGGCAAGCTGCCGACCCGCGCGGCGCGGCACAGGCGATCATTTCCGAGCTGCCATGACCTGGCAGGGCTACAGCCCCGACCAGACCAGCCACGGAAAGATCAGCAGCAGCGCCAGCCGCAGCACATCGGCCCCGATAAAGGGCAGGATGCCGCGAATGACGGTTTCCTGCCGCAGCCCCGGCGCGGTGGCCTGAACCACGAACAGGTTCATGCCGACAGGCGGGGTGATCAGCCCGATCTCGGCCACGGTCACGACCAGCACGCCGAACCAGACCATGTCATATTCCAGCGCAATCGCCACCGGAGCCAGCAGCGGCACGGTCAGCAACACCATGGACATCGAATCCATGAAGCAGCCGAGCACGACATAGAACAGCAGGATCAGCACCATCACCATCGTGGGATGGAGGCCGGAATTACCGATCACCTCGGCCAGCATCATGGGCAGGCCTGTGGTCTCGAGGAAGAAGTTGAAGAATGCGGCCCCGATCAGGATCAGGAAGATCATTCCCGTCAGCGCAGCGGTCTCGCGCACGATCTCTCGCAGAACCGATGCGCTCAGCCCGCCCATCACGAGCGCCAGGAGAAAGGCGCCGACCGCGCCCACCGCCGCTGCTTCGGTCGGGGAGAACCAGCCAAGCTGCATTCCGCCGATCACGAGGCCGAACAAGAGCACCACCGGCCATACCCGACCAAGCAACGCCACGCGGCGTCCCCAATCGACGCGTGCGCCCGCGGGGCCGAGCGCAGGGTTGCGCCGCGTCCTGACGATCACTGCGAGCGCATAAAGAACCGTGCCAAGGATGCCCGGAATGATGGCCCCCATGAACAACGCGCCGATCGGCGTCTGTGTCAGCAGCCCAAAGATCACCAGAATGATCGAGGGCGGGATCAGCACCCCCAGCGTTCCGCCTGCCGCGACCGAGGCCGCGGCCAGACTGTCGTCGTAATCATAGCGCCGCATCTCGGGCATGGCGACACGGCCGATTGTGGCCACCGTGGCCAGGGACGAGCCGCAGATCGCGCCGAATATCGCCGAGGCGCCGACGGTGGACACGGCCAGCCCGCCGCGCCACTGGCCGACAAAGGCGTTGATGACATCGAAAAGCGAGCGCGACAGCCCGGCATGGGCGGCAAACACTCCCATCAGCACGAAAAGCGGGATGACGCTGAAGCTGTAGGGGAAGATCGATTCGAAGGGCGCGGTGGACAGCACATAGGCGGCCTGATCCAGCCCGCCGCTCAACGCGATGCCGGCAAGGCCGATGACAGCCATCGAGATCGCGACAGGAAACCCGAAGCCGATGAGGACGAGGGTGAGAATGAAGCCGGCAAGGCCGATGAATGGCATGGACATGATGAACTCAATGCGCGGCGGTTCGGGTTTGCGGCATATTTAAGACCAACCGCAGCAGCACCGGGATCAACGCCAGCACGGACGCCGCGACCCCGCCCAGAAGCGGCAGCCAGTAGAAAGCGATGGGGATGCCGAGCTGCTGTGATTTGTCTCCCAGCATGACCTGCATGCGATAGGTCGGAATGCACTCGATGAAGATCAGCACAAGAAGCACGGCAGCCGAGGCTGCGGCCAGCCCCCGCAGAAACCTGCTGACGCCGTCTGGCAGGCGCTCGATCAGGAAGTCCACCCCGACATGGGCGGCGACCGAGAACCCCCACGGGATCGACAGCCACGCCCCAGCCATGATGAAAAGCTGAACCAGATCGACCACGCCCGGCACAGGCGCGCCCATACGGCGACCGATCACATCCGCAACGCTGACCAGAGCGGCCGCGCAATAGGCCAGCACGCCGATCGCGGCCAGCAACTCGATCAGGCCGTCGATACGTCGCAAAAACGATGGCATGGGGACTCCTTCAGGGCTTCGTCTGCCGTGGCGCTGCAGGGCCGCGCCACGGCAAAGCTGAGAGCGACGAGGCTTATTCCGCCGGTTGCTGGCCTTCGAATTCGGCCACCTTGTCCTGGAACTTCTGATACAGCTCGGGCGCGTCCTCGACGCCCTCGGACTGCATCGTCGACAGATATTCGTCGATCATCGGGCCGAGCGCCTCGCGCCAGCGATCACGCTCTTCGTCCGACAGTTCAGTGATGCTGTGGCCCGCCGCTTCGGCCTCTTCGCGGCCGGCTGCATCCCATTTGTCCCACCAATCACCGAAATTGCCGACCAGGTTGTCGCCCGACGCGTCGTCGATACATTGCTGCACATTTTCGGGCAGGCTGTCATATTTGTCCTGGTTCATCACGAAGAAGAACGAGACGGTATAGGCACCCATATCCAGATGGTCGGTCAGCACCTCGTTAAGACCGAAGCTTTTCACCGGGTCCCACGGAAAGACAGTGCCGTCGATCACCTTGCGCTGGATATTCTCATACACCTCGCCCGGCGGGAGGCCCTGAGGGGTCGCGCCGAGGAAGGTCAGCATTTCGGAAACCGGCGGGGAGGGCGTGCGGATGCGAAGGCCCTGCATATCCTCCATCGTCTCGACCTTGGTGCCGTTGGTGTGCAGCAGCCCGCCATTATGCGCATGCAGCGCGAGCACCTTCAGACCATCATATTCGTCGCCCAGCTCGCCCTCGTTATAGAGCGACCAGAGGGCATGTGTGGCGGCACCCGCATCACGGGTCAGGAACGGCATTTCCACAAGCGACGTGCGGTTGAAGCGCCCGCGCGGGATGCCCGACAAGCCGTGCGCGATGTCGACGACACCGGCCAGCACCTGTTCCTGCTGCTTGGCGACATTCCCCTTTTGCGTGCCACCGGGAAAGATCTCGAAGCTGACCTCACCGCCCGAGCATTCGCTGACCTGCTTGGTCCAGGGCTCGATAAAGTCGGTATGGATGCCATGCACGGCGGGCAGGTAATGGCTGAGCGAGAGCTTTGTTTCAGCCATGGCCGGAGCCGCGGCCGCAAGCGCCAGAAGGCTGGCTGCGATGGTGGTCTTCATAGATTATGTCCTCCCAATCTGGACTGTTGTTATATCTTGAGTGTTAACTTTCCCTTACCGCGTGAGCAGCAAGTCATGATGCGGTCGCCCGCCGCCCGCTCGCTGGCTGTGAGCACGCGGTCGCGATGGTCGATCTCGCCCGCTTCGACCGCCAGTTCACAGCTACCGCAGATGCCTTCCTCGCAGTCCGAAGGGACATCGATCCCGGCGGCGCGCAATGTCTGCAACAGGCTACGGTCCTCCGGGACATGCAGGGTCAGATCGCTATCGGCGCAGCGAATATCGAAAGGCTTTCCCGAGGCGAGATCCCCTGCCGACTCATCCGTTGCGAAATGTTCGAATCGCAGGGTCAGATCGTCGCGGCGGGCCACCAGCTCGTCGAGGGCCTTCAACAGTCTCGCAGGACCGCAGGCCGCAATGAAGCTGCGTGGCGGCGCATCGCGGATGATGGCGGCGAGATCGGCGCGCGCGCCCTCCTCGCTCACATGAAGATGCAAGCGGTCGCCATGATCGGCACGGGCGCGATCCAGATGCGCCATGCGCCGCCGCGACCGCCCTGCATAGTGCAGCTCATAGTTCCGCCCCAGCGATTTCAGCCGGTCGGCCATGGCGATGATCGGGGTGATTCCGATGCCGCCGGCGATCAGGATATGCTGCGACGCGTCTTCCTCCAGCCGGAAGTGATTATGCGGGCCGCGCACGCGCAGCTGCGCGCCAGCCGCCGCATTCTTGTGCATCCAGCGAGAGCCGCCGCGGCCCTCATTCTCACGCAGCACGGCAATGCGCCAATCGCCGGTATCGGCGGGGCCGCAAAGCGAGTATTTCCGGCTCTCTCCCTCTGGCAGCACGATGTCGATATGGGCGCCAGGTGACCATGAGGGAAGCGCACCCCCTGCCGGATCGCGCAGGGTCACGCCCAGAACGCCGTCGGCCAGAGGCATGGCGTCGGCGATCTCAAGGTTGCGAGTAATCGCCTTGCGGTCCGGCGCGCCGACCGGAAAGTCCCGTCCGGCCTCGCGCAAAGACGGGTCATGTCTCTCGGGGTTCTGCGCCGGGTCCCAGCTGACATGCAGAGCCTCGGGCCCGCGCAGCGAGATATTCGGGAGATAGGTAAAGTCCTGATCGTCCAGATACAGATGCGGAATGCGCCGGGAAACCTCTTCGAGGATGATCGCCATCTCCATCCGACCGATATTCTTTCCCATGCATTGATGCGCGCCATAGCCGAAGGTCAGATGGTCGGCCGAATTGTCGCGCCAGATATTCAGCGCATCCGGGCTCTCGAAATGGCGGGGATCGTGATTGCCCGAGGCCATCACCATCAGGATCTTGCCGCCCTCAGGGATGGTCTCGCCGCCAATCTCGGCATCCCGGGTCGCCACGCGGCGCCAGGCCACCATCGAGCCGGAATGGCGCAGACATTCCTCGACCGCGGCGGGGATCAACGCGGGATCGGCACAGATCGCGTCCCATTGATGCCGGTCGCCAAGCAGCTCGCGAAAGGCGTTGGCCGAGGCAAGCGCCGTCGTCTCATGCGCCGCCACGATGATCGCCATCATCATCGAATGCAGGTAATTATCCGTCACGATCTCGGGCGCGACGCGATTCTGCCGGATCATGTCATACATCCAGCCATGCACCTCATCGCCCGCATCGACCTGCGCCGACATCCGGGCCAGCACCTCGCCGGAATAGGTCCAGAACTTCGCAACCCCTTCGGCCACCGCCACCTGCTGCCCCGGCGTGGGCTTGCCCCAGGTGTTCACCGTATGCGCGACCGAAAAGCTGCGCAGCGTCTCGATATCGTCTTCCGGCACGCCGAGGAAATGCAGCGCGACCAACAGCGGCACGTCCCACAGCATGTCCTGAACCAGATCGGATTGGCCCCGGTCGATGATATCATCAAGCCGTTCGCGCACCAATCTGCGGACCATGGGCGCATGCGCCGCCAAAGCTTCGGGCGCGAAAGCATCCAGCAGCAAACGCCGGCGGGCCATATGCGCGGGCTCGTCCTCGTTCACCAGAGTGCGGTTCATGCCGTAGCCTTCACGCTTCAGCACTTCCATCGCCTCCGGCGTGGCGGGGGTGATCTTTTCCAACGCGTTTGCGGGCGAGAAGGTGATGTTGTCGCGGAAGACGGCCTTGATGTCGTCATATCGGCTGACGACCCAATAGCCGAGCGCCTCACTGTAAAAGACCGGTTCTTCCTCGCGCGACCAGCGCAGCGCCTCTGCCGGGTCGGCCTGATAGGCGGGGCCGAACGGGTCGAAGCTGCGGGCACGTTCTGAAAACGGGCAGGATGTGCCGGATCGTTGCGTCTGCGACATGGCCTCCCCCGCTATTGTCGTTTATCGCACCATCTGTTACCTATATCGGATACATTGGAATGCGCAGGCTGTCAACGCGGGAGGCACGTTAATTCAAATGGTTGCGACGACGCTCCAGACTCTGGACCGCGGCCTGACCGCGCTAGCTGCGCTGGCCGAGGCCCCGGAGGGCCTTAGACCGGCCGAGCTGGCCGAGCGTCTTTCGCTGCACAAGGCCATCGCATATCGCCTGATCGCCACGCTCGAATCGCATGGCATGGCGCGCCGCCTGCCCGATGGGCGCGCGGTGCTCGGTGCCGGGCTGATTCCTCTGGCGGCGAAGGTAGAGAAACATCGGCTCAGCGCCGCCGCACCGCATCTTGCCGCTCTCTCGGAAGCGACACGCACGACATCTTGTGTGGTGCTCGCCGACGGTCCGAACGCGGTCGTCGCCCTTGTGCAGGAAGGGGGCGATGGCTTCCTGCGGGTCTCCTATCGGCTCGGGCTGCGTCACCCGCTGACCCGCGGCGCATCAGGCCTGGCTATTCTTTCCGGGCGCCCGGCGTCGCCCGACGATCCGCCCGCCGTATCACTGGCGCGCGAACAGGGTTACTCCCTGACCCGCGGCGAGCTGCAGCAGGGTGCGGTTGGCATCGCCGCACCGATCATCGCCGCCGACCCAAGTTCACCGCCTGCGGATGCCGCCGTCTCTATCGTGGCGCTACAGGAGCTTCCCGACGGGGCCGCAGAGCAGGTCATGGCCTGCGCCGCGGCGATCGGCGCCGTCTGGTAAACGCTTTCGCGCTTTCCCAGAGCGACTTTTTTCGCCCGAAATATTTGGCTTCAAAATATTTATGTTTGACGGATAAGGCGCGCTTCGTCCTATGATCGGGCAGAACCCGCCCGAGTGAGGCCCGCCTTGCCATCTGACCCGACACATACCCCCGCAGATTCCGACCTTTCGGTGCGTCGCCTCAAGCTGTGGATACGCATGCTCGGCGTCACGCGCCAAGTGGAGAACGAACTGCGAGAATTCCTTCGCGTCCGGCACGACACGACCTTGCCGCGTTTCGATGTCATGGCCGCCCTGCACCGCCGACGCGACGGGCTGACCATGACAGAGCTCTCGCGCACTCTGCTCATCTCCAACGGAAACGCCACCGCCGTGGTGAATCGCCTGGTCGAAGACGGTCTCGTGCAGCGAATTCCCTCCGAAGAGGATCGCCGCCGTATCACCGTGCGCCTATCCGAGGAGGGGCTGTCGAGTTTCGAAACCCTCGCGGCAGAGCATCGCGCGGTGCTGGACGGGCTTCTCTCGGCGCTGGGGGATGAGGATCTGGATGCCATGCGGGATATCATGCGGCGCTTGCGAACCGATCTTTCCGAGGCGCCCACTTAGCCTATCTGGCAGGTTCCTGATGGGCAGCATGCCGCGCGAGGGTCACAAAGCGGCCCTAACGTTCGCGCAGATTGGCGAGCACATGGCGAAGGGACCGGATCAACTCCGCGCTTTCAGACTCGCTCAGCCCGGCAAGCATGCCGTCATTGGTCCGCGCCACCTCGGGATAAACCCGCTCCGACAGCTCGCGCCCCGACTCGGTCAGGGTCACCAGCCGGATCCGGCTGTCCTCTCTGCATGGCTGGCGCTGCACCATGCCCTGCGCTTCAAGACTGTCCAATGCCCTGCTCATCGTCGGCTGTTCGGCAATGGCATAGTTGCAAAGTTCGGTGACGGTGAGCTGGCCATGGCTTTTCAGCGAGATTAAGATCCGCATCTTCAACGTCGAGACCCCGGCGGGCCGTAGCCGGCTCTGAAGAGTTTGATGATACTGGTGAACGATATGGTTCAACAGAAAGGATGGCAGCCTCTCCAGGTCGATAGCCGATTCGGCGCGACTGAGCACACTCGGGGTCGAATCCATTGAAATTTTTCCATTATACCGGACGGTTAAGCATAGCCTGAAACCCGCCGTCGCGCCAGTCTCCCTTCGGTCGGGTCGCTTATACTGGCCGTTCAGAGGTCGAAAACAGCGTTGACCCAAGGTGAAAAATGAGCCGTATCCCGGCGCAATCCGGTCAAGCTGCACTGGCTTCCACGAGCTTTCGTCCTGCTGCCGGTGAGGCTGCAGGTTCGCCACCCGTTTTCGTACCGCAACGTTTGGGAACTGCTCGCCGAAAGTGGCGTCGTCGCTGATGCCTCGACGGTTCATCGCCGGGCGAGGGCGACAGACGCGATCCGTGGTTATCAGTCGCTTCTTTGATTGTCACCGGCGAGGCCCACAGCGATGCCAATGTGATCGGAAAGATCAACGGAATCGCCTTCGTCGGCCAATTGTTTCGGGCGGCCGGGCGAAACGCCTGTATAGCCGCCGATAGAAAGTCTCAGCAGTTGATATGACAGGTCCTCAGGCCGTGTCCTCCGCGGCTCGAAAAGGCGACACGAGATTGACCAACAGCCGAAAGGCTCCCGGCACAAGCGCGTCAAGCTGCTGAGGCAGGGAGAGCGCGCAATAGATATGACGCCCCTTCCCGATCCCTGCAGAAAGCAAAGCGCCATGCAACTCGGCCTCGCCGCGATCCGATAGCGAAAGAAGAGGCTCGTAGACCGAATTCCATTCGGCGGCGAAGTAAAGCCCCCGGTCTTTTACCCAGCCTTGCCAATCCGACGCGCCGATCCGGTTCGGCCAGTTCAGCAGTTCGTGGCCGGGCGACAGCAGATCGATCGGCGCCTCCGGGTCGGTGACGCGCCAGCGCAACGAGGGCGTGCCTACGCGAAGATAGCGCGGCCCGCTTTCGCTCGCATCCCAGCCTCGGTCCGGACGCTGATAGAAGCTGACAAGATTGCCGCCATCTTCGACGTAATCGCGCAGGGTGCCCGGGGCCACATCGCCGCGCGACATCGCCATCACCCCGAGCACGACCGTATCGTATCCGGCGAGCTTTCCCGTTTCCGGCGCGTCGATTACGTCGATTTCGGCACCCAGGCGGGTCAGCCATTCGGCACTGCGGTCCGTGCCCGCGATCACGCCGATCCTTCCCCTTGGAAGTGCAGTGTCGACGGCGAGCAGATCAACAGCAGCCCTTTCCAGCAGCGTATCTTGCCCGCCCCCCGGCAGGCTGATCGTCCGGGTGGTGTAGGCCGGGCTGCCGTCAGCATTATCAAAGTGGATGCGGCTGTGGATCGGTGCCGCCTTGTCTTGCCAATGCAGCGTAACCCTTCCGTCCGTAGCCTCCTGCGAAATTCCGGCGATGTCGGGCAGAGCCATGGTGCCGGGCCGAATCGAAAGTCTCGCGTCGCGATCATACGGCGTCAGCAGCGCGCTCTGGGGCGAGATCTGCGCGATGGCGGGGGGAAGAACACGCAGCTCGGCTTGGCTCGGAACCGATATTTGAAGGATATGCCCGTCCAACTCGGCGCGAATATCGACCGCCAGCGCCGCGAATTCGCCTGACGGGTTCCACCCGGCGGTGAAGTTGGGTGTCGGCGGCGCATCGTCGGCGACGACGATCTGCCCCTCGACGACGGAGGTTCCGGGCGGCGTGCGATAACTGGCCGACAGGATGCGCGCCCGTGCTCCGGTTTCGATTTCAAGCCTGATCCGTCCAGGGTTTTCTGCTGTGCAAAGACGCGGTGAAACAGACAGGCTGAACCGCAGACCCGCCGCTTCGGCAAGCGCAATCTCAGCCTCTCGGCACTTGTTCAGGATCCGATGACCGTGGCGGAGCGCGGTCTCGGGTGTCATGGCACTGCCCGCATCACGAAGCGACGATGCGGCTGTCTGAAGCGCGGAAATGACCGCGCCGCGTCGGGGATAGGCAGCTATCGCCTCGTCGATCGCTTCGGCGGCTTCGCTCAGAGCGGGAAGGTCAGTCAGCGTCGCAAGCTGGTGAAGATCGGCCGGAAGCCCGTCTGCGATGCTGTTCTCGGCCCGGCCGGCGGTATTGTGCAGCGGCCATTCCTGTCGGGGCGGGTCGGGCCAGCATCCCATGCCCTGAGACGCGTGACGCCGGCGGGACCATTCACCGATACGGTCGTAGGGGACGCCGAGCGCTGGCTCCGACGAGCCGGCCCGGACGGTGAGCGTCGTCGGAGGCGGCGGCGTTTCGTCATCATAGGTGCCGCCGCCGCCGGACCAGCCCGGCAGATAAAACTTTGCCACCTTCCATACTGGCAAGCCGCCGCCATGCACATCGCCAAGCGCGGCACCGGGATCGGCGGCAAGCTGAAGCGCCTGCTCTGCCGCGCGGGTCATGGCACGGTGGTGCCCGTGTTGCCCGGGCACATCGAGAAAGGTCGGCAGAACGATGTCCGGCCGGAAGGCGCGATAGGCCCCGGCAAGCCGCCGGATCACCAGATCGCCCTGCCAGCGGCGCAACGTATCGTCACCATCCTTGGAAAAGCCGAAATCGTGAACCGGATCGCCGGTGCCAAAGCCGAGCCACGCAACATGTGCGTCCAGCACCTGCGCAGCCGCCTCCATCTCAGAGGTGCGGATGAGGCCAAGCGCGTCCCCACGCTCCGGACCGAGGGCGTTCTGGCCGCCCTCTCCACGCGTCGAACAGGCGATGCCGACCCGCATTCCCAAGCCGAAACGCAACCAGGCGATAAGGCCGCTTTGCTCGTCGTCCGGATGCGCACCGGTATTCATGAACGCGATGGTCGACCGCAATCTGCCCAAGGCGCGCCAGAGGCGGATATCGTCGCCTGCGGCTTCGGCCTGGGCTTCGTCGCGGATCAACATGTCGATATCGGCGTTGTTCTTCATGGCGTGTATCCGGTTCAGCTCGACGCCATGGCGCGGCCATGCGTATCGGATCGCGCCGTCAGCACATCGAACAGGGGAAGTGCGGCCGCACCCGTGGCCGCAGTCAGCGGTCCTGCCGTCCCGGCGATCGGGCCGGGCACTGAAACGCCGCCGTCCAACAGCGCGTCGCAGAGCCATTCTGCCGCGTCATCGGGAAGATCGCCTGTGACAATGATGCGTTCCGGGTCGAAGATATCCTCGAGCATGGTGAGAACCTGCACCAGAGGCGGCGCGGCGCGAGCAATCCACTCGGCGATGGCTTCCGGGCCGGCATCGTCTCGCAGCGCCGCAGCCGAGGCGACCACATCCAGCGGCGCATCCGCGCCATTCAGCCTCAGCAATCCGATTTCACCAGCATTTCCGAATGCTCCGCGCAAGGGCCGGCCGCCCGTCACGATGCCCAGTCCGACGCCCGCTCCGAAATACAGGGTCAGGAAATCGCTCATCTGGGCACCAGCCCCGAACAGGGCCTCGGCAAGCGCGGCTGCGTTGGCGTCATTGTCCAGATAGACCGGCACATCCAGCACCGCCCGAAGCGGCGCGATGGGGTCGGGGCCGGCCCATGTCGCAGCCCCGCCATGGCCAGCCCTGCGGCGCAGGGGACCGAACGGGCCGGGTGCGACCACGCCGACTCCGGCCAGAGGAGCAGAAAGCGTTGACTGCAACAGATCCGTCTGGCGCAGAAGGGCGGGCAGAAGCGCCGCCGGAGCCGCATCCGCGACCGGGAACCTGCCCGAATCCCGCATCTCTCCGGCAAGGTCCATGACAACCCAATTGACCCGGTCCTGAGCGAGTTCATAGCCGATGGACATCGCCCCGGACGGATTGACGGCGTAGCGTGCGCCGGGCTTGCCGCGGCCCGAAATCTTGGGACCCAGCGTCGAGATCCAGCCATCGCTCGCCAGCGTATCGACCAGATTGCCGATGGTCTGCGGCGTGACGCCAAGCGCCGAGGCCAGTTCCCGGCGGCCTGTCGGGCCGCGCGCGCGCAGAATATCCATCAGCCGCCCGGCATTGCGCCCGCCACCGGGCCGGAGCCCTTTCTGCCAAGGGATGTTACGATGCTTGTCTGCGGGATCTGACACGGCACCTTGCTTCTGATTGCTTCCGCACCCGCCGTCCAGACTGCGGCCCATCCTCGAAAAAGACAAGCTTCTTTCATTATTATTGACATGACCGCCCGCGGCAGCGCAGCCTGCAATCATGGAGGCGCGGACGCTATTGGACGCGTAAGCCCGCCCAGATCCCAAGGGAGGACCAATGACCTATCGCATCATCGCAGCTGCCGCCCTCGCAGGCTCTACCGTCATTGCCGGCTCTGCCGGTGCCGTCGAGATCGAATACTGGCAATATGTCTATGACACTCGTGTCGAAGCCATGGACCAGCTGATCGCAAAGTTCCAGGAGGCCAATCCGGACATTACGGTCAAGCAGGTGACTTTCCCCTACGCCGATTATCAGACCCGCATCGTTGCGGCAAATATGGCGGGCCAGGCTCCGGACGTGATGCAGCTTTTCTATGGCTGGGCAGATCAGTTCATCGCGGGCGGGCTGATCCAGCCCTTGCCAGAGGATGCGTTCCCCCCCGCCGAGATTGAGGCAGAGTTCTTCCCGATCGTCAGCGCGATGCAGCGTGACGGGCAGTATTATGGCCTGCCTACCGCCGTGCGTTCACTGGCGCTGTTCTATAACAAGGCGCTGCTGCAAGAAGCCGGGGTCGAGCCTCCGACCACTCTGGAAGATCTTGTTGCCGTTGCCAAGGCCACCGCCAAGGCCGATGCGGGGGGCAATCTCGAGACCGTCGGGATCACCATGGACCCGGCCGGGCAGGACCATCACTGGTGGCGCGAGGTGCTTGACCGCCAAATGGGCGGCGCGCCCTATAACGAGGATTATACCCAGGTCACCTATGCCGATGAGGCCGGGGCCGAGGCGCTTGGCTATTATATCGGCCTTGCCCGCGACGAGAACGTCACCCAGCTTGGCTTCATGGATGAAGGGCAGGCGGCCTTCAAGGCAGGAAGGGCGGCGATGACCATCGACGGCACGTTCCGGCTGGGATCGTTCAGCGAGATCACCGATTTCGAATGGGCCGTTACAGAACTGCCGGCGAATGCCGAGGGCGAGCGGTCGAACTATGCCAGCTATTTCGCCAATGCCATCGGCGCCAAGACCGAAGGTGAGGAGCTGGAAGCCTCGATCAAGTTTCTGCAATATGTCAGCTCTCCCGAAGCGATGGAGATCTGGCTGGAGGTCGTCGGCGAATTGCCGGCCCGCCGCAGCGCCGCGCTGACCGATGAAAACCTCGCCAACGAAACCTATGCGCCCTTCCTGAAAGGTCTGGAATACGCGCATACCACACGTTTCGTGGATGAGGCCGCGCAGCGTCAGGTTGCCATCGACATGGTCAACCGGGTGATGCTGGAAGATCAGGCGATCCCGGATGCGCTTGCTCAGGCCGCCGAGGAAGAACAGAAGATCATCGACGACGCCGCAGATTGACGCGATCGTCCCGGATCGCCCGTTCCGGACCCGCGCCGGGATGGGCGGTGCTCTGACCGCGCAAGGATAACCCATGCCCACCGACACATCGCGGCCACGCAGGTCCATGTCACTGTCCCGGCGTCAGGCCATGTGGGCATGGGCATTTCTTGCTGTGCCGGTGCTGTTCTACGGGCTCATCCGCTTTTATCCGACGGCGCAGGCCTTCTGGCTGTCGCTGACCGATTGGGATCTGATGTCGGAGGCCGAGTTTATCGGCCTGGCCAATTATCAGGAAATGTTCGCCGATCCGGTTTTCTGGAAAGTGTTTGTGAACACCTTCCTATATCTGATCATCGGCACACCGATCAGCCTCGTGCTGTCCTTCATCATCGCCTATTATCTGGATAAGACACGGCTTTTGCACGGTTTCCTTCGGGCGCTTTACTTTGTGCCCTATATCACCACCGCCGCGGCCATGGCGTGGGTCTGGCGCTGGTTCTACCAGCCCGCGCCGACCGGGGTGATCAACGACATCCTGGGCAGCCTCGGCTTCGCGCAGGTCCAATTCCTGAAATCGACGACATGGGCACTGCCCTCGATCCTCGTGACGGCGGTCTGGGCCGGGCTGGGATTCCAGATTATCATCTTTGTGGCCGGTCTGAGGGCCATTCCCACCACCTATTACGAAGCCGCGCGCATCGACGGGCTGGGCGAGGGCGCGATCCTGCGGCGCATTACATTGCCCCTTTTGAAACCGACGATGGTGTTTCTGGTCGTGTTCAGCTCGATCGGTTTCCTGAGGATCTTCGATCAGGTCTACAACATGACCTCGAACGATCCGGGCGGACCGCTCAATTCGACCAAGCCTCTGGTGCTGCTGATCTATCAGACCGCGTTTTCATCGTATGAAATGGGCTATGCGGCGGCGCAGACAGTGGTGCTGTTCACCATCCTGCTCATCGTGTCGCTCCTGCAACTCTGGGTGATGAGAGACCGGGCATGAGCGAAGGCGGTCATTGGATGCACCGTGTGGACCCCGGCGCCGTATTGCGCTGGACGCTGCTGTTCCTTGGCGGGCTGATCATGATCGCGCCGCTGCTGTATATGTTTTCCAGCTCACTCAAGCCGGGATCAGACATCTATGACCTCCGGCTGATCCCGCAAACCGTCACGCTGGACAATTACCGCGCGGTTCTGTCCGACGGCCGGTTCATGCGGTGGTTTCTGAATTCGACGTTCATCGCGGTATGCGTGACGCTTTCAACCGTGTTTTTCGACAGTCTCGTCGGTTACACACTGGCGAAATTCCGGTTCCGAGGGCGGCAGCTTGTGTTTATCGCGATCCTGTCGACGCTGATGATCCCCACTGAGATGCTGGTCATCCCGTGGTATCTGCTCTCGGCGCAGTTCGGCTGGATCGACAGCTATTGGGGCATCATGTTCCCCGGCATGATGACCGGTTTCGGCACCTTCCTGATGAAGCAGTTTTTCGAAACCGTGCCGGACGATTTCCTTGAGGCCGCCCGCATCGACGGGCTGAACGAGTTCCAGATCTGGTGGCGCGTGGCAATGCCGCTTGTCACACCGGCGCTCTCGGCGCTGGCGATCTTTGCCTTCCTGGGCAACTGGACGGCGTTCTTCTGGCCGCTCATCGTGACCACCTCGCAAGAGCTGTATACGCTGCCGATAGGTCTTTCTTCCTTCGCGGTCGAGCAGGCGATCAGATGGGAAATGATCATGACCGGCGCGGCGCTGGCCACGATCCCGACACTGATCGTCTTCCTTTTGCTGCAACGCTATATCGTGCGCGGTGTCATGCTGGCCGGTCTGAAAGGCTGAGATGAGCGATTACGACCAATTCCCCGACCCGACCTATGCCCGCAAGGTGCTGGCACCGCTGTTCGAAGGCGCTAAACGCTTTCATGCTGACGCGTTCGACGCCATAGATCGGGCGCATCTGGTCATGCTGGCGGAGACAGACATACTCGCCCCGGAGGATGCCGGGCGGATCGCCGTCGCGCTGGAAGAGATCCGGCAGGACCGCGATCTCGATAAGATGCGCTATACCGGAGAATTCGAGGATTACTTCTTTGTCGTCGAGAACGAGCTCAAGCGTCGTCTCGGCCCGGATCTCGGCGGACGGCTGCACACCGCGCGGTCACGCAACGACATCGATCATACCATCTTCAAGATGGCGCTGCGGGGGCGGATCGACGCGCTTCTGGCGCAGATGCACAATCTTGCCGAGGTGATGCTTCGCACCGCGCAACGCGAGCGAGACACCCTGATCGTGGCCTATACCCACGGCCAGCCCGCGCAGCCTTCGACCTTCGGACATTACCTGTCGGCGGCGCTGGAAATCCTGCTGAGGGATATGCGGCGACTGGAAGCCGCCCGGGACACGGTGGATCTGTGTTCGATGGGGGCCGCAGCGATCACCACGTCAGGCTTTCCGATAGACCGCCATCTTGTTGCCCGGCTTCTGGGCTTTGCCGGACCGCAGCAAAACAGCTATTCCTGTATCGCCGCCGTCGACTATATCACTGCGACCTATGCGGCACTGGAGCTGCCGATGCTGCATCTTGGCAGGCTTATCCAGGATCTCCAATTCTGGTCCGCGTTCGAGGTCGGCCAGATCCATGTTCCCGACGCTTTCGTGCAGATCAGCTCTATCATGCCGCAAAAGCGCAACCCGGTTCCGATCGAACATCTGCGCCATCTGGCAAGCCAGGCGGCGAGCCGCGCGCGCGCGCAGATTTCAATCATCCACAACACCCCCTTCACCGACATGAATGACAGCGAGGGCGAAACGCAGGAGGCGGGATATGCCGCTTTCGATGTCGCCGAACGCGTTCTATCGCTGCTGGCTGCGCTGATCCCGTCGTTGCGCATCAACGAGGATCGCGTGGCCGCCACCACGTCCCGCGCCTGCATCACCATCACCGAGCTCGCGGATACGCTCGTCCGGGATGAGGGGCTTTCGTTCCGCACCGCCCATGATATCGCGGCCGCGACAGCGCGGGCTGTCGTGGCTGGCGGCAAGGGCCTCTCTGAAGGGTTCGCTCCGTTTTCGGACGCGTTTAAGAGCATTGTCGGCCGCCCCCCGGCCCTGTCCCCCGCCGCATTCACTGCCGCAGTATCCGCGCGCAATTTCGTGGATCGCCGCAATCGCTTCGGCGGCCCGGCAGCCGCCGCCCTTAATGCCGCGTTTGGCGACTATAGCGCCGAACTGGACGACATCGGCAGCCGCATGATTGTCCGCAAGGCCACCGCCGACAACAGCGCAGCAGCGCTTGCCGACCGTTTTGACCGCTTGAAGGAACTTGGCTGATGGCCCGCATCCAGATCTCCGATCTCGTCAAATCCTACGGAAAGGCCGAAGTCATCCACGGGATCGACCTGGATATTCAAGACGGCGAATTCGTTGTCTTGGTTGGCCCTTCCGGCTGCGGGAAATCGACCACGCTGCGCATGATCGCCGGGCTGGAAGATGTCTCGGACGGCGAAATCCGGATCGGCGGCGAGCTGGTCAACGACATGCCGCCGAAAAGCCGGAACATCGCGATGGTGTTTCAGAACTACGCGATCTATCCGCATCTTTCTCTGCGCCGCAATATAGGCTTCGGACTGCATACTGCCAGGCTGTCCAAGGGCGAAAAGGACCGCAAGATCGAAGAGGTCGCCGGGCTTCTCGGCCTGACCCCCTATCTGGAGCGCCGGCCTGCCGCCCTGTCCGGCGGTCAACGGCAGAGGGTCGCCATAGGCCGCGCGATGGTCCGCGACCCGCAGGCATTCCTGTTCGACGAGCCGCTGTCTAATCTCGACGCCCAGCTTCGCGCCCAGATGCGCATCGAGATCAAGGAGCTTCACAACCGCCTTGGCACGACCATCGTCTATGTCACCCATGACCAGGTCGAGGCGATGACCATGGCCGACCGCATCGTCGTCATGAAGGGCGGCCATATCCTGCAAACCGGCGCCCCGATGGACGTCTATGACCACCCGCGCGACGTGTTCACCGCCCGCTTCATCGGCACCCCATCGATGAACATTCTGCGCGCAGCGCACAGCGACAAAGCCTTCTTGCCGGATGAGAAAGGCCCCGCCCTTGTCGGCATACGCCCTCAGGATTTGCGGGTGAATGCAGCCGGGCCGTCCGTGCTGGACATCCTGGGGCGCGTCGTCGCGGTCGAAACGCTCGGGCCCGAAACGCTGGTGCATATCAGACCGGACGGCGGCGCCGACACGCTCATCGCGACGGCGGCCGCGCATGATATTCCAGAGGTCGGAACAAGGATTGGCGCCCGCGCCGCGCCCGGCTCACTGCATATCTTCGATCCGGAAACGGAATTGTCGACGGGCCGGCAATAGACCGGGCCCGCGCCGGACCGGTCGCGAGTTTTCCTGGGTGGTGATAACATCCATATGCCCCTCGCACAGAAGACGGTGAGGCCCGCTTGGTGACTTGCGCGGCGCACTCTCGTTGAACGAAACCTGAGCGTGGCCAAACCCGTCAATTAATGTAACAGTCTCACTTGCACAAACTGCGCGACATGACGCTCGTGCTGCAATGCCCGCCGCTATAACGAACACAGGGAGAACTGAGATGAACAAGATGCTGAATGCACGTGCGATTCTGTTGGCCAGTGCGCTGGCGATCGCGCCCGCCGCTTATGCCGAGACGCCTGCCGATACGCTCGTCGTAGCGGCGACGATTGATGACATCATCTCGCTGGACCCGGCGCAGTCTTTTGAATTTTCGGGCAATGACGTCAACAACAACACCTATGACCGGCTCGTCGATTTCGATCCGCTTGATCTGGACAAGGGCTTCCAGCCCAGCCTCGCCGAAAGCTGGGAAGTCAGCGAAGATGGCATGTCAATTACCTTTACCATGCGCGAAGGTGTCACGTTCCATTCCGGCAACCCGGTCCGCGCCGAGGATGCGGCATGGTCGCTACAGCGCGCCGTCAAGCTGAACAAGACCCCGGCCTTCATCCTGACTCAGTTCGGCTTTACCCCCGACAATGTCGAGGAAAAGATCGTGGCCGATGGCAACACGCTGACGCTGAACCTGGACAAGCCCTATGCGCAATCATTCGTGCTGAACTGCCTGACGGCCAATGTCGCCAGCGTCATCGACAAAGAGCTGGTGATGCAGAATGTCGAGGGCGAGGATCTGGGCAATACCTGGCTATCGACCAATGATGCGGGCTCGGGCCCATATGTCCTGGCCGCCTGGCGCGCCAATGAGGTCGTGCAACTGACCGCATTCGAGGAATATTTCAAGGGCGCGCCCGCGATGAAGCGGGTCATCGTGAAGAACGTGCAGGAATCCAGCGCACAGCGTCTGCAGCTTGAGGCAGGCGATATCGACGTGGCCCGCAACCTGTCGCCGACCGATGCCGAGGCGATTGCCAGCGGCGAGGGCGTCAGCATCGAGGATCAGCCGCGCGGCCGCATCCTGTATATGGGCCTGAACCAGAAGAACGAATTGCTGTCGAACCCCGCGGTAATCGAGGCCATGAAATATCTCGTCGATTACGACGGAATCGCCAACAGTTTCCTCAAGGGTCAGTTCGTCCCGCATCAGTCCTTCCTGCCCAAGGGCTATCTGGGCGCGCTGGATGAAATGCCCTGGAGCTATGACGTCGAGAAAGCCAAGCAGATTCTGGCCGATGCCGGTGTCGAAGGTGGGACGGTGACGACCGCAGTGCGCGATTTGCGCGAATATACCGACGTGGCTCAGGCGCTGCAGGCCAGCATGGCCGAGGCCGGGCTGACGCTGGAGATTCAGCAGATGACCGGCGCACAGGTTCTGGACGCCTATCGCGCCCGCGAGGTTCCGATCTTCCTGGGTGAATGGGGCCCGGATTACGCCGACCCGAACACCAATGCCGCGACCTTCGCCTTCAACCCTGACAACAGCGACGAGGCGAATGCCACCGGTCTTCTGGCCTGGCGCAACGCCTATGAGGTGCCAGCGGCCATGAACGAGGCCACGGTTGCCGCAACGCAGGAACAGGACAGCGACGCGCGCGCGACGATGTATCAGGATATCCAGCGCCAATATCAGGAGGAAGCCCCGATCATTCCGCTCTTCCAGCGCATCGAGCCGACCGGCCTGCGCGACGGTGTCGAGAACTTCCAGTCGGGCGGATCGGTCACATCGGTGATCTATCGCGGCGTGACCAAGGGCGAGTAAGCCTTGGCGAGCACCGATCTTGACGCGGAAGAGGGGCGGGGCGATGCGCCGCCCCCCAACCACCGACGTGCCGCGCGCCGGCGGAGGGCCAAGCGGATCGGCGGAGTTTTCCTGTCGCTGATCCTGACCCTGCTGGGATTGCTGCTGGTGACTTTCATCATCGGTCGGGTGATGCCGATCGACCCGGTGCTGAAAGTCGTGGGAGACCGCGCCACGCAAGCCCAATATGATGCGGCTTATCAGGCCATGGGTCTGGATCGCCCGCTGATCGTGCAGTTCATGACCTATATCGGCGATGTGCTGCAGGGCGATTTCGGGCGGTCGATCTCGACCGGGCAACCGGTAATCGAGGATATCAAGCGCGTCTTCCCCGCAACGGTCGAGCTGGCGACGCTTGGCACCCTGATCGGTGTGCTGATCGGCGTCCCCCTGGGCGTGATCGCCGCTGCCCATCGCGGCGGCATCGTCGATCAGGTGGCCCGCGTCGTGGCGCTTGTGGGATACTCCATGCCGATCTTCTGGCTGGGGTTGATGGGCCTTTTGGTCTTTTACGGTATTCTGGGCTGGGTCGGCGGCCCCGGTCGGCAGAACATCATCTATGACGGGATGGTTCCCCAGGTCACCCGCCTCCTGCTGATCGACAGTCTGATTGCGGGCGATTGGGGCGCATTCAAGGACGCCTTCAGCCACATTATCCTACCCGCCTCGCTTCTGGGCTATTTCAGCCTCGCCTATATTAGCCGCATGACCCGCAGCTTCATGCTGGAACAGCTTTCGGCCGAATATATCACCACTGCGCGGGTCAAGGGGCTCAGCGAACGCGCGGTGATCTGGGGCCATGCGTTCCGCAATATCTCGATCCCGCTGGTCACGGTCATTGCGCTCAGCTTCGGCTCGCTGCTGGAAGGCTCGGTCCTGACCGAGATCATCTTTTCGTGGCCGGGCATCGGCCAATATGTGACCAAGGCCCTTTTGGCGGGTGACATGAACGCCGTCCTTGGCGGCACCATCGTCATCGGTGTCTGCTTTGTCGGGCTGAATCTTCTCAGCGATCTTCTGTATCGCGTTCTGGATCCGAGGGCATCATGAGCGAAGCCGGCATGACCCCCCCGCAAAGCCGTCGCGACTGGCTGCTATCCGACGCACCCCAGACCCGCCGTCAGGCGCGGCTCGGCGCGTTCTATCAGGGCTGGCTGACCTTTCGCAGCAACAAGCTGGCGATGTTCGGGCTGATCATCCTGGTCCTGCTGATCGGCATGGCCATCTTCGCGCCCCTGCTGTCGCCGCAAAGCCCCTTTAGCCAGAACCTGACCGGTCGGTTGCAGCCGCCCTCGTCCGATCACTGGCTGGGCACCGACCATCTGGGGCGCGATATCCTGTCGCGGCTGATCCATGGCTCGCGCATCACGCTGTTCATCGTAGGCACCGTGGCCCTGATCGCGCCGATCATCGGGCTGTTCATCGGCACGGTGTCGGGCTTTGCCGGCGGATGGGTCGATCAGGTGCTGATGCGGATCACCGACATCTTCCTGGCATTCCCGAAGCTTATCCTTGCGCTGGCCTTTGTCGCTGCGCTGGGGCCCAGCATCGGCAACGCGGTGCTGGCGCTGGCGCTGACCGCCTGGCCACCCTATGCGCGCCTTGCACGGGCCGAGACCCTGACCATCCGAAACGCCGACTATATCGCTGCCGCGCGATTGCAGGGCGCCGGTCCGCTGCGCCTGCTGATCGGGCATATCTGGCCGCTCTGCATCAGCTCTCTGATCGTGCGGGTGGCACTGGACATGGCCGGGATCATCCTCTCTGCCGCTGGCCTTGGCTTTCTTGGCCTTGGCGCGCAGCCGCCCATGCCCGAATGGGGCGCGATGATATCGGACGGGCGCACCTATATCCTTGATTTCTGGTGGGTCGCCGCCATGCCGGGTATGGCGATCTTCATCGTTTCGCTGGCCTTCAACCTGCTCGGCGACGGGCTGCGGGACGTGCTGGACCCGAAAGGGGCGAAGGAATGAGCGCGCTGCTCTCGGTCAAGAACCTCCGGGTCGCCTTCCCCACGCGTCAGGGCGTGTTCGAGGCGGTGCGCGGCGTCAGCTTTGATCTTGGGCGTGAAAGGCTGGGCGTGGTAGGCGAATCCGGCTCGGGCAAATCCATGACCGGGCGCGCCATTCTTGGCCTTGTCCGTCCGCCCGGCCGCGTCACCGCCGACCGTATGGAGCTGAACGGCCAGCCGATCCTCAATTTGCCCGAACGCAAGATGCGCGCCATTCGCGGCAGCCGGATCAGCATGGTGATGCAGGACCCGAAATTCAGCCTCAACCCGGTCATGCGCATCGGCGATCAGATCATCGAGGCCTATCGCCTGCATGCCGGCGGCAGCAAAGGGGCGGGCCGGAACAAGGCGCTTGAGATGCTGCGTGCCGTCCAGATCCGCGACCCTGAACGGGTGATGGAGGCCTATCCGCACGAGGTTTCGGGCGGCATGGGCCAGCGCATCATGATCGCGATGATGCTGGCGCCCGATCCCGAAATCCTGATCGCAGACGAACCCACATCGGCGCTGGACGTTTCGGTCCGCAACGAGGTGCTGAACATCATGGACGCGCTGGTCAAGGATCGCGGCATGGGCCTGATCTTCATCAGTCACGACCTGAACCTCGTTTCGCATTTCTGCGACCGCGTTCTGATCATGTATGCCGGTCGTATTGTCGAGACGCTGGCCGCGAAGGACCTTCACAGCGCCCGCCATCCCTATACCCAGGGCTTGCTGAACAGCCTGCCGCGCCTCGATCAGCCGGTCGAGCGTCTGTCGGTGCTGCAGCGTCAGGACAGTTGGCGCGACGGGGCTTTGGTCGATGACAGTATGGAAACCGAGTTTCCCGGGGGGCTCTGACCAGATGCGCTTGCTTTCGTCCATGATTATCTCGGGTGGCCCCATGGGTGCGAAGACCCCGATGCCAGCGGTGAGACCATGCTGAGCGTCGCCGATCTCAATGTCTGGTTCGGCTTCCCTCCCGACCGCGTCGATGCCGTCCAGGACGCCACATTCAATGTGGCACAAGGCGAAAGCTTCGGCCTCGTGGGCGAATCCGGCAGCGGCAAGTCCACCATCCTGCGCGCCATCACCGGGCTGATCGAAAGCTGGTCGGGCCGGATCGAGGTGGCAGAGCAAACAGTCAAAGGCCGGTCGCGCGACCGCGTCTTTCATAAGACCGTCCAGATGGTGTTCCAGGACCCCTATGCCAGCCTTCACCCACGCCATTCGGTCGACCGCGTTCTGTCAGAGACGCTGAAGCTGCAAGGCATGAACGATATCGATGCCCGTATCACCCGGTTGCTGGAAGATGTGGGTCTGGGCAGGGGCTTTCGCTTCCGCTATCCGCACCAGCTTTCGGGCGGTCAGCGTCAACGCGTCGCCATTGCCCGCGCCCTCGCCGCCGAGCCGCGCCTGCTTCTGCTTGACGAGCCGACTTCGGCGCTGGATGTCAGCGTTCAGGCCGAGATCCTGAACCTGCTGACCGATCTGCGGGCCGAGCATGGGCTGACCTATATGATGGTCAGCCACGACCTGTCTGTGGTCGGCCATATGTGCGACAGGCTGGCAGTGATGCGTGGTGGCCGGATCGTGGAGATCATGACCGTCGATCAACTGCGCCACGGGGGTGCGACGCAGGATTATACCCGCCACCTGATCGCCGCCAGCGCCGGTTATCAACGGGCCTGAGCCTGACAATGACAGCAATACAGAATGCCAAACTCGGCGGAAGCGATGGCGAGGCACATTGATCTTGCGCTGCCCCCAATGACTTTCGGCAACCAGACGGGCGCGCCGAAAAATGGACACAAGCCGAGCGGCCACTGCTTCGGCCGTGGTGGGTTTCTTGGGTCGTCCTAATCGCGGCACCGCCGCGAGACCTGACTGCCGGAGCTCGGCAGGGCGTCAAGCGCTCACCGCAAACTGCGGCAGCGGACACTGAAACACTTCCAAGAGGGTGTCATGGATGCGCTGAAATCAAAGCGCAGCCCGCCAGGCATCTTGTACCTGAACGAACGCACAGTGTTCCTCATCCACCATAAGGCAACGGGCGCCTTGAAAATCCCGCGACCTCCTGCCCTTGATGACGACGCGCAAGACCCGCGACTGAGGGTTTGAGTCGATCGCTTGCCGTATCACCTGCGTGATCTTGCCAAGGGTTGCGGCTCTTCAGCTCCGCACCGGGGCGCATATTCGACAGGGCGCTGTCCCTTCTTTTTCGTTTCGCTAAGATCAATGCCTAGATACGGAGGGCTCATGTTAAAGAAAGTGACGCTGGACGAGGTGGCCCGGGCGGCTGGCGTATCGCGGGCTACAGTTTCTCTGGTTGTCCGCAGCTCGCCGCTGGTCGCTGACCAGACCCGCCGGAAGGTTCAGCAGGTATTGGAAGATATGGATTACGTCCGTGACATCGGCGCGGCGCGTCTTCGCAATAACAGCAGCCGCACCGTTGGCATTATCGTCCCGAACCTGGTCAACTCGTTTTTTACGGAGTTTCTGTCCGGCGTAGAGCAGGTGATGTGTGAAGACGATCGCGTCGTGCTGCTTGCCAACAGCCATGACAACACAGAGCGGCAGAACGGAATTCTGCAAAGATTTCGCGGCCATGGCGTCGACGGCGTTATCCTGTGCCCGGCAGAGGGAACGAATCCGGCGCTGCTTGCAAGGATGAGACAATGGAGAATGCCGGTTGTGCAGTCCCTCCGCGAGGTCGGTGACAGGGTCACCGACTATGCCGGCGCCGACTATATAGAGGGGGTCGGCCTTGCTGTAAGGCATCTGATCGACATGGGGCATCGACGGATCGCGTTTCTTTCAGTGAAGGCCAGAACCTCGGCGCGGGAAGAGCGTTTGGCGGGGTTCTTCAAGGTATTGAAGGAAACCAACGCAGAGAGCGCCGGCATTGTAGAGGCGGACCTGACCTGGGAAGGCGCTGCGCAATCGGCGAGAGATCTGTTGGATCTTAGCGATCCTCCCTCTGCGGTATTGTGTTTCAATGATGTGCTTGCAGCCGGGCTGATGCTGGGGCTTCGTCGCATGAATTGCGAACCGGGGCGTGATATGGCGGTGGTGGGGCTGGACGATCTGGCGTTCTCGCAGCTGACCTATCCGCCGCTGACCAGCGTCGCCATGCAGCCCGAAAAGATCGGCAATGCGGCGGCAAGGCTCCTTACGCGGCGGCTGCGCGAGGCGTATGCCGCGCCGGAACGGTCCGTTCTGCCGCCTCGTCTCGTCATCAGAGCAAGCAGCCAGCGGCAGAGTTTACATTTTTGATAGCCTCATTTAGATCGATCTAAATAAGGTGAAACTAGACATCGGCGGGGAGGGCGGATGTATCAGTTCAACTTTCAGCCGGTCTTTGAAAATCTGGACATGCTGCTTTATGGCGCGTGGTTGACCATCCGCTTGTCGCTGACGGCTATGGTGTTCGGTCTGATCGTGTCGGTTCTCGGGGCGGTCGCCAAGACATCAGGCATCCGTCCGCTCCGCTGGCTGGTCGACATCTATGTGGAGGTGATCCGAAACACACCATTTCTGGTTCAGATATTCTTCATCTTCTTCGGACTCCCCGCAGCCGGGATCAATATGTCACCCAATACCGCGGCCCTTGTCGCGTTGGTAATCAACGTTGGCGCCTATGGGACAGAGATCATCCGCGCAGGGATTGAATCCATCCCGCAAGGCCAGATCGAGGCAGGCAAGGCACTTGGTCTGAGCCCGGTTCAGATTTTCCGCCATATCGTGATGAAGCCGGCGCTCAGGAATATTTATCCGTCGCTGACCAGCCAGTTCATCTATCTGATGCTGACCTCCAGCGTGGTGTCGGTCATTTCGGCGAATGATCTTGCCTCGGCAGGCGCCGATCTGAACGCACGGACCTTTGCAAGCTTCGAAATCTATCTGGTGCTGACTGTGATGTATTTCCTTTTGGCCCTCGGATTCTCGACGCTGTTCGGTGCAATTCGGCGGGTCTTTTTCACCTATCCTGCGAGCCGCTGACATGATCCGCGAGTTTTCCTCAGGCGATATTATGTTCATCATCGGCGCGGCCCGGTGGACCTTGATATTATCGGCCATCGCGTTTCTTGGTGGCGCTGTTGGCGGGCTGATCGTTGCGCTGTCGCGCAGCTCTCAACAGAAACTTCTGCGCCGGATCGCGACCGGCTTCATCCAGGTGTTCCAGGGCACGCCGCTGTTGATGCAGCTTTTTCTGGTTTATTTCGGGCTGGCTGTGGTCGGGCTGCCGATCAACCCGTTGCTGGCCGCAGCCGTCGCACTGACCCTGCACGCGAGCGCCTATCTGGGCGAGATCTGGCGCGGCTCCATCGAAGCTGTTCCATCGGGACAGACCGAGGCAGCCACCGCACTTTCGCTATCCTACAGAAACCGGATGCGATACGTCGTGCTTCCGCAGGCAATGCGCCTGGCAATTGCTCCGACAGTCGGGTTTCTGGTTCAACTGATCAAGGGAACTTCACTGGCCTCTATCATCGGATTTACCGAACTGACGCGAGCCGGACAGATTATAAACAATGCAACATTCGAGCCATTCCTCGTCTTCGGAACGGTTGCGGCAATGTATTTTGTTTTGTGCTGGCCGCTGTCGCTACTGGCGCGCCGCCTGGAATCCCGAATGCGCCGAGCCATCACGCGCTGAACGTCCAACAACAAGGAGAGTAAAATGAAACTGAACCGCCGTAACTTCTCTGCCCTCGCCGCTGCAATTTGCATCGGGCTTGCCGTACCCGCCGCCTCCGCAGATATCGAGGCAATCGAAAATGCCGGTGCCGTCAAGATCGGAATGCTTGTCGATTTTCCGCCCTTCGGTATTCAGGATGCATCGGGCAATCCCGATGGCTATGACGCAGATGTAGCCAAGGCGCTCGCCGAATATCTTGGGGTCGAGCCACAGATCGTCCCGGTGACAGGCCCCAACCGCATACCCTATCTTCTGTCGGGGCAGGTCGACGTTCTGGTGGCCTCGCTGGGAATCACCGAGGAACGCGCCGAAAAAGTCGACTTTTCGAACCCCTATGCCGGGATCAGCATCGCCGTCTACGGAGACAAGACGGTAGAGGTCGCCGATGGTGCCGGGCTGTCCGGGCAGTCCATCGCCGTGGCCCGCGCCTCGACACAGGATACCGGCGTGACCGGCGTTGCCCCGGATGACGCCGAGATCCGCCGCTTCGACGACGATGCCAGCGCCGTTCAGGCACTGATGTCGGGCCAGGTCAAGCTCATCGGGCTGTCGAATGTGGTCTTTTCGCAGGTCGGCAGCGTCGCAGGTGATCGCTTTGACAAGAAGTTCGACCTCTCCAGCCAGGTTCAGGGGATCGCCGTCTCGCCAGGGTCCGACGCTTTTCTTGAAAAGATCAACGCTTTCGTAGATCAGGCGAAATCCGACGGCACGCTGGATGAGATCCATCAGAAATGGCTTGGCGAACCCCTGCCCGACTTCGTCAAGAGCGCCGAATGACACGTTACGCCCGGCCTTAACTGGCCGGGCGCCTAGCTGGGGGCCGGACCATGACTGAACATGCCATCATCATGCGCGACGTGAATAAGTATTACGGCGCCTATCATGCCTTGGTCGATGTCGACCTGACCGTTGAACGAGGCGAGCGGATCGTGATCTGCGGTCCCTCCGGCTCAGGAAAATCAACGCTTATCCGCACCATCAATCAGCTCGAGCCGATTGAGTCCGGGACCATAACCGTAGACGGGGTCGAACTGACCGCGGGAGGCGGCAACGTGGCCAAGGTTCGCCAGGATGTCGGGATGGTGTTCCAGAGCTTCAACCTGTTCCCGCATATGACTGTGCTCGAAAACTGCGTTCTGGCGCCGATGAAGACGCGCAAGATAGCTCGGGCCGAGGCTGAGGCGACAGCGCGCCATTATCTCGAACGGGTCAAGATTCCTGAGCAGGCCGAAAAATATCCCGCGCAGCTTTCAGGAGGACAACAGCAGCGTGTGGCCATCGCGCGCGCTTTGTGCATGAAGCCCCGTATCATGCTGTTTGACGAGCCGACCAGTGCCCTCGATCCGGAAATGGTCAAGGAGGTGCTGGACACGATGATCGATCTGGCGCGCGAAGGCATGACCATGATGTGTGTGACGCATGAGATGGAATTTGCCAGGGCCGTCGCTGATCGCGTGATCTTCATGGATAAGGGCGTCGTGGTCGAGGAGAATGCCCCTGAAGAATTCTTTCGTAATCCGAAAAACGAACGGCTGAAAACCTTTCTCGGCCAGATCGCATGAACCGACCGTCGCTGTTGGTTCTCGCCGATCTGAAACCGCAGGAGATGATGTAGCAGCTCGAGGCGGAGTATCATGTCATTCGCGATATAGCCGCTGCCGGCAAAGTCGAAGCTGTTCTGACCACCGGAAGCCTGGGCCTTTCGCGGGCTCAGATGGATGCCATGCCCGCATTGCGGTTGATCGCAGTCAACGGCGTTGGGGTCGATGCAACAGATCTGGCGCAGGCGCGACACCTTGGAATCGCAGTCATCACCACACCCGATGTCCTGTCGATGGCCGTGGCCGAGATGGCTTTGGGTCTTGCAATTGGGGTGGGCCGCCGGATCGTCGGAGGCGACAGCTTCATCCGGTCGGGAAGCTGGGCCGCCGGGGATAAATTCTGGCTGGGCCGCTCGGTCCTGGAGCGCCGGGCGGGAATACTCGGATATGGTCGGATCGGCCGCAGGCTGGCC
Source organism: Paracoccus sediminicola (assembly GCF_027912835.1). Lineage (NCBI taxonomy): Bacteria > Pseudomonadati > Pseudomonadota > Alphaproteobacteria > Rhodobacterales > Paracoccaceae > Paracoccus > Paracoccus sediminicola. Next base: position 2,507,810 of record NZ_CP115768.1, read on the forward strand.
GAGCTTTTGCGCGGCATGGGGCTGGAGCTATGCTACACCGCCCGCCACGAAAGGACAGCAACGCCGGATCGCTTTTGCGCTGATGCGGTTGCCCTTGCGATGGAATGCGATCTTCTTTTCGTAACGGCGGCCGGTGGCCCCGAAACAGGTGGGCTTGTCGATGCAGAGGTGCTCGACGCGCTTGGGCCTGATGGAATCATCGTTAACGTTTCCCGCGGGCCGGTGGTCGATGCTGTAGCACCTGCGCGCGCCCTGAGACAGGGCAGCATAGCTGGCGCCGCATTGCATACTGACCCCGCATATCGGCTCTGCCACGGTCGAGTCACGACGGGCGATGGCACAGTTTGTTCTCGACAACATTGCGGCTTACTTCGCGGGCCGTCCCCTGCTGAGCCTATCCGAGGTCTGAGTTGCGCTTTCTCGATGTCTGCGACCCGCTTATCGAATTCGGTGACTTCCCGGGAAACGCCGCTGCCTTCCATTGTCGGGTGAGTGCCGAGACACTCGATACAGCGATCTACCTCGCGCGTCCGTCGGCAGATGGTCAGGTCGGTTTTCTCTCCTGCAACGGAAATGACCCCCAAAGCCACTGACTGCGCAAGACGATGCCGGATGAAGGTGCAATCGGTCGGCAATGCAAGAACGGGCAGAGCGAGCGAATCTTTACCTAATGTCGCGAGCATTCGCCCTTTCGTAGCAAGCGTCTCTGAAATTGGTAAATTCGCCTGGACGTAGTTTGGACAATTTCAATCCTATGCTATCTCAAGGGCCTGGTGCCCCCGCCGAGGAGCCCTCCATCGACGCGGCATGCCGCGTGACCGACTGAGGATATTGCTCTAACGAGGATCATCCGATGAAAAGATCGCAGATGACGCAGAAAACCGGCGGGCCGCTGTTGATCGAGCAGCCTCTATTGCGCGGGGAGAACTGAAAGATGAAGACACGCCGACTGGGCAAGGCCGGGCCCGAGCTATCCGCAATCGGTCTCGGCGCCATGAATATTTCGGGCTTTTACGGCCCGGCAACAGAAGAGGAAGCCTTCGCCCTCTTCGACCGCGCTCGGGAACTGGGTATAGACCATCTCGACACTTCGAATGTCTATGGCATGGGCCACTCGGAGGAGGTCATCGGCCGCTATCTTGCCGATCGCGGTCCAGTCTTCCGGCTTGCGACCAAGGCAGGGATCTGCCGCAATGCGAATACAGGCGCACGGTATTACGACAACAGCGTCGCCGAACTGACAAGTTCGATCGAGGCGAGTCTCGCGCGTCTCGGGGTCGATCACGTCGATCTATTCTACGTCCACCGGCGCGAGGCCAATCGGCCTATTGAAGAGGTCACCGATACGCTCGCGACCCTCGTTCGCGCGGGAAAGATCGGTGCCTTCGGCTTCTCCGAGATCGCGCCATCATCATTGCGCCGTGCGGCTGCCGTTCATCCGGTAGCGGCAGTTCAGTCGGAATATTCCCTTGGCACTCGCGCACCAGAGCTTGGCCTCGTTCAGTGTTGCGAAACCCTGGGGACGTCTCTGGTCGCCTTTTCGCCCGTGGGCCGAGGTCTTCTGACCGACACACCGCCGGACCGCGCCAGGGTAGAAGCGTCAGCATTTCTGAAGGAAAATCCGCGCTTCGTGGAACCGAACCTGGGGGCCAATCACGCCGCAACCGACCGCTTCCGCAGCCTTGCATCAGAGATGGGCTTGGCCACCGCAACACTTGCGATCGCTTGGCTGCTACATCGCAGCACGTCTGTGATCCCCATTCCAGGAACGCGAAGCACCGCGCATCTCGAAGAAGTCGCCAAGGGAGCGGCCATCACCTTGAGCACAGAGGATCTCGACCGGATCGAAGAGGCTCTGCCTGTCGGGTGGGCACATGGAGATCGATACTCTGAAGTGCAGTGGCGCGGCCCGGAGCGGTATTGCTGAGTTCGACGGGTTAGCCGAGGCGCATAGCTACGCCTGAACGGTTCATAGGGGCTTGATCGGCATACAGAGTCACCGCCCCTCCAGGCCCTTTCTGATGTCACGCACTAGCGATCTTCGCAATCAAGCCGGAAAGTTGTTTTCGCGGACCCAGCTCGGTGACGCTCTGCCACAGTTCCCGCGCCGGCGCGGCCCCAAGAAGCGTGGCGGATTTTTCGCGTAGCCTTTGCTCGACCTTATCCGGGTCCATATCGGCGAGGATATCGTGAAAGGCCTCATAGCTCCGCCCATTGGCGATGACGGTGATCCTAGCCTGGCTGTCGGTCAGCTCTGGATCGCCGGTGACACTGATCCGGTCGCGCAGCGCGCACAGATCTTCGCGAGCGCATGTTGCATCGCTGTAGACATCCAATGCCGCAGTATCCAGCCCGGCCAGCATCATCGCCGCCGTCAATCGATAGCTGAACTTGGCCTGTAGGCCGGTAGCTGGCTCGGGCTGGTCGCATACCGCAAGCCAGCGAGGGTTGGTTCGGATCTCGGCCTGCTCGACAGCGTCGACAGGCAGTCCCTCAGCGATCAGCCTGCGCAGTGCCTCGAGCATCGCGTGCAAGCCGTGACAGCAGGCATGGAACTTGTAGGAAATGCTCGGGAATATCCAGTTTTCCCCCAGACCATCAAAAGCGGCCTGGTTTGCCTCAGCGGCATGGGTGGGGCCGAAACCTTGCACCCCCTCGATTGCGCTGCGGGTCGAGATTGCTCCGGCCTGCGCCAAAAGCGCACATGTCACTCCCACCTCAGCGGCGAAACCCGCATTCAGCGGCTTTCCCATCGTCCCGAACTGGCTTTTCAGCCCCGCGGCCCGCGTGGCGGTCAGGCTGAATGCCTCGGCCATCCGATCCGTATCGAGCCCGAGTATCCGGCCCGCAGCGGCGGTCGCCCCGAACGCCCCCGAGGTGCCAGTCTGATGAAACCCGGCATCGTAATGCGCCCGGCCGAGCCAGGCGCCGACGCGACATGCGGTTTCGAGACCGATGGCGACCGAATGGATGAAAGCCTGACCGTCGGTGCGACCGATCTCGGCGAGCGACACGGCGGCGGGGATCACCGCGACGCTCGGGTGACCGATATGACCGAAATGCGTGTCGTCGTAATCCAGCGCATGGCTGGTCGCGCCATTGGCAAGAGCAGCCGCGGCTGCGGTGACGGAGCCTCCGCCAAACAGGGTTGCACCAGAGGACAGGACCGCATTCTCTAGGGCCATTTTCCGGACAGCCCGAGCCACCGGCTCATCCCGGCCGGCAATACCGACGGTCGCCCAGTCGAAAAGTGAGAACCGGACAAAGCGCTCCATAGTGTCGTCGAACCGGGGTGCAGCAGCCGCGAAATCTGCCAGACGTTCCGCTATGCTCATGCCAGAAGTCATGCCGGTTCCTTCCCCGAAACATCGCCATCAATTGCTGCGCGCGCCAAAAGCTCCGGCAACCACGCGGGCTCGTCCTCGGCCGGCGCAAGCGGATCGGAAGCGGAAAGACGATGCTGTAGAACCATCTGAGCCAGATGGACGCGGTCCGCGGCAATTTCCGGGTGTTCCTCCGCAAGTTGCGCAGCTTCCCACATCATGAACACAGATGATGAGACATGATACAAAGCCGTCGCCGCGCGGCGCGTCTCGGCTTCGTTTGCCGGCGCATCGCGCCCTGCCACACGCTGCATCAGTGAGATCGCGCGGTGCAGGGCATCGCGATGTGGCTTCGCCAGATCCTCCTCTACCTCGGACAGGCACATCTCAAGGTAATCGCCTAGCGCCGACAAGGCACTTTCTCGCCGCGCCGCCCGCGCCACGTCGAGAGCAACGATATTGCTGGTGCCCTCCCAGATCGAGCCGAGATGCGCGTCGCGAAGGACACGTGCATCGGACCATTCTTCGATATAGCCGCAGCCGCCTCGTACCTCCATTGCATCCCCTGCGACCTTTCGGGCATCGCGACAGACGCGGAACTTGATCAGCGGGGTGAGGATGCGCAGCGCCTGACCCATTGCCGCATCGCCACGGTCGGCCGCATCAAGCACCCGCGCGGTGTGAAACACCATGCTGCGCCCCTGCTCGGACCAGAGCAGCATCTTGGCCAGCTGGCGTCGCATCAGCGGCATGTCGATCAGCCGCTTGCCGAACGCCTTGCGGTTGCGGGCGATGAACAATGCCTCGAAGACCGAGCGCCGCATCAGCCCGGCGCTGCGCACGCCATTGGCCAGGCGCGACATGTTGATCATGTCGGTCATCTGCTTGAAACCCTGTTGGGCATCGCCGACCAGATAGGCTTCTGCGCCTTCCAGCACGATCTCGCCGGACGCCATCGAGCGTGTGCCCATCTTGTCCTTCAGGCGGATGATGCGATAGGCATTCAGCCTGCCATCTGACAAATGGCGAGGCAGCAGGAAGAGCGACAGCGCCTTGGTGCCTTCGCCGCCATCCTCCGGCCGGGCAAGCACCATGGCCAGTTCCGCATCCGGGTTCGAACAGAACCATTTATCACCGTAGAGCCGCCAACCCTCTTCTGTCCGCCGCGCCACCGTCTGGATGGCACCGACATCAGACCCGGCAACCTGCTCGGTCATGAACATCGCGCCCTGAAACAGGCTGTCCATATCCTGACTGGTCAGCCGATCCAGATAGCGATCGATCAGCGTGTTCGAGCCAAATTTGCACAAGGTGCGCGTCAACGAGTCGGTCATGCTGAGCGGGCAGCAGAGCCCGAACTCGGCCTGCACAAAAAGATAAACAAGTGCGTATTTCGCCAGCGGATGCAGCTTATCGGGGTGATCGAAGACACCTGCCCGGTGTGACATGGCGGCAAGACCGAAGTCGCCGAACGCCACCCGCTCCAACTCTTGATAGGCGGGATGTTTCTTGATCCGCTGACATTCGGCACCGGTGCGGTCGCGCAGGATCAGCTCCGGCGGATTCTGATCCGCGCTCAGCGCCAGCTCTTCCAGCGGGCCTCCGGCAAGTGCCCCCATGCGGTCAATCTGCGGCTGTAATGTCGTGCGCAGCGGCTCTGGCAGATAGACTGAAAGCAGCGCCGCAAAGACCGGATCGGCGCGATAGAGATTGCTGCCCCGGCTATCGGGAACATTGCTGATGGTTTCTGCGTGCACCTTGCATCCTCTCTGCAATTTTGCCGCACGGGAGCGTCGCTCAAACGGGCGGCAGAATCCGGGCTTCGGTGACCGACTGGACCTCTTCCAGCGAGTTGCCCTCGGTAAGCTCGACCAGGCGGAACCCGTCCGGCGTCACGTCCAGCACTGCCAGATCGGTGTAGACGCGGTTGACAACAGCCAGACCGGTCAGGGGATATGTGCAGCGCTTCAGTAATTTCGGCCCGTCATCGCGATCAGTGTGACGCATCATCACGAAGATCGTCGGAACACCGACGACAAGGTCCATCGCCCCACCCACCGCAGGCGGGAATTTCTCGTCCAAGGTGGCCCAATTCGCGAGATCACCATTCTCCGCGACCTGATAGGCGCCCAGCACGGCGATATCGATATGCCCACCGCGCATCATCGCGAAGCTGTCGGCATGTTCGAAGAAGGCCGACCCCGGAGCGGTGGTGATCAGCCTTTTGCTGGCGTCGATCAACTCGGGATCTTCTTCGCCCTCGGCCGGGGCCGGGCCGACGCCCAGAACCCCGTTTTCCGAATGATAGATCACCTCTCGCCCCTCAGGCACATAGGTCGAGACATGGGTCGGCTTGCCGATGCCCAGATTGACATAGGCGCCGTCGGGAATATCGCGGGCGACGCGTGCAGCCAGTTCGTTATCGGTCAGTCGGTTCATGGACGCACCCCGTATTCCACGACGCTTTGCAGGAAGATTCCCGGCGTCACCACGGTTTCAGGATCGAGCGGCTCATCCAATAAATGCCGGACCTCGGCGATAGAGTGGCGCGCTGCTGCTGCCATCACCGGATTAAAGTTCCGGGCCGTCGCATGATAGCTGAGATTGCCCCACTTATCCCCCCGCTCGGCCCGAAGCAGCGCGAAATCGGCATGCAGCGGCGCTTCGAGCACATATCCCAACCCATCGATCATCCGGGTCTCCTTGCCGTCGGCCAGACGCGTGCCATATCCTGTGGGTGTCAAAAATCCACCCAGCCCGGCACCGGCTGCGCGGATCCGTTCGGCCAGCGTGCCCTGCGGCACGACCTCTAGCGCGATCTCGCCCGCCTCGAACCGCCGCTCGAACCAGATCGAGCCGGGAGAACGGGGATAGGAACAGATGACCTTTGCGACACGCCCCTCTTTCAGGAGCCTGGCTATCCCTGTTTCGCCAGCCCCGGCGTTGTTCGAGATGATGGTCAGTTCCTTCGCTCCCTGATCCAGCAGGGCGTCAATCAAGCCGAAGGGAATGCCGGAGGATCCGAAGCCGCCAATCATCACGCTTGCCCCGTCGAAGATCGGGGCCACGGCCTCGGCCATATCAGAAACACGTTTGTCTATCATAGCATCACCAAGCTAGGCCCCCGCAGCGCTGCCGTTACGCCGCAGAGCAAGATTGATCCCGATCACCACGACAAGGACAGCCGCACCGATGACGCTGGTCATCAATTCCGGCACGATGACCAGAACTCCGCCAACCGCGGTGGCCACACGGCTGACGATGCCGATCCTGCCGACCTTATAGATCCAGGCCTCGAAGGCAGAGGTGATCGCCCAGATCGCGATCAGCGTTAGCACGATCCTTTCCAGGATCCGAAGCGGGCTTCCATCCATGATAAGGGCTGGATCGTAGACGAAAATGAAGGGCAGGAAAAACAGCGGCATTCCCAGCCGCATGGCGCGGAACCCGGTTTCCATCGGCTTCGACCCGGCAACATTCGCCGCGGTGATCGCCGCCAGCGCCACTGGTGGGGTGATATAAGACAACATTCCCCAATAAAGGATGAACAGGTGGCTGGCGATGGGATGCAGCCCGGCCTGCACAAGCGCCGGGGCCAGCAGGATCGACAGGAAGATATAGCAGGCCGTCACCGTCATCCCCATGCCCAGCACGAAGCTCGTGATCGCCCCGGCGAGCAGCATCAGCGGGATGCTGCCACCCGCGTAAAGCAGCAATTCGCGGGAAAACGCCCCAGCCACGCCGGTATAGGACAGGCCGCCCACGACCAGGCCGATACCGGCCAGCACCGCGACCAGAGCGGCAATGTTTTTGCTGACATCCAAAAGCAGTTCTTTCGCCCGGCTCAGAGTCAGACGGGTTTCCTTGCGAAATGCCGTTGCGACCAGCATCACGGCTGAGGCGTAATAGGGCGAGCGCGCTTCCATACGCAGACCCATCAGCACGAAGATCAGGACGGCGAGGCTCAGCAAATAGGGCCAGCCGGATTTCAGTACGGGCCAGACTGGCGGGATTTCGCTGCGCGGCAGCCCCTCCAGACCGCGGCGGGCGGCATACATGTCGACCTGGAAAAGAAGCGCAGCATAGAACAGCAGGGCTGGAATGACCGCGGCGATGATGATCGAAGAATAGGGCACACCCAGGAACGATGCCATGACGAAGGCCACCGTGCCCATGACCGGCGGCATCAATGTCGCACCGGTCGATGCACATGCTTCGATCGCTGCGGCGTAGCTTGCCGGATAGCCAACCTTGCGCATTGTCGGAATCGAGAAAGGCCCTGAGGTCAAGATATTCGAAATCACGCTGCCCGAGAGCGATCCCAGAATGCCTGATCCCATCACCGCCACCTTTGCCGGTCCTCCGCGGCTGTGGCCGAGAAGCGCCGAGGCCAATTCCATGAAGAAATCGCTGCCCTTGGTCGTCACGAGAACCGAGCCGAAGATGACGAAACCGATCACCAGCTCGGCGACAACCTGCATCGGGATACCGATGATCGATTCGACACCCAGCACATGGGCTCGGATCGTGCCGACCAGCGAATACTCCGTGCCCCATAAGAAGCCTGGCATGGAGTCGGCGTAAAGTGGATATGTCCCGAATAGCAGGGCGGTAAAAAGAAGGATCGTTCCACCCGCGCGCCGCACCCCCTCCAGCACCAGCAGGATCAGGATCGTCGCCATTATGTCGGCGATCAACGGTGCGTCGTATTCCCAACCCTGCTGAATGATCTGCAGCCCGTGATAACCCAGCCACCCGCCGCTGACCAATGCCAGCACCGCCAGCACCAGATTCAGTCCGAATAGCTGCCCCTGCCGCGTCGAACTGATCGGCAGTGTCAGGAACGCGACGGCGAGGAATATGCCAATCAGGTAATAGAGATAGGCGTTGCCCAGCGGCTGAAACCCGAAAATGTTCAGCAGGAATTGCTGGTTGATGGCCATGAAAACACCAACGAATCCCAGCAACATGACCAGCCAGCTTGCGGGTCCGCTCTCTACCTTGGCCGAGGCTGGCGCCGCGGGCACTGCCCCGCCTTGATCGTCGTTACCCGGTAACTTCATGTCTACGCCCTGAACCGAAGATGTCGGCCCCGGCAGGAAGGCTGCCGGGGCGGTCGATATGAAAATCCGATCAGTTCAGACCGGCCACGACTTCAGCGCGACGTTCCATCCACGCGGCAGCAAAGTCTTCCTCCGACAGATCCTCGTTTGCAGGCTTGAATTCGTCCCAAGCGGCAACAAGAGCATCCATCCGCGCCTGGCGCTTCTGGTTCCAGGCGTCATCCTCATCGGTCCAGATACCCTTTTCCTTCAGATACCGGATTGCACCTTCGTGGAACGGCACATCTATGGCCGGCTTTCCGGACACATCGAGCGCCCAGCGGTTCATCGTCGCGGTGCCGTCCTTGTATAGATCGAAAGTCTCGTCCAGTGCCTTGATGAAGGCATAGACCTCATCAGCGGATTTTTCCGCAGTGGTGGTAATCACCGGGTAGCGATAGGCGGCCATCTTGGCGATCTCACCCTCGGGGAGCCCGGCGGCGATGTCCTCATCAGACGGCCCCATGATCGGCAATACGTTGAGAAGCTTCTCCCATCCCTCGGTATTATCCGCCTCAAGCGGTGCGTAATGAATGCCGCGCGGGCTTTCCGCGAGTTCGTAAAGCTGGCTGGTGGTCGGCGTTGTGCAGGTCGCATCCGATTCGTTGCGCGTCATCGACGACATCGCCGAGGCATAGGTCGGGAATGTCACGACCTCGACGTCGTCGAGAGTCAGATCGCCAAAGGCCAGAATCGCCTCGCATTTGACGTTGACCGAGGGGTTCCCGGCAACGAAAGCGATCCTTTTGCCGCGCGCATCTGCCACCGTCTCGATCCCGGCATCCGCGGCCGTGATAAGGGTGATACCCGCTGGCCGCCCGGCCACCGCGCGCAGCTGGCGCGGACCCCAGTCAGGCGTCGCGAAATCATAGGCGCCTTCGCCCATGAAAAACGCCTCTGTCGCCAAGAACGCGTAATCTGCGGTGCCCTGTAGCAAGGGCTGCAGGCGCCCGATACCGCTGCCGGACGGCTGGATACGGACGCGGGTATCGAACTGACGGCCAAATGCATCGGCAATGGCGGAAGCTTCGGCATAACCTGCCGAGCCAACGTCATATGCCGTCCATACCATGGTTTGCGGCATTTCCTGCGCCTGGGCCGGAACGGCCGAAAGCGCCAAAAGGCCACCGAGTGCCACACCAAGATGCTTCCTGGGGTTCATCTATTCCTCCACTTCATATGGAGGTTCGTCGCTACGCCGGTCCTCGATCAACGCCATCCGCTAAGGACGCGCCCATTTATGCAACGTATTCGACGACCTCCTCCCTGAACCCCGAGTGTGTGAGACTGGAAGCTATATTTCAAATGCATTATTAGTATAACTGCCATATAAATTGGGAATAAATGGACCTCAGGCAGCTTCGAAACTTCATCCATGTCGTCGAACTGCGCAGTATCACCGCCGCGGCAGAACGTCTGAACATTGCCCAGCCCGCACTTAGCCGACAGATCAAATCTCTCGAAGAAGAACTGCAGGTTTCGCTTCTGCGCCGCCACGGGCGCGGCGTGATGCCGACCGAGGAGGGCATCATTCTGGCCCGCCGTGCTGCCACGGTGCTCGAAGATGTGCAAGAGCTGGCCGGCGAGATCTCGGGCAACCTCGCGCCGCTATCCGGCACCATCACCATCGGCCTGCCGCCCACCGTCTCGGAGATTCTTGCGACCCATCTGATCGAGCGGACCATGGAGACCTATCCCGATGTTAAGCTGCGGGTGATCTCGGGGTTCAGCGGCCATGTGAAGGACTGGCTGTTGCGCGGCAAGATTGATCTGGGCGTCGCCTATGAAGGGCAGACATCCCCCTCGATCAAGACCCGCCCGATCATCATCGAGCAATTGTTTCTGATCCAGTCTCCGGACGCTGACGGCGCAAAAGAGGGATCGCCGGTAAGCGCGCGCGCCGCGCTCGCGCAGCCTCTGATCCTGCCTGACCGCGAACACGGTTTGCGCGGCCGCATCGAGACGATTGCCCAAGAGGCCGACATTACGCTGGATATCGTGCTGGAAGTGGATATCCTTCCGACCATGCTGGCCTTCGTCGAACGCGGGCTCGGCAGCACCATCCTACCGCGTGCCAGCGTGATACAGCATGTAACGTCGGGGAGGCTGGTCGCCCGGCGCATCGAGCGAAGCAAGATCGACCGGACGCTGATCCTGATGAGCCCGCTGAACCGACCCAGCTCACGGCTGATCAGCAAGTTTGCAGAGTTCCTGACTGCCGAGATCCACTCTCTCGTGACATCAGAGCAATGGCCCGGCACAACGCTATAGGTTACCGCCGCGGCTCTGGCTTGAAAGAATGCGGGCTTGCTAGATCACTCCGCCGAGCATCAGCGACGAAAGCAGCACGACCCACACGATCAGAATGACGAGACAATAGGGCCCGTTCCAGATCAACCCGATCCGCACCGGCGACCGTCCGAGGATCGCGCTTCCAATAGTCAGTGTGGTGATGAATGGCGACAAGCCGATGACCGCCGTCCAGCCCCCTGTGATGGCAAGCGCAATCGCGGCATTGCTCAGCCCTGGCACGGCAAGCTGAGCGGCAATTGCGCCCAGCACGGACGAGACCACGATCGGGTTTACACCGATCAGGCCGAAGCCAACGACAGACACGCACAACCCGACTGCAAGCGCTATCGGAGAGAGATCGAGCGTCAGGATCAGCGCGCGCAGGTCTTCGGCGGGGATCAGCGCCAAGAGCGTCACCGGCAAGAACCCGGCAGAGGCGAAAACCCCGACCTCCGGGCCAAGATCGGAAAGGCGTCGCCAGCTGATCTGTCCGGCACGGATCAGGCTGCCACCAGCTGCCCCGGAAACGCGGCGGCCGACCGCAATCGCCCAGATTGCGGAATATGCCGGCACGGCAATGATGAGCGCCTGCTGAAAGCTTATTTCGCCCAGATCGTGAAGAAGAAAGACCGACATGCCCAGCGCCGCAACATGGCCGACCAGCATCGCCGCGCTGATCCAGCTTCCAGGCGGCGGTCTCTGGCTCGGCAGGCGCATGCCGAGGAAAACCCTGCCCTCGCCACGGTCGAAAGCCCATCCGATCGCAATGAATATAAACGTCATCGCAAAGCCCAGAGGACCGAAATCCGTATACGCAATCCCGGGTATGGTAATGAGGATGGCATTGGTTGCGAAGCCGAAAGGCGACCATAGCGAGATCATCGAAAAGCCGCGGATGACCGCCAATGACATGCGCTTGAGCCGCGCTTCCTGAACGCCGGGCGGCAGATCCATCCGGGCGGGTCCGGTCGCAGAGGTTTTTGCGATGTCCAGCAACAGCGCCAAACCCCCGAAATTGATCAGCACCCCGAACAGATGGCCGCCGAAGGTCATTGCGAGATAGCGGCGCGAAGCAGGCTGGCTGGTGACGAATTGTCCGGCCTGCGCCACTTCCGGGGCCATCGCCGCAGCCGAACGCAGCGTGCCCAGCATCGCTATCAGCGCCGCCAGAAAAACCATTCGATCCGACGCCTGCCACAGCACCTCAGCCTCTGTTCCGCGCCAGAGCGCGACCACAAGCGCCAGAGCCGACAGCAGGACCGGCACCCATGTGCCGATGGTGAATTGCGGCCAGGCAAGAAGCAGATAGCACAGAACGGCCACCGCAGCGGCGGCCAGCAGGATCTGCATCTGAACGAAGATCAGCGTCACCGCGCTCAGCATGACGAAAAGCATCAGCGCTCTGCGCATGGAAACCAGATTTCCAGAGACGGACCCAGACCCGGAGCGGCGAGACCCAGAGCCGTCCGGCATCAGCGCCCCCCGAACAGCGGAGCTCTTTTTTCGGCAAAGGCGGCGCGACCTTCGGCGGCGTCGGCGCTGTTCAGCAAGATCGGTTGAACCGATTGTTCGTAATCAAGCGCTTCGGAAATATCGCGCGCAAACCAGTCGATGATGAACTGGCGCGGCATGGCAGCGCCCTCGGCCTCGTCAAGCGCCCTCTGGCCTGCGATGGCTACAGCCTCGCCAGGTGCGGCCAGCTCATCTGCAAGGCCCAGCTCTAGCGCTTCATGTGCTTCGACGACCCGGTTGCTAAGCAAAAGCCGCCTCGCCCGCGCAGGACCGACGCGGGCGGGCAAGGTGGATAGAAGGCCCATATCCGGGATCAGTCCGATCCGCGTGAAACTGGCCACGAAGCGCGCATCCTCCGCCATCACCACCGAAGGACAGGCCAGCGCGAGCGCAAAGCCACCCCCCGCAGCCCAGCCCTCGACGGCGGCAACCAGAGGTTTGGAAAATCGGGACAGGCGGGTCACGAGATCCCGTATCGCCGCAAATCTTTCGCGATGTTCAGCCAGGCTGCGCTCTGCCTGGTCACGAATGTCGCCGCCTGCCGAGAAATGCCCGCCGGACCCGGTCAGGACAACCGCGCGCACCGTTTCGTCAGCCTCGGCCCGGGACAGCGCGGCGGTCAACTCCAGACGTTGCGCATGGCCGATGGGATTTCGGCGCGCCGGCTCATTCAGCGAGATGACACACAGCCCCTTGTCCAGAAGTTCTGTCTGAACGCTCATGCCTCGGTCCTGTATTGGAAGCGGCCATTGCCGATAACCATCTTGTCTCGCTCGACAGCGATGGTTCGGAACGAGCCGTCATCCCAGATCTCGGTCCTGAGGGTTTCGCCCGGGAACACATGAGCGGTGAAGCGCGCATCCATGGCGCCGAAGCGCTCGGCATCGTAATCGCACATCACCGCAAGAAGTGCGTGAGCGGCAAGGCCAAAGCTGCACAGACCGTGGAGAATTGGCCGCTCGAACCCTGCGGCGTCAGCCGCGCGCGGGTCGAGATGCAGCGGGTTGGGATCGCCGTTCCAGCGATAGAGCAGCGCCTGCTCGGGCCGTGTCGGGGTGTCGAAGACATGTGAAGGCGCGGAATCGGGCAGTTGATGCGCGCGTTTGGTTGGGCCTGTCGGGCCGCCGAACCCGCCATCGCCGCGAAGGAAGGTCGTACCGCGGCAGGTGGCCAGAAGCGCCCCGTTATCTTCGTCATGCACCTGCTTTTCATAGTACAGCAGCGCGCCTTTGCCTTCGCCCTTGTCGACCAATCCGGTGACGCGGGTTTTCGCGACAATGGTGGCCTCGGGCGGGATGGTCTGATGGATGGTCATGCCTTGCTCGCCATGAACCAGACGAACCGCATCCACCCCGGTTTCGGGACGGGCCAGCCAAAATCCCGGATGGCCGAGCACATTCACGATGGCAGGCATGACGCGGCGGTCGTCTTTCAGCGCGTCGAGATAGGCAAGCTGCCGCATGTCGAGCGGGTCCTGCCCTAGGCCGACGCTCAACCCGTATCGCGCGACCTCGGCAGCGCCATAGCTCTGCCGTATTTCCGGAATGTCGAAATTCAACAGATGATCGTAATCAATCGCCATCGGAACCCATCCCTTCCCGCTGCAACTCGATGACCGCATCCAGAGCGAATGCGCCCTGCCCATCAGGCATTGCCAGAACCGGATTGAGATCAACCGAAACAAGGCGTTCGCCCGCACCGGCCGCAAAGACCGACAGCCGCGACAGCATTTGCGCCAGCGCGCCGATATCGACCGGGGCTGCGCCGCGCGCGCCCTGCAGGATCGCGGCGGCGCGGATCGACAGGATCATCTCTTTCGCGGTTTCAGGATCGAACGGGCAGGCCCGCAGAGCCACGTCGTTCAGAAGCTCCACAAAAATGCCGCCCAGACCAAACACCGCCACCGGGCCAAATGTCGGGTCGCGATTGATCCCCATCAGGCATTCTACACCGCCAGATAACTGCCGTGCCACGAGCACGCCTGTCACGGTGGCGCCCGGCGCCCTCGTCGCCGCCGCATCGAGGATTTCGGCATAGGCCGTCCGAACCTCATCAGCGCTTTGGATGTTCAGCTTCACCGCCCCGATATCCGATTTATGGAGGATATCCGGCGACAGGATCTTCAACACGACCGGATAGCCAAGGCCATCCGCCGCCGTGACCGCCTCATCGGCGTCGTTTACGGTGCGCTCGGGCGCGGCCTCGATCCCGACGCTGGCCAGAATGGCCTTCGCCTCGGCTTCATCCGGGCTTTCTGCGGGCAAGTCGACCGAAGCTATGTCGGGCAGGGCCGGGCGACCGCCCTGAGCGTCGTCCGAGCCGATCCTCAGCACAGCGTCCAATGCCCGCACCGCCCGGCAGGGATCGCTGAAGATGAGGATTCCGGCGTCGTCGTAACGGCGCAAGACCTCAGAGGGGCCAAGGGCGCAGAACGCGATGATCCGGTCGGGATATGCGGCGCGTAGCGGCTTTACTGCCTTCAGGATCGTGTCCGCCATCGCCGCGCTCCCCGCGACATAGGTGAGGAAGCACAGAACCGCCCCGTATCCTCCATCCTCCAGCGCGGCACGCGTGAACTGCTCTAGCAAGGACGGATCGTTCAGCGCCTGCGCCGTGCAGTCGAGCGGATTGACGGGCGAGGCATAGGGTAGAACGTTCTTCAGCCGCGCCTGTGCCTCGTCGGGCATCGCCGGCATGGGCAGGCCGGTCCTTTCCGCCTCATCGCTGGCAACGATACCGGCACCCCCGCTGACCGTAATCACCCCCAGCGAATGTCGCGAGGGAAATATTCCCTTCGACGCGGCATAGGCGATATCCATCATGGTTTCCGGATCGCGCAGAATGATTGCTCCGTGATCCGACAGCACCGCATCAGCCACCACGGCGTCGCCGGTCAACGATGCCGTATGCGAAGCGGCGGCGCGAGCCCCGACGGCGGAGCGGCCCGATTTGAGCGCCAGGACAGGCTTGCCCGCCGCCCTTGCGGCATCCAAGGCCGCGAGCAGTGCCTTTGCATCATTCACCGCCTCCATATAGGTGCAGATCACATCGATGCTCTGGCTGTCGGCCATCCACCGGATCGCCTCGGCGACGTTGATATCGGCCTCGTTCCCGGTTGTGATCAGGACTGAACAGCCCAGGCCGCGATCCCGCGCCAGTGCACCGAGATGAGCCCCGAACGCGCCCGACTGGCTGGCGATGCCAATATTCCCCGGCAGAGGGTGCCCGGTGTCCAGCGAGGATGAAAACGTGCCAAAATAGCCGATATCGACATTATAGACGCCCAGCGTGTTCGGCCCGAGAAGCCGCATTCCCAGACCCCGTGCCTTCGCGGCAAGATCACGCTGCGCCGCTTCGCCTTCGTTTCCGGTTTCGGCGAAGCCAGCGGAAAACAGCGTTGCCGCCCGGCAACCCTTGCGGCCCAACGCATCAATCGTCTCGGGGACGAGTTTTGCGGGCACGGCGATGAGCGCGGCGTCCGGCGTCTCGGGCAGATCGTTCACGCTGGCATAGCAAGGCAGCCCCTGCACGCTTTCCCGCCGGGGATTGACCGGCATGATATGCCCTGCATAACCCGCCCTCAACATCGCGGCGATCGGCCGCCCGCCGATCCGTGTGACGTCCTCCGATGCCCCGATCACAGCCACAGAGCGCGGCGAGATCAGTCGGTCGATATTTGGCGCGCTCGTCACAATACCGCCTCGGCACCAAGGATGGCCGTGCACTGGCTGGACAATGTGCCGCCGTTTCCGTGGCACAACGCCAGGTTGCAATCGGGGATCTGACGATCGCCAGCTTCACCGCGGATCTGGGCGACCGCTTCAGCGATCAGAAACAGCCCGTACATACCGGGATGCACGCAGGACAGCCCGCCGCCATTCGTGTTCACCGCCAGATCACCGCCCGACGCAATGCGCCCGTCCTGAACAAAGCGTCCGCCTTCTCCCTTGGGACAGAAGCCGAGATCTTCCAGGAACAGGATCGTGTTGATGGTGAAGGCATCGTAGAGCATGACCAAATCGATCTCATCGCGCGACACACCCGCCATTTCGAGCGCTCGCGGACCGCTCTCGGCGGCAGCGGTCTTGGTCAGATCCGGCATCGCGACGATCGAGCGGTGATAATTCGCCGCCCCACCACCAAGGAAATAGACCGGCTTCGCCGAAAGATCCTTGGCGCGGTCGGCGCGGACCAGCACACAGGCCGCCGCCCCGTCGGTCACAAGACAGCAATCGGCCTTGCTCAGCGGATCGGAAATCATGCGGGAAGACAGGACATCTTCCTTGGTCAGCGGCCCACGCGCGAAAGCCTCCGGATTAAGGTTGGCCCAACTGCGAGCGGCCAGCGCCACCTCGGCCAGATCCTCGCGCGTCGTGCCATACTCGGCCATATGGCGACTTGCCGCCAGCGCATAGGCCGTGATCGGATGGCGGGGACCGTAAGGCGTTTCATGCCATTGCGGTTCGCTCATCGAGACCAGCTTGCCGCCTGCGGTCCGCTGGTTGGAGCCATAGCAGACCAGTGCCGCTTCACAGAGCCCAGCCTGCAGCGCCAAGGTCGCCTGCAACAGATGCAGCTCGAAACTCGAACCGCCCACATTGGTGCTGTCGAAGAAACTCGGCCTCAGACCCAGATATTCGACCACGCTCATCGTCGGGAAAGCGTGGCTGCTGGTGGCGGCGAAGACGCCGTCGATATCCTGCAGCTTCAAACCGGCATCTGCCACAGCCTTGACTGCGGCCTGCCCCAGAAGCTCGATCGCCGTAAAGCCGGGTGCTTCACCGATGCCAGCGGTTGCCATTCCGACGATGGCGCTCTTACCCCTGATGTCCTGCCGACTCATGCCTCATCCTCTCCGATGGGATCGAAAACGACACGCGGACCATCGGCCCCGTCTTCGATCCGCGCCCTGACCTGCGATCCGATCGGCGCCGTTTCAACGTTGGGGAGCGTGGACATCATCCGCACTCCTTCATCGAGATCGATCAGCGCGACATTATACGAGCCGCTTCGGGACCGATTCACCGTGATGGCGTAGACAGTCCCGGTCCCCTGCGCTTCGATCCATTCAAGATCTGTGGCGCCGCTCCGCGTCGTGACGCGCGGCCAGAAGACACACTCGCCGGTGCTTGCGGAACGTTGGATCATGAAACGTCCTGCGGCCAGATGCGCCTCATACGCGGCTTGCGGCCCCAGCCTGTCGATATCGGTCCCACTCATCTTTTTTCCTCCTCCGCTTGGGGTCGGTCTTTCCACTGCATCAACATGTGAGTCTGTGTGGTCACACCGACTATCTTGCCGTCATCGCGCGTCATGGTGACTTGCAAAACCATCATGCTGCGCCCTGCATGTAGCGGCACACAGCGTGCCGTCAGCACTGCCCCAACTTTCACCGGACGCAGGAAATTCGTCTTTGCCTCGACCGTCGTGTTGGTGACCCCGCTCGGTGTATTTATGAACGCAGTCGTGCCCGCCGCCGTATCCGAGAGGGTCATCAGCGCACCGCCATGCAGCACCCCGTTTCGATTTCCCATATCCTCCGTGATCGTCATGCGACAGACGACTTCCTCTGGGGTGCAGGTCAGGATCTCGATGCCCAGAAAGTCCGAGAATCGCGATCTCGGCGGCATTTCGTCCAGCGAGCGGGCTGCGGGCCGGGTCACGATCAGCCCGCCCGCTGCGCCAGCGTGCGTCTTGCGATCACAAGCTGCTGTATCTGGCTCGTTCCTTCATAGATGCGCAGCAGCCGGATATCGCGATAGAGCCGTTCGATATCGTATTCGGCCATATAACCCGCGCCGCCGTGGACCTGCAAAGCGCGGTCAGCGATGCGGCCAGCAGCCTCGGTGCAGAAATATTTCGTGCAGGATGCCTCGAGGATCGCCTTGCCTTCACGGTCGAACGTATCGGCAGAGGCACGCACCAGCGCGCGCGCCGCATGGAGTTCGGCCTGACTGTCGGCCAGAAGCCCCTGCACCAGCTGATGTTCTCCGATGGGCTTGCCGAACTGCTTGCGCTCAAGCGCGTAATCCGTCGCGATGTCCAGCATTCGCTGGCTCTGCCCAACCGCCATGGCGCCGACATGGATCCGGCCACGATCCAGCACTTTCATCGCGGTGCGAAAGCCCTTGTTCAGCCGTTCCGGTCCGCCAAGGATCGCGCTTTCGGGAACGCGCACATCCTCGAAGATCACGTCCGAGGTCTTTGTGCCGCGCTGACCCATTTTCCGGTCGGCAGGCGCCACCGTGATCCCTGGGGTGTCGGCGGGGACGATAAAGGCGGACACGCCATCCGCCCCTGACTTATCAGGATCCGTGCGCGCAAAGACGGTAAAGACGCCGGCCCGCAGCGCGTTGGTAATGTAACGCTTGGTCCCGTTGATCACGAACGCGTCGCCATCGCGCCGCGCGGATGTCCGGATACCGCCCGCGTCCGATCCATTATCGGGCTCGGTCAGGGCAAAGGACGCGATCACATCGCCGCTGGCAATGCCAGGCAGCCATTGCCGCTTTTGCTCTTCCGTTCCGTCCATGACGATACCCTGAGAGCCGATTCCGACATTTGTCCCGATCAGAGACCGGAACGTCAGCGAGGCATAGCACAGCGTCTCGATCAGACGCGCTTCCTGCGGGACGTTCAGACCGATCCCGCCATACTCCTCTGGGGTGGACAGGCCGAACAGCCCCATCTCCTTCATCTCGGCAATGATTTCCTCGGGGATGTCATTTTCATCCTCGACCCTTCGCTCGGCGGGGATCAGTCGCTCCCGCGCGAATCGCTCTACCGTCGTCAGAAGCTGTTCGAAAACGTCACTGTCAACACCAACCGCCATTGCCATCCCTCCCATCGGTGCGTGCATTGTCGCGACTTGAATTAGCAGAATTATTCTGTATAGTAAATATCATTCTCTTGAGGGAATAATCGATGGGCGACCCCAACCATAAGCTTGTCCCGGCGGTTCAGAACGCGGTGCGCATCATGCGGTTGCTGGCCGCGGCCGGCCGTCCGATGGGCGCGACACAGATCGCGCGCGAGGCAGATCTGAACGTCTCATCGGCGTTCAACATCCTGCGCTCACTCAGCTATGAGGGACTTCTGAGCTTCAATCCGGACGACAAAACCTATCAGATCGGGATGGGTCTGATGGAATTCGCGGCACCGTTGCTGGGCGCAGGTTCATCCGATCTGCTGCGTCCAGCGCTGACCGAGATTGCCCAGAAGCACGGCGTGATGATCGCGCTGTGGCAGATCACCGTCGCGCATAGGATCGTGCTGACCGATAGTTTTGCTGCCCCGAACATCGTGCAGGCCATGATCCATCCGCATAGCCGCCTGCCGGTTTTTGCGGGCGCCGTCGGGCGCTGCTATGCGGCCAGGCTGAGGCTTGACGAAAAAGCGGCACGGAAGGGATATGAGAGTGTCCGCTGGCAGAATGCGCCGGGCTTTGCGGGCTATTGGCAGGATATTCTCGATGCGAGGGATACCGGTTTCGCCACCGATCGTGGCAATCTGTTTCGCGGTTTGGACATCGTCGCGGCCATTGCCAGCGATCCCACCGGAACGCCTCGGCTAGGTATCAGCAGCATTACCATCGCGGGTCAGAATGAAGACTCCGCCCTCGATCAGGTCGCGGCATCGCTGGTGAGCACGGCAGAACAGGTCGAGCGCTGCGTGCTTGGCGGGACCGTCAAAGCGGACCCTGCCCTTACACCCCCAACAACATAAAACGGAGCTGTTACATGTCTGATAGGAAACCTCTTGAAGGGAAGGTGCTGCTGATCACCGGCGCCGGCTGCGGCATTGGCCGCGCCATTGCGTTGGAGGCAGCCAACTCCGGCGCGGCGGTGGTTGTTAATGACATCGGCGCATCGCTGGAGGGAAAACGCGAATCCAGCTCTGCCGCAGATGAGGTCGTGGCAGAGATCGAAAGCACAGGCGGCAGGGCGGTCGCGAATGGCGATGACGTGTCGGATCCGGACGGCGCGCAGGCGATGGTCCGGCAGGCAAGCGATGCGTTCGGCCGCCTGGATGCGGTGGTCAATAACGCCGGCATTCTGCGCGACGGGTTCTTTCACAAGATGACCTATGAGAACTTCGATGCGGTGATCAAAGTGCATCTTTACGGCACATTCAATGTCAGCCGGGCGGCAGCCGACGTGATGCGCCAACAAGGCTCTGGCAGCCTGATCCATATGACATCGACCTCGGGTCTGATCGGCAACCTGGCGCAGGCGAATTATTCGGCAGCAAAGCTGGGCATCGCCGCGCTGTCGAAATCGCTCGCGCTCGACCTCCAGCGCTGGGGAATCCGCTCGAACTGCATCGCCCCCTTCGCATGGAGCCGCATGACATCTTCGATCAAGGTGGACAGCCCCGAACAGGAAGAACGTGTGAACAGGATGAAGGAGATGCGCCCCGAAAAGATCGCACCGGTCGCGCTTTATCTTGCCTCGGACGACGGTGCCGATGTCACGGGGCAGATCTTCGCGGTGCGCAACAACGAGATCTTCCTCATTTCGCAACCGCGGCCGGTCCGCTCGGTTCATCGCGGCGAAGGTTGGGACATCGACAGCGTGCGCAATCATGCCATCCCGTCGCTGCGGTCGAGCTTTCTTCCGCTGGACGTTTCAGCAGATGTGTTCAGCTGGGACCCTGTCTGATCCCGTAAATCCTTGGAAAACCCGATTATTGGCGGGCAGCCCGGCGACCGCGCTGCCCGCTCTGCCTCCGGCGCTTGAAATTTCTCCGCTTACCCATGCTTCAAAAGTATAGCTGAAAGTCCATTCAGATATTTGATAGATAGATGTGAGTCCCCCAATATGGTCGGCACCGCAGGACTGACGCGCGTGATGATTGGGGGAGAGGGCATGTACCGGCAAGACAGCGACCACTATCAGGATATTCGCGACGCGATCCGTGCACTTTGCGCGGAATTCCCCGATGAATATCACCGCCGCATCGACGAAGAGCGTGGCTATCCCGAAGAGTTCGTCGAGTCGCTGACACGCGCCGGCTGGATGGCAGCGCTGATCCCCGAAGAATATGGCGGCTCGGGTCTCGGCCTGACCGAGGCCAGCGTCATCATGGAAGAGATCAATCGCGCCGGCGGGAATTCGGGCGCCTGCCACGGCCAGATGTATAACATGAACACGCTTGTCCGGCATGGCTCCGAGGCGCAGAAACAGGATATCCTGCCGAAGCTCGCCTCGGGAGAGTTGCGGCTGCAATCCATGGGCGTGACCGAACCGACGACTGGCACCGACACCACGAAGATCAAGACCACGGCTGTGCGGAAAGGCGACCGTTACGTCATCAATGGCCAGAAGGTCTGGATAAGCCGGGTGCAGCATTCCGATCTGATGATCCTTCTGGCACGGACAACGCCGCTGTCCGAGGTCAAGAAGAAATCCGAAGGCATGTCGATCTTCCTCGTGGACATCAAGGCTGCCATGGAAAGCGGGATGGAGGTCAAGCCCATCGCCAATATGGTTAACCACGAAACGAACGAGTTGTTCTTCGATAATCTGGAGATCCCGGCAGAAAACCTTATTGGCGAAGAAGGTCAGGGGTTCAAATATATCCTGACCGGTCTGAACGCCGAGCGCACTCTGATTGCCGCTGAATGTATCGGTGATGGCTACTGGTTCACCGACCGGGTCGTGGATTATTCAAAGGAACGCGTGGTATTCGGTCGCCCCATCGGCCAGAATCAGGGGGTTCAGTTCCCGATCGCCGAAGCTTTCATCGAGGTCGAAGCTGCGAGCCTGATGCGTTGGGAAGCCTGCCGCCGCTACGATGCTGGTCAGCCCTGCGGGGCGCAAGCCAACATGGCGAAATATCTCGCCGCCAAGGCCAGCTGGGAGGCGGCGAATGCCTGCATCCAGTTTCATGGCGGCTTCGGTTTCGCCAATGAATATGATGTCGAGCGCAAGTTCCGCGAGACCCGGCTGTACCAGGTCGCGCCGATTTCGACCAATCTCATTCTCAGCTATGTGGCCGAACATATGCTGGGCTTGCCGAGGTCTTTCTGATGCGCCCTCTCGAAGGACTCACCGTTATTGCCATCGAGCAGGCGGTGGCCGCGCCCTTCACCAGTTCCCGGCTGGCCGATGCGGGCGCGCGGGTGATCAAGATAGAACGGCCCGAGGGCGATTTCGCACGCGGCTATGATGATGTGGCGCTCGGCCAATCCAGCTATTTCGTCTGGCTCAATCGGGGCAAGGAAAGCGTGACGCTGGATCTGCGCGATCCCGCGGATCAGGCGCAGCTCAAGGAATTGCTGGATGGCGCGGATGTGCTGATCCAGAACCTCAAGCGCGGCGCGCTTGCCCGGCTGGGTTTTGACTTCGACCGCCTGGCACGGGAATGGCCGCGGCTGATTACCTGTTCGATCACAGGCTATGGCGAGGACGGGCCAATGGCCGACCGCAAGGCTTATGACCTGCTGATTCAGGCGGAGTCGGGGCTGTGCTCGATCACCGGCGGCCCCGAAGAGCCGGCGCGAGTCGGAATCTCTATTGTCGACATCGCCACCGGTGCGACCGCCCATGCCGCCATCCTGGAGGCACTGATCCAGCGCGGCATCACTGGAAAAGGGGCTCAGATCTCCATCTCGATGTTCGATGTCATGGCGGACTGGCTTACCGTGCCGCTGCTGAATGCCGAAGCGGGCAAGCCGCCGCAACGGTTGGGCATGGCCCACCCCTCGATCGCGCCTTATGGCGTGTTCAGGACGAAAGACGACGAGGCGATCCTGATCTCGGTGCAGAGCGACCGGGAATGGCGCAAGCTTTGTGATTCCTTTCTGGGCCGGGCCGAGTTGGGCCGCGACCCGCGATTTGCCACCAATGTCGCACGTGTGGCCAACCGGTCCGAAACCGACGCGCTGATCGCGGACGGTTTTTCAAGACTGGATGCCGCTGAGGCAACGCAGGCTTTGTTGGCGGCGGATGTCGCTCTTGCCTCGGTCAGCGACATGGACACATTGTCGGCGCACCCTCATCTGCGCCGCGTGACGGTCGGGACGCCGAACGGACCAGTCAGCTATCCGGCGCCGGCCGCAAGGTTTGCGGACTCAGAGCGTCGCTATGGCCCTGTCCCTTCACTTAACAAGAGGGAGGATGATCCATGGACAGCGTAACAGAGAATGCGGGCAAGATCGACATCGACCATCTGCGTGGCTGGATCGGCAACGAGGAAAGCCTGACCGAGACCTTGACCTCTACCTTGGCCGCACGGCTCAATGCGACACTGGATCGCGATGCGTCATCTGACGCCGGACACGAGGCGCCGTTGATGATCCATCATTGCCTTTGCCAGCCAGCCCCGCCGACCGCGTCGCTCGGAGTCGACGGACATTCGACGCGTGGAGGGTTTTTGCCGCCGGTCAGCCTGCCGCGCAGGATGTGGGCCGGCGGCGCGCTAAGCTTTCATTCGCCGCTGAAGATCGGAGAAGACGTGACGCGCCGCTCGGTGGTTGACGATGTGGTCCTGAAACAAGGACAGGCGGGGCCGCTTTGCTTCGTTACGGTGACGCATCGGTTCAGTGCCTCGGGCCGCGCCATCCTGACCGAGCGGCAGGACATCGTCTATCTCGATGTCGCCCCACCCGGGAAGACGTCGACGCGACAGCGACCTGCCGCGACCCCCGGCGATGACAGGCGCGAGATAGCAGCCACGCCGGAACTGTTGTTTCGCTATTCAGCACTGACCTTTAATTCTCACCGCATCCACTACGACCAGCCCTACGCAACCGACGAAGAGGGCTATCCCGGCCTCGTCGTGCATGGGCCCCTGCAGGCGATGTTGCTGATCCAATACGCAGCCGAGCTGCGAAAGCGCGCGCCGGTCCGGTTCAGCTTCCGCAGCCTGAGCAGTCTTTTTGCCGGTGGCAGCTTCTTTCTGAACGCCTCCGAAGAGAGCGGGCGGCTCAAACTATGGACCGCCGGAAAGGAAGGGCCCGTCGCGATGGAAGCTTACGCGGAATGGTAGATATCGCGAACATTCGCGCCCCGCTTTTCGTGCCTGCCAACCGCCCTGACCGGTTCGGGAAGGCTGCCGCAACACAGGCTGATGCGGTGATACTCGATCTTGAAGACGCGGTCGCAGCAGACGAAAAAGACGCTGCGCGGGATCTGTTGCGATCTGACTTCACCGATAAGCCGGTCATCGTCAGGATCAATGCCTATGGAACGCGATGGCACGACGCCGATGTGGCAGCGGTGCGAAAAATGGCGATCTCTGCGGTGATATTGCCCAAGGCGCAGCATGTCGATTCGATCGCGGAAACCTGTCGCAGCCTTGGTGGACATGCGCCTGTGATGGCGCTGATCGAAACGGCTCTTGGACTGGCCAATTGCCGCCAGATCGCGTCCATCCCCGAAATCGGTCGGCTATTATTCGGCTCCATCGATTACTGCGCCGATCTCGGCTGTGATCACACCCGCGAGGCATTGCTGTCTGCGCGTTGCGAACTTGTTCTGGCTTCGCGCCTTACCGGTATCGTTGCCCCGCTGGACGGTGTTACCGCGCGTCTGGACGATACGGCGGAAACCCTTGACGACGCGCGCCATGCAAAGGCGCTGGGGATGGGCGGCAAGCTTTGCATCCACCCGAAGCAGGTGCCCGCCGTCTTCCGCGCCTATACCCCTTCGAATGATGAAATCACCTGGGCGCGGCGGGTTCTGGCGTCTGGCGACGGGGCCGTATCGATCGACGGCGCGATGATCGATGAGCCGGTTCGTCAGCGGGCGCGAGATATTCTTGGCCGGCTGCCAACAGATAACTGACTGTATCTGCCGCAACCCTCATCGACTGAGGGACGCGGACGGGCGCGGATGTTTTCCGAAGCAGTAGGCTCGACGTTCGGCTGATCCCTAGCCCATTCTTCGAGCGCTTCCGCCGCAGCCTATCGCACATCAGAAATCGTCAGACGACCACGGCTTCACCATGCTGTCGAGGCGTAAAGTCACCTTCCAGAGTTCCGTGCGCTGGCCGCGTGACCATGGCATTGACTGGCTTTACCGCAGCCTTGTCAGCGGGCTGCGCTCACGACGATCTCGATCAGGACATCCTGCCCGAGATCAGAGACACCGATCGTCGCGCGCGTGGGCAGATGCTCTGCTGGGATCCAATCCAGCCACGCTTCGTTCATACCATCTTTCTGCGCAAAGTCGGTGATGTAGATCATAGCCGTCACAAGGTTTTCCTTGGCAGAACCAACCTCGGCCAGCAGACTGTCGAGCTTTTCACAGATCTGCTTGGTCTGCCCTTTCATGTCCAGGCTCAGATCGTCGGCAATCAGTCCCCCGAAATGCAGCATGCCTGCGGCCTCTACGACGCGATGATTGATCTTGCTTGGTACGTAGCGCTTGATCATTGTTGTCCCCCTTGGCTGCGACGGTGATTTTCGAATCGGTCAATGGCAAATGCGGTCAGGTCGGTCTGGGTCGCGCCCGTGGCAATCAGCTCTGACATCGTTTCGCCAACGGCGGGGCCCAGCTGGAAGCCATGAGCGGAAAAGCCGAAAGCGTAGAAAATGCCTTCATGCCGCTTCGATGGGCCGATCACCGGGATCTCGTCGGGCATGCAGCCTTCGATACCCGACCAACTTCGGATGATCGTTGCTTCGGCCATGATCGGAAAAAGGCTGATCGCCGTCTCGGCGGTCAGATTGAGCTGAGAGAACAGGATTTCCGACCTGTTCCGCGCCGGATCAGCGATGCCGCGCCGGCCGCCGCCGATGACAACAGTGCCATTTGGCATCTGCTTGAAGGAAAGCGGTCGGCCGGCCGCCCCGACCACGGCGTCGCAGAAATGGGGCAGCCGGGCAGTGACGATCATCAGGGGCGCTATGCCCCGAACCGGAGCATCTTCGCCGAGCTGGGCGGCAAGTGCGCCAGACCAGGCCCCGGCGCAGACCAGCAGTTTTGACGCTCGAATGATCCCTGAGGCTGTCGTGACCAGCCAACCCGTGCCGTCTTGTTCGATCCTCTCGGCTGCAACGTGCTCGATAAACCGAGCGCCCAGCTTTTCGGCCTTTCGCCGAAATGCGGTCGTCGCCCAGAAGGGTTGCGCGAAGCCGTCATCCAGACAGGCCAGGCCACCGACGGCGTGATCGGCAACCGCCGGAAGCAATTCGCGCAGCTGAGCGCGGTCCAGCAGGACTTCGTGCCGGAAACCCTGCATTTCCAGCGCCTCGGCACGCTCGGAGAGTTTTGCGAGCTCCGCCTCGTTTTCAGCTACCTTGATCTGCGGGGCAATCTGAAAGCCGGTCTCGTCATCCAGCAGAGAGCCGATCTCATGCCAGATTTCCATGGAGCGGACCGAAATGGGCACCTCGGCAAAGTCGCGCCCCAGCCGTCTCACCCCGCCGGCATTCACGCCCGATGCATGTCGCGCAACACTGTCTTTTTCCAGCACCGTGACGGACATGCCGCGTTTCGCCGCGAAGAATGCAGCGGCGCAGCCGTGGATGCCGCCTCCGATGATCAGAAGGTCCGGCGACGCAGATTCCGTCGGTCCGGTCATTAACCGACAGCCTTATCAGGGGAAGCGCCGTCATAGGCGGCCAGCTCGGATAGCTGCAAAGGCTTCAGCGGCGGGCGGATGCGATAATAATCCACGTCCTCTGGCGGCTTTCCCGTGCGCTGAGAAATGACCGATGCGACGGCCAGGCCACAGACCCGGCCCTGGCACGGACCCATGCCGGTGCGAAGGAACGATTTCACCTGATTTGGTCCCGGCGCACCATCATCCACGGCTTTGCGGATCGCGCCCG
The DNA here is from genome assembly GCF_027912835.1 of Paracoccus sediminicola. NCBI lineage: Bacteria > Pseudomonadati > Pseudomonadota > Alphaproteobacteria > Rhodobacterales > Paracoccaceae > Paracoccus > Paracoccus sediminicola. Next base: position 2,534,818 of record NZ_CP115768.1, read on the forward strand.
CCGACACTTCCTCGCACCGGCAGACGATCGTTTCATCCGCAGGCGACAAGACCTCAGAACTGGGCGCATAGAGCTTTTCCAGGAAAGGTCGCACGCTTGCCTCGCGCTTCAACTGACTTTGCAGGCTGTCGATACGCTCATTCTCGACGTGACCGGCTTCGGCGGCAATCAACAGACCGACGAGACGGCCTTGCATCTCTGCCGACGCAGCGCCTTCGATGCCTGCTCCGTCACCGGCGACGAACACCCTCTGAATGCTGGTTTGGCGACGCTCATCCAAAAGCGGTCGGAAACATTTCTGGCTGTCATCCCAAAAATGGTCGCATTGCAGCAGTCGGGTAATCTGCTGGTTCGGGACTACGCCCTGATGCAGCGCAATCGTTGAGCTGGCGATGTGGTGCGACCTACCCCGGCTTTCGAAGCGCACGGCGGTCGCCTGGCTGTCGCCCTCAATGCGGATATTCGTCGCGCCCGAATGATGCGGAATACCGGCGCGCCGCACCTTGCGCATCATCGAGAGACCCTTGCGCAGATAGCCCGGTGCCGCCAAGGAACCGAAAAGTTGCGGCAATAAACCGAGCACATGCCGGGGTGGTGTCGTCTCGACAATGGCTTTTGGCGGCGTTTTGGCATCGACCAGCTGGGCGGCCAGCAACCACAGAAGCGGCCCGGCGCCGACCAGCACGGCATCGTCGTAAACGACGCCGGATCCCTTCAGCAGGATCTGAAGCGCACCCACCGTCGTCACACCCGGCAATGTCCAGCCCGGAACCGGCGATGGCCGCTCGAGCGCGCCGGTCGCGACGACGACGCTCCCGGCGAGAATGCCGAAAGAGCGACCGCCTTGCGAGAATTCGACGCGCCGGTCAGAGCCGATATTCCACACCGTGCTGCACGGCCGATAGTCGATCCCTGCCGTTTCGCGAAATGCGGAAACCAATGCTTTTCCCTTGGCGTAGTCAGGGCCCAGGATATCCAGTCTCTTTTGTCCGACGCTTTCCACGGACCGATAGATCTGGCCGCCCGGCGCCGGATTTTCGTCCAGAACGACCGCCGACAAACCCTTGCCCGCCGCCTCGATCGCGCAGGCCATACCGGCCGGTCCGGCGCCGATGATGACAATATCTGACCTTTCGCTCATAGCGCGACCTCCACGCCGCCACGCTGGCGTTTGACCGAAATGCCATCGGCCACCGGAGTCATGCAGGCCTGCCTGTTCTGGACCCCGTCGATTTCGACCAGGCAATCGAAACAGGCGCCCATCATGCAAAAGACTCCGCGCGGCTCGCCGCTGACCACGCTGTCGCGCAGATGCCGGGTGTTCGCAGCGGCCAGCGCGGAGGCTACGGTATCTCCGGGGCGCGCCGTCACTGGCTGGCCTTCAAACAGGAAGGTGATCTGCCCTTCTATATCATCGATCAGGCTAACCATTCGTGAACCTCCTGGCAGAAAACGCGTCGAAATCAGAGCCGAGCCCATTGCCCGCAATGGCGGCTGCCAAAGGCCCCGCATGAACGGCAGCCAATGTCACACCGGAATGGCAGTTGATCGTGAATGCGCCGGGTAGCTCTTCGGATTGCTGATAGATCGGAAAGCCATCCTTGCTGAGCACCCTTACGGCGCCCCAGGACCGCACGACGCGCAGCTTTGCCAGCGCCGGAAAGCAGCGGATCGCATGCGCCGCGACATCGGACATCACGCCAGAGCTCGAGGCCGTGGAATAGCCCGTGTCTTCATGGCTGTCCCCGATCATGATGGTGCCTTCGTTGGTCTGGCGAAGAAGATGGGTCGGCAACGGCAGAAGACGCTCGGCGCGCTCTGTCACCAGGATCTGCCCCTTTTCCGGGTGGATCGGCACATCCATGCCCAGCATCGGCCCGAGCGTCGTGTTGCCATGCCCGGCGGCCATCACCACCTTTGCGCTGCGATAGCTTCCCGCTGCCGTGGTAATGCGGAACCCGTCACCGTCCTTTGCAACCTGCCGGACCCCGGCATCTGCATGATATGTCCCTCCGCGCTTCGCTATGCCGCGATGCAAGGCGCGCAAAAGAAGAAGCGGATTGGTGTGGCCGTCATGCTTGCAATAGGAGCCCGAGATCACGTCGGGGCCAAGTCCGGGAAGCATCTCATCCAACTGTTGGCGATCCAGCATCTCGGCACCGTAGCCCGCCGCGCCGTTGACGTTATGCATCCTCTTGTGCTGATCACGGATGCGGGCATCGTCTTCCTCGGTCAGCGTGAAATAGAGCCCTCCCGGCTTTTCGTAATTGGGCGATATGCCGGTCTCTTCAGCAAGCCTCTCACTGAAATCCGTCCATAGATCGGCGGATCGCCGTGTCCAGCGCGCGTATTCGGACAGGCCGTCTCCCTTTGATTGCACCCAAACCAGCCCGAAATTGCCACGCGATGCACGAAGCGCAACATCGCCTTCGTCCAACACGGTGACACTATGGCCGTGATCGAGGAGGCCCCATGCGATCGCCGCCCCGACGAGGCCGCCGCCGATAACGACGACATCAGCGGTCTGGCTGTCTCCGCTCACCTTTTGCCCTCCCCGATCAATAGCCTGTCCAGGCCATAAAGCCGGTCGACGAAGAGCATCAGGATGACAGTAAATGCAATAGCGACCGCAGAAATCGAGGCGACGAGCGGGTCGGTCGTCTGCGAAATATGCGAGAAAAGCCTCACCGGTAGCGTCGTTGTCGACGGGTTGACGATAAAGACGGTCACGGTCAGCTCATCAAAGCTGGTGATGAAGGCCAGCACCCACCCCCCGATCACGCCGGGAAGGATCGCCGGGAAGGTGATGCGCCGAAACACGGTCCAGCGACTTGCACCCAACGAGGTCGCAGCCTTTTCGACCGATTGGTCAAGCCCGGTGACCGCGGCCAGCACGAGGCGCAGAATGAAGGGGGTGATGATGATCGCGTGGCACAGCATCAGCCCGAAAAACGTGCCATTCAATCCGACCAGGGTCAGAAAGCGCAGAAACGCGATGCCCAGAACCACGGTCGGCACCATCAGCGGCGACAGGAACAGCGATTGCAGCGCGTCCCGCCCGGGGAACCGGCCGCGGCCAATCGCGAGTGCCGCAGGGAGCGAAAGCAATGTCGCGACCGTTGCTGAGACGAAGGCCAGCTTCAGACTGACCCAGGCGGCAGCAATGAAATCCGGGTGGTCCCAGATCTCGCGGAACCAACGCAGGGAAATGCCGCTTGGCGGGAATTCCAGAAACCCCGTCGGTGTGAAGGACACCCCGATCACGACGATGATCGGCGCCAGCATGAAGAGCGCGAAAAGCACCGAAAACAGGCTGGCAAAGATACCGTTCGTTTTCACTCGAACACCTCTTTGTAGCGCCGTTCGACAAGCCGGTTCCAACTGATCATCACGATCATCACGGAAAGCAGCAGCAGCATCGCGATGGCTGCGCCAAGCGGCCAGTTCAGCGTGTTCATGAACTCGTCATAGACGGATGTGGCCACCACCTTGACGCGTCGTCCTCCCAGAATTGCCGGCGTCGCAAAGGCGCTTGCAGACAGCGAAAAGACGATGAGCGACCCCGAAAGCACACCGGGGATGACCTGCGGAAAGACAACCCGGCGAAAGACCGTGAACGGCCCCGCCCCCAACGATTCCGCCGCCGTTTCCGTCGCCGGGTCCTGACGCTGGAGCGAGGCCCATACCGCCAGCACCATGAAGGGAATCATCACATGGACAAGGGCCAGGACGATCCCGCCGGAGGTGTACATCATGCGGATGGGTCGCTCGATGAGGCCAAGATCGGTGAGGAAAGTGTTGATTACGCCTTTATTGCCGAGAAGGATGGCCCAGCCAAGCGTTCGCACCACAACCGAAATCAACAGCGGGCCAAGCGTGACCAACACCATGATCGATCGCCAGAAAGGCGTCATCCGGTTCAGGAAATAGGCCTGCGGCACTCCGATGATGGCACAGATCACCGTGGTGGCGAGGGCAATGGCGAAGGTGCGGCCGAAAATCTCGTAGAAATAGGAATCGCCAAGCACCTCGCGGTAATTGGCAAGCGACATGTCGCTTCCGATGCCGTCGTAGAAATCGAAGCTGTTGAAGCTGAGTAGGAAGGTCATGATCAGCGGTGCGATCAGAAGCACCGCGAACAGGATCAGTGCCGGCGCGCTCAGCAGCCAGGGGCGTTGACCGGTCATGTCCGCGCGACCTCTGCCTCAAGCGGAAGGATGCGCAAATGCGCGCTGTCCCAGCGCAGGAAGACCCTGTCGCCCACGGCAGCCTCCTGGCGGCCGACATTGCCCCGCGAAACCAGCAACTCTCCCAGATCGGTGTCTACTTTCAGCAGCCATTGACTACCCAGAAAAACCCGCTCGGTGACCTGTCCCGGCAGTCCGCTGCCAGCGGCGTCGATGTTTATACGCTCCGGCCGCAAGGCGATCTCGACCGGTCCTGGCGGCAATTCGGTCGATCCCGCGCTCAGTGAGACGCCGTTGCACACGATTTCTGAGCCTTCTGCGGAACTGGATTTCAATTCGGCCCGGAGATTGTTGCTTTTGCCCAGAAACCCCGACACGAAAGAGGAGGACGGAGATTCATAGACATCGAAAGGACTGGCCTCCTGACGAAGTCGCCCGTTTTCCATCACGACCACAGAGTCGCTAAGCGCCAGCGCCTCGGACTGGTCATGCGTCACCATGACGGTGGTCACGCCGGCCTCTTGCTGGATGCGGCGCAGTTCCAGCTGCATTTCCTCGCGCAGCTTGGCGTCCAGATTCGAGAGCGGCTCATCCAGAAGCAGCAAGGCCGGTTCGATCACCAGGGCGCGGGCCAGTGCAACGCGCTGCCGCTGGCCGCCGGACATGGCCAAAGGGTAACGATCGGCCAGATGGCTCAGGTGCACAAGGTCCAGACTCTCGGTAACGCGGCGGTCGCGTTCAGCCTTGTCCACCTTACGCATTTCCAGCCCGAAGGCGACGTTTTCGGCTACCGTCATATGCATGAACAGCGCATAGCTTTGAAAAACGATGCCCAGACCGCGCTTGCGGGCCGGAACGCTGGACAGATCCTTGCCGTCCAGCATTATTTTACCCGATGTCGGGGTGGTAAAGCCGGCGATCATTTGCAGGGTCGTGGTCTTGCCGCAACCGGACGGACCCAGCAGAGATACGAAGCTGCTTTTCTCTACGCTCAGATCGAGATCTTCGACAGCAGCAATCCGGTGATAGTGTTTTGTCAGCCCCTGAAGCTCAAGGAATGCCATGGAACAGCCCTGCCTTATGATTGAAAAAGCCGGTAGCCGCGGCGCCTCTGCGCCGCGGCGGTGAGACAAAGGCGTTAACGCTCGACCTCGCGCGCCCAACGGGCAGTCCACTCCTGACGGGCGGGATTGATCACATCCCAATCCACCGCCAGAAGATCGTCGATCTTGTCGCCATAGGGCAGCACCTCTGCCAGCTCGGGCGGCAATTCGGATGTGGTGTTCACGGGGCCGGCGCCCATCGCATCCCCGATCCTGACCTGGATTTCCGGGTCAAGAAGATACTGCATGAAGGCCTGCGCCTTTTCGGGCACGTCGCTGTCGACAACCGGGCAGGCCGCCAGCATCAGCGCGACCGCGCCTTCCTGAGGATAGGCGAATTTCGCCGGAAAACCGGTATCGGCCAAAGACTTCGTGCGGCCCGAACCCCAGATCGAGAGCGCGATCTCCTCGGACTGGAACAGCTCCGACATACGACCCGAAGATGGCTCGAAGACCAGCACATTCGGGCTAACATCATTCGCCATCGCTTCGAATCCAGGGTCGATGTTATCCTCCCCGCCCCCATTCAGTCGGGCCATCATCACGAGCGTGTGCAGCCCATATGTGTTCGAGATCGGCGGCACAGAGAGAATCTGCTCGTATTTCGGATCGGCGAGATCCTCCCAGCTCTTCGGAGGCTCCCAGCCTTCGCGTTCGAACCATTCCGCATTGTAGGCGAACCCGGTGGCGACAAAGCCGACGCCGACAGCGTTGTCGCTCAGCCGAGCAATGTCGTAGATATCAGCATAGACCGGCGCATCTTCGATGGGGGCGCAGAAGCCCAGCGCATCGGCCTGATACATCGGCCCGTCATCCAGAATCACGACGTCCAGCTCCTGCGCGCTCTGCTGAGCCTGGAGCCGCGCAAGGTTCTCGGTGGAGTTTCCGGGCACGAAGGTAATCGTGACGTCGTTGGCCTCTTCGAACTGCGGTATGATCAGTTCCTTCATGAGTGTCTCGAACGATCCTCCATAACCCCCGACAGTCAGCACCTCCTGCGCGGAGGCAGCCCCGGATGTCGCGGTCGTCAGGATCGTGGCGAGCAATAGCTGGCGCTTGTTCATCTGGTCTCCCTGTCATCTTGTTGCCGTCCGCTTGATTAGGCGGCGCAAGGTCACCGGATACAATTGAATTTAGTTAACAGATCCATTCCAAACGGTTATAACCGCTGCATGGCACGCCCCAATATCCGGCAAATCGAAGCTTTCAATGCCGTCATGAAAGGCGGATCTATCAGCAAGGCGGCGGAAACGCTGTTCGTCAGCCAGCCTGCCGTAAGCAAGATGATTCGCGCCTTCGAGGATGCGTGTGGCTTCAAGCTTTTCGTGCGCGCATCCAGCCGGATCCGACCAACGGCCGAGGCCCGCCGGCTGTTCATGGAAACAGAGAAGCTCCAAGCCGGAGTCGCCCGAGTCGAAAACACCGCCAAGGCCATACGCGGTCTGGAACGCGGAGACCTGGCCGTCGTCGCCTTCCCGGCGCTGAGCTTTCGAGTGCTCCCACGGGCAGCAGCGCAGTTCATGCGCGCTCACAAGAATATATATCTCTTCAATATCAAACAAAGCTTCGAGTCCGAATGACGGCGCTGATCCCGGCAGAACGTCTGCAAACCTCCCACTGTCGCTATCGGTGAGCGCACCGTCCCATATGGATCACGGCCAGAATATGCGCCTCGCCGACATTAGCGATCCTTTCGGGCTGACCGGCGCGCGGACGGTGCGACCGAAGCCCGTATTTACTTAGCCGGATCGGCGCCTCCTGCGCCTTTTGTGACAAGCATCCGTCAACACCGAAACAGGCGACAGATTCCCAGCATGTCCTTCAGCCTCGCTTGGCAGAGGCAACCACATCGTCGCGCAGAAAGCGGGAAAAGCGGGGATCATCGGCATACCCAACATTCAGCCGCAGGAAACCGCGCGAGTCGCGGTGACCTTCGGGCATGAATATCGTGCCCGGGGCAAGGAAGATGTCGCGTTCAGCCGCGCGGCGGGCTAGTTCCATGTCGTCGATGCCAGCCGGCAGCTCCAGCCAGGCATAATAGCCCCCGCCCGGATCGACATTCAGCCGCAATCCCAGCTCCTGCGCGGATTGGCGCAGTTGTCCGGCGCCTGTCATGATGCGCCGCCTCAGCCGGCCCAGATGGCGGCGATACGTCCCATCGGCCAGCACCGCGTGGACGACGCGCTCCGTGTGGCCGCAGCTGTTCACCACTGTCAGCATCTTCAGCGCCTGCAAGGGCTGGACCAGGGCGGGCGGGCCGGTGACATAGCCTACGCGCAATGTTGCCGACAGCGTCTTGGCGAAGCTGCCGACCAGCAGGACACGCTGCAACCCGTCAAGTGCCGCCAGCCGCGTCGCCGAAGGCGGCAACAGATCCCCAAAGATGTCATCCTCGACAATTGTCAGCCCCAACTCCTCAGCCACGCGAAGGATCCGATGCGCGGTCGGCAGGTCAAGCGACGAGGCGGTCGGATTATGCGCCAGAGATTGTGTAAAGAACAGCCGCGCGCCGCTGGATCGGGCCGCGCGGGAAAGCTGCGCCGGATCGGGGCCGTCGGGCGTTCTGGCGACGGGGATCAGGCGGGCACCTGTCAGTTTCAGCTTCGCGAACAGCGGATAATAGCCCGGGCTTTCGACCAGCACGGGATCGCCCGGACGCACCATCTGACGGATGATCAGGTCGAAGGCATGGTTACCACCCAGGGTCAGGACGACGCTTCCCGGATCGACCGGGATCGACCGCTCCGCGAGCATCCCGGTCAGTGTCTCGCGCAGAGGCAGGAAACCGGCGGGCGCGTCGTAATGCTGACCCGAGCTTCGGCCTGGACCGTGAATGGCCTGACGCAGATGACGGGTTGCGACCGCGCCGTCGATCCAGCCGGCGGGCGGACGCCCTTCACCGATACGCGTGCGGAACCGGCGCTCCAGTTGCTCCGACAGCAGGGTGGCCGCATCGACCGCCTCCTGCAACCGCGGGCGGTCGGGCGGCTGCGGGGCCCCGTATTGTCGACGGATATAAAAGCCGGATCCGGGCCGCGCCTCCAGAAGGCCGCGTGCGACCAGATGGTCATATGCCTCGACCATGGTGTTCTTCGAGACGCCGAATTGCGACGCTGCCTGACGCAGCGAAGGCAGGCGCGCGCCGACGGCCACTGCGCCCGAACGAATGCGGCCCTCTAGTTCGGCAATCACCCGTGCCGACAGCGTGCCGCGCGCATCAGGCATCGGAACTGTCCCCCTGAATAGACCGGTACAGTCAACATGATTATGGAAGAATTGTACCTTGATGCAAGGATACAATCTTGTTGAACTCGGTTTTCAGCGCGACCTCTGGAAAGAAATTTCATGTCATATCCTGCGAACGGACCCAATTCGCGTATTGCCAATATGCGTGCCATGACCCCTGCCCAGCGCCTTGCAGCCGTCGGCGATGCAGCCGGTCTGTCGCCCGAAGATCGTGCGCTGCTGCAGGCTTCGAACGCGCTTCCTATGCAAACCGCGGACGGCATGATCGAGAACGTGATCGGCCGACTGGAATTGCCGCTGGGTGTGGCCACAAATTTTACCATCAATGGCGTCGACCGGCTGATCCCCATGGCGGTCGAAGAACCGTCAGTTGTCGCCGCCGCCAGCTATATGGCGCGGATCGCACGCGATTGCGGAGGCTTTCACGCCTCGACCACCGATCCGGTCATGCGCGCTCAGGTGCAGATCCTTCAGATTGCGGATCCACATGGCGCGCGCCAGCGGATTCTTGCGGCGCGCGATGAGCTGGTCGATGCCGCGAATGGCCGTGACAAGGTGCTGGTCGGGCTTGGCGGCGGCTGTCGCGACATCGAGGTGCATGTCTTTGAAAAATCCCGGCGCGGTGCGATGGTGGTGGTGCACCTGCTGGTCGATGTGCGCGACGCGATGGGGGCGAATACCGTCAATACCATGGCCGAATTCCTGGCGCCCCGGCTGGCAGAGCTGGCTGAAGGTACCGCACGCCTGCGCATTCTGTCGAACCTCGCCGACCGGCGATTGGCGCGCGCCTGGGTTCGTGTCACGCCGCAGGCGTTGACCACAAGGACAATGCAAGGTGCCGAGGTGATCGAAGGTATACTGGATGCGCAGGCATTGGCAGAGGTCGATCCCTATCGCGCGGCGACGCATAACAAGGGTATCATGAACGGCATCGACCCGGTGATCGTTGCGACCGGCAATGATTGGCGCGCAATCGAAGCCGGGGCGCATGCCTTCGCCGCACGCGATGGCTGCTATACATCTCTGACAACATGGGAAAAAGACCGCGACGGCAATCTGATCGGAACGCTTGAGATGCCCATGGCTGTCGGAACCGTCGGCGGTGCGACCAAGACGCACCCGATGGCCGCGGCATCGCTGAGGCTGGCTGGCATCGGCTCGGCCGCCGAGCTCGCCGAAATCGCCGTCGTCGTCGGTCTGGCGCAAAACATGGCCGCCTTGCGCGCGCTCGCGACCGAGGGAATTCAGCGCGGCCATATGGCCCTTCACGCCCGCAATATCGCCATCGTTGCCGGTGCGAAGGGGGAGGAAATCGACGAAATCGCCCGCCGGCTTTCTGCCGATCACGATGTGCGCGTCGAACGCGCGCGTGACATACTGGATGCGCTGCGCAGGTAATGCCTGATTATCAAGGATCATAAAGGGAGGACATCATGACCATTCGCCTGACCCGCCGCGGCTTCGTTGCCACCGGCCTTGGAACCGTCGCTGCATCGGCACTTGCCGCGCCCGCCTTGTCGCAAGGCGCCGACAAAGTGACCTGGAAGATGCAGTCCCTGTGGGATGGCGGAACCACGCCACAGACCTATGAGGACATCTTCGTCAAGCTCGTCGCGGAAAAGACCGGCGGGGCTTTCGAACTGAACCTGTTTTCGGCCGGGCAAATCGTGCCGCCCGCGGAATCCTTCGACGCTGTGCGCGGCGGTGCGTTTGAGCTGATGAAGACTTTCGACGGCTATTCCGCCGGCAAGATCCCTGCCCTTGCCTTTACCAGCACGATCCCCTTCGGCTATCTGAAATCGGAAGATTACAGTGCCTGGTTCTATGATAATGGCGGCATCGACATGGCGCGCGAGGCATACGGCCCTGCCGGCCTGCATTACATCGCGCCCACCATTTATGATCAGGAGCCGATACATTCCAAGGTCGAAATTCGTACCCTGGGCGATCTGAACGGCAAGAAGGGCCGCTTTACCGGCCTGGCATCCACGGTGATGAGCGCCTTCGGCGTTGCGGTCAGCCCACTGCCTACGGCAGAGGTTTATTCGGCGCTGGACAAGGGTTTGATCGACATTGCCGATCGGGGCGATTTGCAGGCCAATCTGGATGCGGGCTTGGGCGAGGTGGCAAGTTTCATCATCCTGCCCGGCGTCCATCAGCCGACCACCGCAACCAGCTATGTCGCAAATAGCCGCGCGCACGACGCACTTCCCGAAGACTTCAAGGTGGCATTGGCGGAAGCCGCGAAAGAGGTTTCGGACGCCTATCAGGAAAACAAGGCCAAGACCGATGCATCGGCGCTGGAGACCTTCAAGGCTGCGGGTGTCGAGGTGATCGAATTGTCCGGCGACGATGTCAGCGAAGGCCGCGCCAAGGCGTCAGAGGTCTGGCGCGAGGCGACAAAGGACGATCCGCTTGCCGTGAAGATCCTTGAATCGCAGATGGCGCAGATGCGAGATCTGGGACTTCTGTCGTAACGCTGTGGCGCAGCACTATCAGAACCTTCCCGCAGGTGTCGCGGCCTATACAAGGGCCGTGACCGGCGTCAACCGGGTGCTGTTCCGCGTGGCCGGGCTCGCCATGATGCTGATCGTGCCGCTTATGCTGTGGGCGGTGCTTATGCGCTATCTCTTCAATGCGCCCTCACCTTGGGCGATGGAGCTGGCGCTGATGATTTTCGGGCCCTATTTCCTGCTAGGCGGGCCCTATCTTCTGCACACGCGCGGTCACGTGAACATGGACCTGATCGAACGAAGCGCCCGGCCCCGGACGCGACGCGTCTTCCAGTTGCTGAACTATCCGATCATCATCGCCTTCTGCTTCATCCTGTTGATCTATGCCGTACCCTTCGCCATCGACAGCTTCGAGTATCGCGAGACGTCATTCTCGACCTGGAACCCGCAGATTTGGCCAGTGAAGCTGGCAATCCCGGTGGCGCTGCTGCTCATGGGTATGCAAGCGCTCGCCGAATGGTTGCGTGTAATCTTTGGCGACCCCACCGCGCTGATCCGCCACAATCATGATGCCGAGGAGATGCTTTGATGTCGCCGACGCTGATCCTGGTTCTGATGTTCGGCGGGCTGACCGCGTTCCTGCTGACCGGCTTGCCCGTCGCCTTTGTGCTGGGCGGGCTTTCGGTGCTGTTCACCGTGCTTTTCTGGGATGCGAATGCGCTTGTCCTGCTGATCCTGCAAATCTTCGATACCATGAAGTCCGAGGCATTGCTGGGCATACCTCTGTATATCTTCATGGCGGTTCTGTTGCAGCGGTCCGGCGTGATCGGCGATCTTTACCGCGCGATGGAGCTGTGGTTCGGCCGGTTGCGTGGCGGGCTGGCCATCGGCACGGTCGTCATCTGCATCCTGATGGCGGCCATGACCGGCGTCGTCGGTGCCGCAGTGACGGCGATGGGGATGCTGGCACTGCCGGAAATGCTGCGCCGGGGCTATGATGCGCGGCTGGCGACGGGGACGATTTGCGCGTCGGGCACGCTGGGGATCCTCATCCCGCCCTCGGTGCTAACGATTGTCTATTCGGTTACGGCGCAGGTCAGCATCGGCAAGATGCTGATCGCGGGGATCGTGCCGGGATTGCTGCTTGGCGGGCTCTACATCCTTTACATCGCAGTGATCTGCCGTCTGCGGCCGGACATGGCCCCCCTGCGGGACGAGGCGCCGAATGCCGGACGGGCCGAAAAACTGGCCTCTCTAAGGACGCTGATCCTGCCGACGGCGATCATCGTGATGGTGCTCGGCTCGATCTTCTTCGGCATTGCAACGCCGACCGAGGCCGCAGCAGTTGGTGTCGCGGGCGCGGCCCTTGCAGCCGGGCTGCGCGGCACCCTGAAATGGCCGATCATCAGCGCCGCCTGCACGGAAACGATGACGGCAACCGCCATGATCCTGTGGATCACGCTCGGCGCGAAGGCCTACGTCGCGATCTTCACCGGGCTGGGAGGGGCGGATACGCTGCTTGGCCTTATCGGGGCGCTTCAGGTTAATCGCTATATCATCCTTGCGATGATGATGGTCCTGCTGGTCTTTCTGGGCACGGTACTGGACGAAATCGGGATTATCCTGCTGACCGTGCCGGTCTTCATGCCCATTGTACAGCATCTGGGCTTTGACCCGATCTGGTTCGGTATCCTCTTCGCGCTGACGATTCAGATGGGCTATATCAGCCCGCCCTTCGGCTATACGCTTTTCTACATCAAAAGCACGCTGCCTGCGCATATCGGCATGGGCACAGTCTATCGCGGCATCCTGCCTTTCTTCGCGCTGCAATTTATCGGGTTGTTGATCTGCACGGCCTTTCCCGGCCTGATGACATGGCTGCCGGGGCTGATGGGACGATAGGACACCTCGTCGCTATTGCGTGCTCATTAACCTCGATCTGCCAGAACTCGGCTCATCCCCACGCGTGTGGGGAACAGTTTGAGGCCCGGACTGGACGCCGTTCGGTGAGCTTTCATGTCAGTGGCGTAGCTCATCACCGTCGTCTTCTCGACGTGCTCGGCAGTCAGTCCCACAGTCGTCTTCGCGCAGATGCCTTTCTCGCTCCAACGCCTCCAACGGCATAGGCTCTTCCAATATCGGAGCATTCGCAGACAGTCTTGCTGAGTCGCTTGGCCGTCAGATGAAAGTTGCGTTCGATCCAGAAGAGCGCAAGTCCTTGCGCCGCTTCAGCGCGACCGAGGCCGCCGAAGTGCTGCGCGTTAGTACCTCGAACCTGCGCAACCGCCACAAAGATGGCAGCTTCGCAGACGTTCACGCTGACGGTCGCGGTCATAGGTTCTACAGAGCCGAAGAAGTTGACGACCTCCGCAACATTTTGGCGCGGAATGGCAAGAATGCTGACGCGCACAAACCTGGCTGCTGAGACAGCGACCGTCTTCAGGTCATTTCGGTCGTGAATTTCGAAGAACGCCCCTTCAGTGGAGCGTACCTCCGGCAGCGACACAAGACAGAAAGTTTTTCGCAAAACCGCCGACGGCCGTCCTCTTAGCCATCGGCCAAGCTTACATCATGCCTGGTAGCCAGGTGGCAATGCCTGGAAAGGCAATCATCAGACCGACCAGCAGCATCGAGCACAGGATGAACGGGATCGCCGCCATGTAAATCGTCCGCATCGATGTGCCCGGCGGAGCGACGCCCTTCATGACGAAGAGAAGCAACCCGAGCGGTGGTGTCGAAAAGCTGATCTCCAGAGCCAGAAGGACAACCACACCAAACCAGATCAGGTCGAAGCCCAGGGTTTCCGCAAGCGGAAAGAAGAACGGCACGGTCAGCATCATGATGCTGATTTGCTCCATGAAGGTTCCAAGGACGAGAAGGACCGCAAACATCGTTAACAGCATCAGCACCGGGGAGAGCTCCAGCCCTATCGCCCATTGGATGAGACCGCTCGACGCACCGGAAAATGCGAGAAGCTGGCTGAACGTCGCAGAACCGAAGACGATCAGATAGGCCATCAGCGTAACCTTCAGCGCGCCGACGACGGATTCCTGGAATGCCGTGAAAGTCAGGCACCTGAAGATCACCGCCAGCAGGATCACCCCGAGCGCGCCGAAGGCGGCTGCCTCCGAAGGCGTTGCGAAGCCGGACAGCATCAGCGCGATGATGATCGCCATGACGCTGATCATGGGCAGGATGTCGCGCAGCACAAGGATCAGCTTTTCCCCTGCTGGAACGGCCTCCAGCGAATAGGCGGGTGCCGCGTCCGGGTCGATCCGTGTCTGAATATAAATGGTCAGCATGTAAAGCCCGGCCAGAACCAGCCCTGGGACGATCCCGGCAATCAGCAGCGCGCCGATATCTATTCGGGCGAGCGTACCCAGAAGCACAGCAAGCGCGGATGGCGGGATAATGATCGCTAGACCGCCCGTCCCCAGGATCGGCCCTATCGCCATATGTTTCTTATAGCCGCGCCGCTCCATCTCGGGGACCAGCAGCGAGCCCATCAGCGCCGTCGAGCCCATCGATGACCCGCTGAGAGTTGCGAAGGCGGTGCCTCCCGCAACGGTCACATAGGAAAGCCGGCCCGGCACGCGTCCCATCAGCCTGTCGATGGCATTGAACATCCGCATCCCCAGCCCGGTGCGAAAGAACAACTCACCCATCAGAAGGAAGAGCGGAATCGGCACCAGAGCGAAGCTCGACAGCGCGCCGAAGCCGTTATCCAGCATCTGGATCACGCCGGAGCCGCCGCCCATGAAATACCACGCGCCGACGACATTCGCGGCAAGAAATGCCATGGCGATTGGCGTACCGATGGCCATGAGAACCAGGATAAGGCTCAGCAGGAACGCCAGCGCGAGATACCATTCCATTATTCCTGGAACCCCGCTTCACCGGTATGAAGGATCTCCTTGCCGAACACGAAGCGGGCGAATTCGATGGCCATCAGCGTGAAACTGATCGGAAAGGCAATCGTGAGTATCCATTTCGGGACGAAGAAGGCACGCACATCATAGTCACTGCGCTCGATATTCATCAGCACAAGCTCCAATCCTTTCCAGGCCAGAACCAGGGAAGTGATGGTGCAGATCGCGGCGACGAACCGGCTGAGGATATTCAGCGCCGTTGGCGACAATACGGATGTGAGCAGTTCGATATGAACATGGCCTTTTTTGCGCACAAGCCACGGCGCCCCGAGCAGGGTCAGATAGAACATCGCATATTCCGTGGAGAGGAAAAACCACGCTGAGGGCTGCGCACCGAGATTGCGGATCACCACGGCAAGCACAATAGCCACCAGCAGCCAGACAAGCATAAGACCGGCAAACACCGCCATGCCGTTGAGGATGCCCAGGTAAATTCGGTTCAGCATGCCCTGCGTCTATCCCTTCCTGCATCAGGCGCGTGACCGGCGCGCCTGATCTATTCGTTACCAAGACTCAGAGATCGTTGAACTTTTCGATAAGTGCGTCGTAATTTTCTAAACCCGAGGGGTGGCGCTCCATCTGGGTTCGCATCCGCTCCCAGGTGGCGTCGCGTGCGGCGTCCGAATAGCGCTGTGCAGCGTCGCCTTCCAAGGTGATGACATTCATTCCCTCGCCTTCAAGCTCTGCACGCTGCTCCTCCGCCAGAGTCTCGAACCGCTCGGCGCTCGTCCGTTCGTGTTCAATCGCGACTTCCTGAATGATATTGCGCGACTCCTCGGTGAGACTGTTCCAGCTATCCAGGTTCACGATCACGCCCATATCTGTCGAGAAGAAGGGTGGGTCGATCCTGTAGTTAAGGAAGTTATCCCATTTGAGGTCCTTAAGCCCGATTTCGGTCCAGCCAGTGGCATCGACGACTCCGCGTTCCAGCGCGGAATATACATCCGTTGTCGGCATGCTGATTGGCTGAACCTCAAGATAATCCTTGAAGAAGGCATCATAGACCGGGTTGCTGCGAAGCTTCAGCCCCGCCGTGTCCAGATTGCCCTCATCATCTAGCTTCGGCTCTTCGATCATATAGAGATTGTAACTGACCCCACTATCAAACCAACCCAGGTAATAGACGCCCATCTTTTCCTGGTGAATCTGGTTTAGCAGGTCGATCCCGCCATTCTCGCGTGCATAGATCGCGTTGGTGTTCGATGCCACAAGCGCATCCCGCTCCGGGACCGTGCCAGCATAGAAGCTGGCGGCGGTATAGGCCATGTCGACGACCTTGTTACGCACTGCTTCGGGCTGTTGGGACAGCCCGATCCCCTCTGGACCGCCACGCACATCGATCTGGATCACGCCTTCTCCGCGCTCATTCACCGCATCGACGAACTCCAGAAAGCTCTGCGTATAGATGAGCGAGGTCGGAAACGCATGGACTGCGGTCAGGCGATCCTCGGCCAGCGTCGGGGTTGCGGCCAGCAGGGTCAGGCCGCCGATCATGGCTGCGATGGGGGTGTTCATCTGGTTCTTTCCTCTGTTGATATCGTTATTATGTCGGCGATCACACCCTAGGGGACGTGCCACCTTCGTTGCGGTCCTGATGGATGGGCGCGGCCCATGGAAAGGCCTCGAAACGCTCTGCGGCAAAAGTCTCGACAGCATCTGAATGTTGCAGGGTCAGCGTAATGTCATCCCAGCCGTTCAGCAGCTTTTTCCGCCAGTTGTCATTCACGGTGAACGGAATCTCCTGATCGCCGAGGCTCAGGCTCAGCTTTTCGAGATCGACCACCATCGGGCCGAGCTCGTCACCAAGCAGCGTCAGGATGACCTCCAGATGCTCCTCGGACACGGTTGCGGGCAACAAGCCGTTATTCACTGCGTTTGCCGAAAAAATATCCCCGAAACTCGGTGCCACCACACAGCGGAAACCGAAATCGACCAACGCGTAGACCGCCGCCTCGCGCGACGATCCTGCGCCGAAGTTCCGCCGTGCGACCAGCGTTCTCGCTTCAGATGCCTCAGCACGGTTCAGGATGAAGTCGGCATTCAGCGAGCCGTTTTCGTCGTGCCGGAGATCATAAAGAAGAAATTTTCCATAGCCCGATTTCCGCGGCTCCTTCATGAAGCGCGACGGAATCAGCTGGTCGGTGTCCAGCCCGTATCGAGGCAGCGGCACGGCTGGTGCCGCGATGCGGGTAAATGGCTCCATCGTTGCCCCCTCTACAGCGTCCTGACATCCGACAGATGCCCGGTGACGGCCGCCGCTGCGACCATCGACGGCGACATGAGATGCGTCCGCGACCCCGGCCCCTGCCGGCCCCGGAAATTGCGGTTGGTGGTCGATGCGCAGCGCTCACCCGATGGTACGCGGTCGCCATTCATACCGACGCACATCGAACAACCCGATTCACGCCATTCCAGCCCGGCCTCAATGAAGATCCTGTCGAGCCCCTCTTCCTCGGCCTGGCGTTTGACCAGCGAAGATCCGGGCGAGACAAGCCCCGGCACCCGGCTACGGCGACCCTTCAGAATGGCGGCTGCAGCACGCAGGTCTTCGATCCGCGCATTCGTGCATGAGCCGATAAAGACACGGTCGATCCACACATCCGTCAGTTTTTGTCCCGGTGTCAGCCCCATGTAATCGAGACTGTCGCTGATCTGCTGCGCCTTGTCACGTTCCGTCGCCGCGGCAGGATCGGGCACGGTTTCATCAATCGGAAGCGCCTCCTCTGGGGACACACCCCAGGTGACCGTCGGCGCGATCTCATCGGCGCTGATGACCACGTCGCGGTCGAATGTCGCGCCCTCGTCCGTGCGTAGTTCCAGCCAGTCCTCGGCCGCTGCGTCCAGATCCGAACCCTGAGGACCCCAGGGGCGGTCCCGCAGATAGGCAATCGTCGTGTCGTCCGGTGCAACCATGCCATAGCGTGCACCGCCTTCGATGGACAGATTGCATAGAGTCAACCGCGCCTCCATCGACATGGCACGAATGGCCTCGCCCGCGTATTCTATCACATGCCCTCGTGCACCGTCGGCGCCGAGCTTGCGTATCCAGGTCAGCGCCACGTCCTTTGCGCTGACTCCGCTTCCCAAAGACCCCTCGATCGTCAGGCGCATCCGTTTCGGCCTCATCTGCCAGAGAGTCTGGGTCGCGAGGACATGCGCCACGTCGGAGGCGCCGATACCGAATGCGATCGAGCCGAAAGCCCCATGCGTCGAAGTATGGCTGTCACCGCACACCATCAGCAGCCCAGGCAGGGTCAGCCCCTGCTCCGGTCCGACAACATGCACGATTCCCTGCCTCGGATCATCAAGACCGAAAAGATGGATTCCTTGGCTGGAGGCATTGTCGCGAAGCTGGCGCACCATGTCGAGAATCCGGGGCTCGCTGTTTCTGCGCAGATCGGTGCGGATGGTCGGCACGTAGTGATCCGCGACGCCAAAGGTCAGGTCAGGGCGCACAACCTTTCGTCCACGCTCTGCGAGGGCCGTAAACGCATGAAAGGACCCCTCATGCACGAAGTGGCGATCTACCCACAGCAGGCTGCGGCCATCATCGCCGCGCAGGATCTCATGCGCGTCCCATACCTTATCGAAAAGCGTCGACGGCTGTGCCATGTGCTCCTCTCACAATGGTAGCGACCCTGTCGTCAGTTCATTGGAAGCATCTCTTCGGGCAACAGTCAAATGTGTTTTCGATGACTCATTAAAATGTTCTGTGAAACCGCGGTCACTTCTGGTGAAGCCAAGAGCAGGCTCTGGTCGGATCACCGTCAGGACAGTGAGGTCCAGCTCCGCTCACCAGCGTCGCCAGTGCGAACGAGATCAAAATGGAGCCTGAACCTGTCGGGCCTGTAGAGCGCATCGAGATGCTCGATCCCCTCCCCCGATTTATCGAACATGGCCCGGGTAAGGGCAATGAGAGGTGAGCCCACCGTCACATCAAGCGCTTCCGCGACTTCCGGATCCGCCAGCACGGCCGAGATCGTCTGCGTGGCCTGGCTGACCTTGACGCCGCTCCGTTCCAGCAAAGCAAAGAGAGGTGAGGTCTCCAGATCGGCCTCGTTGTATTTCAGCGCGAAACGCTCGGGCACATGGGTGGTCAGATAACAAAAGGGTTCGTCATCTATGGTCCTCACCCGCACCGATTTCTGAACACGTGCCGACGACCCCAGTCGCAGATGATCGCGAATCTGGGCCGGGGCTGAAATATAAGCGAATGAAAGCAAACGTACGCGCGAGGCGTCGCTCATCTTTTGCATGTTCGGCAAAAGATTCTCGACGCTCGCCGTCAGCGTGGTTTTCAGGGGCTGTTCCAGAACCGTGGTACCGCGCCCCGCGCGCCTGCTGACCAACCCGGCTGCGCGCAGCGCGTCCATCGCACGGCGAACCGTCACCCGCGATACCCCGTGCTGCTCGGCAAGCCTGACCTCGCCCGGAAGTTTTTCGCCGGGCGAAAGTCGCCCACTTTCGATGGCGTCCTTGAGAAGCAGGTAAATTCTGTGCGCCTTGCTGCCTTCGGTCACCGACGCTCTAATCTCGTTCACTGGCTTGTCCCGCTTGATGGTCTTGATTGCCGTTCCTCTCGATAAACCGGGTTGACGGACATGAACAGGGAAAGGATATTAATTGTATCTTCTATAGTACATATTGCTGTGTGGCGAAGTGCCGTTAAGCCTGCACGAAGGACGCAGGGCCTTGGGAGGACAAATTATGCCGGGAGAGGTCATCACAGATCGCTACGCAGCAGGTGTCGAAGCGACAGCATGCGGACCCGCCGCGCCGGAAGCGATCGTGCGATCATTTCTCGCACTTATGGAGGCGCGCGAGCTTGGTGAAGCCGAGCAGCTTCTCGGCCCCGGCTTCACAATGCAATTTCCAGGAAGCCCGAAGATGACACGGCTGGAAGAATTGGTCGCCTGGGCCGGCAGCCGCTACCGCAGCATCCGGAAAAACATCCATGCCTGCGATGTCAGCCCTTATCCCGATCACAGCGTGATCGTCTGCCACGGCACGCTGTCTGGGGAATGGAATGACGGCAGCGCCTTCGAAGGCATTCGCTTCATCGACCGTTTCGAGCTTCGCCACGGCCTGCTGACCCGGCAGGATGTCTGGAACGACCTCACGCTCGTTTCGCGCTAAGATCAGTGCATAAAGAGGAACCTGCGCCCATGACCCACAATCCCACCAGCCTGAAAGACCGCATCGCAAGCCGCACGATCGAAGTGGCACCCGGCGTCTATGACGCGCTCGGTGCCTCGCTGGCCGAGCAGGCTGGCTTTGCCTCGGTCTATTTGTCGGGCGCAAGCCTCGCCTATACGATGCTGGGCAGGCCGGATATCGGGCTGCTGAGCCTCAGTGAAATCAACGACGCACTTTCGCATATCCGAGAGCGCACCGATCTTTCGATCATCGTGGACTGCGACACAGGTTTCGGCAATGCGATCAACGCCATGCGCAGCGTGCGGCTGCTGGAACGCGCCGGGGCGAACGCGATCCAGCTTGAGGATCAGACTTATCCCAAGCGCTGCGGCCATCTTCGCGGCAAGACCCTCATCCCGACAGGCGAGATGACCGGTAAGCTGAAAGCCGCGCTCGACAGCCGCCAGAGCGACCGGACCCTCATCATCGGCAGGACCGACGCGATCGCCGTCGAGGGCACGCAGGCCGCGCTCGACCGTGCCGAAGCCTATGTTGAGGCAGGCGTCGACATCCTCTTCGTCGAGGGCATTCGCACCGATGAGGATATTCGGGACATCATGACACGGTTCAAGGATAGGGTGCCGGTGATGGCCAACATGGTCGAGGGCGGAGACACGCCGCTGAGAGACGCCGGAGCATTGCAGGAGTTGGGCTTTTCGCTGGTGATCTTTCCCGGCGCCCTGGTGCGCGCGCTGACCCATATGGCAACCGAATTCTTCGCGACGCTTCATCGCGACGGCACCACGGCGGCATTCCAGGACCGTATGCTCAAGTTCAACGAGCTGAACGCCTATCTCGGGACGCAGCAGATGCTCGAGCTGGGGCAGAAATACGAAAACCCAGAGGAGGAGTGAGACGAGATATGATCACCACCGACAAGACTGCAAAGGAGATCTTCTTCGAGGTCAAGAAGAACCCGGAACGCGTCCCCTTCGGCTTTGGCAAGAAAGCCGTTCTCGTGAATGTGGACCCGCAGAAAGCCTATACGCGTAAAGATCTCTACAAGACTGCATACGAGGCCGATCCCGATCAGCTCAGCCATGTCAACGCGCTGTCCCGCGCCTTTCGCACCCTCGGCTGGCCCGTCATATGGACCCATGTCGCCTATCTCGACTCTGCGGAGGACGCGGGCGTATGGGGCACCCGAACCGACACGCCGGACTCGCTTCAGAACATCAAATATGATTCCGACCGTCACGCATTCGACGATCGCTGCGAAATCGACCGAGAGCGCGACGTTATCTATACCAAGCGGATGCCCTCCGCCTTTTTCGAGACGCCGCTCCAGTCGCTGCTCGTTTGGCATCAGGTCGATACCGTCATCATCACGGGCGGTTCGACATCGGGATGTATCCGCGCAACTGCGGTAGACAGCCTCTCGCGCGGCTATCGCACTATCGTTCCCATCGAATGCGTCGCCGACAAACATGAGAGCTATCACTACGCAAATCTTACCGACCTGCATCTCAAATACGCCGATGTGCTGCCCGTCGCAGAGGTCCAGAGCTGGTTGAAAGAACGTACGAAGGCGACCGGCTGAGCCGGTTCTCGAGGGGAGGGAGGACCTGATGAAGGAAACGCCAGACGCCTATGATTACTGGCCGTACGAGAACCGGCCCAAGATACGATGGCCGGGTGATGCGCGTGTCGCCTTCTGGGTGGCGCCAAATATCGAATATTACGAATATGACCCGCCGCCGAACCCGCAACGGAAGCCCTGGCCGACGCCGCACCCCTCGGTTCCCGGCTTCAGCATCCGGGATTACGGCAACCGGGTCGGTCATCACCGTCAGATGGCACTTCTCGATAAATACGGTATTCGAGGCTCCATCTCGTTATCGACGGCGCTATGCGAGCATCACCCCGAAGTCATCGAGATGTGTGTCGAACGGGACTGGGAATTCTTCAGCCACGGCATCTACAACACTCGCTACACCTATGGGCTGAGCGAGGATCAGGAACGGGAGATGATCCGCGATTCGATCGAGACCATCCACCGCCACACCGGCCAGCCCTGTAGCGGCTACCTGGCACCGGCGCTCTCTCATTCGGAACATACGCTCGACCTCTTTGCCGAGGTGGGACAGGAAATGTTTGGCGAGAAGGGCGGGATCTATACCTGCGATCTGTTCCATGACGATCAACCGACACCCATCCGGCTGCGCTCTGGCCGCCGGTTTGTCTCAGTGCCGTATTCGCTGGAGATGAACGATACTATTGTCTTCGCTGTCAACAAGGTTGAGCCACGGCATTACCTGACCATGCTCAAGCGACATTTCGACAGACTATACGAGGAAGGCGCTGTGTCGGCCACGGTTATGTGTATCCCGACTCATAACTATCAGATCAGCTGCCCGCAGCGGATCAAGGCCTTCGAGGAGGCGCTTGAATATATCACCGGCCATTCGGATGTCTGGGTAACGACCGGGCGCGAGATCGCCGCGCATTTTCTCGAGAACCACTATGACGAGGCGCTGCGCGATATCGAAACGCGATCGAAAGGGACGTCATGACTGTTTCTGACGACTATCTGCGATATCCCGCGCGTCGATACGGCTACGACCACTGCCGCTATGACTGGACCATGCTCGCCGACCGGACGCCGATCGAATGGCCCGGCGGCAAAAAGCTGGCGATCTGGGTTAATGTCTCGCTGCAATTCTACCCTCTAAATCAGCGTGGTATTCCGTTCCAGGTTCCTAACGGCATGAAGATGCCCTACCCGGATCTACGCCACTTCACGCTGAGGGATTACGGCAATCGGGTCGGGATTTATCGGCTGCTCGATCTTTTCGAGCGGCGCGGCCTGCAACCCACCTTCGCCATGAACACCCGCCTCGCGCAGCAGACCCCCTATCTGGTCGACCGGCTGCGCGGCATCGGGACTGAGATCCTTTGCCACGGCTGGTCGATGGACGATCTCCACTATGGCGGACAGGATCGTGCAGAGGAGGCCGAGCTGGTCAGGCGATCGCTAGACACTCTGCGCGAATTGACCGGCATGCCGATCCGCGGGTGGCTCAGCCCGGCGCGGAACCAGAGCGAAAATACGCTCGATCTGCTGGCGGAAAACGGCGTCGAATACTGCGCGGATTGGGTGAATGACGACATGCCGTACAAAATGCGAACCGAAAGCGGACCGATCTTCACCATACCGCTTTCAAGCGAGATCGAGGACCAGTTCGTGATGGGACAAAATCTCCACTCTGAAGATTCATGGGTAGAACAGGTCTGCGACAGCGTCGATTTTCTGGCGCGCGAGGCTGAGGAGAAAGGCGGCCGCATGCTCGGGCTCAGCCTGCATCCATGGATGGTGGGCCAGCCTCACCGCATCTCCAGCCTGGAGGCTGTGCTGGATCACTTGTTCGCACAGGATACCGTCTGGCAGGCGACCTCCGGAGAAATCCTCGATGCTTTCCAAAAACAAGCCGCGGGTGAGCGCTGATGCCGATTATTCGGGCCGATGACGATACCGAATTCGACGTACATATGCCCTTCCTCATTGTGGGCGCCGGTGCCTGCGGCCTCGTCGCCGCGCTTGCGGCACATGAGGCGGGTCTGGATGCGGCCGTCCTTGAACGCGATGCGGTTCCGCGGGGCAGCACAGCGATGTCCTCGGGCTTTATCCCCGCAGCCGGGACGCGGTTTCAGGCCGAGCAGGGCGTAGAGGACAGCCCCGAGATCATGGCATCGGATATTCAGGGCAAGAACGGTCACGAGGCGGACCCGGATGTCCTCGCCGCTCTGACAAGGGAATCCGCATCCGTCATCGAATGGCTGGCCGATATTCACGGTGTGGCGTTCTCGCTGGTGACCGGATTTCTTTATCCTGGTCATAGCCGAATGCGTATGCACGCCACGCCGCGTCGGACAGGTGAAGAGTTGATGGGATACCTCAGCGCCGCCGCCGAAGCCGCTGCCGTGCCAGTGATGACCCGCGCCCGGGCCGAGGATCTTTACGTCACCGCAGACGGGCGGATCAAGGGCGTGGGACTCACGAGGCCCGACGGTCAGCGTGAGGCAATCGGCTGCGACGCGCTGCTGCTGGCCTGCAACGGCTTTGGCGGCAACCCCGAGCTCGTCGCCCGATACATCCCCGAGATGGAGAACGCCCCTTATCACGGCCACGACGGCAATGTCGGAGATGCGGTGGAATGGGGCGAGGCCATCGGCGCCTCGCTTCGTGACCTTGGGGCCTATCAGGGTCACGGCTCGCTGGCGGTGCCGCAACAGACGCTGATCGCATGGGTCGTCATGCTGCGCGGCGGGATCCAGATCAACGCTGAAGGGCGGCGCTTTTCGAACGAGCATGGCGGTTATTCCGAACAGGCCCGCGTGGTGCTGCGCCAGCCGGGCCAGACGGTGTGGAACGTCTATGATTCCCGCATCCATGGCGCCTTGTCCGAGTTTCAGGACTATCGCGATGCAGAGGCCGCCGGGGCGGTCAGGATTTTCCAGACTGCGGACGAGATGGCCGTCGCGCTCGACTTGCCAATCAATGCCCTGAAAGAGACGCTGTCAGAGGTTTCATCGCTCTCCGATGAAAACGCCACCGACCGTTTCGGCAGAGCCTTCGGCAGAAAAACAAAGCTACACCCGCCCTATTATGCGATTCGGGTGACGGGCGCGCTGTTCCACACTCAGGGCGGGCTGGAGATCGACCCGCAAGGCAGGGTGCTCCGCAAGGATGGTTCTGCCTTCCCGAATCTTTATGCCGCCGGAGGTGCCGCGAGAGGAGTCTCCGGCAGCGGTGACAGCGGCTACAGCGCCGGCAACGGCTTGCTGAGCGCCGTGGTCATGGGCGCGATCGCAGCAAGGACAGCAGCGCGTGCGGTCGAGGGCGGCGGCGAAGGCTAGATCATTTTCAGATCCTGTTGACGAGGCGCAGGTTCAGTCGCTGCCAGCTACGCCGAGCCTTTCGGTGTCGTGGACGTGCAAGTATTGCGAAGTGCGGTGGCTTTGATGGGCAAATCCTATAGCCTCTGTTGGCGTTCGGTCGAACCCCTGATCGGCACCGCGCTGAAGGTTGTTTCGATGTGGCTCGAACATCTGTGCGCCTGCACCCCCCGGGAGATTCCTTTCGCGAAGTTTCTGGTTTCTCCGGGGCTGCCAGTTTGTCGGCGGCGTGAAGCGGTTGGCGAAGGGCTGTTGGCCTCATTGAGCTCAAGCGCGTTCACTTTCCGAATTCGGAGGTCATTTACATGGTGTTCTCTCATGTCCGCTAAGGTGTCTACTACCGCAATCTTAAATAGATCATGGCCGAACGCGGATTGGACGCCGACCATTTGAGGTTAAGCAGTCGGCTGGCGAAATGCACGCCTCTGCTCATTGGCCAGGCTCTGGCCCGCAAGCGGTTGCTCGCTCCGCTCACATGCGGCCTCGAGTCATTACCGCGTGGATACGGACCGGGTCGGCGTGGTAATGCGGGCGATCATTCGCAGGGTCGTGGTCTTGCCGCAACCGGACGGACCCAGCAGAGATACGAAACTGCTTTTCTCCACGCTCAGATCGAGATCTTCGACAGCAGCAATCCGGTGATAGTGTTTTGTCAGCCCCTGAAGCTCAAGGAATGCCATGCAACAGTCCTGACTTATGATTGAAAAAGCGGGTGGCCGCGGCGTATCTTCGATGGGGGCGCTGACGCCCAGTGCATCGGCCTGATTCATCGGCCCGTCATCCATAATCACGACGTCCAGCTCCTGCGCGCTCTGCTGAGCCTGTAGCCGCGCAAGGTTCTCGGTGGAGTTTCCGGTTGCCGTCCGCTTGATTAGGCGGCGCAAGGTCACCGGATACTATTGAATTTAGTTAACAGACCCATTCCAAACGGTTATAATTGCTGCATGGCACGCCCCAATATCCGGCAAATCGAAGCTTTCAACGCCGTCATGAAAGGCGGATCTATCAGCAAGGCGGCGGAAACGCTGTTCGTCAGCCAGCCTGCCGTAAGCAAGATGATTCGCGCCTTCGAGGATGCGTGTGGCTTCAAGCTTTTCGTGCGCGCATCCAGCCGGATCCGACCAACGGCCGAAGCCCGCCGGCTGTTCATGGAAACAGAGAAGCTCCAAGCCGGAGTCGCCCGAGTCGAAAACACCGCCAAGGCCATACGCGGCCTGGAGCGCGGAGACCTGGCGGTCGTCGCCTTCCCGGCGCTGAGCTTTCGAGTGCTCCCACGGGCAGCAGCGCAATTTATGCGCGCTCACAAGGATATATCTCTTCAATTGTTGACACGCACATCGCCGAGCATTGCATCCTCAATGCTCACCGGCGAGGCAGATTTCGGAATTTCGCTGCTGGCGTCCCAGGACCCAGGTATCTCGTGCCGACCCTTTGCAACCTGTTCCATGGTCTGCGCCCTCCCGCCCGATCATCGGCTTATTGATCGGGACTGCATCGATCTGGCCGAGCTTGCGGGTGACCGGCTGATCACGCTTGGGCGCGCGGATACATCGCATCAACTTATCCTTGCTGCCCTGTCCGAGGCCGGCGTGACATTGGAGTTTGGCGTTGAGGCTCAGATGGCCGATGCCGCATGCGCCCTTGTCAGCGAACGGCTCGGCGTGTCCCTGGTCCCTTCGTTGATTACGCCGGGCTGGCCAGAAGAAAAGGTCGTGTTCAAACGAACCACGCCCGAGATCCGCATGAAAATCTGGCTTTATACGTCTGCCTTCGAACCGGTGCAGAAGCTGGCGCTGGTGCTCATGGAAAATCTGCGTAAGGATATTGGCCTGATCGAACGAAGCTTCGGGTTTGAGCAGTAGCGCTGCGCGATGAAATTGCCCTGCCTCGCAGTCGTGAGTTCGATGCCCCGTCGCTGATCTTTTACGGAGGGGGTCACGCTCAAGCAGAGCGGCTGATTGAGTTCGCGGCAGCTCACGGGAATCGGTATTCAGCGCCAGCCGTGGCTGCGACAGACCGTTCCGGCCTCTTCCTTGGACGCCCGGCGGCAGCACAGCCAAGGCGCAGCTTGGAAACATCCATGACGCGAGGAAGCCGGCACTCACCGGGTGCAAGGCTACGCTTATCGCCATCGCCGGCCCGTGTGACCTTCTCCCGGAGAAAATGGTTGGTCTAGGGATTAGACTCAGTGCCGATGAAGGCGGTCGCCTCGATCTCGATCAGAGCTTCGTCCTCGACGAGATCGGCCACCACAACCAGCGACATGGCCGGGAAATGCCGGCCCATCACGCGGCGATAGGCGTCGCCGATTTCACGCTGATGCGCGAGATAGGTGGATTTGTCCTTCACGAACCATGTCAGGCGACCGATATCCGGCACGTCTCCGCCCGCAGCGCGGACGATCTCGACGATGTTGCTCAACGTCTGTTCCATCTGGCCGATGAAGTCGCCGGTCTCGAACTTCTTGTCGCGATTCCAGCCAATCTGACCCCCGACATGCAGCGTCCCATCCGGCATCAACATGCCGTTCGCATAGCCCAGCGCCGGAGCCCATCCCTCGGGGTGGATCGTCTGTCCCGCCATTCTCGCTCCCCAGATTTTCCGCCAATATCTTGCTGACAATGGAGAGGTTAGCGAGCCCGCCGTAAAACTTCAATCTTAAAATGTTCAAGCACAAAGCTTGTGCTTCGCCGTGGCGCGGCTTGACGCTGCGGGCGCATCCTGCTCTGGCTGACCCAAAGCGGAGAACGACGATGGCGGAAACCCAGGCCGAGCTGCGGCAGAAGGCAGAGAATGATCTCGTGCTATCCTTCCTCGCGGTTCGCCGTGCCATCGGTTATCTGGGCTTCTTCCTGCCCGTGGTGCTGATCCTCTATGGGATCCTGTCGGCGGACGGGATCCTTAACAGTATTTCGGCCTATTATTACAGCCCGATGCGCGAGATCCTTGTCGGCACGCTCTGTGCACAGGCGGTGTTTCTCTGGAGCTACGAGGGGTATCGTCCTCTGACCCCGCAATTGCTGACCGACCAGAATATCGCAAGGCTGGCCGCAATCGGCGCGCTTGGCATCGCGTTGCTGCCCACGGCCGAAGATCTCGTCTATGAAAACCCTGCCGGTGCGCCCGTCACTGTCGAGCAACCGGTGGACTGCACGGTCGCGCAATGTGTGCTGGGTGAAGGCGTCACGGCGCTGCTGCATCTGGCGAGCGCGGGGATATTCTTCGGCGCGCTTGCCATCTTCTGTCTTGTATTGTTCGTTCGCGGCAGCAGGGAGACCGCCGAGAAGCGCGCGCGGCAGAGGATCTATCGGATCTGCGGGTGGGTCATCCTTGCCGCTTTGGCCGCGATGGCCGCAATCCTCGTATTCGATCCCGAAGGCCGCCTTTCGGCGCTGCGTCCGATCTTCTGGCTAGAAACGCTGGCCTGCTTCGCCTTTGCGACAAGCTGGACAGTCAAGGGGCGCAGGATGCGGCCTCTGGTCCGAATGGCGCAGGAAGCGACATGAAATCCTGCCAGAATCCATCCCTGACCGATTTTGCCGGTGCGGTGTTCGATCTCGACGGCACGCTGGTTGACAGCGAACCCGCATGGGCGCGCGCCAAGAACATCGTCGCCGAGCGCCATGGGCGCAGGATCACCGCCGCCCAGCTCGAAGCCAGCATTGGGCGTAGCATGGACGATCTCGTTGCCGAAGTGTTTGCCCCCTCCGACAAGGGCGCTGCCCGCGCCATCGAGGAGGAGATCTTTACCGAGGCGGATAATTGGCTGCCTCAGCTTCGCACGCCTATTGCGGGAGCGGCAGCGTTTCTCCGCGACGTGAAGGGGCTGGGTCTGGTCGTCGCGATATGCTCGTCCTCGCCCGAGCGGTTGATCCGAGATGCACTCGCCGAGCTGCGCGTTTCGGATTCTGTCGATCTTGTGGTCTCTGCCGACCCACTGCCACGCCGAAAGCCCGATCCGATGCCATATAGCGTCACGGCAGACCGGCTCGGCCGCGCTCCGGCAAGGTTGATCGCCTTCGAGGATGCGGTCGCCGGGGCGCGCTCGGCCAAGGATGCGGGGCTGTTCACGGTGGCAGTCGGCCCCGAGGCCGGGCGTGATGGGCTTCGCTTCTGCGATCTCCGCGCCCCGGATTATCGGGCCCTTCGTCGCCTGTTTTCGCTCTGACCAGGCATAAGTTGCCCATTTTCAGGGCGGTGGAAAGGCCGCGCTTTTCGAGTTGACCGCATCGGCAGCGAACGGCGCAACACGCAAGCCAGATGTGGTGTGTCGGTCAGGCAACCGCCCCAACACCACTAAGCGCAAACGCAAGCGCGATCCCGTCATCCGGAAGCTTTGCAATCGGCGCGCCGGTTTCGGCGTAGGCGCTTACTCGATGGCGAGGCCTGGGCTGCGCCTCTCGAACAGACGTTCGCGCCCGCCGCGCAGGTGGTTCAGCATTAGGCTGCGCGCTTCCTGCCCGTTGCGGTTGCGAATCGCGTCGAAGATTCTCTCATGCTCGGCGAGGCCGCGCGGCGTGCCGCTGGCATCGGTCTGAATCGTGATGCCCTGAAACCGCAGACCTGCCGCCAGATGCTCCTTGAGCGCCGCCATGGAGATCGAGAAATAGCTGTTGTCGCTGGCAATGCAGACCGCAAGGTGAAACTGGAAATCAGCCTCTTCCCGCTGCGCGTGGCGATTGGCTGCGCTGCGCATCAGCTCCATCGCGGAACCAATGGTGGCCAGCGAGTTGGCGGTATGGCGTTCAGCGGCGAGCGCGGCGGCCTCGGGCTCTATGATCATGCGAAACTCATAGCAGTTGAGCAGATCGGCGACATTCTCGAGCTTTCCAAACCCGAGCGGGTTTTTCAGCCCCTGCGTGCGCACGAAACTGCCGGCACCCTGTCGTGAATAGACAAGGCCGCGTTCGCGCAAACGGCGAAGGGCTTCGCGGACGATCGGTCGCGAGACCTCGAATTCAGCAGAAAGTTCATGTTCGGTGGGCAAGCGTTCGTCATCGGCATAGGCGCCGGACTTGATCGACTGCTCGAGCCGTTCGAACACAACATCTGCAAGACTGCGTCGTGGGTTCATTCAGTTACCTTCAAAAAAAGCGACGGTTACTAAGTGCCTCTACTATAAACAGTCCGGTCAAACCGATGTAACTACTTGATTTAACGGGATGATCCGAAACTTGCGCACCATCATAAACCGAAAATCGTTATCAAGTCGTTAACTTTGCAACAGTTTCTATACACCGGTATTTTGAACAGTTTTTCAAGTGAACCGCCGTCACGATAACAAATACAGA
Source organism: Paracoccus sediminicola (assembly GCF_027912835.1). Taxonomy (NCBI): domain Bacteria; kingdom Pseudomonadati; phylum Pseudomonadota; class Alphaproteobacteria; order Rhodobacterales; family Paracoccaceae; genus Paracoccus; species Paracoccus sediminicola. The sequence continues at coordinate 2,565,119 of NZ_CP115768.1, forward strand.
TCTGACGGGGCTGGCCTCAGCGCAACACTATGCCCAGACAATGTGCCACCCGCGCACGAAAATGCGGAACTGCCTGCGCGTGCCGGATATAGTCGGACACTGCCATGAGCCGCCACGTCTGCCCTTCATTTCCGAAGCGGATGGCAGCAATGTCGGACTGATCGAGCTGCCCCGTATAGAAGATTGCTATGCTACGCTCGTCGATCGGACTTGAAAATGCGAATCTGCGCGCGAGACGCGACGGAAGAAAGCCGAGGCCAAACTCCTCCCTCAATTCACGCAGCGCGCAATCGACGGCGGATTCGGCACCTTCCCGGCCTCCCCCCGGCAAATCCCAATGGCCCGGAAAGGCGATCCCGGGAAAGTCGTCGCGCAGATAGACCAGCATCTTGCCGTCGATGGTCAGGACCAGCTTTGTACCGATAAAATCCTCACCCTCGCGCCATGCCACCTCTGTCGCGAGTGGCACATTCATTCAGCGGCGACCTTGACGCGTCCCGCATCCGGACGCAGCAGCGCGGCCTGGGTCAAGATATTGGCCAGACGCTCAGCGAAGGCGTTATATGACGGCGATGGCTCCATCCGCTGCTCGTCCAGATAGAGCGCGCGATCAATTTCGATCTGAAGCACATGCACAGACTGGGTCGGCCGACCATAGGCCGTCGCCACATAAGCACCCGAGAACGGCGCATTGAGCCGCAGACCAAAGCCGGACTGACGAAACAGCGCGCAGACCCTCTCGCGCAGGACGGCGTTGCAGCTGACGCCGTGGCGGTCGCCGATAACCACCTCGGGCTGTGGCGGGATCAGATGCCCGACCGCATCGTGGGGCATGGAGTGCATGTCCAGCACGATTGCCCAGCCGAAGCTGGAGAGCGCCTCGTCGATAAGCCTGCGAAGCGCGTGGTGATAGGGGCGCCAATAGGTCTCGATCCGCCGTTGCGCCTCATCCATCGTGATCGGCGCATTGCGAATCGGCCGCGCGCCCGCCACGACTCTCGGGATCACGCCCAGCCCCGCCATCGCCCGCGGGGTGGCTGGCCGCCGCGGCCCGCATTGCACCGCATCAGGGTCGAGTTCCGATGCGCTGCGGTTCAGGTCCACGATGCTGCGCGGCAGACGCGCAGTCAGCGTCACCGCGCCCGCCGCAAGAGCCGGCTCGATCAGCTGGTCCATATAGGCATCTTCCGACGACCTGAGCGTGGCTATGTCGAGGCAGCTCTCATCCAGAAACCAGTCGGGAAAATCGCGCCCGGAATGCGGCGAGCAGACGATCACGCCGCTGGCCCAGACCTCGGGACGGCGGATTTCATGGCTGAATGCGTCGGCAGGCGTGGCGGCCTGATCCATCGAGTCCTCCGCTCGGCGGGGCGGCGTTGGACGCCCCGGCTGGTCCGGTTATAACGGCGCGCTTTTCTGTCGCCAACCGTCTTGAAACCGCCGAAAACTGACTATATAGACCCCCGAACCGACGCGAGCTTGCGCCCATTTGGGCCGAATCGCACGGGAACGGGCGGTTAGCTCAGAGGTAGAGCACTACGTTGACATCGTAGTGGCCACTGGTTCGATCCCAGTACCGCCCACCATTTTCGCGCCCCCGGACATGGGCCGGGGGTATTTCAGTTTCAAGGCGCTTGGCTGAGCGCCGCGATGAGGAGAAGACCGATGAAGGTTCGCAACTCGCTCCGCTCGCTCAAGAGCCGCCACCGCGATTGCCAGGTGGTGCGCCGCAAGGGCCGGATCTATGTGATCAACAAGACCAACCGTCGCTTCAAGGCCCGCCAGGGCTGAGCGTGACGGAGGCGGCCCCTTCACCGGGCCAGCAACTGAAACCCGCCAGAGATGGCGGGTTTTTTCATCTCTGCCGGGGTTACCCGACATCCGCCGCAGCGTTTGCTATCCCAGAAAACCGGGCGCGAGACGAAGGCCTCCGACTTCGAGCCCGCGCCAGTTCTTCATCGGATCGGTCAGCAACCGACCGACGACCGGATGTTCGCGGTCCAGAACCCCGAGATGCACCATAAGCGCCGTAATCGCCGCCTCGGAGGCGCGGGTGCCGCCATCCTCGATCTTCACGGCGACGCCCAGTCTTTTCTCGGGGATGATTGCGATAAAGACCGCTTCGGCCCCGGTCTTGACCGCCACTTTGCCGCCCATAGCCCGCATCAGCTCGGTGCAGGCGCGGCCTTCACCGGCCACCAGTTCGGGATGGGCGCGCATCGCATCGATCAGCCGCGCCATTCCGCGGCCGCGCGCGTCATTCGCCGGCTGAGCAAAAGCGGCCATCGCGCGGGCCAGCCCGGTGATCGAACCGGCAAAATTCGGCGCCGAGCAGCCGTCGATGCCCACACCTGCCGGCTCTTCCTCCGTCACCTCGGCGGTGGCCTGCCGGATGGCCTGCTGCAACGGGTGGTCGATCTCGACATATTCCGGCCCGGCCTTGGCGTGGCGCGTCCAGGTCAGAAAGCCAGCGTGCTTGCCCGAGCAGTTATTATGAAGCTGGTTCGCCTGACTCGACGAACAGAGCAAGCGCTTCGCCTCGGCCTTGTCCCAGGGCCGGTGGCAGCCGCAGCGCAAATCGGCCTCACCCAGCCCCATTCCGTCCAGCCATGCGCCGACCCTTTCCACATGCGTTACCGCGCCGTTATGCGAGGCGCAGGAAAGCGCAAGCTGTTCCGCGGTCAGCCCCGCCGCATCCGCCGCCCCCGATTCGAGCATCGGAAGCGCCTGGATCATCTTGCAGGAGGAGCGCGGGAAGATCACCGCATCGGCATCACCCCAAGAGGCGACCACGTCACGCCCGTCATGGATCACCGCGTGACCGCGATGGACCCCCTCCTGCAATTCGCCGCGCCAGATTTCGATCATTTCCGCAGATGGCATGATTCCGCTTCCTCTCATTTTCCTGACAAATGCGCGATTTCCTGCCAATTGGGGTTTTTTCGCGCCTGCGTTTGGCGTTATCTTGACGTTGAAACAAATCAATGGCCACAGGCATCGTTAAGAAAGCTATCGGCAGGAGGCAGAACATGACCATGACCAAGCTGCGCGGCGCTGCCGCGATCCTAGCAGTTGCGACCGGACTCGCCGGTGCGGCGCAGGCGCAGGAATCCACCAATGTCGTCACCACCGAAGGTGACTGGACAGTTTTCGCGGGAAGCGATCCGCGCGAATGCTGGGCGGTGTCGCCGCCGAAATCCACCGTGAACACCAAGGACGGCCAGCAGGTCGAGGTGCAGCGCGGCGATATTCGTCTTTACGTGGCCTATCGTCCCGGCTCGGCGGGCGAGGTCAGCTTTACCGGCGGCTATCCGTTCAATCCCGGTTCGACCGTGGATCTGAACGTCGGGGGGCAGGAATTCGACATGTTCACCGAAGGTGAGAACGCCTGGACAGGGTCCTCATCGGAAGATGCGCGGCTGATCGCGGCGCTGCGCGCCGGGGCCGAAGCCAAGATCACCGGCATGTCCTCGCGCGGGACTCAGACGGTCGATACGTTCAGCCTGTCGGGCATCACCGCCGCGACCAACGCCGCCAAGGCCGAGTGTCAGTAACACCCGCCGATGCGGGGGCTGCGCGCCCCCGCGCCCCGCGGGATATTTACGTCAGGATGAAAGCGCGCGCCTTGATTGGCGTGCGCTTTTTCACTACATCTGCCGGCTTCCAAGGGAATCTGCCGCCATGACCTCTCCGATCACGCAAGACGTGCTGACCATTCCGCGCAAACTACCAGAGACCGGGCGAACGAATATCGTCGGCCTGACCCGCGACCGGCTGCGCGATGTGCTGATCGAGGCCGGCACGCCGGAGAAACAGGCCAAGATGCGGGTCGGGCAGATCTGGCAGTGGGTCTATTACTGGGGTGTGCGCGATTTCGCGGCGATGACCAACCTTTCGAAAGATTATCGCGCGCTGCTGTCGGAGCGTTTCGAGATTGCCGTGCCCGAGGTCGTCAGCCGCCAGATCTCGGAGGATGGTACCCGCAAATACCTGCTGCGCATTGCCGGCGGGCACGAGGTCGAGGCGGTCTATATCCCGGAAGAGGGCCGGGGGACATTATGCGTGTCATCCCAGGTCGGCTGCACCCTCACCTGCTCTTTCTGTCACACCGGCACCCAGAAGCTGGTGCGCAACCTGACGCCAGGCGAGATCGTCGGGCAAGTCATGCTGGTACGCGACGATCTGGGAGAATGGCCCGAGCAGGGCAAGCCGAAGGATGAGGCCCGTCTGGTCAGCAATGTCGTGCTGATGGGGATGGGCGAGCCTCTTTATAATTTCGAGGCGGTTCGCGACGCGATGAAGGTGGTGATGGACAATGAAGGGCTGTCTTTAAGCCGCCGGCGCATCACTCTGTCCACCTCTGGTGTGGTGCCCGAGATCGCGCGCACTGCCGAGGAAATCGGCTGCCAGCTCGCCGTCAGCTTTCACGCCACCACCGATGAGGTGCGCGACAAGCTTGTGCCGATCAACAAGCGGTGGAACATCGAGACGCTGCTGAACGCGCTGCGCGACTATCCGCGGCTGTCCAATTCAGAGCGGATCACCTTTGAATATGTAATGCTCGACGGTGTGAATGACAGCGACGAGGATGCGCGCCGGTTGGTCAAGCTGATCCGGGGCATCCCTGCGAAGATCAATCTGATCCCGTTCAATGAATGGCCGGGCGCGCCTTATCAGCGGTCAAGCTGGGAACGGATCGAGGCCTTCGCCGACATCATCTACAAGGCGGGTTACGCCAGCCCGATCCGCACGCCACGCGGCGAGGATATCATGGCGGCTTGCGGGCAGCTGAAATCGGCGACCGAGCGCGGCCGGAAATCGCGCGCCGAAGTCGCGGCGGAAGCGGGCGCCTGACGCGTCGGGACATCAGGTCTGGAACGGGGCGTGGAAGCTAACCTTGTTTCCAAAGTCGCGTTCGCCGGTAAAGCAGAGCTGAAAACCGCTCTTCTCGGCACCGATCTGCATGCGGGCCGAGGTAAGGCGCCCGTGGTCCCAGTAATACAGAAAATCTGTCACAGCAGATATCGGGGTCGTCTTCATCCGATATGGTGATCGTCTTCCCGGCGCGAGGGAGCTGCGGAACGGGCGGGTCCACACTGACCAGAAACTGGGACTCCCAGCCTTCCACGCCGCGATCATCCGTTGTGTCGCCGGGCCGGGTCGTCTTAATCCAGATGCTCAGGCGCTGCTCGCCTCTTCGGCCACGACCAGTCTTGATCTCGGCTTCGTGGCTTTCCTGTTCTCGCGGCCTCTTTCCCTCGGGGGTGAAGCTGAAGGAGTGGAGGGTTGCAGTCACCGTCTATCCTCCGGCGGCCTTCATAACGAGAAGCGTTCAAGCTCCTCTGGCGTTAAATATGATTTTTGCGTCCCGCGGCGGGTGATCGAGGTCGCGGCGTAAAACGCAGCTTTCCGCAGCGCCTCCGGAGCGTCCGCGCCCGAGGCCAGGTAGTGCGCGAAACTGCCGATAAAGGCGTCCCCGGCGCCGGTCGTATCCACCGGCGCGACCTTCACGGGGGCGATCTCTTCGACCTTCTCGGCGGTGACAAGACGCGCACCGCGCCCACCCAGCGTCACAACCACCTGCTCGATTCCCTGCGCGATCAGGTTGCGCGCGGCGGCGATGATGTCGTCATCGCTGTCTGTAGGCATGCCGGTCAGCGTCGCGAGCTCGGTCTCATTGGGACAGAAGAATGAGAGGCCAGCCAGTTGCGCCACGTCAAGCTCGGTCGAAGCGGGGGCGGGGTTCAGGATGGTGGTGATCCCCTTCGAGGCGGCCCAGGCGATTGTGTGGTAATTCACCGCCAGCGGCACCTCCAACTGCATCAGGATCGCGTCACACCCTTCGAGCGCGGGCGCGGCCTGATCGACCAGATCGGGAGAGAGCGACGCGTTCGCACCCTTGATGATCAGGATCGAATTCTCACCAGAAGGTTCGACGAAAATCGGGGCAACCCCGGACGACTTGCCCTCGACCCTGTGAACATGGCTGGTGTCGATGCCGTTCTCCTGAAAGTTACGGATCTGCTGTTGGCCGAACATGTCGTCGCCGACACAGGTCACCATCATGACAGATGATCCCAGCCGGGACGCCGCCACTGCCTGGTTGGCCCCCTTGCCACCGAACCCGAGCTCGAATTCCGGCGCCTCGATGGTTTCGCCCGGACCGGGCATCCGGTCGGTATAGGTCACGAGATCGACCATGTTCGATCCGACGACCCCGATGCGGCCTTGGCTCTCTGACATCTCAGCCTCCTATCTTCGCGATTGCCGATGCCAGCGCCTCGGCCTCCTGGGTATCGACATAACCGAAGCTGAGACCGAACTCCGCCGTAGCACCCGGCGCCAGCTCGATGACATTTCCCTTCTCCAGCTCGGCCGCGCGACCCTCTGGTTCGCAGGTCGAGGGCAGGGCAAAGGCGGCCACCCTGGTGTCACCATTGGCGAGGATCCACCGCACCAGCTTCGGGAATTGCGCCGGGCGATAGGCGACGGCGATGCCGTCACCCTCTGGCCGGCGCAGCATGAGATGAGCAATTCCGTCCGCGTCCATGGCAGGTTCACGGATATAAAAGACCTGCTCGGGATCGTATTCCGGCTGGCCGAGACGGCGCATCGCGGAGGGGTCCTGTGCCAGCCGATCAATCAGAGCCAGATAATCCGGGTTCGGCGTCACATGCGCGGGAACAGCCTGGCGGACCTGCGTCCGGTCGGGCGTGAACGGGGCCGGCTGGCAGATCTCGGCACCCTCGACGAAAGCCGGATTGAGATGCGCCATATATTGCAGCGGCATCGGAAAGGAAGAGCGATTTTCGACGCGCATCGTCCAGCCGATCATGCTGCCCGTCTCATGAAGAGTCACTGACGGGGTGGCGCGGTAATGCGGGCCGAATCCCGCGATATAGCTGCGCGCGCCGCAAAGCCGGATGAAGGCACCGTTGTTGTCGCTGCCAACCTCCAGCCAGGCCTCATCCATGGCGCAGACCGGGAACTCGCCGTGTACCGGGTGGTCGTCACGGGCGGTCGGCACGCCATTGGCCAAAAGGCCGGAATGAAAGCCAAGGCAACCATAGGTGCCGATGATGCTATCGGCTTCACGGGGCGAATCGAACTGGCTTTCCATGCCCAGCCGGACACCATCGAATTCGCCGTGCCAGATGATCTGGCCCATGAAGGGCAGGATCTCGACCATGCCGCGTGCGTTGGCCAGCCTCAGGGCGGCCACTCCGGTCGCATAGCGAAACGCGATCGCATCCAGCCCGCCGAACCGTGCAAGCTCGCGCGGGGCGGCTGTGAACTGATCGGGATGAAGCGGGATCGTCGCTATCATCTCAATCCCCCTTCCGATTGCTGAGAAGATGGTTCAATGCCAGCACCGCGATGAGGAAAGCACCCCAGATGAAGTCGATCAGATGATTTGACACGCGCATCATCTGGAAGCCCGATGAGAGCATCACCAGCGAGATCACCGCAAGCGCCACGCCCAGAACATTGCCGCGGCCTCCCGCCGGGTTGGTCCCGCCGAGCACCGCAATCAGCACCGCCTGCAACAGGTAAGATGCGCCGTAATCCGATTTGGCCGCGTTGGTGCGCCCTGACAGGATGATCCCCGCCATCGCCGAGAGAAGGCCGGTCAGCGCATAGCTGTACATGAGCATCCGCGCCCGGTTGATGCCGGCGAAAACGGCTGCGCGCGGATTGGTCCCGATCAGCATGAGTTGCAAGCCGAAGGCGGCGCGGGTCAGCAGCAACCAGACGCAGAGACAGACAGCAATAAAGATCACGAAAGGCACCGGCACCGGCCCAAGCTTGGCATTGCCGATGGCATTCCAGGCGGCAGGAAAGCCGACAATGGCTGGCCCGCCGGTCAGCACCACCGCGATTCCGGTAAAGACCTGCCCGGTCCCGAGCGTCGCGAGGATCGGCGTGATTCGAAGCCGCGAGATCAACAGGCCGTTGATCGCCCCTCCGATCAGCCCGACCGAAAGCGCCAGCCCGACCCCGATGAGCACCACGCCGATCCCGGCCTCGGGACCGCCCATGCGCTGAAAGAACAGACCCGCCGTTATCGCTGAAAGATTGGCGATGCCGACAATGGACAGATCGATCCCGCCGGTCAGCATGGCAATCATCACTGCGATGGAAAGGATGCCAAGCTCGGGCAGGAAGAATGCCATCGACTCGAAGTTATAGGGGTTGAGGAAGCGCGGGTTCAGAAGGCTCATGGAAATCAGCACGACGAAACAGACCAGCAGAAGCTGCATATTCGTGGCGCCCCCGGCGGCGGCGCTGAGCCGCGCGGTCAGCGAGCGGGTCGAGGAGCTGTTATCGGTTGCGCTCATCCTCGGCTCCTCACACAATGGCCTTCCTGTCGCGCAGAGCGGTCAGCGCCACTGCCGCGATCAGCATCAGCCCGACAACGACTCGCTGCCAGGTCGTGTCGATGCCCATCAGGATCAGCGAGTTCTTGATCATCACCAGAATGAAAACCCCCAGCATGGTCCCCAGCACCGAGCCGCGCCCGCCAAAGATCGACGCCCCACCGAGCACGACAGCGGCGATCACGTCCAGCTCCCAGCCGACGAAATCGCGCGGATTGGCCATCCAGATCATGGAACTGTGCAGGAGCCCGGCGAACCCGGCCAGCGCTCCGGCGGTGACATAGGCAAAGATCAGCGTCCGCCCGGTGCGAAAACCAACGCGTTTGGCCGCCTCGGGAGAGGCGCCGTAAGCATAGACCGAGCGTCCGATCATGGTGCGCGACAGCACCAGATGCACCATCAATGCCAGGCCCAGATAGACCAGCACCGTCGCCGTCAGGCCGAATGTGCCACCTTTTGCGTTTGTCAGCGTGACCAGATCGGCCTTTCCGACCTCGATCAGAGAGTCGGGAAATTTGTTGATATTGACGTTCGAGGTGCCCACAACGCCGTTCAGCAGCCCTCGTGCCATGGCCGCCGTCCCAAGCGTCACGATCAAGGGGATCATATTCAGCTTGTGAACAAGCCCGGCATTCACAAGCCCGAGCGCTGCCCCGATCAGCGTGGCGGCGAGAAACGGCCAGACGATGCCCTCCAGCTCGTAATCGACCATTGCCCGCACCACCAGATACATCGCGGCCACGGCAAAGGCCGGGAAACTGACATCGATACCGCCCGAGATCATGATCAGAAGCACACCAAGCGCCATGATCCCGATCACCACATTCGAGCGTGCGAGGCTGAACAGGTTGTCCAACGACCAGAAGGCCGGATTCACCAGACCGATCAGCACCATTGCGATCAACAGGATGCCCGCGACCATCGCCTCGGTGCTTTTCCACCATGCCGGGTTGCGCTGGCTCATGCGGGCTCCTCGACATTCAGGCGCAGGGTTTCGTTCAGCGCGTCCTCGGTCAGTTCCGCGCCGCCAAGCTCGCCTGTGATGCGGCCGCCGGCCATGGTCACGACGCGATTGCAGTTGGCGACCAGCTCGGGCACATCATCCGAGATCATCAGCACGGCGATCCCTTCATCTCGCGCGAGTTGGTGAATGATCTCGTGAATTGTCGCCTTGGAGCCGACATCGACCCCGACCGTGGGCCCGTTAAGGATCAATACCTTCGCCCCGGTCATAAGCCAGCGCCCGATCATCACGCGCTGCTGATTACCGCCGGAGAGCGTGCCGACCGCAGCATCCGGCGAGGGCGCGGCGATGGTCATGCGGTCGAACATTTCCCGCGTCGCCTCTTGCGCTGCCTTGCGGTTCAGCCACAGACCGGGCGCGAAGCGCCGCAGCGACGAGACAATCGCGTTGTCGCGGATCGAACGGCTTAGAAAAAGCCCTTCGGACAATCGGTCCTCGGGCACATAGGCGATCCCGGCGTTGACCGCATCCTGCACCGAGTTCAGCGCCACGGGCTGGCCGTCGATACGGATCTCTCCGCTCTCGGGCGGCAGCATGCCAAAAGCGGCCAGGGCCAGCTCGGTCCGGCCAGATCCGATCAGCCCGCTGACGCCGACCACCTCGCCGGGATGCAGGCGCAGCGAGACGCTACGCAGATGGTCGCGGACGCTGACATCCTGAAATTCAAGCCGGGGTGTCCCCGTCGCGGCCGGGGCATCGTAACGCCCGCTCTCCAGCGCGCGCCCGGTCATGGCATGGGTGATCGCCACCTCGTCAAAATCGGCAATCGGCCCCTCGGCCACCTTCTGCCCGTTGCGAAGCACAGTCAGCCGTTCGGAAAGGTCCAGCATCTCGCGCATCTTGTGGCTCACGAACAGGATCGCGATCCCCTGCGATTGCAGCTCGCGCGTGATTCGGAACAGCCGTTCGACCTCGCGCCCGGTCAGCGCGGTGGTCGGCTCGTCCATGATGATAAGACGCGCATCGGCGAGCACGGCGCGGGCGATCGCGACAAGCTGCCGCCCGGAAGTCGGCAGCGTCTCGACGGCAGCATCCAGCGGCAGATCGACATCCAGCCTGCGTAGGACTGCCTGCGACATCTGCTGCGCGCGCTTGCGATCCACGATCCGCGCCCCTTCATGAAGAAACGAATTCAGCGTCAGATTCTCGCGCAGGCTCAGCGTCGGAAACAGCGAGAAATCCTGATAGATCACCTGTATTCCGGCAGCGGTTGACCGGACCGGGTCGAGCACGCCCGCAGCTTTGCCGTCGATCAGGATCTCTCCGCCGTCGGGCTGATAGACCCCCGAAATGATCTTGATGATCGTCGATTTCCCCGATCCGTTTTCACCGGCCAGGCAGTGGATCTCGCCCGGCATGATCGACAGCGATACCTCATCCAGCGCGGTGACGCCGCCGAAATGCTTGGAGATGCCGCGCATCTCGATAAGGGGGGTGTGACGGTCTGCGTTCATCATACCGGGTTGGAAGCAGAAAACGAAGGCCGGGGCGGACGTGTCGCCCCGGCAGTGCGGCGGATCGGCTCAGAAATCGTACTCGCCCATATTCTCGGAGGTCACACCGACCCAGCCTGCACCATAAAGCTTGTGCGGCGCGCTCTCATCGGGGGCGGTCAGATCCTCGTAGCCCTCGAGCCCCAGGTTCAGCCCGGCCTGGATCTGATCCTGACGCCCCTCCAGCGCAGCGACGGCCAGCATGTTCATCGCATAGCCGGCAACGGCGGGATCCCAGAACTGGATATACTCGACCGCACCGTTCTCCAGATATTCGCCCGCGACAGAGACCAGCCCGGTGCCCGCGAAATGCACCTGCCCCTCCAGACCTGATTCGGTGATCATCCGCCCGGCCCCGGCCGAGGTCGGCATTGGGCCGCCGACAATCCCGGTGATGTCGGATTGAGCGGTGAACGCCTCTTTCAGCTTGGTGTAATCCTGATTGGCGTCGTCATAGGTCTCCAGCCGGTCCATCGCGAGCGTCATGTCGGGGAAATTCTCTTCCTGATAGGCCACGGCGCCGTCGATCCACTCCATCTGGCTTTTCGAGGTCAGGCTGCCGACCGTGGCGACATATTTTCCTTCGCCGCCCATCGCCTCGCCCAGCACCTTCATGAGGTTCTGGCCATAGGCGAAATTGTCGAATGCTTCGATGTCATAATCGGCATTCTGGATGTTCGACGCTTCATGGCTGATGACCACGATGCCCTGGTCGCGGGCCTTTTTCAGCACCGGCTCGACCGCCTCGACGCTGAACGGGACCACAGTGATCGCGTCCACGCCCTGCGCGATCAGGTTTTCGATCATCTGCACCTGCGCCGCGGCATCGGCCTGAGACGGGCCGACCATATAGGTGTCGTGCCCGGTATCCTCGGCAAACTGTTCGACACCCTCGCGCATCCGGTCGAACCAGGCGATACCGTCGACCTTCACGACCGTGGCGATGGTGTATTCGGTGTCCTCGGCGGTCTCGATCAGCTCGCTATTGACGTTGCTGACATCGACCGGCCCCTCGGCTAGCGCAGCCGAACCGAACGCCATTACCCCGAGCAGCGGCACAGACATGAAATTTTTCATTTTTCCCTCCCTGGTGGGACGGCCCTCCCGGCCACCCCAAGATCCGGCGGTTACGGTTGCACCGGAACTCAAAGCCGTCAAGCCGGACTGAGGCCGGTTTCCGGGCAGGCGCGTCAAGGTCTAGGGAATGCGGGGTGGGGGGCGCGGCCGGGCAGCGTTACTCAGTACAGGAAGCAGCGATCGCGCCCGTCCTTCGCGATGGTTGCCGCACCATCGGCAATCGCGCGCGAGCGTCTTGACGGCGCAGCCGTCCCGCGCTGCTTCGGCGCTGGCAGCACAGCAGCCAGCCGAGCGGCCTGCACGGCGGTCAGCCGGTCGGGAGTGGTGCCAAAATGATGGGAAGCCGCAGCATGGATGCCGAAGATGCCCGGCCCGAACTCCGCGACGTTCAGATAGACCTCAAGGATCCGCCGCTTGGTCCACACAGCCTCGACCATCGGGGTCATCACAGCCTCAATGACCTTCCGCGTCCAGCTTCGGCCCTGCCAGAGATAGACATTCTTGACCGCCTGCTGAGTCAGCGTCGAGGCCCCGCCACGCTGACCCGAGGCCACAACCCGGCGGATCTCATTCATGTCGAACCCCCAGTGACGACAGAAATTTGCGTCCTCTGCGGCCACGACGGATCGCAGCATGACCGGCGCGATCTGTTCGGCAGTTGTCCACTTCCGCTCGGCAATCGGGTAGGTCCTGGCGCTTTCAACGATGGTCCAAGTGGTTGGCGGATTGAAGATCGCGAAGATCAGCACCGCAATAAATGCCACGAGCAGCGCTCGAAGCAAAAGCCAGCGCAGCCAGCCGAGCAGCCAACCCGAGAGCGAAAAGCGTCGCCGAGAGGCCTGCTTCGGCGGCTGCTCTTCAAAAATGGGGTCGTCGGTAATCGGTCGGCGCATGGGCGCGAAGTGTCACGCGCGCGCACCCCACGTCAAGTCGAGCCGCCCGATCTCGCGCCTACTTCGTCACCGCGCCCTTCGCATCCTCGGGCACGAGCGGCGATTGAGTGCCGGCCAACGCCTCACGCAGTTTTTCTTCATCCTCATTTGAGAGCGAAGTCTGGATCACCCGCCCGCGCGAATGGAAATCCGAGATCCGGTCCAGCACCTTGTCCCCGGTCATCTCACGCACGAGCAGAAACACCGCCGACCCGCCTGGCGTGACCTTATTGCCCACTTCGCGCATGAAATCGTCATTGATCCCGTAATCCGTCAGATAGCCTGCCAGCGCCCCGGATCCGGCACCGACAGCCGCGCCGACCAGCGGATTTAGGAACAAAAGCCCCACCAATGTCCCCCAGAACGTCCCGCCAACCGCCCCGGCAGCGGTCAGGTTCAGGGTCTGATGAAGCTGGATATCGTCAGCAGCTGGCCGGGTCACAACGACCGCATCCTCCAGCTTGATGAGATACTCGCTCTGTAGCTTCACCAGCTCGGCCCGCAGCTCAAAGCCGGATGTCTCGTCGTTGAATGCGATCACAAGCAGATCAGACATTGGAATCCCTTTCGCGTTTTCGGATGCGGGGGCGCACATGCGGAATATATGTGCCAAGACGCACCCGACCGAAAACTCGTGGGGCGCAGTGGCGGTTCCGCGCGAATGAAGGCCTCTGGACAAAACGGCAAGACCGCGCTTCCCTGTGATCCGAAAAAGGAGGATAGCTATGGATCTCGGCATCAAGGGTAAGCGAGCACTCGTCTGTGCGGCCTCAAAGGGGCTCGGGAAAGGCTGTGCAGAAGCGCTCGCCGCCGAAGGCGTTGACCTTGTCATAAACGCCCGCGGCGAGCAGGCATTGCGCGACACCGCCAGCGAGATCGCCGCAAGGCACGGTGTGCAGGTCGAGGCTGTCGCCGCAGACATCACCTCGGACGCCGGCCGGGCCAAGGTGCTGAAAGTCGCCGGAGAGATTGACATTCTGGTGACGAATGCCGGCGGGCCGCCGGCAGGTCATTGGCAGGACTGGTCCCGCGACGACTTCATCAAGGCGATCGACGCCAATATGCTCAGTGCGATCGCACTGATACAGGTAGCCGTTCCCGGCATGATCGAACGTGGTTGGGGTCGCGTCGTGAACATCACCTCGCAATCGGTTCGTTCGCCTATTCCCGTATTGGGCTTGTCCAACACCGCCCGCGCCGGCCTGACCGGCTTCGTAGCCGGCATGTCCCGTGACGTGGCGCGGCACGGCGTCAACGTTAACAACCTCCTGCCCGGGATCCACGCCACCGACCGAGCCGATGGTCTTGACGGCGGGGTCGCCAAGGCCGAAGGGATCACCATCGAAGAGGCCCGAGCCCGCCGCCAAGCCAGCATCCCAACCCGTGCTTATGGCGAGGCGAGCGACTTCGGCGCGGCCTGCGCCTTTCTGTGCAGTGACCAGGCCAAATTCATTGTCGGTCAGAACCTTTTGCTCGATGGTGGCGCGCTGAACGTCACGATGTAGATTTTCCGCAGTGCTGCCTGAACGGGAAGAATCTGAGCTCCGCGGCACTCGGGGTACCCACGCAGCCGCGTCAGGCTCCACTGCCGCATCCGCCATCGCAACACCGACCGCGCCTCGAAGGAAATCGCGCCTCCTTATCTGATCGCAATGCCTCCATCGCCGGCTCAGTTCACAATCAGTTCGGCATGAAGGGCGCCGGCCGAATGTATCGCCTTCAGAATATCGATAAGGTCGCGTGGCGACACGCCGAGCGAGTTGAGCCCGGCGACCACGTCAGACAGTGATGAGCTGCTTTGCACCTCGGCGAACCCGATCCCAGCCTCTTCGGTGATCTCGGCTTCGCTATCTGGCACAACCACAGTTTCACCACGCGCAAAAGGATTCGGCTGCGAAATCAGGGGCGTTTCCTGGACACGCAGCGTGAGGTTTCCTTGCGACACGGCGACATGTGACACGCGCACATCCTCGCCCATGACGATCGTGCCGGAACGATGGTCGACCACGACCCGCGCCCTGCCTTCGGTCTCGACCTGCAGATTTTCGATCTGGCTAAGGATACGCGCGGGGTTGGCGCCGGAGAGATCCGAAAGATCCAACGTCACGGTCCCTGCGTCGACCATCTGTGCAATGCGGCCGACGCCGCTGCTATTAACCGCGCGCTCGATCCGTGACGCGGTGGTGAAATCGGGCTGCTTCAAGGCGAGACGAATGTTGCGCAGCGTCGAAAAATCGAAGTCCACCTCTCGCTCCACCCGCGCGCCGGAAGGTATCGATCCAGATGTGGGCACCCCCTGCACGACAGAGGCATTTCCCCTTGTGCCGAGACGCCGCCCGCTATCACCGACCCCTGCGCTACAGCATAGACATCGCCATCCGCCGCGCTCAGCGGCGTCATAATGAGCATACCTCCCATCAGGCTCTTGGCGTCGCCGATGGCGGAGACCGTCACATCCAGCTGACTGCCGGCCCTGGAAAATGGCGGTAGGACCGCCGTTACCATCACCGCGGCAACGTTCTTAGGACGAAACTGATCAGAGCTGACATTAACACCTAACCGCTCGAGCAAAGTTACCATCATGTCTTCGGTGTAAGGCGCATTTCGAAGGCTATCGCCGGTGCCGTTCAAGCCGACCACAAGCCCATAGCCAACCAGATCATTGCCGCGGACGCCGTCAAATCCGACGACGTCTTTCAGCCTCACGCTTGCCGCGCACGCGGTGGTGAGCGAGAAGAACGACACGAGCAGGAATGAGAGCAGATATTTCACAGGTAATTCGCCAAGCTCAACCTAGAAAGGCGCGCAGTAAGAGATAATAGCGCCTCCAACTGCGATTGGGCCTGGACCAGCTGACTTCCGGATTCATAGCTGTCGGCCCCGATTAAGCGAGATCTCTGCAATCCGAGATTGGTGACCTTCGCAGAAAGCTCCGCCGTTGACGCCTCGATCTTCGCCTGATCCGCTCCGATCTCGGCACGTGCAAGGCCTAAAAGCGTATCGCCCTCTAGTAGCAGGTCGCCCGCTGACTTCATTAGGCTCGACTGCTCTGTGAAATTATTCTCGAAAAGCCCCCCGTCAACCACCGCCCCGATAAGCAGGCCCGATAGAACCTTTCGGATGGCTGGGTGTTGAGCAGTCTGCGTAAAGCTAACAGTTGTTGAGCCTGAAATATTGAAGCTGGAAGAGGGCGACCCGGAACCCTGATAGGCCCGATCGGTGAATCCCCCCGAACCCGGTTCCGCATCGATCCAGTTCTGCAGTCGCTGAAGCGCCTCTGCCGCACTTCCAGAGCCTTTCAAGGCCTCCTCTGCTTGCAATATCAACTCTTCCGCAGAAGCCAGGCTCGGTGTCGAGACCTTTGATCCGGAAAACAGGAAACGCCCGCCAACCGTGATATTTAGCGCATCGACCACCCGCTCGAGCTGCGCCTTCGCATCGCGCGCAGCCATCTTGAGGCTGTAACCTGTCGCCAGCGAATTGGCTGATAATGTCGTTGTTGCCATCTCCTCTGCGATCTCCTGCAGGGTGGAAAATGACGCCTGCATTGCATTGGCGATTGACCCTGCCTCGGTTTGAACGACGCGGTAGGTATCGGCAGCCCGAAGCTCTGTTTCGATGCGCACTAGCTGAGAAAGCTCGCCTCCGAGATGTTTGGGCAGGTCCGTACGAACGCCTGTCGTGACCTCTTTCGACAAGCGTTGAATATCCTTTCGCAATCCGGCATTTGCCGCTCTCATACCGGAAAATCTTGAAAGATCTCCTACTGATACAGCTTTCATTTTCAAATCCTCAGAATGTTCTTCAGCATCTCATCGATGGCCTGGATTACCTTTGCATTGGCAGCGTAGGCCTGTTCTAGTTGAAGAAGCCGTTCCATTTCCGCGTCACTGTCGACGGCGTCGGCATGGAGAGTGTCCTGCAGCGTGGTTTTAAAGGTCTGATCATGTGTCATCTCTCGCTCGGCAGACAGTCTCTCGGTGGCGGTCGCTGAGAGAATGTCGCCGGCGACCGTAGTGATGTCGCCTTGAAGATTGGCCAGGGACGCGGATGCAAACGGCTGTATTTCAGTCAGCCGATCGGCGAGAGATTGGATCAGGCGCGCATCTCCGGCGTCCCCCCTGTCCGATGCATACACCCCGTGCTGAATACGCCAAAGCTCTCCGCCGCTGCGTTCGTCCACGGAGCTATTCACCTTCAGTCGAGCAGAAAGGCCACGCTCATTTGACGGGTCGAAGGAAAGATTCCCGTCTGTGAACAGGCCCGAACCGGAAGGTGGGATCGTGGAATCTGGACCACCGTACGCAAAGCGGTCGTGCAGTTCACGTGCCAAAGCATCAACAGAGGCCTGGGCCTTTACGGCGTAATTATCGCGTAGCTCAAAAAGTTCAGAAAGAGCGCCGCCCGAGATGAGGCTCAGCTTGACGTTAGATGACGCCTCTCCATCTATCAGGATCTGTCCCAGCTGAGCTGAGTGTTCGTTGATGTCGGGCGTGATGCGACCTGTGGGATTGAACTCAATCTTGACTGGTGATTTTCCATCTAGCAGCACCATTCCGCCGGCGGTGAACAGCGAGACACGGCCATTATCGCGCTGCATCTCTCGTATCGGGACGATCTTGGCGATTTGGTCAATGACGCTCTGCCTTGCATCCATCAGAGAAGAGGCATCCCGACCATTCGCGCGCTCGACAATGATGTGACGGTTGAGTTTTGCAACCTCATTGAGGTTTTGATCGAGAGATTTAACGTGCTTCGCTATCAGACGATCAGCATTTGTCCTGGCACTCTGTATGCTGTCGCTGATCGCGTTGATTTTGCCGACGAGATCTGACGCAGCCTCGAAAATCCCGCGAAGACGAATTGCGCCTTCCGGTCGGCTGGCGGCGGAGACCAACGCCGTTTGCAGCGCGGTCACCCTCGCCGTCAGTGAGTCGTCATTCTGAGGCATGCCGATCGAGGCCTCGAGCGTAGCGTAGAATTCGTGTCGCACGTTCGACTTTGCGAGGTTGGAGCTTGCCATTCGGAAATCAGAAAGCACAGCTTCGGAAACGATGCGCTTCACACCGGTGACGTGAACCCCGCCGCCGTCATTCGCCAAGATCCTCGGCGACAGCTCGACCTCGCGGCGCGCATAACCCGGTGTGAGCGCGTTCGCGAGGTTGGATGAGATAACCTCGGTGCCGCGCGCGGCAGCGCGCAGACCGCTAATGGCGTTGTTGAGGGCGTTAGCTGTGCTCATCCCCGGTCATCCTCAGCGTTTGATATTCGTGGTTTCCTGAAGCATCTCGTCCACCGTCTGGATGACTTTCGCATTGGACGAATAGGCCCGCTGCGTCTGAATCAGGTCGGTGAGCTCCGCCGCCACGTCGGTGGTCGACCCTTCCCTGGCATAGCCGACAACAGCGCCGGTCGGCCCGTCACCGGCGTCCCACAAGAAAAACGATCCGGAGTCGGGCGATACCTGATAGGTTTGATTATTCAGTGATATCAAACCATTAGGGTTGGGCACATCCACCAGCGGGATCTGATAGATGGTCCGAATGAACCCGGTGTCATAGGTTGCCCGGATATAGCCGTTCTCGTCCACCTCTACCGCGGTCAGGTTTCCAACTGGCGAGCCATCCTTTGCGATGTTCGTTGGCGCGAACTTATCGCCCAGCTGCGTGAGCCCGTTCGGGTCGCCAAGTTTGCCGATGGTCACTGTCATCGCGTCGCCCGGATAGCTCGCCGTCTTGCCAACTGTCAGGGCAAGAGTGCCGGTGGCCGGATCGTAATCCGGATGGGCTGCGCCAGCATCGTTTTGAACCTGTGCCAGCGTGCCACCTTTGGTCTGATCATTCGAGAAGATCAATTTCAGCGTTGCAATCACCGTTTCGTCCGCGGTGGTCGTGGGATCATCCACAGAGGCGGAGTCGCGCAGCTGCATTGTCCATGTATTCGACATGCCGGAGCTGTGCGTTGTGCCGGGGACGAAGCTGACACTCAGCGCCTCTGACGTGCCGAGATTTCCGAAATACTCGATCTTGGAAGTGAGTGCATCAGTATTGCCCCCAGCCTCGGTCCGGGTTGCCGGCAGGTTGATGCCCAAGGACATCTTCGTTGTCGGGTCTCCAGCGGTCTGATTGGCGTTGATGACCACGGGTTCCAGCCCGCCCATCGTGTCACGCGGCATCAAAGGGATGGTGCCATCGGCGTTGGCCGGCCAGCCGAGAAGAACCAGACCCGATTCTGTGCGCAGCACCCCCTCGGCGTCGGTGCGGAACGACCCGGTCGTGGTCATCATCATCGGTTTATCGCCGAACTGGTTGCCGAGAGAGACCGAAGGCATCACCGGCAGCATACCGCGGCCCGAGATCGCCAGATCGGTGGGGTTGGAGGTCGGCACAAGCGTGCCGCGCTGGTCGATCAGCCTGGTCGTCGAGGCGCGCACACCACCGGCAGAATAGACACCGGCGCCGCGCGCCTGATTGATAACCATCCCCTCGAAATCCGCGATTACCCGTTTATAGCCGAACGTGCCAGAGTTCGAGATATTGTCCGAGATGGTCGCCAGCCGCGTGGCATTCGCCGCGAGGCCAGCCACGCCTGCGTTGAGGGAAGACGAGATCGACATTCGATGACCCTTTTACTGCTGTGTCGAGCGCAGATTGCGCCAGAAAGTTTAAGATCGGCCTAATCCCCATCAGGGCGGCCCCATTAATTGAGTAAAATCACTTCAAGCCGGTTGTTCGAAACGGCCGCCGGATTCGCGGGCGTGGCCATTCGGTCCGCATGACCTGTCACGCGCTGCACCCTCTGATCGGGGAACCGCGCCTGTTCCAGAAGAACGCGCAATTCATCCGCACGCTTGTTCGACAGGTTCCAGACCGGCGACTGCGCAAGCACCGCAGGATAAGAGCGAACGTGACCGGCGATTGCGATCTGGTTCGTGGTGCGCGACAGGACGCGAGCGATGACTCGGGACAATTCGCGCAAGATTAGGGTAGGTTGCGCGGTCTCGGCCTCGAAAAGGGGAGCATCGGCAAGGTCGCCAAGTTCGATCACGAGCCCCTCATCGGTGACGCGCGTCACCACATGGCGCAACAGGTTCTTCATCTGCATCGATTCCCCGCCGAGACCTTCGAGTTCGTCCTGAATATGACGCTTCAGCACCTCGACCGGATCGCTTCGATCTTCGGCGGGAAGCGAGGCGCCCTTTGCGTCACCCCGAGTTTCGCCCTCACCGCCGGTTCCGGAGGCGGTGCGCACGACGGTCGGGCTGAAATAATCGGCGAGACCCTGACGCTGCTTTTCCGTTGTGGCATTCAGCAGCCACATCAGCAGGAAAAATGCCATCATCGCGGTAACGAAATCCGCATAGGCCACCTTCCACGCCCCGCCGTGATGCCCGCCCTCTGGCGCGGCGGTGATGCGCTTGATGATGATCGGCGCGTTGCTGTTCTTCGTGGCCATGTGCCACCCCCGTCAATCCGGTCCACCCAGACTGAAGCATCGCCGCTTCCCGACAAAATCCAAGTTAACGGATCAAATGCCGCGCATTTCTCGGAGCATCATGTCTGCCGCCTTCTCGGCGATCATGATCGTCGGTGAGTTCGTATTGCCCGACACGATGCGGGGCATGATCGACGCATCGACCACACGAAGCCCCGATAGGCCTCTGACACGCAGCGCGGGATCGAGCACGGATTCTGGATCGGCGCCCATCCGCGCCGTGCCCACCGGATGAAAGATGGTGGAGCCTATACGCCCCGCGGCATCGGCCAGCGCCGCATCGCTATCGCCGGTCGGGCCGGGTTTGAATTCATCGGGCCGGTATCGCGCCATCGGTTCGGCCTTCATGATCCTTCGTGTCAGCCTGATCGCGTCGGCAGCGGTCAGCCGGTCGGCCTCGGTCGAAAGATAGTTCGGCGAGATCTCGGGCTTCGTCAAAGGGTCCGGCGAGGTGATCCGCACATGGCCCCGGCTTTCGGGACGCAGCGGCACCACCGACGCGGTAATCGCAGGGAAATCATGCAGATCCCCTCCGAATGCGTCGAGAGACAGGGGCTGTACATGATATTCAAGATCAGGGGTCGCCATGTCGGGCCGCGAGCGGGCAAAGGCCCCAAGCTGGCTCGGAGCCATGCTCATCGGGCCGGAGCGGAACAGCGCGTATTGGGCGGCGATCCTGGCCTTGCCGAACAATGATCCCGCCATCTGGTTCAGCGTCATCGCGCCGCTGACCTTATAGGCGCAGCGGATCTGGAGATGGTCCTGAAGATTTTCGCCGACCGGCGCGTCACGGATGACCTCGATTCCATGCGCACGCAGCAGCGCGGCTGGCCCGATCCCGGAAAGCTGAAGGATCTGGGGCGAGCCGATGGACCCGGCGCTAAGGACGACCTGCGCCGCACTGACCGTCTCTCGTGTGTCGCCCTGTTCGATCTCGACCCCTGTGGCGAGGCCATTCTCGATCACCACGCGCCGCACATGAACATTCGTGCGCAGATGCAGGTTGGGTCGCTTCAGCGCCGGTCGGAGAAAGGCTCCCGCAGCAGAGACGCGGCGCCCGGAGCGCTGATTGACCTTGAAGTAACCGACGCCCTCGCCGACCCCGTCATTGAATTCGTCGACCTGCGGTATGCCCAGCGTCGCTGCGGCGCGGGCAAAATCGTCAAGAACATCCCAGCGCAGTCGCTGCCGCTCGACGCGCCACTCGCCGCCAGCCCGATGGTGGTCGCTGTCGCCGTCGACATAATCCTCGGATTTTAGGAAATAGGGCCGTACATCGTCCCACCCCCATCCGGCGCAGCCAAGCTGACGCCAGCCGTCATAATCCTGCGCCTGACCGCGCAGATACAGCATCCCGTTGATGGAGCTGGACCCTCCCAGAACCTTGCCGCGCGGGTAGACCAGCTCTCTCCCGTCGAGACCGGGTTGCGGAGCAGTGCGATAGCACCAGTCGGTTCGTGGGTTGCCGATGCAATAGAGATAGCCGACCGGAATATGGATCCAGGGATAGTTGTCGCGGCCCCCGGCCTCCAGCAGGAGGACCTTCATTCGTGGATCGGCGGAAAGCCGGTTGGCGAGCACGCAGCCTGCGCTGCCGGCACCGACGATGATGAAATCGTAGCTCATGACGCCTCCCTCAAGGGCCAGCATCTGCGAAAAATTGCGGCGGCGCCAGCCTTCCGGGGCCAAGCTGTCACCAACATGACGCAATCACGGAGGATTGCGGCGCAGGCGGGGCTTCGCATCTTGATGCTACCGCCGGCCACCGTATCTTAAGCTGATGTTGGATGGTGCCGAATATGATGTGCGCACGGGTGAAGGTCTGATTGCCTGCCCACGCTGCGACGCGCTGCATATCGAGGAAGAGTTGGAATCGGGTGTGACCGCGCGCTGTGTGCGCTGCGGCGGCGTGCTGGCGCGACCCAAGACCGGTGCCTTTACTCAGATCATTGCCCTGGCCGTCACCACCATGGTGCTGATGATCGGCGCAATCTTCTTTCCGTTTCTGGAAATCTCCCGGCTCGGGATGGGGCATGGCACGTCGCTTTTCGGGGTTGCGATGGCCTTTTCCGACGGCATCATCGCGCCGCTGACCGTAGCCATCATGGCAACCATTGTGGCGCTGCCGGCGCTGCGTGCGGCTCTGCTGATCTATACGCTCTGGCCGCTCGCCCGGCGCCGAAAGCCCTATGCGAATGCAGTGCGGGCTTTCCGCCTGTCCGAGCAGCTTAAACCCTGGTCGATGGCCGAGATCTTCATCATCGGCACCGCGGTGGCCATGGTGAAGGTCGGCGGACTGGCCACGATCAATTTCGGCCCGGCTTTCTGGGCGTTCTGCGCGCTGATCTTCGTCAGCCTCGCCAATCGCAGCTTTATGTGCTCGACCACGATCTGGGATGCGATCGAGGATGCGGGCGCCGCCACCGACGGGCGTGAGCGGGTGGAACCGGCATGAACAACCCCGACGCCGCCCCGAGCGACTCTGTCCCCGACGATACCCATCCGCCGATCCTGACCGCGCATCGCGCCGGGCTCATCGGCTGCCGAAGCTGCGGACGGGTTTGGCCCGAGGACCGCGAGGAATGCGCCCGCTGCCTCTCACCCCTGACCCCGCCTGACCGGCGAAGCCTTCAGGCCGTTTGGGCTTGGCTGCTTGCAGGCATGGTCTTTTACATTCCGGCCAACATGTTGCCGATGATGACCACCCGGTCGCTCGGCGGCTTCGGCGGCGGCGGAGACGCGACGATCATCGGCGGTGTGGTGCAGTTGGCGAAATATGGCGACTGGTTCATCGCAATCGTCGTGTTTGCAGCGTCGGTCATGGTGCCGATCGGCAAGTTCGTGGCGATCATCTGGCTGGGGATCACAGCAGGAAAGCCCGCCACCGAAAGCGATGCGCATCTGCGGCTGCATGTTTACGAGGTGGTCGAATTCATCGGCCGATGGTCAATGATCGACGTGTTTGTCGTCGCGATCCTGTCGGCACTCGTTCAGCTCGGCTTCGTGATTTCCATCAAACCCGGACCGGCTGCGGCGTCCTTCGCTCTATCTGTTGCATTTACCATGTTGGCGGCGCAAAGCTTCGATCCGCGCCTGATCTGGCGTGGCTTACCGTTGCACCGTCGAAAAGAGACCAATTGATTAATGAGTGACGCGCCTCAACTCCGACCCTCCCATGCCGCCAAGCGCACCGCCGCCCGCGCTGCCCGCGCCGGGACCTCGCTGATCTGGCTGGTGCCGATCATCGCGCTGGCGGTAACGCTTGGGCTCGCCTGGAATTCATATTCGGGCAGAGGAGAGCTGATCTCGGTCACCTTCCGCGACGCCACCGGCATCGTGCCTGGCGAAACCACGCTCAAATTCCGCGAAATCACCGTGGGCGAGGTCGAATCCGTCCGCTTCACCGGCGATCTGCGCAGTGTCGTCGTCGATATCCGCGTCGAACCCGATGTCTCGCCATATATCGACACCGAAGCCGAATTCTGGATCGTTCGCCCGATTGTCTCGGCGCAGGGGATCTCGCGTCTCGATACCGTGCTGTCGGGTGTGTTCGTCGAAGGCTTCTGGGATGCCGAGCAGGGCCAGCCGACGCGGGAATTTATCGGGCTGGACAAGCCGACCCTCGCCCGAGCGGCCGGGGAAGGCACATGGGTGGTGCTGTCGTCGCCCGGCGCCAAGGGGCTTGCCGAGGGCGCGCCGGTCACGTTCCGGGGGCTGGAAGTGGGCCGGATGCAGAATCTCAGGCTTTCGGAAGAAGATGAATCGGTTCTCGCCGACGTCTTCATCGAAGCCCCGCACGATCAGCGGCTGACCACCGCCTCGGCGTTCTGGGACACATCGGGCTTCTCGGTTTCGCTTGGTGCGGGCGGGCTCAGCCTGAATGTCGACTCGCTCTCCAAGCTGGTGCAGGGCGGCGTGGCCTTCGCCACCATGTCCGCCGGCGGTCAGCCTGTCGAAGCAGGCTATGTCTTCCGTCTGCAACAGGACGAGGAAACTGCGCGGGCCAGCCTGTTCGGCGCGGCGGAAGAAGATATCCGCCTTACCATGCTGGCCCAGAATGACGTCGCCGGGCTCGCGACCGATGCCGATGTCACCTATGAGGGGCTGACCATCGGACGAGTGACCGAGCTGGGGGTCGATATCGACGAATCCCGGCCCGAGGATGAACAGATCATGCAGCGGATCACCTTTGTGATCTCGCCGGGCCGCCTCGGACTGGAACAGGGCAGCAGCTACGATGACGCGCTGCAATTCCTCGCCGATCGGGTCGAGAGCGGCCTCCGGGCGCGTGTTTCTTCGACCGGCTTTCTCGGCACAACCAAGGTGATCGAGCTCATCGACGAGCCGCGCCCCGAGCCGGCCTCGCTCGATCTCGACGCCGACCCTTATCCGATCATGCCCTCGGCGCCGCCGGTGATCTCCGATCTCAGCGCCTCTGCGGAGGGTCTCATGGACCGGCTTGGCTCGCTGAACATCGAGGAATTGCTGCAATCCGCGACGAATATGATGGATGCGGTCACCCAGATCGCGGCAGCCCCCGACACCCGCGCCATCCCCGGCACTCTGCGCGAGACGCTTGAGGAAACGCGGCTCGCCGCCGCAGACATCAAGGAAATGACCGCCGAGTTGCGCGAACAGAACGCCGCGGCCAATCTGTCGCGGCTGCTCGATGAGGCCGCGCAGGCTTCTGAAGCGGTCAGGCTGGCCGCTGCGGAGATGCCCGACATGGTCGAGCAGATTGACGAAGCCGCCGAGGCGGTCGAGGATTTCGGCTTCGAGGAGATCTCGGCGCAGGCCGAAGCCATACTTTCGGACCTGCGGATCATGCTTGGCTCTGAGGATGCCGAGGAACTGCCGCGAAACCTGTCCGATACGCTTGAAGCCGCATCCGGTCTGCTGAACGATCTGCGCGACGGCAATGCCGCCGGCAGCCTGAACGACACGCTGGCCTCGGCCCGGGTTGCTGCGGACGAGGTCGCAGAGGCGGCGCAGACCCTGCCAGAGCTCTCGGCCCGGTTCCAGCGTCTCGCCGCGCGGGCCGAGCAGGTGATCGCGGCCTATGGCGACAATGGCGCGATCAGCAATGATGCACGGGCGATGATCCGCGAACTGGGCCGCGCGGCCTCGTCTTTCGGTTCGCTCGCCCGCACGATAGAACGCAATCCACGCGCATTTATTCTGGGACGATAGTGATGCAACCTTTGACCCTCTGCCTGTTCCTGACGATCGGCCTCGGCCTCGCCGCCTGCGGCAACGGAACAGGGACCGAACGCTATGTGATCGACCCGCCTGCCTCGACCCAGTTCGCCGGGGACCAGCTTGGCGCGACCGAGCTCCTGGAAGTGTCGCTGCCGGACTATGCCGCCGGCGATGAGATCGCGTGGCAGGGCGAGGACGGCGCGGTCCGCTCGAACAGCAGCATCCTTTGGGCCGATCAGCCTCAGCGCGCTTTCACCGTGACGCTCGCCCGTGCCATTTCCGAGATTTCCGGGGCGTCTGTGATCCCGGAACCCTGGCCGCTCTCTTCTCCGCCAGAGCGGAAGCTGGATGTTCGTGTCGAAAAGGCGCTAGCGACGAATGACGGCTATTTCCGGCTTGAAGGGCGCTATTTTCTTTCCGCGGAAGGCAGCGGCGCAGGGGCGCATCACTCACGCGGCTTCGATATCGCCGTCCCGGTCGAGGATGACACCCCCGCCTCGGTCGCGCTGGCCGCCTCGCAGTCCATTACGCTTCTGGCCGAACAGATCTCGACCCTTGGCGGGCCGGGCACGACGATTGTTGCCACGGTGCCGGGCGGTGGCGGCGGGGATCCCTTCGCCGATCTGCCGCCTCTGTTCTGATTACAGCGACCGGTGCAGCGCGGCTCAGCCGCGGGGACCTGTCGCCAGCCGATCCATGATCTCGGCATGAAGTGCGGGGCCGGCGATGACCAGCCCATCCAGCCGTGCCTCGGGGTTATTGAAGCGCATCCGCTTGCCGCGCATGTCGGTCGCAACCGCCCCGGCGCGCTCGGCGATCAGCGTGCCGGCGGCGATGTCCCACTCCCAGGCTGAGCGCAGAGACATCGTCGCGTCGAACCGGCCCTCTGCGACGAGGCATAGCCGCCACGCCAATGAGGGTCTGAAGCTGCGCTTGAATTCTGGCGGGTGTTGACCGATCCAGTATCCCGGCTCCATCGCCGCCTTGCTGGTCAGCACGTCCGCCGAAGCGAGCCTCGCCTCGGTCGCGGCGATTTCCTGTCCGTTCAGCGTTGCGGGTCCGTCGCGATGCGCCGCATAGGTCAGCTCCATCTCGGGCAGATGAACCACCGCCGCCACGATCTCGTCCTCCCGCGCGACAGCCAGCGAATGCGAGAAACCCTGCTGCCCGTCGATGAAGGCGCGCGTGCCGTCGATCGGGTCGATGATGAAGCAATGTGTCGCATCCAGCCGTGCCGCATCGTCAGTGCTTTCTTCGGACAGCCAGCCATAGCCGGGCCGTGCGCCGATCAGCTTGTCGAGAAGATAGTCGTTCACCGCCAGATCGGCCTCGGTCACCGGGCCCGCGCCGGCGTCCTTTTCCCAGATGGCGGGCTCTTGCCGCCAGAAACGTCGGGCAATCTCTCCGGCGCCTTGCGCGGCCTCGATCAACAGCGCTAGATCACGCTCCGGCAACGGTCATTCCTTCCACGAGCAGGCTGGGAACACGAAAGGCGCGCCAGTCGCGCGCGTCATTGGCAGGGGTCAGCCGCAAGAGCATGTCACGCAGATTGCCAGCAATGGTGCATTCATTCACCGGATGGCTGATCTGACCGTTCTCGACCCAAAGTCCCGCCGCACCGCGCGAATAGTCACCGGTCGTCGGGTTGATAGAGCTGCCCAGCAACGAGGTCACGATCAAGCCGCGCCCCATATCCGAAATGAGATCATCGCGATTCCGCAGCCCTTCGCTGAGCACGATATTGGAGTTACCCGGCGAAGGCGGCGATCCGATGCCGCGCACCGCGCTCGCAGTGCTGTCGAGCCCCAGTTTGCGCGCCGTGGCCAGGTCCAGCGTCCAGCCGCGCAGCACACCATCGCTGACGATATCCCGAGCCTCGGTCGGCAGCCCCTCTGCGTCAAAGAGCCGCGAGGCCGACATGCGCGGCAAATGCGGGTTTTCATGGAGCGAGACGCCCTCGGGAAGAACCTGCATGTCCATCGCGGCGCGCAACCAGCTTGCACCGCGGACAATCGCGGTCCCGTTGATCGCCGCAAGCAAATGGCCGATCAGCCCCGACGAGATCCGTTCGTCATACAGAATCGGAAATGCCCCCGTCGGCGGCTTCCGCGCGCCAGCGCGGGCGACGGCACGTTCGCCTGCCAACATGCCGATCTCTTCGGGGGAGGGCATGTCCTCTTCCCAGATCCGGCCTTCGCCGGCATGGTCCCGCTCCATCGCCGCGCCGGATCCGCTGATCGCAGTGCAGCTGACCGCGTGCTGGCTGCGGCGATGCCCGCCCTCGAAACCGTTACTGAGCGCAAGCCATGTCTCACGCTGAGAATAATTCGCCCCGGCCGATTCGACCGTGCGAACATTCTGGACATCCATCGCCGCCGCTTCGGCCCGCAAGGCACGCTGTTCCAGCGTCTCCGGATCGGGTTCGGGACCGGGATCGAAAAGCTCAAGGCTGCTTGCGTCGGTATCGCCGGCAAGCTGGTCGGGATCGGCAAGGCCAAGGCTGTCATCGACAGGCGCGGCGCGGGCCATCGCGACGGCCCGTCTGGCCATGGTCTCAAGCGTCGCCTCGCTATGGTCGGCACCCGAGACGCTGGCCTGACGCCCACCGATCAACACGCGCAGCCCGATTTCCACACCTTCGGCCCGCTCGGCGTGTTCCAGCCGCCCGTCGCGCACATCCACCCCAGTCGCGGCCGCGCGGATGGCAATCGCCTCCGCCTCGTCGGCACCTGCGTCCCGTGCGGCTTTTAACAAGGAATTTGTTAACGATTTCAGCATGATGATCCTGCCAATCGGCACCCCTTCATCGAGCACTTCGGGCAAAGCTGCAACAAGATAATGACCGGACCGCCGCGCCGAGGCGGGGACCCGGTCCTGTCGACTGAGTCAGGTCTTACTTGACCTGCTGGCCATTGGCAAAGATCTCGCCGCCTTCGCGGAACTCTAGCTCGGTTGTCATGACCTCGGGATTCTCGGGATCAGCCTTGGCAAACATGGCCATCATCATGCGCGCCGCCATCACCTGATTCTCAGGAACCAGCCCGGCCTGTACAAGCGCGTCGATCATACCGTTCAGACCTTCGAAGCGACCGGAGATCGAGCCGACGGGAGCAGGCGTCTCGCGCACGTCGAGACCCGAGAGTTCACCCGAGAGCTGCGCATCCGCTCCGAGCATGGACAGAGAAATATCGTTGATGCTGAGCGTTTTGAAGGCGCCGACCTCGGCGCTTGGGCTTTCCGCGAAAGCCTGGTCGTCCAGCAGATCCAGATCGAGCACCGCGGTGCCGTCAATATCGATATTAACCGATGCAGGGTCGCGCGGCAGCGCCGATTGCGGATCGAAGAGCGACCATAGGCTGTCCGAAAGCTCCACCCCCTGAAGGCTGTAGACCGCGATGAAATCCTGCGGCTCGTCGCTGGCCATGACCGGCACTTCGACGCTGGCTTCGGTATTTTCGGCGCCATAGGACACCGGACCCGGAAGATTGCCGCCCTGCGCCTCGATCTGCGCGGGTCCGAAACGACCGCCATAGGCCAGATGACCGCCCGCCATGGCAAAGGTAATTTCGCCCTGCTCATTGGTTGAGCTGAACGAGCCGGCCTCAGCAGGATCGGTCGCGTTAATCTCGCCATTCGTTTCCATCGACTCGAAGCCGAACGTACCGCTGACATCCAGACCGGCGCGCATGGCCGCGGCGATATCTTCACCGAGGTTGGCGTCAGCAGGAATAAAGGATTGGCTCTTGATCGTCAGGCCATTGATCGTGGCAGAGCCGTCGACCGCACCGCCAGCAGCCTCATCCCCGAAAGCGAATTTCACATCAAGCGACGCGATTGTCCCGGATTGACCGACGCTGGTACCGTCCGATTCACTGAACCGGTCCGTGCCCGTGATATCGTTCATCGTAAGGCGAAGCGGAGCTTCCACAGTTGTCCCGTCCAGCATCTCGATGCGATCCACGACCGCTTCGACCACTGGGATATCGTAGTCATAAACCGTAGATTCACCATCTTCGCTGACAGTCATCGAGTCATCCTGAAGACGGACAGTAAAATTAATCTTGGTTGGGCCTTGAGGCACGTTGGAGGCGTCAAGCGGCATCTGCTGCGGCTCTGCCGTGTCAGCCTCGCCGGCCATCTCAGAGGCGTCATCGCCCGCCTCGGCCGCGTCCTCGGCGCCATCCAGGCTGTCGTCAGATACACTGTCCCCCGAGGGTGAATCTCCCGTATGCTGCGCATCGGCCTCAGGATATTCCATGGTGATAACGCCCGAGAACTCATCGGGGAGATCGACCGCGACGCTGCCATCGTCATTCGCTGAAAGCACGAACTGACCCATATCGAATTCTGTGCTGCCCTTCTCGCTGTCCTGCGAGATGATCACGTCATTCACGGTCAGCCGATCCCCGGAATCATCAACCGAACCGGTCTCGACCGTCATGCCGACCGTCTCGTAATAATCGGACAGCCGCTCCCACACCGATTGCGGAGTCACCTCCGCCAAAGCGGGATTGCTGGCCAAAATCAGGCCGATGGCGGTAGCGGAGGTAAGTTTGACGGCCATAAGGTCACCTTGAGTACTGTTATGGAATTTGAGAAACCTGCAACTTAACGCAGCAGAGCCTAGCGAGATGCCGAATGATCGTCCAGAAATGCGTCAACAATATCGTGACATTGGTTATCGATCGGCCGGAAAAGGCCAACGCGCTGAACGAAGAGATGCTGGTTCGGCTGGCGCAGGAACTCGATGCAGCGGCAAATTCGCCCGCTCGTGCGGTGATCCTGACCGGCAGGGGCAAGGTTTATTCGGCCGGTGCCGATCTTGACGAGGCGCGAGAGGGTCTGATCGGGTCGGAAAGCTGGGCGCGGCTGTCCGCGCGCATGGCAACGATGCCCTGTCTCACCATCGCGGCGATAAACGGCACAATGGCGGGCGGTGCCTTCGGCGTGACGATCGCCGCCGATCTGCGGATCGCAGTCCCCGAGGCCGAGATGTTCTATCCGGTCATGCGTCTGGGCTATCTGCCGCCGGATGGGGACGCGCGACGGCTTGCCTCGCTTGTCGGGCCGGCGCGGGCGAAGATGTTGCTGATGGCCGGGCAGAAAATCTCTGCGAGGGACGCATTGGGCTGGGGCCTCGTCGACCGGCTGACACCGCGCGATCAGCTGATCGATGACGCCATTGGGCTTGCCAAGGATGTCGTCTCGGCAAGCCCGGATAATGTCATGGCGATCAAGGCAATGATCGCCTGAGCGCAAGGGTCAGCCGTAGACGGATTCCTTGCCGAAATGCTTGGTCAGCGCGTAATAGATCACCGCGCGATATTTGTTCCGGTTCGAGCTGCCATAATCGTTCAGCACCTTCTTGATCGCCTCCATGAGCTGCGGGCCGTCCGCAAGGCCGAGCTTCTTGACGAGGAAGTTGTTCTTCACCCGCTCCAGCTCTTCCATGTCGCTGCCTGCGACGGTTTCGCTGTCGGCATTATAAATCGACGGACCACAGCCAATGGTGACCTTTGTCAGCAGATCCATATCCGGGGTCACCCCCATCTTCTCTTTCATGTCGGCCGCGTATTTCGCGATCATGTCGTCACGCTTGCTCATTCGATTAACCTCCTGTCAGGCATTTGATATTTGTCAAACACCTTCGGAGCCTAGAGTCGGTTTCCGCGTGGGTAAAGTCCTGAATTAATGAAATTATCCAGAAGTAACAACTGGATGACAAGCTGCATCACGAATCCTGCGCAGCAGATCGGCCGATCAGTAATCCCGCTCATAATAGAGACCGAGCGTGCTTTCGCCCTCACTATCGACCGAGCCGCGCGCGGTGACCGAGTTCGTCACATCGAGATTCAGGTTGATCTGGGTCTTGCCCTGATCGTCCAGCTCGACATCGGTATAGACGTTGCGGCTGAGATATTTGCCCGCGCGCACGGCGACGCTGCCATCCTCGTCCATGGTCAGATCAAGGTCGTCCAGCCCGGTCGCGTCGCGGATATTCCCGACCACGCCGATCCCGCCCCGACCGGCCAGAACGGCAATCGCATTGGCCAGCTGCGCCGCCTGAAGCGGGCTGATCTCGTCCAGACCCTGCCCAAAGAGCAGATAGGACAGGACCTCTTCCTCCGGCAACTCGGGATCGGATTCGAAGGTAATGTCGGGTTCGCGCACCTCGCCGTCGATGATGATGCGGATCGTGATGTCGTTTTCCTGATGCGTCGCTACCAGCCGGATCACCGGGATCAGGCTGCCCTGCAACTCTACCAGTCCCTCGGTCAGATCGAACCGCTTGCCCAGAAGATCGACGCGGCCCCGGATCAGGGAGAGATATCCGATCGGAACCGGGTTGCGGGCGTCCCCGGTCAGGCGCATATCGCCGCCAAGCTCGGCATCGACGCCGCGACCGCGCACGAAAATCTGGTTCGGCGCGTTGATGGTCAGATCGAAGCGCGCCGGGTTCGGCGGCGGCGTCGCCGCCGGTCCGCCCAGCTCGGCCTGTTGCGCAGCCAGGCTGCCATATGGCTCCAGCCCGGCCTTGGCGCGAGTGGCGGCGGCCTGCCAGCTGTCATTCACATGCTGAATGTCGGGAATGTCCTGCGCGCCGCCCAGACCGGTCGAGGGGATGCGGAACTCGGCCTCGAGGATGTTGATCGTCCCGCTCACCAGCGGGCCATCCGCCGCCACGCCGGTCACCGAGACGGTGCCGTCGGCAGTCAATTCGTACAACGCGGGATCTCGGATCACGGCCTGATTCAGCCGGGCGGTCAGGTCCAGAACCGGCGCGCCGCTGCGCAGATCGACAGCGCCATCCACCGCAACAGACCCGCCAGCGCTCAAAGCGCCGTCCACGTCGAGATTAATGAGCCCCTGCGCCAGCTGCGCGGTCAGATTCAGGTCTTCCACCGTCAGCCCGATCGCCGGTTCGGCAAGCCGCCCATCATTCAGATTGACCTGCCCGGTCAGCGACTCGAGCCCCGGCGCACCCTGCATGCGAAGATCGAAATCGACCGGACCCTCGATGCTGCGCGTCCGAAGCAGCCCGTTCGCCGCCGCGGCGTTGCTGATCCCCGACATGCGCAGATCGGTCGCCTCACCGGCAAGCAGCCCCGAAAGCTGCGCCTGCGTGCCGCCCGGACCGCTGACTGCAATATCGAGCTGCGTTCCGCCATCGACCTGCTGCACCGTGCCCACTGCTTGCGCCGGGCCGTCGATCCCCGGCACCAATGGTGCCAGATCCGCCAGACGAGCGTCCAGGTTCAGGCCCTGCGCAGGATTGCCATCGGCAATGATCTGGATTTGGCCGTTCCGCGCATCCAGGCGTTCAAGCGTGATGCCGCTTTCATCCTGCACCGCCACCAGCTCGGCCCGTGTCTGGCCGGAAAGCAGGCCGTCCACCCGCTCATTCCCGATGCCGAGTCCGTTTGCAGTGGCCTGGGCCGCGATCCGGCGCCCGCCATTCTGATCGGTGATCTGTGCCGTAGCGTTCACCGAGCCGCTATATCCGGGGCCGGCAAATCCGATGCTTGGGACCGAAAGATCGATATCGATATCGGTCTGATCCGGACCATAGACGCCTTCCGCGGTTGCGGTGAACTGGCCATTGCTGGCCCGCGCCGCCTCCAGCGCGATCACAGGCCCGTCGCGGCTTCCGCTTGCGGTGAACCGGGTCTGGCCGGCAAGCGCGGCATCTAGCTGAGCCACCCCAACGCCGATATTCGTCCCGGTTCCGGTGATCTCGAAGCTTTGCACCCCGCCCTGATCGACGAGCTGCGCATTCGCCTCGACGGCGCCGCCGAATTGCGGGCCAAGGAAAGAAAGATCCCGGCTGATCGCCTCGGCCTGAAAACGGGTCTCGCCGCCGCCAATCACGCCGTCGCCCGACAGGGAGAGTTGCGGGTTTTCGGCATCCAACCGGCTGATCGTGATCCGGCCGCCATCCTGAACCGCCTGCGCGGCAAAGCGCGTCTCGCCAGCCAGCGCCGCATCGGCCTGGGCGCTGCCGATGCTGAGATCCTGCGCCGTCCCGCTCACATCATAGCTGCGCCCCTGTGGCGTATCCTGAATCTGCGCCTCGGCATCGACCGCACCGCCGAAACCGCCGCCGAGAAATGCCAGATCCCCCGCCTGCAATTCAGCGTCGAGATCGGTCTGGCCGTCGCCAAATGTCCCCGAGGCGCTGCCCGAAAGATTCGGATTGTCGATCTGCGCCGATTCAAGCGTGATCAGCCCCTCTTGCTGCGTGCCGGTCGCCCGGAACCGGGTCTCACCCGAAAGCGCCCGATCCGCCCCCGCCTGGCGGAGCGCCAGATCCGAGGCGATCCCGTCGACCGTAAAGCTGCGTGCGCCACTGCCATCGTCTTGAAGGCTGGCATCGGCCGACAGCGCGCCCGACATGCCAAGCCCGAGCGCCGACAGGTCAGTCATCTCGATCTCGGCATTGGCATCGGTGCCCGATGGGCCGATCATCCCTTCGGCATTGATCAGGGTCTGATCATTGCTCAGCCGTGCCTGCTCAATCGTATAGCTGCCGTCGCGCTCAACCGCCGAGACGTTGATATCGGTCGTCCCGGTCAGCGTTCCGGCATTGCCCTGCTGACCGAGCGCAAGATCCTGCCCCTCCCCGGTCACGGTCAGGCGCCGGGCACCGTCGCCTGTATCGGCGAAGCTTGCATCCACATCGAGAGCGCCCTGCAAGCCAAGACCGAGCGACGCGAGATCGCTGACTGAGATATCCGCAGTCGCGTTGGTGCTGGCCTCGCCGATCTCGCCCTCAGCCGAGGCGGTGAGCTGTTCGTTGCGGACATCCGCCCGCTCGATCCGTATGGCCCCATCGCTGGCTTGCTCGGCAATGATGTCGATCACGGTCGTGCCGGTCAGAGCCGCATCGGCCTGTTCCTGACCCAGCTTGATATTCTCGCCCGTGCCGTCGATCTCGATCCTTCGCGTCCCGGCAGCGTCAGTGTCGATCTCGGCGGTCGCGTCCAGCGTCCCGGACCAGCCCTGACCAAGCGCGGCGAGGCTGGCAATCTGGGCAGAAGCTTCGCCGTTCACCGCACCCTCGACAAGCTGGCCTGACGCGTTCGCAGAAAGCTGCTCGTTCGACACATCCAGCGATTGCAGCGTCAGCGCGCCGTCGGGCTGCTGCTGCGCACGCATCTCGATCCGCGTCTCCCCGCTCAGCGCGCCATCGACATTCTGCTGACCGAGCGACAGATCCTGTGCCAGCCCGTCGACACGGATATTCCGCAGACCGTTTGCCGCCTGATCCAGCACCGCATCTGCCGTAAACGATCCCTCCCAGCCGCGCCCCAAGGCCGCCAGCGCGGGGATCTGAAGCTGGGCCCGCATGTCGGTGCCATCCTCGGCGATCCGCCCGGAGGCAGTGGCATCAAGCTTATCGTTCTCGACGCTGAGATCGGAAATCTCGATGCCATCGGCGTTTTGCGTTGCGTTTACCGTGAATTCCGTATCGCCACGCAGCGCGGCATCCAGATCGGCCTGCCCGACCGAGAGATCCTGACCCGTGCCGGTCACGGTGATATCGCGGATCCCGGCCTCTGTCTCGATTTGCGCAGTCGCGTCAAGAACACCGGCGAAGCGGTCGCCCAGCGCGGCGAGATCGGAGAAATCGAGATCGAACCGCGCATCCACATCGCTGCCCGCAATGGTCCCGGTGCCGTCAAGGGTCAGCTGGCCATTCTGAAGCTGAAGCTCGGTCAGATCGAAGCTGCCTTCGCCGTTTTCGCGCAGCGCGGCGGTCAGATCGGTTTCGCCCGCGAAAGCGCCATCCAGCGCGTCAATCCCGGTGCGCAGTCCCGCTGCCTGCCCGGTCACGGCGAGCTGCCGGGCGCCCGTGGTTCCCGTCAGCCGGGCATTCGCGCTCAGCGCCCCTTCGAAGCTGGGATCGAGATCGGCCAGCGTCGGCACATCGAAATTCGCGGTCAGATCGACCATATCGTCGTTGATCGTGCCCGCTGCGTCCAGCGAGATGCGCTGCGCATTCACCGACAGATCCCGCAGTTCAGTGCCATCCTCGGTGCGCCCGGCCGAGACGGTGATCGTCGACTCGCCGGACAGAAGATTGTCGAGGCGCGGATCATCCACAGCCAGATCGGTGCCGGTGACGGTCCCGTCAATGTCGAAAGCGCCGGTCAGCGCCTGGAAATAGCCGGTCATATTAGCCTCGGCCCGGCCCGACAACGAGCGGCCGGCCAGTTCGGACAGGTTCGACAGATTGTCGTGCCGTGCCACGATGCCGGACGTGGACAGCACGATCCCGCTGGCGAGCCCGTCGACGGTCAGCGCACCGTCCAGGCCGTAATCCTTGCCGCTGATCTCCATCGAGCTCAGCCTCAGCACCTGCCCTGGCGTGAAATCGAAACCTGTCACGCCGCTGATCCGGTCGCCGACGACATTCTGAATGCGCTCGCTGACCAGCTCGATCCCGCTGGCATCGAAGCTCAGGGTGCCGTCGATCTGCTCCAGCGTGTCGCCCTCGGCGAGTGTCACCTGACCCTCGCCATCGAGGTCGAGGCGCGAGAGCCGGGTCGTGTCGCGATCGATCTCGGTCAGCCAACCGCTCAACGCCCAGTCCGAACCCTCGGCGGCGTTATACCCCACGTCCAGATTGCCCGATAAAACAGTGATCGGCGGGTCGACGAAGGGTATTGTGACGGGCAGGGTCTTTGCGCCGGCCTCCTGACCGAAATCGACGTTGAGGTCCAGCATCTGCGGCGCATTCTGGTCATTTGTCGCCAGGCTGCCGCTGATCTTGAGCGCGTCTGTGTCGAAATCCAGCGCATCGACTTCCAGCCGCCCGCTATCGGCGCGCCAGCCGCTGGCGACGATCTGGGTGCTTTCCCCGAAGAACTCCCTGTTTTCGGGCGGCAGAAGCGTCGCCACGTCGCCACCCAGCGTCAGCTCGAAGCTGTTGCCGTTCGCGTCGCCGCGCTCTTCGGCGAGGAAGGTCAGATCGCCGGTGATCCGTTCCACTCCATCGGTCGCGAGCTGGATATCGGCCTGATAATCGCTCAGAGGGCCCTCGCCATTGATTTGCGCGGTGACGGCGGGGCGGCCTTCGAGATTGGCGATCCGGCTGAAGATCCCGTTAGGGTCCTCGTCAAGCGACAGGTCGATATTCAGCACCCGGCTGTCATTGTCGAAGCTGCCGTCAAAGGTGAACTCGCCCTTCTTGCCGTCAATGCGGCTGATGACGACATCGGCGACGCCTTCGCCACCCGCCAGCGACATCGACCCGCTCACCGTGATCTCTGCTTCCTCGCCGAGCAGCGGGCTGCCCAGGACGACGCGGCCGGCCTCGATCTGTTCGATGGCGATGCCCACGGGCAGTTCAGGCAACGAGAAGCTGCGGGCCTCGGCGCGGGCTTCTTCTTCTTCCTCACCCACCGGAGGGCGCGGGATCTCGATCAGATCGGCGGTCAGTTCGCCGACCTCGACCCGGCCTCGCAGAAGTGCAGAGCGGTTCCACTGGATTGCGCCGTCGCGCAGCGTCAGCCAGACGCCATCCGCATCTGCGATGGTGATGCTGTCGAAGGTTGCACGCGATGACAGCGCCCCGCGGAAACCGTCGATCTCGACCGAGCGGCCTGCATTTGACAGGCGGCTTTGCAGAAACCGGGTGAGAAACCCCTCATCGTCGGATTCCTGTTCCGAGATTTCCGCGACTGTCGCGTCTTCGTCAGGATCATCCTGCGCCAGAGCGCCGAGGGGCAGCATGACGACCAACGCCAGCCAGATGAGGATACGCTGGATCATCAGAATGC
Organism: Paracoccus sediminicola; assembly: GCF_027912835.1. NCBI lineage: Bacteria > Pseudomonadati > Pseudomonadota > Alphaproteobacteria > Rhodobacterales > Paracoccaceae > Paracoccus > Paracoccus sediminicola. The sequence continues at coordinate 2,602,499 of NZ_CP115768.1, forward strand.
CTGCCCCAGCCCGAGATAAAGCTGCACCTTGCTGTCATCCTCGTCCCCCTCGATCGGGGTAGCGACGTCAAAGCGGATCGGGCCGATGGGCGTGTTATATCGGACGCCGACCCCCGCCCCTGCATGCCATTTCGTCTCACCGTTCCAGGCGGCGTCGTTCCAGATCTGTCCGGCATCGACAAAGGCGACCGCGCCGATATTCTCGCGAAGCTGATAGCGGGTCTCGAAATTCAGGTTCACGATGCTTTGCCCGCCGACATAGGCTTCGTCATCCGTGCCGAGCAGCGGCACATCGAAGCCGAGCGATTCGTAGGGCTGCCCGCGAACGCTGCCGCCGCCACCCGAGAAGAACAGATAATCCGGCGGGATCTCCAGGATCTGTGGCCCCAGAACCGTGCCGAGCTTCGCGCGCCCCGCCAGGGTCAGCTTATTCTCAGCAAGGAAGCTGCGATAGATGCGCCCCTCACCCGACAGCTGCACGCCGGAACCGGTATCCTCGAGCCCCAGAAACGGTGCCACCTCCCCTTCGAGCCAGAACCCGTCCTTGGCGTTGTTCATGTCGTCGCGGCGGTCCCACGTCACACCGCTTGGCAGCGAGACAGTCTCGTAATCATAATAGCCCGAGCCGTAATTCACCTGCGACTTGGTATAGCGCAGCTCTGTCTCTGCGGTCAGCCGCTCGCTGCGGATATAATTGAACCCCAGCCCGATCTGGGCGCTTTTCTTGTAATATTCCGGCTCGTTCTCCTCGGAGAGCGACAGGTCGATAAACCCCGTCACATCGGGATGTAGCGTGGCCGGGCGGTCGATGCGGATGTCGAATTCGTAATCCTGCGCATCGGTATCGGACTTGATATCGCTCACCTCGGCACCGATGCGGAAACGCTCACCCCCGCCCAGCAGGTTGCGATGCAGCCAATAGGCCGAGATCATCGCGCCATCCGTGTTCGACAGCTCGAATGCAGCGCCGATCCGGCGCGGCTTCTGCTCGACCACCGTCAGGCCCACATCCATTGAATTGTCGGGGTTCAGCGTCTCGGCCTCGACCAGAGTGATGGCCGAGAACACGCCCGAGCGGCGCAGACGTTTGCGCACGGTTTCCAGCTTTTCGGGATCGAATTCTTCGCCCTCCGGATAGCCCGCGATCTTCAGCAACCGCCGGGTGCTGAGCCGTTGGTTACCGGTCGCCTGAAGCCGGCCGAATGTCACGGGCGGGCCGGGGTTCAGATCGACATCCGATTCCAGCCGCGAGACGTTGTGATCGGCGATGATCTCCTGCCCGGCGACACGGGCTTTTGCGTGGCTGTTGTCACGCCAGTCGCTGATCGCGCTGGATGTTGCCCGTTTGATGATGCCGGTGCCCGCGGTTTCGCCCACGGCATATTCGTCGATGGGCGCGGTGCCGGGCACGAGCGGGTCGATATCGGCGCGCGCGAACTTGAAGCGCGGACCGGGATCGACTGTGACGACGACATTGCCGACATATTCCGGCGCATCCAGCGGCGCGATCTCTGCCGCCTCGACCCCGTCCAGCGTGATATTGATGATCGTCGAGAAATACCCCTCGTCGAACATCACCCCGAGAACCCGCGCATAATCACCCCGCGCGGCCGCCAGAATATCCTGCCCGGTTCCGCGGTTTTCCTCTAGCGCGCCCGTGATCAGCGATGCGCTGCGCAGCTGACCCTCCAGATCCTCATCGCCGTTCACGATCACGAAATCCAGCTCGACCGGGGGGCCGAGCACCTCGCCCTCGTCATTCGTCACCGGCTCTTCGCGGCCGTTGAACAGGCGCGAAATTCCGGCAAACGGGTTAGAGGACGACGCGGATTGTGCCGCGGCATCCACAGCCACGATGGCTGCGGCCACGATGCTGACGACGGCAACCGTTGCGGTCCGCTGCATACCTGCCCCTCTTGCCCAGTGCTACTTTTGTTGCAGCTTCCGGCCATGAAATCCAGAGATCACATGGGCCGGCAAGCAAATATCACGTGATCGCGGCCAGACAGCCATGCAGTGCGGCCATATCGTCGCGGATCAGCAGCAGGGGCGTGTTTTCGGTGATGTGGCGCATATAGGGCTCGGCCAGAAACGCACTTTCAAGCTGTTCGCTGCGATGAGCAAAGCTGCGTGCCACCGAACCCGCCAGATACATCCCGTTCAGCGGCATGAACCGCAGCGCAAGCTCGCGCAGGACTAGGCCGAACAGCTCGGTGAAGATGCGATAGGTCTCCTCGGCCTGCGCGTCGCCCTGCATCGCCGCGGTCGAGATCGCTTCGGCGCGCGCCACCTTCACGCCATGCAGCGCGTGATGAAGCTGCGTCAGACCGCGCCCGGCGAAGGTTTCCTCGGTCGAAAAGAAGGCCGGCATCTCATCTGTCCCGACACGCTCTGCCAGACGAATGGCGATGTTATGGGGCAGGCTCGTATGGCCTTCTTCGGCCTCCTGGCAGGTGATGGCCCCACCGGACAGATGGCGCACTCCGCAGACATTGAATCCGGTGCCGGCGCCCACCACGAGCGATTGCCCGTTCAGATCGCGATGCGCCGGTGCCGGTCGCAGCAGCGATACCCCGTCCTGGCCGAGCCGTGGCGTGGCATAGCCAAGCGCCATGAGATCGTTGATCAGCCTCACATGATCGGCATCGGTCAGCCGCGCCAGCCGATCCTCCGAGAAATCCCAGTCGCGATTGGTCAGCTCGGCCTTGCCACCCGAGACCGGGCCCGCCACCGCGACGCAGACCGCGGTCAGCCGCGGGTTGCCCTGCCCGGCGAGAAAGGTCTGCACGACACGGTCGAAGCTGTCGTAATCATCGCCGCGATACCGCGTCACGCTGTCACCGTCGATCACGCCGTTCCGCGCGATGGCCAGTCGTGCATTGGTCCCGCCGACATCAGCCAGAAGCATCGCCATGGTGAGCCCCCCTTATTCTGATCGAAACCTCCGATACGCGAGGCATCACGCGCGTGCAAGTTGCCGGGCTTCATTGAATTTTTACGGGGCCGGTGCTATCGGCTTTTGAGCATAAAAGGGGCCTCCCATGACAGACTATACGATCAAGGACATTTCTCTGGCCGATTATGGACGGAAAGAGCTTGATATTGCCGAAACGGAAATGCCGGGCCTCATGGCGCTGCGCGACGAATATGGTGACAGCAAACCGCTGAAAGGCGCGCGGATCGCGGGCAGCCTTCATATGACCGTGCAGACAGCGGTGCTGATCGAAACGCTGGTCGCGCTTGGCGCGGATGTGCGCTGGGCATCGTGCAACATCTATTCGACGCAGGATCACGCGGCGGCGGCTATCGCGAAATCGGGCGTGCCGGTTTTTGCGATCAAGGGCGAAACGCTTGAAGAATACTGGTCCTATACCGACCAGATCTTCCGCTTCGGCGAAGGCACCGCCAACATGATCCTCGACGATGGCGGTGACGCCACGCTGTATATCCTGCTCGGCGCTCGCGTCGAAACGGGTGAGGACGAACTGATCTCGACCCCGACCAGCGACGAGGAAGAGGCGCTGTTTGCCCAGATCCGCAAGCGGCTGGAGGAAAGCCCCGGCTGGTTCACTCAGCAGCGTGACGTGATCAAAGGCGTGTCCGAGGAAACCACCACGGGCGTGCATCGTCTCTATGATCTGCACAAGAAGGGTCTGTTGCCCTTCCCGGCGATCAACGTGAACGACTCTGTCACCAAGTCCAAATTCGACAATAAATACGGCTGCAAGGAATCGCTGGTGGACGGCATCCGCCGCGCCACCGATACGATGATGGCCGGCAAGGTCGCGGTGGTCTGTGGATATGGCGATGTCGGCAAGGGCTCGGCGGCGTCGCTGGCCGGGGCAGGCGCGCGGGTGAAGGTGACCGAGGTCGATCCGATCTGCGCGCTTCAGGCCGCGATGGACGGTTTCGAGGTGGTGACGCTGGAAGAAGTCGTTGCCTCTGCCGATATCTTCGTGACCACGACGGGCAACAAGGACGTGATCCGGCTCGAGCATATGCGCGAGATGAAGAACATGGCCATCGTCGGCAATATCGGCCATTTCGACAATGAAATTCAGGTCGCGGCGCTGAAGAACCACAAATGGACCAACATCAAAGACCAGGTGGACATGATCGAGATGCCCTCGGGCAACCGGATCATCCTGCTGAGCCAGGGCCGGCCGCTGAATCTCGGCAACGCCACGGGGCACCCGTCCTTCGTGATGTCGGCCAGCTTCACCAATCAGGTGCTCGCCCAGATCGAGCTGTGGACCAAGGGCGACGAATACCAGCCCGGCGTCTATATCCTGCCCAAGCATCTCGACGAAAAAGTCGCCATGCTGCACCTTGAAAAGGTCGGCGCCAAGCTGACCAGCCTTTCGGCCGAACAGGCCGACTATATCGGTGTGCCCAAGGACGGGCCTTTCAAATCGGATCATTATCGGTACTGACATGAGCGAGTATAATATTTTTACCTCGGAGTCCGTCTCTGAGGGCCATCCCGACAAGATCGCGGACCAGATCTCCGACGCGGTGCTGGACGCGATCATCTCTGAGGACCCGCGCGCCCGGGTCGCCTGCGAAACCATGGTGAAAACCGGCGTCGCGATCATCTCGGGCGAGATCACAACCTCGGCATGGGTCGATCTGGAAAGCATCGTCCGCGATGTCATCAACGATATCGGATATAACTCCTCCGATGTCGGCTTCGACGGCGCGACCTGTTCCGTCATCAACATCATCGGCAAGCAGTCGCCCGAGATCAATCAGGGCGTCGACCGCGAAGCTCTGGAAGAGCAGGGGGCCGGCGATCAGGGGCTGATGTTCGGCTATGCCTCGGACGAAACCGACGTGCTGATGCCGGCGCCGATCACCTACGCGCATCGCCTGGTCGAACGCCAGTCAGAGGTGCGTCGCAACGGGCAGCTCGACTGGCTGCGGCCCGACGCGAAATCTCAGGTCACCTTCCGCTATGACGATGCAGGGCAGGTGGCCGGTGTCGATGCGGTGGTGCTTTCGACGCAGCACAATCCGGACATTTCGCTGGAAAACCTCCGCGAGGCTGTCATCGAAGAGATCATCAAGCCGGTTCTGCCTGCCGAATGGCTCTCGGGCGAGACGAAATATTTCATCAACCCGACCGGCAAATTCGTCATCGGCGGCCCGGTCGGCGATTGCGGCCTGACCGGGCGCAAGATCATCGTCGACACCTATGGCGGCATGGCCCGCCATGGCGGTGGCGCATTCTCGGGCAAGGACCCCTCGAAGGTCGACCGCTCCGCCGCTTATGCCGGTCGCTGGGTGGCTAAGAACATCGTCGCCGCGGAGCTTGCCAAGCGTTGCGAGATCCAGGTCAGCTATGCGATCGGCGTGGCTGAGCCGACCTCGATCTCGCTGAACTGCTTCGGCACGGAAACCGTCCCGATCGACAGGATCATCGCCGCGGTGCGTCAGGTCTTTGACCTGCGTCCCTTCGCCATCATCGGCGAGCTGGACCTGCTGCACCCGATCTATCGCGCCACCTCGACCTATGGGCATTTCGGCAAGGCTCCGACCGATATCAGCTATGCCGGTAAGATTCATCGCGGCTTCACCTGGGAAGACACGGGCCGGGCCGAGGCATTGAAGGCCGCGATCTAGGCCTTCTGCTGCGAGCAGGGCAGAGTGAGCCCGGAAACTGCCTAGGGGCCTTTATGGCCACCCCGCAGAGATACCGAAATCAAAAGGCCCGGATACAGCGACATATCCGGGCCTTTATCATTGCGATCGATAGCGTTTACTTGAGTTCGTCCACCGAGTTGATGACCTTGCCCAACAAACCGTATTCCAGGGCTTCCTCGGTATTCAGCCAGAAGTCGCGCTGTGTATCTTCCTCGATCCGCTCGACGCTCTGGCCGGTGGCCTCGGCAAAGATCTGGTTCAGCCGTTCACGCATCAGCCGGACCTGTTCGGCCTGGATCATCATGTCGCTCGAAGTGCCGCCGATCCCGCCCGAGGGCTGGTGCAGCAGAAAGCGCGTGTTCGGCAGGCAATAGCGATTCTCTTTCGCCGCGCCAACGAAGATCAGCGCCCCGGCCGAGGCAACCCAGCCGGAACCGATGCAACGCACCGTCGGCCGGATGAACTTGATCATGTCATGGATCATGTCGCCCGATTCGACATGCCCGCCCGGCGACGAGATCAGCATGGTGATCGGGTCGTCGCTTTCCTCGGCCAGCGCCAGCAGATGCGCCACGGTGCGTTGCGCCAGCTTGTCGTTGATCTCGCCCGCGACGATCACATTGCGCGACTTGAAGTAAAGCTTGCCGATATTGCCGGGATCCGGAAGGCCGAGCCCCTCCTGCTTTTCGTTATCTTCCTCACGCTCGTCTTCGTCGTCCAGCCTGTATTGGGGCATATTGTCCTCTCGCTTCTGATTTCTGTGCGGCGCGGCGGGGCTCACGCGGCGGGGGTAGAGCTCACGCCGACCTTGGCCGGGCGCAGCAGCCGGTCATGCAGCATGAAACCAGGCTCCATCAACTGAATGATTTCGCCCGCTTTCGTATTGGGCACCGGCGCCTCGAACATTGCCTCGTGAAGCTGCGGGTCGAACTTTGTGCCGTTCTCTGGACGCAGCACGGTGATGCCGTGCTTGCCGAAAACATTGCCAAGCTCTCGCAGCGTCAGCTCGACGCCTTCCAGCAGCGCAGCATTGGCACCACGCTGCTCATCGGGCACGGCATCGAGAGCGCGGTGGAGATGGTCGTAGACCGGCAGCAGGTCGCGGGCGAGGCGGGTGCCACCGTATTTCTCGGCGTCCCGACGCTCTTTGTCGGCGCGCTTGCGGGCATTTTCCGCATCGGCAAGCGCGCGGACGAAACGGTCGCGCAGCTCGTCACGCTCGGCCTTCAGCTGCGTTACCTCGTCGTCCGGATCGGCCAACGGGTCCATGAAATCCTCGTCGAGGGGGAAGTCCTCAGGCGGCTGCCCATCGGGGTTCTGATCGCTCATGCTCTTCATCCTTTCGGGCCGGACAGCACCCGTCCGACCAACTGCGCAGTGTAATCGACGATTGGCACGATCCGCCCATAATTGAGCCGCGTCGGGCCGATCACGCCCACCGCGCCAATGATCTTTCGGTCGGAGTTCATATAGGGAGAAACCACCAGAGAGGAACCCGAAAGTGAAAAAAGCTTGTTTTCCGAGCCGATAAAGACGCGGACCCCATCGCCGCCTTCGGTGAGGTCGAGGAATTGGGCGATGTCGCGCTTGCGTTCGAGATCGTCAAACAGCTCGCGAATGCGGTCGAGATCGGCGGCTTCCTCGCCGATCAGGTTCGCGCGGCCCCGGACAATCAATCTTGCGTCGGAGGCGGCACTTTCCCATGTGGCCAGGCCCTGCTCGATGAGGGTGGCGGCGAGCGCGTCCACCTCGCGCCGGCGCGCCCTGATTTGACTGGAGATATGGCCGCGAAGCTCGGTCAGGGTACGACCCTCGGCGAGCGCGTTCAGGAAATTCCCGGCTTCGCGCATCGAGGAGGGCGTCTGGCCGGGTGGCGGCGTGAACAAACGGTTTTCGACATGGCCGTCGGAAAAGACCAGCACCACAAGCGCCCGGTCCGGCCCGAGGCTGACGAATTCGATATGCCGGATCGGCGCCTCGTGTTTCGGGGTCAGCACCAGGCTGGCCCCATGTGTCATTGAAGACAGCGCGCCACCGACACGGTCGAGAAGCCCGGTCACGTCACCGGCATCGCTCCCCATTGTCTCTTCGATCCGCGCGCGGTCCGTCGGCGCGACGGGGTCGACCTCCATCAGACCATCGACGAAGAGCCGCAACCCTTGCTGGGTCGGTCGGCGTCCGGCCGAGATATGCGGCGCATCCAGGAGGCCGAGATATTCCAGATCCTGCATGACATTGCGGATCGTCGCAGCGCTGACTTTCTCTGACATGTCGCGGGTCAGCGTGCGCGAGCCGACCGGCTCGCCGGTTGTCAGATAGGTTTCGACCACACGGCGGAACACCTCGCGCGAGCGGTCGTTGAGCTCATCAAGCAGGGGCCGGTTGGTCATGCGGGGTTGCGTCCGTCCTTGGCGGGCCTGTAATTGGACGCAGAAAGAGGAAAGGAAATCCGATGCGTCCTTCGGGCCGAAACTTAAGCGAAATGCGGCCGATTTCAATCGAGACTGGCGTGATGGGTCATGCCGAGGGCTCCTGCCTCATCAAGGTCGGCGGGACCCATGTGTTGTGCAGCGCTTCGATCGAGGAAAAGGCGCCTCCTTTTCTGCGGGGCTCGGGCCAGGGTTGGGTCACGGCGGAATACGGTATGCTGCCGCGGGCGACCAATACGCGCAATCGGCGCGAGGCGGCCTCTGGCAAACAGGGCGGAAGAACCGTTGAAATTCAAAGGCTTATCGGAAGATCACTGCGCGCGGGCGTCGATCGGCAGGCCTTAGGAGAGCGGCAGATCGTGGTGGATTGCGATGTGATTCAGGCAGATGGCGGCACGCGCTGCGCGTCGATCACCGGCGGCTGGGTCGCGCTTCGGCTCGCGGTGAACAAGCTGCTGGATGCGGGGATGGTGACCTCAGATCCGCTCCTTGATCACGTCGCCGCCGTCTCTTGCGGCATCTATGCGGGCCAACCGGTGCTGGATCTGGACTATGCCGAGGATAGCGAGGCGGGAACGGACGGTAATTTCGTGCTGACCGGAGCCGGTCAACTGATTGAGGTTCAGATGTCTGCGGAGGGCGCAACCTTCAGCCGCAACCAGATGAACAACCTGCTGGATCTGGCAGAGACTGGCGTCGCCGAGCTGACATCGGCACAGAAAGCAGCGATCTGATGCGGCGTTTCGAGGGCGAGAAGCTGTTGGTAGCTACGCATAATGCCGGCAAGCTCGCAGAGATGAAGTCGCTTCTTGCGCCCTATGGTGTTGAAGTTGTCGGCGCGAAGGAGCTTGATCTCGCCGAACCGGTCGAGACGGAAGACAATTTTGCCGGTAACGCAAGGATCAAGGCTCATGCCGCGGTCAAGGCGACCGGTCTGCCGGCTCTTTCGGATGACAGCGGGATCAGCGTCGACGGGCTGGACGGCGCGCCTGGGGTCTATACCGCCGATTGGGCCGAGACCGGTCAGGGCCGCGATTTCGGTATGGCGATGGCGCGGACCTGGCGCGAGCTCGAGGCGCGCGACGCTCCCTACCCAAGGACCGCGCAGTTTCGGTGCACTTTGGTTCTGGCCTGGCCTGACGGGCATGAAGAGCTTTTCGAAGGTGTCCTTCCGGGACAGGTGGTCTGGCCACCAAAGGGTGCTGAGGGCCACGGCTACGATCCGATTTTTCAGCCGGATGGGCAGGACGTGACACTTGGCGAAATGAGCCCCCAGGACAAGAACCGCATCAGCCACCGCGCCAGGGCGGTGAAGAAGCTCATCGAGACCTGTTTTGCCTGACGGCATCCCACCTGCACTGCGGCGCTACGGCGAAGCAATTTGCCGTCTCTGTCTTACCCGATGACCGAGGGCTGGCAAGCCGGGGGGTTCGGGCTTTACGTGCACTGGCCTTTCTGCGCGTCGAAATGTCCTTATTGCGACTTCAACAGCCACGTGGCCGGCGTCATCGATCACGCACGATGGGATCGGGCTTATCGCGCCGAAATCGCTCGCTTCGCATCGCTGACACCGGGCCGTGTTCTGAACAGCGTCTTCTTCGGCGGTGGCACACCGTCGCTCATGGCGCCTGAGACCGTGGCCGGGGTGATCGAGACTGCGCGCGCAAGCTGGAGCTTTGCCAATGATATCGAAATTTCGATGGAGGCAAATCCCGGCAGCGTCGATGCCGGGCGCTTCCGGGCCTATGCCGAAGCCGGGGTCAACCGGCTCTCGCTTGGGGTGCAGGCGATGAATAACGACGACCTGCGGCGGCTTGGGCGAATGCACAGCGTTGCAGAAGCGCGCCGAGCCTTCGATCTTGCGAAGGAAAATTTTAGGCGCGTCAGTTTTGATCTGATCTATGCGCGTCAGAGACAGACCCGCGAAGCGTGGCGCAGTGAACTTACAGAGGCGGTCTCGATGGCCGTCGATCACCTATCGCTTTACCAGCTGACCATCGAGGACGGGACGATCTTTGCTGCGAGACAGCGCTCGGGGCATTTGCGCGGCTTGCCAGACGACGACGTCGCCGCAGATATGTATCTGGAAACTAATGATTATCTCGCTTCCTTGGGGATGGAGGGATATGAAATCTCTAACCATGCACGGCCCGGAGCCGAATCGCGCCATAATCTGATTTACTGGCGCCAGGGCGACTGGGTTGGTATCGGTCCAGGGGCACATGGACGGCTGAGCAGCCAGACCGGACGCCATGCCAATATTGCGGAGCCGTTGCCGGGAAAGTGGTTGCGGTTGGTGGACGAGGCTGGCAATGGCGATATCGACGCAGAGACCCTCACACGCGACGACGTAGCGGCCGAGTATTTGTTGATGTCGATGCGGCTTGCGGAGGGTATGGATCTGGCGCGATACAAGGATAAGGGCGGCAGACTTGATCATCCACGAGTGGACCAACTGATCGCCGATCATTTGCTGGAGATCGCGGATGGCCGCGCGCGGGTGACGCGGCAGGGTCGCCCGGTTCTGAACTATGTTCTGCGGCAGATGGTCGGCTGATGAGGTTAGTCTATCTAGCCATCGGGTGGGTTGCGGTCAGCTGCGCCGTCGTCGGTGCGTTCCTGCCAATTCTTCCGACCGTGCCTTTTCTTCTCGTCGCGCTGTGGGCGTTCAGCCGATCGTCCGAGAAGCTACGCCAGCGGCTGCTCTCTGATCCGGTGTTTGGTCCCGATATCCGGAGGTGGCAGGAACGGGGGGCGATACGCCGTTCGGCCAAGGTCATGGCGGTCGCAGCCATGACAGGCAGCGTGGTGATCGCCTATTTTCTGGATGTGCCGCATCTTTTCCTGATTGCACAGGCAACGATACTTGGCCTCGTAGCGATCTATATCGTTACACGGGCCGAGGCTTAGGCGCTTCCCGCAAGGATCTGGCAAAGCCGGTCGAGCTGTTCCAGATCGCGATACGTGATCTCCATTTTGCCGCCATCGGTGCCGGCATGTTTGATCCGGACACGCATATTGAGCGTTGCGGTCAGGTCACCCTCCAAGGCTCGCGTGTCGGCATCTTTCTCGTCAACTTGCCGAGGACGCGATAGCTTGGGCGACCTCTCTCGCATCATCGCTTCAACTTCACGAACGGAAAGGTCTTTGTCGATGATCTTTCGGGCAAGTGCGGTGGGATTTTCGGCTGTAATCAATGCGCGCGCGTGACCAGCGCTGAGCTTTTCTTCCCGCACCCAGTCCTGAACCTGGTCAGGCAGGTTCAGAAGACGAAGGAAATTTGCAATATGGCTTCGGCTTTTTCCGAGAGCTTCGGCGAGCTTTTCCTGAGTATGCCCGAAGCGCGTCATGAGCTGACGATAGGATGCGGCCTCGTCTATTGCGTTGAGGTCGGCGCGCTGAATATTCTCGATGATGGCAACTTCCAGCATTTCGGCGTCGCTGAAGTCACGCACCAGGACCGGAAGCTCGTGCAGCTGCGCAAGCTGCGCAGCGCGCCAGCGACGCTCGCCGGCAACGATCTGATAGATGTTTTCGTCGTCTGGATGGCGGCGGACGATAAGCGGTTGGATCACACCTCGGTGGCGGATCGAGTCGGCGAGCTCGCTCAGGGCCGCCTCGTCGAATATGCGGCGAGGCTGGTCGGGGTTTGGTGTGATTTGCTCAATCGGCACGGCGGATGCGTTGCCGCGCGGTTGCGACGTGGCGTTACCCTCGTCAGTCTGGAGGTCCGCCATAAGCGCCGAAAGCCCCCGGCCAAGGCTGCTGCGTTTGTTCTGGCTCATACTTGCATCTCCATCTGCCGGCTGAGGAATTCTTGGGTAAGCGCCTTATAGGCACGGCTGCCCGATGACGCAGGGTCATAGATGGTGACCGGAAGCCCGTGGGAGGGAGCCTCCGAGATACGGACATTTCGTGGTATGATGGTGCTATAGACCAGTTCGCCCAGCGTCGCCCTCGCGTCAGCCTCGACCTGTTGAGACAGATTATTCCTGCCATCATACATCGTGAGAATCACCCCATCCAAGCGGAGGTCGGGATTTGCGCCCTGCCGAACCTCCCGGACAGTCATCAAAAGCTGCGACAAACCTTCGAGCGCATAAAATTCGGCCTGTAGCGGGACGAGAACCGATGTAGCGGCGACCAGCGCGTTGATCGTCAGAAGACCGAGCGCGGGTGGGCAGTCGATGAGGATGTAATCGAAGTCCTCATTATCCGCCAAAACGGTTTTAAGCAGGCGAATGCGGTCTGGCTTCGACGCGAAATCAATATCGCCGGAGCTGAGATCCGGTGTCGACGGAACCAGAAAAAGCCGTTCGATAACGGTTTCGACCACTGTTTCGGCGAGCCGGTGCTGTCCTGACAGCAGATCATAAGACGTCGCAGCCCGGCCTTTCACCGGGCAGCCAACCCCCGTCGAGGCATTTCCCTGCGGATCCAAGTCTATGATCAGGGTGCGATTGCCCTTCGCAGCAAGCTCGGAACCCAAATTGACCGCTGTGGTGGTTTTTCCGACACCACCCTTCTGGTTGGCGACGGCGATCACGACGGTATCAGTCATTTTGCTCGATATTCCTCAGTTGAATGACAGCAGAGGCGGCGTCAGTCACACTTTGGTAGGTTTCTATGTCGAAGCGCCAAGAGCGTCTAGCCTCTTCGACTTCACGTTTCCAATTTCGGCCTTTGAGCAGCCATGTCGCACCGTCGCGCGACATTAGCCGATGGACATGGGGAAGCAGAGCTTTCAATGGGGCTAGGGCTCTGGCGCTCACGAATTGATGATCGCCAGTCGGCAATGATTCAATCCTTTTGGCGGTAATCGCGAGATTGGGTAGGGACAGTTCTCGCGCAACGGTTCTTAGGAACGCGGCCTTTCGCGTGTCGCTTTCGACGAGTTCGAATTCAACGTTCGTTCCGGCGGCCATGATGGCAATCACAACACCTGGCAAACCGCCTCCGCTGCCAAGATCCAGCCAGCGCCCGTCTGTCGGTGTGGCCAGCGTGTAAAGTTGCGCAGAGTCGCTGATATGCCGATGATGAATCGAATTGATCGTGCTAGGAGCAACCAGATTTATGGTCCGGTTCCACTTGATGAGCAGATCTGTATAAGCATCAAGCCGGCGCTTTGTTTCACGTGAAACACTCAATGTCAGCCTGCACGGCGAGAGCGACGGGTGAGCGCCAAAAGCAGCGACAAGGCGGCAGGCGTCATCCCTTCGATACACGACGCTTCGGCGATCGAACTCGGTCGATACTTTGCCAGCTTACCTTTGATCTCGTTCGAAAGGCCAGGGATGGTGCTGTAGTCAAACTGTGCTGGCAGCTCGACGGCTCGGTCTTTCGCCAGACTTTCCGCCTCGCGTTGCTGACGCTCCTCATATTGAGCGTAGATAGCGTCAATTTTAAGTTGAATTTCGATCGCCTCAGGCCAATGCGGAAGCTCGCTGTCAATTTCGCGCAGTTTATTCAGGCACGCGTCGCCCGACAGCAACTGAAATGCCGATCGGCGCTGGCCGTCGCGGCCAGACTTTATCTCATGTTCCGCAAGGTTCTTCGGGGAATATAGACGCGCGCATAAATCTTCCCGTGCCGCGGACAACATTGCAGCCTTCTCACTGAACCTGGCCTCACGTGCCCGACCCACGCACCCAAGTTGAATACCCAATGGTGTCAGTCGCTGATCGGCGTTATCTGCACGCAGCGACAGGCGAAACTCCGCCCGAGATGTGAACATCCGGTAAGGCTCAGAAACGCCGCGGCTCGTAAGATCATCGATCATCACCCCGATGTAGGAGCTTGCTCGGGTAAAGTGCACCGGCATGTCCGAAGCCGCATTCAACCCTGCGACCAGACCCTGCGCCGCAGCCTCTTCATAACCTGTCGTTCCATTAATCTGACCTGCGAGATAGAGCCCTGGCATCTCTTTTAGCTGCAGCGACTGATCCAGATTTCGTGGATCAACATAATCATACTCCACGGCGTAACCCGGCTGAACAATCTCTGCGCGCTCCAAGCCGACGATCGTCCGGACATAATCTTGTTGCACATCCTCGGGGAGCGATGTCGAGATGCCGTTCGGATATACGAGGTCGCTCTCTAGCCCTTCAGGCTCAAGAAAGATCTGATGAGAGTCCTTGTCACCGAAACGGTGGATTTTATCTTCAATGGAAGGGCAATATCGCGGACCTGCGCCTTCAATCCGACCACCATACATAGCCGATCTATGGAGATTCTCTCTGATGATATGATGCGTCTTTTCGTTGGTGTGAGTAACCCCACATTCGATCTGGCGCAGTTGCTTTCCTGAGGTCGCGAAAGAAAGAAAAACCGGACTCTCGTCCGCTGGCTGCTTATCCAATACTGCCCAGTTGATGGAGGCACTCTTCAAGCGGGGCGGAGTGCCCGTCTTCAAGCGGCCCAGTTTCAGGCCCAATTCGGCTATCCGGTCGGACAGCCTCGCTGAAGACTGATCGCCCCAGCGGCCTGCCATAACCGTCCTCTCACCAATATGGATCAGACCTTTGAGAAAGGTGCCGGTCGTGAGGACGACCTTTTGAGCACGGATCTGCTCATCACCCATCTTCACACCAGCGACTCGGCCTCCCTCCACCACAAGGTCGGTAACCATGCCCAATATCACGCGGATATTAGGTTCGGCAGCTACCGCGTTGCGGGCGGCACGCCGGTAAGCATCGCGATCAGCTTGCGTCCTCGGCCCTTGGACAGCAGGCCCCTTTCTCCGGTTTAGAAGCCGATATTGAATTCCGGCTGCATCAGCCAACCGGCCCATGAGGCCATCCAAGGCGTCTATTTCGCGAACAAGGTGCCCTTTGCCCAGACCACCAATTGCCGGATTACAGGACATCGTTCCGATATCGCGCTCCGACATCGTCACCAGCGCGACCCGCCGTCCAAGACGCGCAGCAGCAGCAGCAGCCTCTGTGCCAGCGTGGCCTCCGCCAACGACGATGACATCGAATTGTTTCACGTGAAACGGCCTCTACTTTCCAATACAAAATCTGCTGAAGACCCGGTCAAGATAATCCTCGACATCGATTCTGCCAATCAATCTCTGGAGGTGGTGGCTAGCTGCCCTTAAATGCTCCGAAACGATCTCTACCTCATGGCCCGAGACATGCGCCAACTCCCGCGCCGCATCGCTCAGGGCGTCCGCCTGCCGAGCGTGGCTCGCCAGTCCCGTTTCCGAAACACGTTCCCGCAGCTCTTCAAAAATCTCTGAGAGTAGAGTGTCGATGCCTTCCCCCGTCACGCTCGATACGGCCCCATCGCGACCGGTAAGATCACCCTTGGTGTGGATCTCAAGGTCGCCGGGGCACTTATGATCAAGCATATCTTCTGGGATCTCACCCACAAACACCCGCAGATCAGCGTTCAGGGCGCGGTCTCGCGACCGATCAATACCGATGCCCTCCACAAGATCGCTGGTCTCACGTATCCCGGCAGTGTCCAGAAACGTCACCGGCAACCCTCTCAGGTCAGCGCGAAACTCGACGATATCCCGCGTCGTTCCAGCCTGGTCAGTAACTATGGCGATATCCCGACGTGCAATCGCATTTAACAACGATGACTTGCCCGCGTTAGGTGCGCCGACCAAGGCAACCTCAAAGCCTTGCCGCAACCGTTCAGTCGCCGGATAGCTGGCCAGCTGCGCTTCGACCGATCGCCGAACCCGCTCGATCCTCCGATCTACATCTGCCGCGACATCATCGGGGATTTCCTCGTCGGCGAAATCGATTGCCGCCGTCAGCATCGCCCCTGCCTCTACCAAGTCGTCGCGCCAGCCTTCCACAAGACGGCCAAGCGCGCCCCCGCTTACTTGAACGGCGAGTTTACGCTGCGCCTCGGTTTCTGCAGCAAGCAGATCAGACAGGCCCTCCACCTCCGCAAGATCCATGTTTCCAGACTGAAACGCCCGCAGCGTGAACTCGCCCGGCTCTGCCCGCCTTGCACCTCTCGACAGGATAGCACGCTCGAGTCGTTTCACCACGACGGGCGCACCGTGCAGGTGAAATTCGACCACGGCCTCGCCCGTAAAGCTCGCCCCTTCGTTAAAGCGCATCACCAGGCCCTGATCGATACGATCATTGCCGTCCGAGATCTGCCTGAGATACCCATGTCGGGCATCGCCCAAAGGACCCGTCAGCTCCTCTGCAATCCGCTGCGCTTCAGGCCCGCTGACCCGAATGATCGACACGCCGCCGCGGCCGGGCGGGGTCGCTTCTGCGAAAATGGTGTCCAAGAAATCTCACGCGTTCATCGAGTCGAAAAATTCGGAGTTGTTTTTCGTCTGCTTCAGCTTCGAAATCAGGAACTCGATCGCGTCCGTCGTTCCCATCGGGTTCAGGATACGCCGCAACAGATAGGTCTTCTGAAGATCCTTCGAATCGACAAGCAGCTCTTCCTTACGCGTGCCGGACTTCAGAATATCCATCGCCGGGAACACACGCTTATCGGCGACCTTGCGGTCGAGCACGATTTCGCTGTTACCAGTGCCTTTGAACTCTTCAAAGATCACTTCATCCATCCGAGATCCCGTATCGATCAGCGCGGTTGCGATAATCGTAAGCGAGCCACCCTCCTCGATATTTCGCGCGGCACCAAAGAACCGCTTCGGGCGCTGCAGCGCGTTCGCATCCACACCGCCTGTCAGAACCTTCCCCGAAGAAGGAACCACGGTATTGAACGCACGTCCCAGCCGCGTGATCGAGTCCAGCAGGATCACCACATCTCGCTTATGCTCGACCAGGCGCTTCGCCTTCTCGATTACCATCTCCGACACGGCCACATGTCGGCTTGCCGGTTCATCGAAGGTCGAACTGACCACCTCGCCACGCACCGAGCGCTGCATATCGGTCACTTCCTCCGGCCGCTCGTCGATCAGCAGCACGATCAGATAGCACTCGGGATGGTTCTTCTCGATCGAATGGGCGATGTTTTGCAGCAGCACCGTCTTACCCGTGCGCGGAGGCGCCACGATCAACGAACGCTGCCCCTTCCCGATCGGAGCCACCAGGTCTATGATCCGCGCAGAGCGGTCCTTGATGGTCGGGTCCTCGATTTCCATCTTTAGCCGCTCATCCGGATAAAGTGGCGTCAGGTTGTCAAAGGCCACCTTGTGCCGGGCCCGCTCCGGGTCCTCGAAATTGATGCGTTCGACCTTGGTCAAGGCAAAATAACGCTCATTCTCTCCGGGCGCGCGAATGACACCCTCGACCGAGTCGCCTGTGCGCAGCGCGTGCTGCCGGATCATGTCGGGGCTGACATAGATATCGTCGGGGCCGGGCAGATAATTTGCCTCGGTCGAGCGCAAAAAGCCGAACCCGTCCTGAACGACCTCCAGCACACCGTCGCCACCGATATCGTAGCCATCCTCCGCATGCTCCTTGAGGATCGAGAACATCATCTCGCCCTTGCGCATGGTCGAGGCGTTCTCGATCTCCCATTCCTCGGCCATCGCCAGCAAATCCTTCGGGCTTTTCGCCTTCAGATCGGACAGATTCAACCGCTCTTCGCTCATCGCATCACCGCATATCGCACCCGCACGGGCATCGATTTCTATTGTTCAAAGGAAAATATCCGCACCGGACGGGCAGACCGTTGCGCGGCCCTTAAAGCAGCGCGTGATTCGAGTCAACGTGTCAGGCGCACGGACTCATCTCGGATCAACAGATGGAAGCCATCTCTTAAAACTTCAAGATCACAGAACATACGATGATCACCATCAACAGGGTCGGAACCTCGTTCATCATCCGATAACGCCGACCATCCAGCCCGGCCCCATCACGCAGAGCGACACGCTGGCGTCCCAGCCAGTGGTGAAACCAGGTCATCATCAGGACGGAAACACCTTTCAGCCAAGGCCAAACCATCGTCCAGTCAACGATACCCGGCGTGAGCACCAACAGCATTCCGCAGATCCATGCGACAATCATCGCGGGACGCATGATCAGCCGCAGCAGCTTATCCTCCATAATCATGAAGGACGCCGCCGGCTCGTCTGAGTTTCCACCTCTCTCGGCATGATAGACAAACAGCCGAGGCAGATAGAAAAGGCCTGCCATCCAAGCAATCACGGCCATGATATGCAGTGATTTTATCCATGGATAGATCGAAGAGAGAAGATCAGACATGGACCTCTCTTATAAATAAAATATGAGATAAGAAAGATGATGATGTTTGTAGGCCATGTGTATGATGGGATAGAGCGCCCGACCCCGTGTTATCCACAGAAGCCAGTAAAGAATAACGACAATTATATTATTATAACAGTTAGTTAGACAGATAAGACCCTCTTTTCCACACACTGTGGAAAGCGACGACAGTTTTGTCCAACTGTGGATGAAAGCCTGTCGTTCGCGCTCGGTTCTCATCGCATATCCCCAGAGCGATCCGCCCCCGCTTCCATCCCCGCGCTTATCCACAATTTCATCCAAGGCCAGCACTCTGACGAGGTAGGATTTTCGCTTTCACCGGTGGGAGAGTAACGCTATCCAAGATCCCATGACCTTGCAAAACCAAGAAGAACCGGGTTCGAGACCGGACCATGCGCCAATTGCCGGAGTCATTGGTTGGCCGATCGCCCATTCCCGTTCGCCGCTTCTGCATGGTCACTGGCTGAAACGCTACGAATTGCCGGGCGCCTATATAGCTCTTCCGGTGCATCCCGAAGATCTCGGTGCGGTGCTGGGCATTTTGCCTCGCATGGGATTTGTCGGCGTCAATCTTACGATTCCCCATAAGGAAGCGGCGCTGAAGCTGGCCGATATTGTCACGGATCGCGCGGCGCTGATTGGCGCGGCTAACACCCTGATCTTTCGCCAGGATGGAAAAATTCATGCTGATAATACAGATGGTTACGGATTCATCGCCAATCTGATGCAATATGCGCCAGACTGGCGCGCCGATCAGGGGCCGGCCGCGGTAATCGGTGCGGGCGGCGCGGCGCGTGCTGTGGTCGCATCGCTGCTTGAAAGCGGTGTGCCCGAACTCCGGATCAGCAACCGCACCCGCTTGCGCGCCGATCAGATCAAGTCTGAATTCGGTGCCAAGGTCGTGGTCTATGACTGGGCGCAGGCCGGAAACATGCTGGAAGGGTCGCGCACGGTTGTGAATGCAACGTCGATGGGGATGGCGGGGAAAAGCCCGCTGAAGCTGCCGCTCGAAGCGCTTTCCGCGGGGACGCTTGCAACAGATCTCGTCTATACGCCGCTGATGACAGATTTCCTGAAACAGGCTGAACGGCGCGGATGCGAGATCGTGGACGGCCTCGGCATGCTGCTGCACCAGGCGGCACCGGGTTTTGAGCGCTGGTTTGGCATAAGGCCAGAAGTAGATGATGCGCTGCGCGAGGCTGTGCTGTGACGTTTCGTCTTGGCCTGACGGGGTCCATCGGCATGGGCAAGTCCACGACAGCGCGCATGTTCGCCGAGCGTGGCTATCCGGTCTGGGATGCCGACGCCGCCGTCCATCGCCTTTATACCAGCTGCGGCGCTGCCATGTCGCAGGTTTCTGCCGCGTTTCCGGGTGTCATCAGGGACGGTGTTGTGGATCGCGCGCTTCTGAAAGAAGCTCTGGCAGAGGATGACGCTGCGCTTGAAAAGCTCGAAGCCATCGTCCACCCGCTTGTCGCAAGGGACCGTGCAGAGTTCATTTCGCAGGCCGCACAAGGCGGCGCGGCCCTCGTCGTGCTGGATATTCCGCTGCTCTTCGAAACCGGGGCGGAAGCTGGAATGGATGGGGTCGCCGTCGTTTCGACCGACGCCGCCACCCAGCGGAAGCGTGTGCTGGCCCGTCCGGGAATGACCGAAGAAACGCTGTCGATGATCCTGTCTCGCCAGCTTCCCGACGACGAAAAACGTGCCCGCGCGGATTGGGTCATTCCCACCGACGATCTGTCTTCAGCGCATGCGGCGGTCGACGAAATCTGCCGCGAAATTGAGGAGCGGAAAGATGCGTGAAATCGTCATGGACACCGAGACCACCGGGCTCGACCCGGACAAGGGCGACAAGCTGGTTGAGATCGGTGCGGTCGAGCTGATCAACCATCTGCCCACCGACAATACCTTCCACGAATATATCAACCCGCAGCGCGATGTTCCGGCCGAGGCGGTCGCCGTCCACGGCCTCACGCAGGAATTTCTCAGCGGCAAGCCGCTGTTTGAACAGGTCGCCGACAAATTTCTCGACTTTATCGGCCCTGACGCGAAGCTGGTCATCCACAACGCCAGTTTCGACATGAAATTTCTCAATGCCGAGCTGGCTGCTCTGGGTCGTCCGAAACTGCCCTGGTCGCGCGCGATCGATACGCTGGCCATTGCGCGCGAAAAATTTCCCGGTGCTCAGAACTCGCTCGATGCGCTATGCCGCCGCTTCAATATCGACAACTCGGCGCGGAGCTTGCACGGCGCTCTGATCGACAGCCAGATCCTGGCCGAGGTCTATCTCGAACTGATCGGCGGTCGCCAACCCGACCTTGTGTTAAGCGCGCCGTCTGAGCAGCATGATCAAAACGGCCCAACCGAACGGCATCAATCGCGCAGCGACGCGCGTCAGCGCCCCGCAGCACTCGCTTCACGGCTGAGCGATGCAGAACGTGCCGCCCATGAGGAATTCGTCGCGAAGATCGGTGAAAACGCCTTGTGGCATCGCTACGTCAGCCCCTCAGCCGGTTGATCTTCCCGAACAGAGCGCCGACACTGACCCAGTTGAACGGGCGGGGCACATGATCGGGCCATTGCGGGACATCTGGCAGTTCATCGCAGCTCTCGGAGAGCGGATGGACAAGATCCATATGGGTCTGATCGCGGCAGGCGTGGCCTTCTATGCGATGTTTGCCGTGTTTCCAGGCCTCGCGGCGATCATCGCGCTGTGGGGGCTCTGGTATGATCCCAACATCATTCAGCAATATGTCCATGTCGGAGAAGAATTTATCCCGCCAGAGGCGATGGATATCCTTCAGGCACAGGTGGATTCGCTGACCGAAGGCGGGCGCACGCAGCTTGGCTGGACGACCTTTCTGTCCTTCATGATCGCCACCATCGCCGCGCGGGCCGGGGTTAACGCGCTTGTGCGCGGCCTGAACGCCGCCTATGGGGTGCGCGCCCATTCGACCATCGTCGGCTTTGTGCTGGCCTATGTGCTGACGCTGGCGATTGTGGGCGTCGTGCTGATGGGGCTGGTGACCATTGTGGTCGTGCCGATCATCCTCAATCTTTTCGCGCTTGGTCCGCTGCGCGGCTGGCTGATTACCGGGCTACCATGGGCCGGGATGCTGCTGATCGTGATGATCGGGATCGGGATCCTCTACCGTTACGGCCCGAATGTGCGCCGCCCGCGCACGCCGATTTTCACCTGGGGCTCCATCGTGGCGACCATTGCCTGGGGCCTCGCCTCGCTGGCGTTCTCAGCCTATCTGGGCAGCTTCAACAGCTATAACCGGATCTACGGCTCCATCGGGGCGGTGGTGGCGCTGCTGATGTGGTTCTATCTGGCGGCTTTCTCGGTGATGCTCGGCGCGATCTTCAATGTCGAGCTGCGCCGCCGCCGCCGCGTCGCCGCTGCGCGCGAGGCACGACAATCCCTGCGTGACGAGGCAGAACAGGCTCAGAGCGGGTCTGTCTGATAGAGCCGGATCTTCAGTGAACCATGCGCCACGATGGGGCCGGGTGGCTTGAAGGGCAGTCCAGTGGTCTTTGCCAGCCCCGGCTGCGACGTCACGATCCCCACGCGCCAGCCGCGGAAACGTGACATCAGCACCTCGCCCATCTGCGCATGCAGCCCGAAAAGCGGGCCTTTATTGCCAATTCGTGTGCCATAGGGAGGGTTGATGATGACCAGCCCCGGCGGCCCTTCGGGCGGTTTCAGATCGGCGAAGGCGCCCTGTCGGAAATCGCAGAACGCCGAGACCTGCGCACGCTCGGCATTCTCGCGGCTCATCCGCACGGCTCCGGCATCGCGGTCGTTGCCGCTGAAAAGAAACTTCGGAGCTCGCACGGCGGTGCTTTTCATCCTGACCCAAATATCCGGATCGAAGCTGGCAAAACGCTCGAACGCAAAATTCCGGTCCCGGCCGGGCAACAGCCCCGCTGCGATCTCTGCGGCTTCGATCACGAATGTCCCCGAGCCGCACATCGGGTCAAGGACCGGCTCGCGCCCCTGATAACCGCATTCGCGCAGAAATGCCGCGGCCATGGTCTCGCGCATCGGGGCTTTCGCCACGGCCTCCTTGTGGCCGCGCTTGTGCAGGCTCTCGCCAGAGGAATCGAGACTGACAACGGCGAGGTCGTCCTCGATCCGCAGCTTTACCACAACGTCGGCATCGGGCGAGATATTCGCGCCAAGCTCTTCGCGCAGCGCGCGCTCGATCCGCTGAGCTGCGGCGCCGGCGTGGTAGATACGCGACTTGCGGCAGCTTGCCTCGACCCGAAGCGGGACAGAGGGGTCAAGCCAGTCGGCCCAGGGCAGCTTCCGGGACCGCTTGTCGAGCTGCGCCAGATGCATCGCCCGGAACGAGGCGACCCGCACCAGAACCCGCGTCGCACAGCGCAGCGTCAGATTGGCACGCCAGACCTCGGTCCAGTCGCCTTGCGTTTCGACCCCGCCCGGCACGATCTTCGGATCGGCAAAGCCCGCATCACGCGCCTCATCGGCCAGCGGCTGCTCCAACCCCGGCGTCGCGACAAGGAAAATCCCCAGATCGCTCAGCTTGCCGCCAGCCCTTCGGTCGACGAGAAGAACATGGCCTGGCTTAGCGCCGAGCTGACCTGATCCTCGGTATAGGGTTTCGAAATCAGGAAGGCCGGTTCCGGCCGGTCGCCGGTCAGCAGCCGTTCGGGGAAGGCGGTGACAAAGATCACCGGCACGTCGCCCAGCGATTGCAGCAGTTCGTTCACCGCGTCGATGCCCGACGATCCGTCGGCCAGCTGAATATCGGCGAGAATCAGGTCGGGACGTTTTTCGTCGGCCAGCTGGATCGCGGCGGAGTGGGTGCGTGCGATGCCCGTCACCTCATGGCCCATCGCCTGAACGATGCCCTTGAGATCCATCGCGATGATGGTCTCATCCTCGATGATCATCACCTTGCCGCGGACCGACTGGCTCATCTCGTCCATGGCGATGCGCACAAGATCCTCGGCCTCACCGGCGTCGATCTGCATCACCTGTCCGATCTCGTCATAGCGGAGCCCCTCGATCGAGCTCAGCAGCAGGGCCTCGCGCGAATTGGGCGTCAGTTTCGACATCAGCGACTGCGCCCGCGCCCCCCGCGCGCCCCCATCCGCGTCGGCGACCGGCTGACCGCTGGAATCCCAGATGGCGTGAAACGCCCGGAACAATCCGACCCGCGTGTCGAGCCCGTCCATCACGCTCCGGTCGGTCAGGATGACCTCCAGCGCGGCGGCAGCATATTTGTCGCCGACGGTCTGGCTACCCGTAAGCGCGCGGGCGTAGCGCCGCAAAAAGGGCAGCTCGCGCCCGATAGACTTGGCAAGATCGGCAGAAGACATGTAAACCTCGATCGTCGCGGCCCTCAAATGGAACCTAGGTGTCATCTATCGGTTGAGCGGCGTGCGCACAAGATTGGCGGGATTAACAAAATTATGACGAGTAAGCGCGACGAGCGAAAAAAAGCTGCTCTCGACAAGCAGATCGACGAAAATCTGAAACGCGTCTACCAGCAGGACAGTGAGCAGGACATACCCGACGAATTGCTCGCCTTGCTTGAAAAACTCCGCGAGCAGGAGTGAGAGACTTGGCTGATAAATCGAAGGTCGCGCAGGATCAGAAGTCCGGCGCCAACCCCCGCGACGAACTTGTCGATCATCTTCCCGCGCTGCGCGCGTTTGCGCTGTCTCTGACCCGCGAAGGTGCCTCGGCGGATGATCTTGTGCAGGACACCATCGTCAAGGCCTGGACGAATATGGATAAATTCCAGCCCGGCACCAATCTCCGGGCGTGGCTGTTCACCATTCTGCGCAACACTTTCTATTCCGCCCGTCGCAAGACCAAGCGCGAAGTGTCTGACGCAGACGGTATTCATGCCGCGAGGCTGGCCACGCGCCCCGAACATGACGGGCGTCTCGCCCTGTCGGACTTCCGCGATGCCTTCGCCCATCTGCCCGATGAGCAGCGCGAGGCGCTGATCCTGGTCGGAGCTTCCGGGTTTTCCTATGAAGAAGCCGCTGAAATGACCGGCGTTGCGGTCGGCACGGTGAAATCCCGCGCCAATCGTGGCCGCCGCAAGCTGGCCGAGCTGCTTCATCTCGAAGAGGGCGAAGAGCTGGAAATGACCGACCGAACCACATTGGCGGCGATGGCGTCGAACTCGCCCGTGATGCGCTGAGGCACGATGCTGCGGGGCCTGCTCGAGACACTCCAGTTCACGAAGGGTCTCGGATTCCGTCTCGCGGCGCTGCTTTCGGTGGCGATCCTGCCGATCGGGCTGATGTCGCTGATCCAGACGATGTATCTGTCGGGCGAAGCGGAACGCTCGGCAGAGACCGCCATTGTCGGGCGCACCGGCGCAGCCGCTGCGGGTGAGCGGGCGCTGCTTCAGAGCGCGCTTGGAACAGCGGATGCGCTTGGCCCTGCGGTGCTGCGCGGCATCGACGATGCGGCGGCCTGTTCCAACATGCTCAAGAGCTTCGTCGAACGGGGCGCGACCTATGTTTATGCCGGCTTCACCCGGCTGGACGGCACATCGGAGTGCAATTCCGGCGAGATCGTCGCGGACATGAACGGCTTCACCGCCTATGAGCATTTTCTCGCGAGCCCGACCACCGTTGTGGTCCCGATGCGGCGCGGCGCGGTCAGTCAGCAGGCGGTGGTTGTGGTCGCGCAGCCCCTTTATCGCGAACGCGAGCTGTTGGGCTATGTCTCGGTCTCGCTGTCTCAGGAACTGCTGCAATCGACGCATGGGTCGATCTATGGCGGGAAGGGCGCGCGCACCATCACCTTCAATGCCGAGGGCGACATACTGTCCGCCGATGAGGGTGTCGTCGAAGATATCAGCGGCGCCTTGCCCCGGAATGAGACACTCCGCAGCCTGATATCACGGGCGGAGACCACCTTTACGGACATCACGGCCTCGGGTGAGCAGCGCGTCTTTGCCGTCGTCTCGGTGGTTCCCGGCCTTGTCTATGCGCTGGGCAGTTTCAGCCCGATGGAGGCAGGGGTGCAGGGCTACCGCGTCACCAAGCTGACCGCGGTGCTGTTTGCCGTAGCGCTTTGGGCGGTGTCGCTTGGCGTCGCCTATTACGCGGTGTATCGTCTTGTTCTGCGCCATATCCGCGAGTTGCGCGGCCAGATGCGCCGCTTTGCCGTGGGCGACCGCGCCGCGCCGCCCCGCATCATGGAAGACGCCCCGACCGAGATCGCCGATGTGTCGCGCACCTTTCATAACATGGTGCGAATTCTCAATCGCGACGAGGCGGCGCTCGAAGCGGCTATCGACGAGAAGACCGTCCTGCTGAAAGAGGTGCATCACAGGGTGAAGAACAATCTTCAGCTTATCGCCTCGATCATCTCGATGCAGGGGCGGCTGATCGAGGATGACGATGCAAAGCGCACGCTGCGGTCCGTGCAGGATCGTGTGGCGTCTCTGGCTTCGATCTACAAGAATCTCTATCAGGCGGAACATCTGGAATCGGTCGATGCTGATCGGCTCATTTCCGAGGTTATCAATCAGATGACCAGCGCTTCGATGGGCCCCGGAAAGAGGCTGAAGGTCGACACCAAGCTGGAGCCTCTGATCCTTCAGCCTGATCAGGCAGTGCCGCTGACGCTGCTGACCAACGAGGCTTTCACCAACGCGATGAAATATGCAGGCATCCCGCCGGGCCACGATGAGGCATGGGCGCGGGTCAGCCTGGTGCGCGTGGATGGCGATCATGCCGAGCTGAAAGTGACCAATTCGATCGGCGAGAAGGACCTCAACATCGAAAGCACGGGCCTCGGCGGCCAACTGATCGAGGCGTTCGCCCTGCAACTCGATGGTGAGGCGGTGATCGAGACGTCGGAAACCGAATTCACGCTGTCCCTCGTATTCCGCATCGAGGAAATCCGCCCGCTGCCGATCGAGGACCGGAATGTCGTGCTGACCTCGGCAGCGCGGGAAGGGTCGCGTCACTAGATGCGCGGGCTTTCCATCCCGCGCCGGCGGCGATAGCGTCGCGCGCGAAGATTAAAGGAGACCGGATGAAACGCGAAACACTCGGCCGCAGCGATCTGGAGGTCAGCGCCTTCTCGCTCGGCACAATGACCTTCGGCAACCAGACCGCCGAGGATGATGCCCACGCGCAGATCGAGGCGGCCCTGGAGGCCGGCATCACCTTCCTGGATTGCGCCGAGATGTATCCGGTCAACCCGGTCCGCGCCGAGACAGCAGGACGCTCCGAAGAATATATCGGAAGCTGGCTTGCCGGCAGCGGGCGGCGGCACGAGGTCGAGATCGCCACGAAGGCGTCAGGCGAAGGAAGCGCTGTCCGCGATGGCGAGGGTTTTTCCGGCAAGAATCTGTCCCGCATCGTCGAGGGCTCGCTCAAGCGGCTGCAAACCGATGTGATCGACCTTTATCAGCTGCATTGGCCGGCACGCGGCAGCTATAGCTTTCGACAGAATTGGCGCTACGATCCTTCGGGTCAGAGCCGCGCGAGCAATCTCGATCATTTCGAGGATGTGTTGCGCGCGATGGAGGATCTTGTGCGTGCCGGAAAGATCCGCCAGTTCGGCCTGTCCAACGAGACCGCCTGGGGCACAATCCGCTGGATCGATATGGCCGAGCGGCTCGGAGCGCCGCGGGTGGTATCGGTGCAGAACGAATATTCGCTGCTGCAACGGCTATACGATACCGATATGGCCGAGGTTGCGGTCAATGAAGATGTCACACTTCTGTCTTACTCTCCGCTCGCTGCGGGGCTGCTGACCGGGAAATATCAGGATGACGCGGTGCCCGAGGGCAGCCGGGTTGCGGTCGATCTGGCGCATGGCGGCGGCGGCATTCTGGGCGGACGCAAGACAGAACGCGCGCATGGCGCTGTCGCGGCCTATCTGAAGCTGGCCGAAGAGCATGGCATCGACCCGGTGCATATGGCGCTTGCGTGGCAGCGCACCCGGCCTTTCCCGGTGATCCCGATCCTCGGTGCGACGTCGATCGATCAGTTGAAGCATCAGCTCACAGGGCTTGAGACGACGCTCAGTGACGAGCTGAAAACAGCGATAGATGACGTGCACCGCGCATGGCCGATGCCCTATTGACGCTGACCGGCGGCGTCGCTTTGAGCGACGCGCTCGCCCGCGCCGTCGCGACAGAGCTTCGCGCAGGCGATACGCTGCTGCTCGATGGTCCGGTGGGTGCGGGCAAATCGCATTTTGCGCGGGGTCTTATCCGCGCCCGGCTGCGCAACTCCCATGAAGATGTGCCAAGCCCGACCTTCACACTGGTGCAAAGCTACGATGCCGATCCGCCGATCTGGCACGCAGATCTGTATCGGCTCGGCGACCCGCAAGAGATCGACGAGCTTGGCCTGACCGATGCCGCTGACGATTCCATCCTGCTGGTCGAATGGCCGGATCGGGCCGGAGACTGGCCGGACACATTGCGGCTGAGCTTTGCGCATCTTGACGACCCCGATCAACGCCAGGTCACGCTTCACGGCGACACCGCGCGATGGCATCGGGTTCGGCGCGCTGCTGAGCGGGCCGCCTTCGTCAACGATGCAGGCTGGGCGGATGCGGATGTCGCGTTTCTGGCTGGGGATGCCTCGGCACGGCGCTATTTCCGCTTGAACCGTGATGGCGGCTCTGCGGTGCTGATGGACACCGATGCGGCGACGCTGACGCCCTATCTCGCGATGACCGCATGGCTCGCGGAACGTGGATTTACGGTGCCGCGCGTCTATGCGGCGGATCGTCCAGCCGGTCTGGCCCTGATCGAGGATTTTGGAGACGCGCAGGTGGCACGGATCATCGATGCCGAGCCGGCGCGCATCGCTCCGCTTTACGAGCGGATCGCAGAGATGCTGGCCCGGCTTGCGTCTTATCCGCCCGCGCCGGGGATCATGGCTCTGGATGGTCCGCGCATGGCCGAGCAGGTCGGCATTTTTGCGCAGCATTACCCCCCAGCGATCGGTGCGGATGCCGATGCCCGTGCTGCCGCGGCGCAGATCGCACCGACCATCGCCGCGCTTCACGCAGAGCTTTGCGCTGGCGCTGCACCTGTCACCAGCCTGCGCGATTTTCACGCCGAGAACATCATTCTGACGCCGGATGACCGGCTTGGCCTTCTGGATTTTCAGGACGCGGTGGCGACGCATCCGGCCTATGATCTGGTTTCGGCCCTGCATGACGCGCGCCGCGCCATCCCGCGCGATGTCGAAGATTCTGCAATCGCCCGGTTCCTCGCCGTGTCGGGCATGGCGCGCGAAACATTCGACCCGGCCTTTGCGCTTTTGGGCGCACAGCGTAATCTGCGCATCATGGGAATTTTCACGCGCCTTTGCATTCGCGACGCAAAACCGCGCTATCTGGATTTCATGCCGCATTGCTGGTCGCTGATCCAGCGCGAGATCGGTCACCCGGCGCTGGCACCGCTCGCCCGGCTGGTGGCACGGATCCCTGCACCGACACAGAAAAATATCGAAAGGATCCGCGCGCAATGCCCCCGCTGATGATCTTCGCCGCCGGCAAGGGCACCCGCATGGCCCCGCTGACCGATACACGTCCCAAGCCGCTGATCGAGGTGGCCGGGCGCAGCCTGCTGGATCGCAGCCTCGATATGGCGCGAGAGGCGGGAATTGGCCGGATCGTGGTGAACACGCATTACCTCGGCGATCAGATCCGCGATCACCTGGCGGGCAGCGACGTGGCGATCTCGGACGAATCCGAGGCGTTGCTGGAAACCGGCGGCGGGCTGCGCAAGGCGCTGCCGTTGCTGGGAGAGGATGCGGTCATGACGTTGAACCCGGATGTGATCTGGACCGGGTCCAATCCGCTAAGGGCGCTGAATGCAGCCTGGGAGCCAGAGCGCATGGATGCGCTGCTGATGCTGTTTCCGCATGATCGCGCGCGGGGTCGCGTGGGTCCGGGAGATTTCAGCCGAGATGCAGAGGGTCGGATCAGCCGAGCGGGCGACATGATCTATGCCGGTTGCCAGATCTGCAAGACCGGGCGGCTGTCCGAGGTCGGGGACGACGCTTTCTCGTTGAACCGCCTGTGGGATCTGATCATCGCCGAGGGTCGCGCCTTTGGTGTCGTCCATAATGGCGAATGGTGCGATCTTGGACGGCCCGAGACGATCCCTCTTGCCGAGACGATGCTGGCCGAAAATGTGGAATGACTGGGAGGGCGGTGTCTATGCCCTGCCGCCGGGCGCTGATTTCTGTCGCGACGTGGTTCGGGGGCTAATCGCGCGCACCGCAGGAAAACCGCCAGAGGCACTTGCCGCCGTCACCGTCTATGTCAACGCCGCCCGCACCATGACCTCGCTTCGGACGGCCTTTGACGAATATGCTGCCGACCATGGTCCGCTTCTGCTGCCGAAATTCCGACTTCTGGCCAATCTTGATACGGATCTGCCGGACGGGCCGGTGGCGCCGCTGGCGCGTGTGTTGGAGCTTGGGAACCTCGTCTCACGGCTGATCGAGCGAGAGCCTGCGCTTGGCGCTGGCCAGTCCGTGCCGGAGCTGTCGCAATCGCTCGCTGACCTGATGGGCGAGATGCAGTTCGAAGGCTGCGGGGTCGATAGCCTGAGCCGGATCGATACGCGGGATCATGCTGCACATTGGCAACGCTCTCTCGCATTCCTGAAAATTGCCGCGGAGTTCTATCTCGGGGGTCCGCCGGTCGATCGGCCGGCCCGGCAGCGTCATGCGGCCGACACCTACACGCGGCAGTGGGCGGAGGGGCCGGATTGTCTTGATGCGCCCATCCTGGCGGTGGGTTCGACCGGTTCGCACGGGGCGACGCGATGCTTTCTGAAAGCGCTTGCGACGCAGCGGCTCGGGACGATCGTGCTGCCGGGCTATGACTTCGTGCAGCCGGAAGCGATCTGGCGGATGCTGGACGGTCCTTCGGACGATCACCCGCAGGCCCGTCTGGCCGCGTTGCGAGCGGGTGGTGTCAGGCCATGGGTGAAAACAGAGATCCCGGACCGCAACCGGCTGATCTCACTGGCGTTGCGTCCGGCGCCGGTCACTGACCAGTGGATAGCCGAGGGTCCTGAACTGCCCGATCTCTCGGGGCCGACGGCAGGGCTGACGCTGATCGAGGCGGATCAGCCGCAGGAAGAGGCTGACGCCATCGCCGCGCTCATCCGCCACGCGGTGGGCGAGTCCCGACCCATCCGGCTTTTCGCGGCGGATCGCGGTCTGGTGCGGCGGGTGGCGGCGTCACTCGACCGCTGGGGGCTCGTGATCGAAGACAGCGCCGGAGAGCCGCTGCATCTGACAGCGCAGGGGCTGTTCCTGCGGCATGTGGCAGCTTTGTTCGGACGCAAGCTGAGCGTCGATGCATTGCTTACCCTTCTGAAACACCCGATCACAGCGACCGGCTCGACCCATGGGGAATTTCTTCGCCAGACCCGCGACCTCGAACTGGAGTTGCGGAGGAACGGTCCCGCCTTCCCTGACCCCGCCTTTCTCCGGGAGTGGGCCACGAAGCACGATGAGCACCGCAAGATCTGGGCGCAGTGGCTTGCAGACACACTCGATCTTGTGGTCGCTGTTGAACAGGACGAGTCGCCGCGCCCGGTGTCGTCTCGCCTTGCACAACATCTGCAGCTTGCCGAGCTGCTCGCGGCGGGGCCGGGCGGAACGGCACAGGCGTCACGGCTTTGGGACGAGCCGGCAGGACGGCTGGCCGATGCGGCGTTGGCGCAGCTTGCCGAACATGCCGACCGGGCGCAGCCGATGAGCGCGTATGATTACGCCGATCTGGTGGACCGCCATCTTTCCGCACATGCGGTTCGCGGCCGCGATCAGGGCCATCCGCTGATCCGCGCCTTCGGACCCCGCGATGCCCGGACCGAGGCAAACCGCGGAGATGGGGCCATCGTGATCCTCGCCGGGCTGAACGAGGGCGGTTGGCCGCAGGCCCTGCCGCCCGATCCGTGGCTGTCACGTGCCATGCGCAAAGAGGCGGGGCTGACCCTGCCAGAGCGGCAGATCGGTCTGTCGGCGCATGACTTCCAGCAGGCTGTTGCCGCGCCCGAGGTGGTGATGACCCGCGCGCGTCGAGATGCGGATGCCGAGACCATTCCGTCACGCTGGCTGAACCGCCTGACAAATCTCATGGCCGGTCTCCCCGAGCGCGCGGGACCGCAGGCGCTGGGTGCGATGCGCAAGCGTGGCGCGGCGTGGCTGGATCTTGCGCGGCAGCTGAACCAGCCGCGCTATCAGCTTGATCCCGCGCCGCGGCCGGCGCCGATTCCGCCCGCGCCTGCCTTCGACAATATCTCGGTCACCCAGGTCCGCACGCTGATCCGTGATCCCTACGCGATCTATGCCAGCAAGGTCCTCGGCCTGCGTCCTCTCGATCCGCTGCGGCCCGAACCGGGTGCAGCGCTGCGCGGTCAGGTGCTGCACAAGGTCGCCGAGCGGCTTCTGCAACCGCCGCCCGACCCGGAAACCCCGATCTCCGAGCTCAGCGCGCGCTTTCGCAAAGTCGCCGCCGAGGTGCTGGCCTCGGAAGTGCCCTGGCCGGCGGCGCGCGCCTTCTGGCAGACCCGGATGGACCGTATCTCCGACCAGATCGCAACCGATGAGCTTCATCGTCTGTCGCGCGGCAGGCCGGTGGTTGTCGAGAGCAGAGGACGGATCGATCTTCCCGGTCTCGGCGCGAGTCTGAACGCTAAGCCGGACCGCATCGACCTGCTGGACGATGATATGGTCGCGCATGTCTATGACTATAAATCAGGCAAACCGCCGAACGACAACGAGATGGCCCATTTCGACAAGCAGCTGATGCTGGAAGCGGCAATGGTGGTGAAGGGTGCGTTCCCGACGCTCGGCGCGGTGGCGGTGGAAGGGGTCAGCTATATCCAGCTTGGCGGAGACGGCGAAACGCTTCATCGGAAATTCTCTCCCGATATGGTTGATGAGACCTGGGCCAAGTTATTGATCCTGATGCAGCGCTACCTGCGCGGCGATCAGGGCTTCACGGCACGGCGCGCCTTGCAGAAAGCCGGTGATGTCAGCGATTACGACCATCTTTCGCGCTATGGGGAATGGGGAGCGCGCGACGCGCCGATGCGGATGAGGGTCGGCGGCGATGACTGAACACGGTCCCGATGACGCCACGAGACAGCAACTTATCGCCGCCGATCCCCGGCACTCCGTCTGGCTGACCGCGAATGCGGGCTCGGGCAAGACGCGGGTGCTGACCGACCGCGTTGCGCGTCTGCTGCTGAACGGCGTCGCGCCGGAGCGGGTGCTGTGCCTGACCTACACCAAAGCCGCCGCGACCGAGATGCAGAACCGCCTTCTAAAGCGGCTCGGCGATTGGGCGATGCTGCCGGACGAAAAGCTGGGCGTGGCGCTGCGGGATCTGGGCGTGGCCGACGCGCCCGATCTGCCCGCGGCGCGCCGGCTTTTTGCGCAGGCGATCGAGACGCCCGGTGGGCTGAAGGTGCAGACGATTCACAGCTTTTGTGCGGCGCTGCTGCGGCGCTTCCCGCTTGAAGCCGGGGTGCCGCACGGCTTCACCGAGCTGGATGACCGCTCGGCCAGCTTGCTGCGTGCCGAGGTGCTGGAAGAAATGGCGGCTGGCCAGGTGCCGGAGATTGCCGACATCACAGCCATAGATTCCGGCGACAGGGTCGATGTCCTGCTGGCCCAGCTCACGCGGGGCTTTGATATCCCAGATGGGGAAGAGGCGTTGCGCGCGGCAGTGGGTCTGCCTGCCCCGCTTGCCGAGGCGGATCTTATCGCTGATGTATTTCAGGGCGATGAGGCCGCCTGGATCGCTGAGCTGATCCCGCTTCTGGCGGCGGGCGGAAAAACCGACGCAAATCTCGCAGCGGATCTTGATAGTGTGGATTGGTCTGCGCCCGGCGTCGCGGATCTTGCGTTGCTGGAAAGCGCGCTGCTTTTTGGCTCAGGCGCCGCCCAGCCTTTCGGGCCGAAGATCGGCAAGCTGCCGACGCAGAAGCTGAGCAAGGGCTCTTGCGCGCCCTTCATCGACAAGTTCAACGATCTGATGCAGCGCGTGGCCGAAGCGCGCAAGAAACGCGTGGCGCTCGATTTCACGCGGCGCAGCGCGGCGCTGCTGCGGTTCGGGCGCGAATTTTCGCGGCGCTACGAGCGGCGCAAGAATGCAGCGGGCTGGCTGGATTTCGACGATCTCATCACCCGCACCGCAGGGCTTCTGTCGGACCCGGCGCTGGCTCAATGGGTGCTGTTCCGGCTGGATGGCGGGATCGACCATATTCTTGTGGACGAGGCGCAGGATACATCCCCCGAGCAATGGACCGTCGTCGAGCGCCTCACGGCCGAATTCACCGCGGGCGAGTCCGAGCGGCTGAGGACGCTATTCGTCGTCGGCGATCCGAAACAGTCGATCTATTCCTTCCAGGGTGCCGATATTCAGGTGTTCGAAGCCCGCCGCGACCAGTTCGAACGGGATTTTGACGCGGTGGATCGCCCGATGGCCATGCTGGACCTGCAATTTTCGTTCCGGTCCTCGCCGGCGATACTGGGCGCCGTCGACGCAGTATTCGCGGATGATGGTGGCATCGCGCTGGGACAGGAGAGCGCGCATCGGGCGTTCCATTCGGGCCGCCCCGGCCGTGTCGATCTGTGGCCGGTGCCCGAGACGCCGGAAAGACCAGAGGACGCGCCCTGGGAAGACCCTGTCGATCAGCTTGCACCCGACGCAGCTTCGACTCGCGTCGCCGCCGAGATCGCTCGGCAGGTGGCACTGATGCTGGATCCCGTATCCGGCGCATCGATCGAGACACGCGAATCCGTTCGCCGGGTGCAGCCGGGCGATATCCTGATCCTGGTTCAGGGCCGGAAATCACCGCTTTTCGGCGAGATCATCCGCGCGCTGAAAGCGGCAGAGCTGCCGGTGGCCGGTGCGGACCGGCTGAGACTCGCCGCCGAGCTAGCGGTCAAGGATATCCGCGCCATGCTGAACTTCCTTGCAACGCCCGAGGACGACCTGTCACTCGCCGGTCTGCTGCGCTCGCCGCTGATCGGGCTGGATGAGGATGCCTTGTATCGGCTCGCGCATGGTCGCAAGCGGGGCGAATATCTGTGGACGCGGCTGCGTGCGTCGGATCATGGCGCGGCGCTGGCGCTGTTGTCCGATATGATGGACCGATCCGAACTGCGCCCCTTCGATCTGATCTCTCGGCTTCTCAACCGGCATGGCGGGCGCGAGCGGTTACTGGCGCGGCTCGGGCCAGAGGCCGAGGACGGGATCGACGAATTGCTGACCCAGGCGCTTGCCTATGAGCGGACAGAGGTGCCGTCGCTGACCGGATTTCTCGTGTGGCTCTCAGCAGATGACGTCGAGGTGCGCCGCCAGCCCGGCTCAGGCGCGGATCTGATCCGGGTGATGACGGTGCATGGCTCGAAAGGCCTGGAAAGCCCGATCGTGATCCTGCCTGACACGAAGAAGACGCGCGCCAAGCCCCCTGCGCAGGTGCTGCGTCGGCCGGATGCGGTGCCGATGTTGTCAGGCCGCAAGGACGAGCGACCGCAGCCGGTTCAGACGATGATCGACGACGCGACCGAACGCGAGGAGCGTGAACGCAAACGGCTGCTTTACGTGGCGATGACGCGGGCCGAAAGTTGGCTGATCGTGGCGACCGACGGGGATCCCGGAAGCGGCGAGGAAAGCTGGTATGCGATGATCGAACAGGGGCTTGGCCGCAGCGACCTTCCGGAAGAGGGTTTCGAAACCGCGCTCGGCATGGCCCGGCGCTTCAGTTTCGGAGAATGGCCTGAGGCGCAGGAACGGATCGCCGCAGAGCCTGCGCCGCGCGCCGAAGCGCCATGGCTTTGGACCCTGCCCGATCCGGTGCCGCGCCCCAGGGCGCCCCGTGCCGCGTCGGATCTGGGCGGGGCCAAGGCTCTGCCCGGGCCGGATGGCGACGATCCGGAGGCGGCGATGCTGTTCGGCACGCGGCTTCATCTGTTGCTGGAACATCTGCCCGGCTTGCCTCGGGAAGAATGGCAGGATCGCGCCCGCGCGTTGCTGAGCGCCTCGGAAGGCGGGCTGCCGGATCGCGGCATGTTCGACCGTCTCATGGCAGAGTTCATATCCGTGCAGGACGCGCCCCCTCTGGCCGGGCTGTTCGCGCTGCCCGAGGCGGCGACGGTTCTGACTGAGGTCGAGTTGACCCTGACGCTTGCAGGGCCGGGCGTGGTGCGCGGCGTCGTGGACCGGATCATGGTCACCCCTGATCTGGTGCGAGTGATCGACTATAAATCCAACGCCACCGTGCCGCCAACGCCCGAGGCCGTGCCGGACGGGATCATGCGTCAGATGGCTGTCTATCGGGCCGCGGCGCGGGCGCTCTGGCCGGAACGCGAGGTTGCCAGCGGTGTGTTGTGGACTGCGTCCCGCTCGCTGATGTGGCTGCCCGATGCGCTGCTCGATGCGGCAAGCGCGGCCCTTGACCCTGCCTCGCAACGTTCCTAGCTGTTGAGTTAACCTTATTCCCGCCGGCATGTCCGGCCGCCATTCAGGAGAAACTGCCATGGCCACCCAACCTGTCACCGACGCCGAATTCGACGCCGAAGTCGTGAAATCCGACACTCCGGTGATCGTCGATTTCTGGGCCGAATGGTGCGGACCGTGCAAGCAGATCGGCCCGGCGCTGGAAGAGCTTTCGGACGAATATGGCGACAAGATCAAGATCGTGAAGGTGAATGTGGACGAAAACCCCGAGAGCCCGGCCTCGATGGGTGTTCGCGGCATTCCGGCGCTGTTCATGTTCAAGGACGGCAAGGTCGTGTCGAACAAGATCGGCGCGGCCCCGAAAGCGGCGCTGAAGGCCTGGATCGACGAGAACGTCTGATCCTCCGGGGCGGATGATCCAAAGGGGGGGCGGCGGTCAGATAGGCCAGCCGCCCTTTTTCAATGCCGCGAGAATGCGCAGATCGGCATCCGGCGCCATGGCGTCGATGGCCTGTTCCTTCAGGAACCACCACAGATATTTCGCATAATGCGCCTTGTAGTCCGGCGCGCGTTCCAACGCTTTTTCAACGCCCAGTTCAGAGACATTCAGCGCGATGTGGTGGAAATCGATCTGCGCGAAAAGCACCACGGGACGGGCCAGCAGATAGGCATCAAAGGCGACGGCGCTGTTCTGCGTGGCGACGAATTCGGCGCCAGCCAGCAAGGCTCGGCTGTCGCCGCCGATGCTGAGATTGGGATAGACAGCGGTCAGTGTGTGCAGCGCGTCAAGCTCGGTTTGGGTATAGTCTCCGTTCGGGTGCAGCGTAGCGATGCAGCGTCGTCCGGTGGCGGCGACGGCATTGACCATCTCGACGGGGCTCATGGTCTGAAACGAGCGCGTTTCGGTCAGCTGGCGTTGCAGCGGGATCAGCACATGGGTCGGCTCGGTCGGGGCGAGATCCGGCATGACGCGCCGGCGCAGCTCGTGGATCAGTTTGCGCGCCGCATCCTGGTCGATGGTGTCGGGATCGAAACGTGCCGAGGCGACCGGCCACCGCCAGCGCTGAGGTTCACGCTCGATATGCCAGTAGGGATAGATATAGGTGCGGCGAAAAATCTTGGCGCGCCGATGCGACGGACCAGCCATGTGATGCAGCGCGTAGACATAGCGTTCCGGCGGCGCATCGCTTTCCGGGGCAAGCTCTGTCTGCCAGCCGCGGC
The DNA here is from genome assembly GCF_027912835.1 of Paracoccus sediminicola. Lineage (NCBI taxonomy): Bacteria > Pseudomonadati > Pseudomonadota > Alphaproteobacteria > Rhodobacterales > Paracoccaceae > Paracoccus > Paracoccus sediminicola. The sequence goes on from NZ_CP115768.1 coordinate 2,639,431, forward strand.
TTTCGGCGGCAGCCCGGACCCGGTTCATGAAGTTGAAATTGCCCGAGCGGGCGTGATCCAGCATCGCCGGATCCAGATGAATTCGCAGCATTCTTTCGGCCATTCCGCAGGTTAGAACGGGCCGCGCGCCCGGGCAATGGCTTGCGGGCCGGGATGGGCTTGCCTATCTGGACAGGAACGAAGGAGAGATTGATGGCGGATGAAAGTTTTCCGGGCTGGCACGGCACCACCATCCTCGCGGTCAAGCGCGGCGGCAAGGTCGTCGTGGCCGGCGACGGTCAGGTCAGCGTAGGCCAGACGGTGATGAAGGGTTCGGCGCGCAAGGTGCGGCGGCTGTCCCCGGGCGGGCAGGATGTCGTGGTGGGCTTCGCAGGATCGACCGCTGATGCATTCACTCTTCTGGAGCGGCTGGAAAAAAAGCTCGAGGCCTCTCCCGGTCAGCTTCAACGCGCCTGCGTCGAGCTTGCCAAGGACTGGCGCACCGACAAGTTCCTCCGCAATCTGGAGGCGATGCTGATCGTGACCGATGGCGCTCAGCTTTATGTCGTCACCGGCGCGGGTGACGTGCTGGAGCCCGAGCATGACATCGCGGCCATCGGTTCGGGCGGAAACTTCGCGCTCGCCGCAGCGCGGGGATTGCTGGAAACCGATCTGGACGCCGAAGCGGTGGCCCGAAAGGCGATGGCGATTGCCGCCGATATCTGCGTCTACACCAATGGAAATCTGACCGTCGAAACGCTTGGGGCCTGAAATCGGGGGCGCTGCCCCCGCACCCCCGGGATATTTCGATCAAGGTGAAAGAGCGAACATGACTGAACTCACCCCCCGCGAAATCGTGTCCGAGCTGGATCGTTTCATCATCGGCCAGAAGGACGCCAAGCGCGCCGTGGCCGTGGCGCTGCGCAATCGCTGGCGGCGCAAGCAGCTTTCGGACGACCTGCGCGACGAGGTCTATCCGAAGAACATCCTGATGATCGGCCCGACCGGCGTCGGCAAGACCGAGATCAGCCGAAGGCTGGCAAAGCTGGCGCATGCGCCCTTCATCAAGGTCGAGGCGACCAAATTCACCGAGGTGGGCTATGTCGGGCGCGACGTCGAACAGATCATCCGCGATCTGACCGACGCAGCGATGATCGACACCCGTGAGCGGATGCGAGAGGATGTGAAATCTCGCGCGCATCAGGCCGCCGAGGATCGCGTGATCGAGGTGCTGGCCGGTGAGGGCGCGCGCGAACAGACCCGAAACATGTTCCGCGACAAGCTGAAGCGCGGCGAGCTGGATGACACGGTGATCGAGATCGAGATCACTGACAATTCCAATCCGCTCGGCGGGATGGAGATCCCCGGACAAGGCGGCATGGGGATGATGGATCTGTCCGGGCTGATGAAAGCCTTCGGCGGGCGCCGGGTGACGCGCAAGGTCTCGGTCGCGGAAAGCTATGAGCTGCTGATCGCGGAAGAGGCCGACAAGTTGCTGGATGACGAGGCCGTAAAGGCTGCGGCGCTGGAATCGGTGCAGGAGAACGGCATCGTCTTCATCGACGAGATCGACAAGGTCTCGGCCCGCACCGATGCGCGCGGCAGCGATGTAAGCCGCGAGGGTGTGCAGCGCGATCTTCTGCCACTGATCGAAGGCACCACGGTGTCGACAAAATACGGGCCGGTGAAGACGGATCATATTCTGTTCATTGCCTCGGGCGCGTTCCATGTCTCGAAACCGTCGGATCTGCTGCCCGAATTGCAGGGGCGTCTGCCGATCCGGGTCGAGCTGCGCGCGCTGACCGAAGAGGATTTCGTGAGGATTCTTACCGAAACCGACAATGCGCTGACCCGGCAATATACCGCGCTGATGGGCACGGAAGGCGTCGAGGTCGAGTTCGCCGAGGACGGCATCGCGGCCCTCGCGCGGATTGCCGCCGAGGTAAATGGCAGTGTCGAGAATATCGGCGCACGTCGGCTTTACACCGTAGTGGAGCGGGTCTTCGAGGAGCTTTCCTTTACCGCGCCGGACCGCAATGGCGAGACGGTGCGGGTCGATGCCGGTTTCGTTGAACAGCATCTGGGCGACCTGGCGCGTTCGGCGGATCTGTCGCGCTATGTGCTGTAGCGGCGGGGAACCTGTGCCGCCTGCCTATCGTTGAGTCGCTGAAGTCCCATTCGTCAGTGGAGCAATTATGCAGTTCAACATGTTCAGTGGCCTGATCGGCCTCATCATCTTTGCGCTCGATGTCTGGGCCATCGCTCAGATCATTAATTCGGGCGCAGAGAAATCCAGCAAGATCATCTGGGTCATCATCGTGGCGGTGCTGCCGGTGGTGGGCCTGATCGCCTGGTATATTGCGGGTCCGAAATCGAACCTTCGATAAACCGCGCCGAGGCGGCGCAACGTTTTGGAAAATCACGTTCCGGCCCGTCAGCCTCGCAGGCTTTCGGGCCGGTCGTCTTTCAGCAGGGTGGGTCGCTCTTCGACCAGGGCATTTTTCGTAGGGGCAGCACTCGTCTGCGAAAACCGCAACATGCGTTTGCCGCCGGGCAGCGCGCGCACTGTCCAGGCCAGCACGCCGCTGCGGTCCGGGCCGAATAACACCCCATGACCTTCCCCGGAGCAGTCCTCTCGGTGAAGCTCTTCCTCGAGCCGTTCAAGTCCGGGGGCCTCGTCCCAGTCGCCGCGCCAGATGCGCAGCGCCTCGTTGATGCGCTCGGGAGGATCGCCCCATAGCTTCTGATATGACTGATTCGTCGTCACGACCTGCCCGACCGCGTTGAACACGATCAGCGCTTCGTCCAGTCCGTCGAGCACCTGTGCCCCGAATGTCAGCTCGGCTCGGAATTTGCGGGCGAGCGTGATTTCGGAGGTGATGTCCTCAAACAGAAAGGCCACCGCGCCGCCCGGATGCGGGCGGCCGGTAACACGATAGGTACGCCCGCCCGGCAGAGACCAGGTTTCGACATGATGTCCGGCCGATGCGGCCGATTCCAGCGTCGTGATCTGCTTGCGCCAGGATCGGTAGTCGCGCGGCTCCGGGACCATGCGCAGCTCACGTAGCTGGTCGAGCACACTGAACAGCGAGGGCCGGCTGGAGAGAAATGCTGCGGACAGGCCGGTGAGGTCGATCAGCGCGGGATTGAACAGCTGCAACTGCCTTTCGCGGTCAAAGATCGCCAGCCCGATCGGCAGGTCAGCAAAGGTCTTTGTCAGGGTTTGCAGGATCTCGCGAAGGCTTTGTTCGGCCCGGACGGTTGCATCGGCGGGCAGCGCATAGACGGTGCTGCCATGATCATCCTCTTGCTCATGACAGTCGAACCAATAGGCGATCCCGGCGGCATCCACCCGCGCGCGCCGGGCGCCGTCGCTGGCGGTGCTGTTTGGGTCGATCTCGATGAAATCGGGGAGCGGCCAGGACGTTTCGTCATTCATTCGCCGCTCTGCCGCCGCCAGGTAGCGCGCATTGGCCCAGATCACCTGACCGTCCTTGTCGCGCCTGGCGATCATCGCCGGGGCATGGTTCAGCATCCCGCGGAGAAGCGAAAGCTCCTCCTCCATCGCCTGTTGAGAGAGGGAATCGACTACGATACCCGCCGCCTCTGCATCGGGTCGCACCAGGGTCAGCCGTAACGCTCCGTCCGCTGCGGGTTCCGCCAGCAGACGCAGACGAGCCGAGCCGGTCCCGGATTTGCCCAGAAGCTCGATCCCGGTACCGTGATCGTCCAGCCCGTCCAGCCCGTCGAAATGCCGGGTCAGCCATGATTTCAGCCCGGTTAGGTCTCCGCTGGGACATGTATCCATGATCGCTTGCGCAGGTGCGGTGGCGTCGATCAGCCTGTTCTGCCGAAACAGGAAAATACACGGCGCAACCAGCTCTGACGTGAGAAGCGCAGGCCTCTCCGGCCGGTCGAACCAGCGAATCGCCAGCAACGCCAGCAGAACCGATAGTGCCCCGCCGGCAAGCGCCGCGACGATCATTGTCAGTCCTTGCATATTCCATACGCTTCAATGACTTCCCGCACAGGTCACACGGCAAGCCTTAACATTCAGTAAACATATCACGAAATCGGCGGGTTCTCACGCAAGGCAGCGCGGTCATCGGCGGCGATCCGGTCGAGCGGCCAAGACACTGTGACTTCAGCCCCTTGGGCGCTGCGATTGCGGAAATACAACGTCGCGCCGCTGCTTTCCAAAAGAGAGCGGGCAATAAACAGCCCCAGCCCCATCCCCTCATAGCTGCCACGCCGGTCGCTGCGCCGGCTGACGGGAAAGGGTTCGGACAGGCGGGTCAGCACCGCCTGCGAAAACCCTCGTCCATCATCGCGGACATGGATCATAAGGGTCGCGTCGGTCCAGCTTGCCTCTATCTCGACCTTGGTTTCAGCGAAATCCACCGCATTCTGAATGATGTTGCGCAAGCCGTGAATGATGCCGGGATCACGCATCACCGTCGGAGGAACGCCGTCGGGCGGCAGTGTGATACGCAGCGGCGTCCCGCGATCGGCATGGGGCTGCGCGGCCTCTTCCAGCACGGTTGGCAGCGGCGCGGCATGAATCTTGAGATCATCCTTCCCGGCCCGTCCCATCGAGCGCAGGATGTCGCGACAGCGATCGGCGGATTGGGCCAGCGTCGCCGCGTCTTCGGCCAGATCGCTTCGGTCGGGCAATGCGCTGCTGAGTTCGTCATTCAGCTCGGCTGCGATCAGCTTAATGGTGGCGAGCGGCGTGCCCATCTCATGTGCGGCAGCTGCGATAATGCCGCCGAGATGCTGCAGTTTCTGTTCCCGCGCCAGAGCCATCTGGCTGGCGAACAGCGCATCGGAGGTCGTCGCCAACTCGCCCGCGACCCGGCGTGCATAGGCCGCGAAGAATACCACGCCGATCAGGATCGCCGAGAGATGGGCAAGCTGAAGCACCGGTGGCATCGAAAGATCCAGTCGCGGATGTTGCAGGGGCATCGCCAAAAGCGCGGCGAGCGAGATCATCACCACCGTCGCGGCACCGACCAGAACCGTCTCGCGGTCCTGCAGCGCTGTGGCCGCGATGGTGACCGGCGCCAGAACCAGAAGCGCAAATGGGTTCGAGAGCCCGCCGGTCAGCCCGATCAGCATAGAGATCTGGATCAGATCGAAGACCAGCTGCCCCGTGGCGCCGCGATGGGTGACCCGCGCAGTCGTCGCGGTCATCCACAGATTCAGCGCCGCACCGATCCCGATCACCACGAGCACCGGCGCGAGATCGAAGCGAATTCCCATCAGCCAAGCCAGCGAAACCGCGATGATCTGGCCGCCGAGCGCGACCCATCGGATCAGGATCAGCGTCCGGCGCCGGATCGGCTCGGCCCGCGGTGGAAGCTGCGCGGACAGTGCCACGGCAGAAAGAGAGCCAAGCGACATGTCGGGTTCCGTGCTGCGATGTTTCGCCCCGTTGATATCGGCGTCTCTATGCGCGATCAATGCGGCGAACCAACGCGCGCAGGTAACTCGATATGAATGACAAGCGATTGCTGCTTTTGGGAACGTCGTCGGCTGCTGCTCTTTTGGTTGGTGGCTGGCTTTGGATGAGCCAGACCGGGGCGGGAGCTAATGGCGATGTTTTCGCCAATTGCCGGACAAGTGCGGTGGCTGGCGGGTCCGATGCCATCGGCGGCAGTTTCGAGCTTACCAGCGAAACCGGTGCGCGGGTGACGGATAAGGATATTATCACGAAGCCCTCGCTCATGTATTTCGGCTTTAGTTTCTGTCCTGATATTTGTCCTTTGGACAATTCGCGAAATAGCGAGGCGCTCGATCTTCTCGATGATAGGGGCATTAACGCTCAGGCGCTTTTTGTCACCGTCGATCCTGGACGCGACACGCCCGAGGTGATGGATCGCTATACCGACAATATGCATGAGAACATGATCGGCCTGACCGGCTCAGAGGAGGATATCGCCGCCGCGGCGAAAGCCTGGCGGGTCGCCTATGAGGTCCAGGATGACGGGACCGAGGATTACTCGGTCGGCCATACCACCATGACCTATCTGGTGTTGCCGGAATACGGTACCGTGGAGTTCTTCAATCGTGATGTGACGCCCGAGGAAATGGCCGACACCGTGGCCTGCTTCGCAAACGCAACGTCATAAATTCTCGCCCCGGTTGTCGCTCTGAACCGACTGGACATTGGCCCGTAATTATGGCCGTCTCGGAATATGGCCGAAGATAACGCAGCAGAGCTTGGACCTGACCCGTCTCTCCTCCTGGTGGATGACGACGAAATTTTCGTGAACCGATTGTCCCGCGCGATGGAGCGGCGCGGGTTTCAGCCGCGCGTGACCCTGTCCGTTGCAGAGGCGCTCGTTGCGCTGCGGTCTGCGCCTGCGGCCTATGCGGTGGTCGATCTGCGGCTGGAAGATGGCAGCGGACTCGACGTGGTCGAGGCGCTGCGAGATGCGCGGCCCGATGCGCGGATCATCGTGCTCACCGGCTATGGCGCGATTGCCACCGCGGTGGCCGCGGTGAAGATGGGCGCGACAGATTATCTGGCAAAACCGGCTGACGCGAATGATATTGTTTCGGCGCTTCTGCAATCTGGTGAGACCTTACCACCTCCGCCGGAAAATCCGATGTCGGCGGATCGCGTGAAATGGGAACATATTCAACGCGTTTACGAACAATGTGACCGAAATGTCAGTGAAACGGCGCGCAGATTGCATATGCATCGCCGCACGCTTCAGCGCATTCTGGCAAAAAGAAGCCCAAGATAGAAAATCAGGTAAATCCGAATTGACTTTGTTGTGATTGTCGATTTATTTTCTCCTACTTCCAATTACCAGTGGAGTCGCCGATGCTCGATCTTGAAAATCTCTCCTTGAAAGAACTCCGCGATTTGCGGACCCAGGTCGATCGCTCTATTGCGAGCTTCGAGGAGCGCAAGCGAAGGGAGGCTATGGCAGCCGTCGAGGAAGCCGCGCGTGAGCACGGTTTTTCCCTGAATGAGCTGACCGGCGGCAAGGCTCGTCGCGGCGCCAGAGTGGCGGCGAAATACGCCAATCCCGAAGATCCCTCGCAGACCTGGACCGGTCGCGGCCGCCGTCCGCGTTGGGTGCAGGACGCATTGGGCTCGGGTAAATCTCTGGAAGATCTTGCTATTTGAGTGAAAGGCCCGCAATTATGCGGGCCCTTCAAATGAAAGTTTTCAATCAGATCTTTTCAATTAGGCTCTGAAACCTGTCGAGATAGTCGCGGCGCGCCTCGGCAGGAGGTCTCAGTTTTATTACCAGACCATCGCAATGTTCCGGTTTCGGAACTTTGAAGATGCTGCGTGCCTCTTTCTCCGAAAACCCGGCTATTTCCAAAGCTTCGAGCCATGCAGAAACCTCATCGGCCTGTTTGATCTGGCGCTTGATCTTCGCTGGGATCTTCGCTGGCAGACCGAATCGGCGATGCACCGCCTCTGCGATGCGGGCATCCATGTCCCCGTATTCCTGCCCGAGCGCGCCCTTCACCGGCGAAATCATATCGCCGAGGACATATTCCGGCGCATCGTGCAAAAGCGCCGCAAGCTGCCATTCGGGAGTGGTATCGGGGTTGATGCGGCGGAACGCCTCCTCAACCAGCAATGAATGCTCCGCCACCGAATAGGGCCAGTCGCCGCGGGTCTGTCCGTTCCAGCGGGCGACGAAGGCCAGACCATGCGCGATGTCTTCGATTTCGATATCGAACGGCGTCGGATCAAGAAGATCGAGCCTGCGCCCCGACAGCATCCGCTGCCAGGCGCGCTTGGTACGACGGGCCACGCCGTGTCAGGAGACAGGCGCGTCGGCAGGGCGCTCGGCCTGGGCCCGGCGGGCGATTTCGCGACGATACAGCGCGACGAAATCGACCGGGTCGAGATTGACCGGCGGGAAGCCCCCGTCGCGCGTGGTGTCGCTGATGATGCGGCGCACGAAGGGGAACAGCATCCGCGGGCATTCGATCATCAGGAACGGATGAAGCTGTTCTTCCGGCACACCCTCGATATGGAACACCCCGCCGTAATCCAGCTCACACAGGAAAAGGCTGCTGCCATCGCCGCTATTCTTGGATTCGACCTTGAACTTGCTGATGACCTCATACTGGTTCTCGGTGCCGCGCTTGCGGGCATCGAGGCTGACCTGAACAGAGATCTCGGGCTTCACATCGGCCCCGTTCAGCCCTTTCTGCGCCACGATGTTCTCGAAGGAGAGATCGCGGGTGAACTGGGCGAGGATCTGCATGCGCGGCTGCTGCGGATTGGCGGCGGGCTGCGTTGCGTCACCGTTTTCTTTCGGGGTTTCGTCGGTCATGTCTGGTCCTTTCCGGATTGGCTTGGCGGGTTTCTAGCATCCGCCGCCACCCGCCTCAACGGCGCGTCGGACGGAACCTTCAGTCCCGACGGGTCCAGCCGGAGGGTTTGCGCGGACCCTCGCGGCGCGGAGGCTCTTGCGGCTGCTCGAAATCGTCGCGCACGGTATGGGGATCGTCCTGCACAACATAATCGGCGTCGATCGGATCATCCTGCCGGCCGGCCCAGCCATGCCGCGGCTGCCGCGAGCTGTCGAAGCCGAAGCCGCTGCTGGTGACCTTCACCCGCTTGCCCGCGGCCCGCATGATCCAGTCACGCACGCCAGGCACAAGCAGCAGCAGGCCGACAATATCGGTAAAGAACCCAGGCGTGAGCAGCAGCGCGCCGGCAAAGAGGATCATCGCCCCATGCGCAAGCGGCCTCATCGGATCGCTGAGCGTGCGGAACGACCCCTGAAGATCCTCAAGCGCCCGCCGCCCCTGGCTGCGGATCAGCACCGTCCCCACCACTGCGGACAGCAGGACCAGTCCGATTGTCGGCCAAAGACCGATCAGCCCGCCAATCTGGATGAACAGGGCGATTTCGATGATCGGGATAAGAATGAACAGGATCAGAAGCGGCATGGGTCTCCTCGGCGCGGGCGGAAACTGGACTTGCCTCCGCTGCGTCCCTACATAGGTGCGGATGGCGGAAAAACAAACTGCCCGATGCAAAGGCGAAGGATGGACGATGTCGAACCCGATGATCCAACTGATCGTTCTGGCCGCGATTGCGGTGTTCCTGATTTTGCGCCTGCGTGGCGTTCTGGGAACCCGCGACGGGTTTGAACAGCCGCGGGTCGAACAGCGCCAGCCAGAGCAGCCTTATGACCTGCCCGATGACGATGTGGCCATCCCGGACGACGACATCTCGGATCATGTCGATCCTGAAAGCCCGGCCTATGTCGCGCTTGTGGCGATGAAGCAGGTCGAGCCGTCGTTTTCACTGACCGAGTTTCTTTCTGGCGCGAAACAGGCCTATGAGATGATCCTCGTCGCCTTCGAACGCGGCGATCTGAGCGAGGTGCGTCCGTTCCTGTCCGACGATGTGGCCGCGGCCTTCCAGTCGGCGATCGAGGCGCGGGACCGGTCGGGCCAGACCGTCGATGTGCAATTCCTCGGCACGCGTGAGACCGGGCTCTCTGCGGCCGAGTTCGATACCACGACCAGCGTGGCCGAGCTTTCGGTGCGCTTTCTGGGCGAGATGATCGTCGCCACCCGCGATGCCCAGGGCAATGTGGTCGAGGGCGACCCGAAGTCGCCGCGGAAGCAGCGTGACACCTGGACCTTCGAGCGTGAGATGGGTGCGGACGATCCGAACTGGCGGCTCGTCGCAACCGGGGCCTGATGGCCCGCCGACGCGGTCTTACGCCTGAGGATCGCGAGTTATGGGCGCGAGTGGCCCGCAGCGCGACCCCGTTGGAGGGAAGGACGCATTCACCCGCTTCAGATCAGCCGGCGCAGACGCGCAAGGCTGTGCCGGTCGTGCCGCGCTCACCGTCGGACTTTCTGCCCGCGAATGGCACCCGGCTGGGCGGCAATGGCGCGCCTCGCGGTCACGATCTGGCGCCGAGCCCGGCCGACGCTCTGGATGCGCAGCCGCTGCGCATGGACCGGAAACTTCACAAACAACTCAGCCGCGGCAAGTTGCGTCCTGAGGCCAAGCTGGATCTGCACGGCATGACACTGGCCGAGGCCGGGCCGGAGCTGAGCCGTTTCATCCTGTCCTGCCACGGCAATGGGCTGCGGCTCGTGCTGGTCATCACGGGCAAGGGCAGCCGCGCCGAACACGAGGGACCGCTGCCGACGCGACCCGGCGCGCTGCGCCATCAGGTGCCGCACTGGCTGCATCGCCCGCCTTTGGCCGGGGTCGTGCAGCAGGTGACGCCGGCCCATTTCCGGCATGGCGGGGGTGGCGCCTACTATGTCTATCTGCGCCGTTGAACCTTGGGCGGCAGCGCATCTGCAAACCCCACACCGCGTGCGATCCAGTGGGACAGCGCGGCTTCGTCATCGACAAGCTCGGGCAGCAGTGTCACGAAGGCATTCGCGATGCGCCCACCGCCTATCTCCATCTGCTCAACCCCCGGCTTTTTCAGCGCCTCTGCCGCCGCGTCCTTGCCGAGACGGATCATGGCGCGTTCGCCGATGACGCCGCAGCTCATGCGGCCGTCGCGCATGAAGCAAAGACCCCCCATCATCTTCACTTCGTCCGCGCCACCCAAAGCGGCGATGATGCCGCGCATCCGGTCAGCGAGATGTTCGTCATAGGCCATGCCACTATCCGATCCCGAGGGGTTAGCTTGCCAGCCGGATCGCCTCATCCGCGCCGCGCATATGATCGATCCGCTGGGCATGGCCGGCCTCATGCACGATCTCGACCAGCCAGGAAGCGATCAGCTCGGGGCAGGTCACGCCGATATGCAGTGCGGGAGAAACGCGACCCTCAAGCAGTGCCTCTGCGGCGAGGGACAGCATCAGCGATTTCAGCCGGAAGCGGGTAAAGCCCTTGCGTCCACCGGCGCTGTCCAGAACCCATTCCTTGTGCCAGCGGGTCCTGCCATCGCGTTCCGCGCGGAGGCTGACGGAAAGCACCACGCGGTCGGCCTCGTCTGCGGCGAAGGGGTGTTCGGCCCACAGCATCTCGGCCTGACGCGACAGCGCTACGGGGTCCTTTCCCGTGCTGCGAATGGCAGCGAAAACCCTGGACCAGCCCTCGCCCCAGCCTTTCAGCCGGATTGCCCCGCGCCGCGCGGTGCCGATCTGCCAGCCGGGATCGAAATCATAGGCTCTCAGATAGGGCGCGACGTCGTAATGCGGGTAAACCTCGTGCCGCTCTGGCGTGGGGAGGTTCAGATCGAAGCTTCGGATGACCTCGAATGGAAAATCGGCACGCTCTGTTCTGCCGTTCTCAATCCACGACACCGGTGTCGCCAGCGCGTTCAGAAGCGGCAGCGGCGATATGTTGAACTTGTGACGAAAATTATCCGGATATTTCGGCATCCCGCCGCCGTAACAGTTGAAATGCAGCACATCCCCTTGCTCGGCGGAGGCTCGATAATCATTCACCAGATCGCGCGCCATGAGATGATCGATGCCCGGCACCATACCGACTTCGGCCAGCACCGACAGCCCGGCCGCTTCGGCCCCGGCCATGATTTCGCGCAGCGCGGGTGAAACATGCCAGCCTGCCGCAAGATGCGCGCCGCGGCTCATCGCGATGCGCGCCACATCGAGATCGGTCGGGCGCGGCGCGACGATGATGTCGCCCTGTGCCACGGCCTCGCTGAGCGCGCTGGTATCGTGAAGATGTTGAATCTCCGGCGCGATGCCCTTCAGCCCCGTGTCCTCGTCGGTCCAGACCGACAGATCGCAGCTTGCTCGGGACAGCCGCTGCAGACCGAAAAGCGCATCCTGCCCGGCATGGACCCAATGTATCGTCATTCTGCCGCCCTTACAGCGCTAAACTCGTCGAACACCGCCCCGGAGCGGCCCCATGCGCCCTGCTCTGGCCGATCCAGCTCGCGCAGCAGCGGCAGAATCTGAGCGGCGAAATCCTCGGAGGATTCGCGTGGCAGGACCGAGGGCAGATTATCGATCGCCATCACGTCGAGCGGCGGCTCCTCGGCAATGCGGATCACCGGCGCATCCCATCTTGTGCTGCGGTTATAGACGCGGATCGGGTTGAACTCGCTTGTCGGATCGCAGGCCACGTCGCCGATGACCCGCAACAGGCGCATCGGTCTCGTGGCGTTTTCGGGGACCAGAACCGGACAGCCCTCGCGGGCGAGGATGGCGTTGATGAGGATCTGATGTTCCAGAATCTCGGGGAAGGGGCCGCCATGCGCGGTTTCCTCGACATCCCAGGCGGTGACATGGCAGCCCATCTCTGTCAGCAGCTCCTGCGCGCCGCGCCCCACCCGGCCCTTCGCCCCGACGATAATCGCCGCCGGCCGCGGCTCGGTGAGGGAATCCAGCTCGGCGCGCAGTTCGGCCGCCAGGGCGGCACGATCCGCATAGGCATGGACCGGGGCACAGATCGTGCCGTGCTTCTGCGCCGACCAGGCCCGCAAAGACAGGGCGGCACCGACATAGCCCGCCCAGAAACCGAATGCGGCGAGGCGGCGACCGTCTTCATCCGTCAGATACTCCAGATCGTAAAGCCGCCCGCCGCCATCGCGGAAACGGTCGATCAGCGCCGCAGCACCGTCCTGCCCCTTATAGGCGTGGCCGAACATGACATGGCGATGCCGCAGCGGCGCGCCGTCATCGGGCAGCTCCTTCAGCCCCAAGATGATCGCCTCAGCCGGCGCATCTGTCCAACTGCCCGGCGCAACGATCTCTGCCCCGGCATCCCGATAGGCGTCGGTCGGGATTGCCCGGTTGTCGCTGCTCTCGACCGTGACCGCGAAGCCCTGCCCGATCAGGTCGCGCACCCCGTCGGGCGTGATCCCCACGCGATTCTCGTTCGCACGGGTTTCGGCGCGGACCCAGAGATGCGTCATCAGTTTTCCTCCTGCGGTAGGTCGTCGGCGATATCATAGTAATCGCCCTTATGCGCCGTGAAGATATGCCCGCCCAGCTGCATGCCGGTCGGCGCGTCGATACAGCCCATCGAGATGGAGATATGCAGCGCCCCGTCCCGTTTCCAGAACAGCGAGCTGCCGCATGTGCCGCAAAACCCGCGCTGCGCATCCTCGGAGGAGTGATACCAGCGCAGATGCTTGCGCCCGCGGATCTTGAGATCGGTGCCGCCCACAGCCGCCCAGGCATGACCGGCCCATCGTCGGCATTGGCCGCAATGGCACAGGCTCGGCGTGTCGAATTGTGTCGCTCGGAAGCGGATGGCACCGCACAGGCACCCCCCTGCGATGTCAGCTTTCTCGGAAGACATGATGCAAGATCTCCTGCAGGGCCTCTGCGTCGGTTTCGGTAAAGGCATTCGGCTGATTGCTGTCGATATCCAGCACACCGATCAGCCGGCCGTCCTTGCCGGTGACCGGAATGACCAGCTCGGACCGGGTGGATGAGGCGCAGGCGATATGGCCGGGAAACGCATCGACATCTGCCACAAGCTGAACCTCTCCGCTGCGCGCCGCCGCCCCGCAGACCCCGCGCGAGAACGGGATCACCAGGCAGCCATGCCCGCCCTGATAGGGTCCGATCTTCAGCGTCTCGGGCGCGGTTACGCGGTAAAACCCGGTCCAGTCGAAGCGGTCATCCGCGTGATGCAGCTCGCAGGCCAGCGTGGCCATGAGCGCGACTTCGTCGGTCTCGCCCTCGGTCAGCGCGGTGATTCGCGCCGAGAGCGCGGCGTAATCCGGCATGGTTCTGGCCTCCGCCTTCGTTCAGACTGGCAGGAAGGTGGTTGATTTCAGCTCTTCCATCGACAAGAGCGCCGTGACGTTGAAGATTTTCACCTCGGCAATGAGGGCCTGATAGAAAGCGTCATAGGCGCGCGCATCGGACACGCGCAATTTTACGATATAGTCGATCTCACCGGCAAGACGATGCGCCTCCAGAACCTCGGGCCGGGCCTGCAATGCGGCGAGAAAGCGCTGCTGCCAGCCCGCCTCGTGCTCCGAGGTTCGGATCAGTACGAAGAAGCAGGTGCCCAGATCGACCGTATCAGGGTCGAGAATCACGGTTTGCCGGGTGATGACCCCGGCATCCTTCAGCTTGCGGATTCGGTTCCAGACCGGGGTCTTGGACGAGCCCACCTTGCGGGCGATGTCATCCAGGGACTGGCTGGCATCGTCCTGAAGCTCGGTCAGGATTTTCCGGTCCAGAGCATCAAGGCGGAGTTTCTTTTCGCTATTGTCGCTCATGGCGGGGCTTTGTCCTCTTGGGCGGCGATACCGGAACAGTATTCCTTATTATCCGGGGATACTAGCGGAAACGCAGAAAAATATCCCATATTATGCGCAGCAAACACGGAGATTCGCCATGGCGCGCAAATTTGAGCCAGTCGTCATTTCGGCCAATGATCTTTTTGACGGCCGGGTGATCTATTTCACCGGCAAGGATGAATGGGTCCCGCATCTCAAGCAAGCCGAGCTCATCACCGAGGAAGAGCGTGCGAAGCATCGGATGGCGCACGCCATGGCGCTGTCCGACCGGGCGGTGGGCGTCTTCCTCGCCCCGGCGCGTGCAGGCGTTGACGGCCCCGAGCCGGGCCACCCGCGTGAATCGTTCCGGGCGAACGGGCCTTCCAATTATTTCCACGGCAAGCAGGCAGAGGACGCGTAATGTATCATCATTCCGAATTCGACCGGGCTTTCGTCGTCGACCGCGCGCAGCGATTCCGCGATCAGGTTCAGCGCCGCATCGACGGCTCGCTCACCGAGGACGAGTTCCGCCCGTTGCGGCTGATGAACGGCGTCTATCTGCAGTTGCATGCCTATATGCTGCGGATCGCGATCCCCTATGGCTCGATCAACCCCGATCAGATGCGCCGCCTCGCCCATATCGCGCAGAAATGGGATAAGGGTTACGGACATTTCACCACCCGTCAGAACATTCAGTTCAACTGGCCGAAGCTGGTCGATATTCCCGATATGCTCGACAGCCTGGCCGAGGTGGGGATGCACGCGATCCAGACCTCCGGCAACACGATCCGCAACGTGACCGCCGACCATTTCTCGGGGGCCGCCGCGGATGAGATCGCCGATCCCCGCCCCTATGCCGAGCTGATCCGCCAGTGGTCCACCGACCATCCGGAGTTCCAGTTCCTGCCGCGCAAGTTCAAGATCGCCGTATCGGGCAGCCCGAATGACCGCGCGGTCGTGAAATCGCATGACATCGGGCTCCGCATGGTCAGCCGCGACGGCGCAACCGGATTCGAGGTGTCAGTCGGTGGCGGTCTGGGGCGGACGCCTCTGGTGGGCAAGGTCATCAACGAATTCGTGCCGGTGGTGGACCTGCTGCCCTATCTCGAAGCCATCCTGTCAGCCTATAACTCGGTCGGCCGCCGCGACAACAAGTTCAAGGCGCGGCTCAAGATCGCCGTGCACGAGCTGGGTCTGGATCACATCCGCGAGCTGGTCGATGCGCGCTTTGCCGAGATCCGCCCGCTTTTTGACGGCTCGGACCAGCAGGTGCTGGCTGAAATACAACGGCAATTCGCCGCGCCTGACCTGCCGCAGGGCCGCAGCACCGCCGGGTATGACGCGGCGCGCGAGTCCGACCCGGTGTTCCGGTCCTGGGCCGACACCAATCTTCACGCGCATAAGCAGGACGATCATGCCATCGTCACCGTCTCGCTGAAGAAGCACGGCGCCACACCAGGCGACGCGACCGCCGAGCAGATGCGCGTTCTGGCCGATCTGGCAGAGACCTATGGCCATGGCGATCTGCGCATCAGCCACGAACAGAACGTCATTCTGCCGCATATCCACAAGGATGATCTTCCCGCGATCCATGCCGCGCTGCGCGAGGCCGATCTGGCGACCGCGAATATCGGCCTGGTCAGCGACATCATCGCCTGCCCCGGGCTGGATTATTGCGGGCTGGCCACGGCGCGTTCGATCCCAATCGCGCAGCAGATCGCCGTGCGCTTCAAGGAGCTGAATCTCGAACACGAGATTGGCGAGATGAAAATAAAGATCTCGGGCTGCATCAATGCCTGCGGTCATCACCATGTCGGCCATATCGGCATTCTCGGGCTCGACCGGGCAGGGGTCGAGAATTATCAGGTCACGCTCGGTGGCGACGGCACCGAGACGATGAGCGTCGGCGAACGCGCCGGTCCCGGCTTCTCGTATAAAGAGATCGTGCCGGCGATCGAACGTCTGGTGCTCGGCTATCTCGAGCTGCGCGAGGATGAGACCGAGACCTTCCTGCAAGCCTATCGTCGCCTCGGCCCCGAGCCCTTCAAGGAAGCGCTCTATCCCAAGGCCGCGGAGGCCGCGTAATGGCGCAGGTCCAGACCATCCCGACGCGACCGGCGCGGGTGGCGGCGCTGAACAAGCGTTATCGCCATCGCGCGGCAATTCAGGTGTTGCGGGACGCCTTGTCCGACCCCGAGCTGGGTCGGGTGGCGATGGTGTCGTCGTTCGGGGCGGATTCGGTGGCGCTGCTGCACATGATCTCGCTGGTGGATCGCAACACGCCGGTGCTGTTCATTGATACGCAGATGCTGTTCCCCGAAACCCTCGCCTATCAGGCCGAGGTGGCGGCGGCGCTTGGGCTGACCGATTTGCGAACCATCCGGGCGACTCCCGCCGCCATAGCTGCGGCGGACCCGGATGGCGATCTGAATCGGACCGACCCGGACGCCTGCTGCGATCTGCGCAAGACAGTGCCCCTGAACAGGGCGCTGAACGGGTTCGACAGCTGGATCACCGGACGCAAGCGGTTCCAGGGGGCGTCCCGTGCCGAGATCGACTTTTTCGAGGAAGATCCGGCCGGGCCGCGGGTCAAGATCAATCCTCTGGCGCACTGGACGGCGCAGGACGTGGCGGACTATATCGCCAACAACAAACTCCCCCGGCATCCGCTGGTCTCTCAGGGCTACCCGTCGATCGGTTGCATGCCCTGCACCAGCCCGGTCGCCGAAGGTGAAGACCCCCGCTCGGGCCGCTGGCGGGGTCAGGACAAAACAGAATGTGGGATTCATTTCGTGAACGGTAAGCTGCAACGTATCAAGCCAACCGAAGTCGAGTTCGTGCCGCGAGAGGGTCAGCCCGTGATCGTGCGCGACACCGGTTTCGCCGCCGAGGATTTCACCGGCGAGATTCTGGATCTCGATCCCGATGCGCGCGTCGACGAGCTGGATGACAGCTTCCGTGACGCGCCGATGATTCGCATCGCCTTTCCGAGCTTTGCCGATGGTCGTGGTTTTACCATCGCCCGTCGCCTGCGCGTGGCCGGGTATCGCGGTCGTCTGCGGGCAGCGGGTCATGTTATCGCGGACCAGTTTCCGATGGCGCGCCGTTCTGGCTTTGACGAGGTCGAGATCGACTATGATCTCGCCCGCCGCCAGCCGTGGGAGCAATGGGACGCTGCATCCGATGTCGCGCCGTCCTATCTGAAACGTCTTGGTCGCCGCGCCTCGTAAGGCGCGGCCTCCGCCGGCCTGCGGGCTTCCAATGCCTGCCCTCCTCCGCGACGTCACCCTTGCCGAGCCGGGTGCCGCCCGCAATGATGCGCAAAACCTGAACAGGAGTTGCCTCATGTCGCTGCCGCCCATCCTGTCCGATCTGCGCATTCCGGTCGTCGGCTCGCCGATGTTCATCGTCTCGGGGCCGGAACTGGTCATCGCCCAGTGCAAGGCCGGGATCGTCGGCAGCTTCCCGGCGCTGAATGCGCGCGAGAAAGA
Source organism: Paracoccus sediminicola (assembly GCF_027912835.1). Taxonomy (NCBI): domain Bacteria; kingdom Pseudomonadati; phylum Pseudomonadota; class Alphaproteobacteria; order Rhodobacterales; family Paracoccaceae; genus Paracoccus; species Paracoccus sediminicola. The sequence continues at coordinate 2,657,078 of NZ_CP115768.1, forward strand.
GGGCGAGCCGATCCAGCTCGAAGCCTGGCTGACGCGCATCAACGAGGAACTCGACCGCCATAATCAGGCCAATCCCGACAGTCCGGCGGCGCCCTTCGCGGTGAACCAGATTGTGCATCGCTCGAATGCGCGTCTCGAGCGCGACATCGAGATCTGCGTGAAACACAAGGTGCCGCTCTGGATCACCTCGCTCGGGGCGCGGCCCGAGGTGAACGAGGCCGCCCATTCCGTCGGCGGCGTGGTGTTTCACGACATCATCAACAACACCTTCGCCCGCAAGGCCATCGAAAAGGGTGCGGACGGGCTGATCGCGGTCGCGGCGGGCGCGGGCGGTCATGCCGGGATGCAGTCGCCCTTTGCGCTGATCCACGAAATCCGGCAATGGTTCGATGGTCCGCTTGCGCTGTCAGGGGCGATCTCGACCGGGCAGGCGGTGCTCGCGGCGCAGGCGATGGGCGCGGATCTCGGCTATATCGGCAGCCCGTTCATTGCCACCGAAGAGGCGAATGCCGTGCCCGACTACAAGCAGATGATCGTCGATTCCGGGGCCGAGGATATCGTTTACTCGTCGCTGTTCACCGGGGTGCACGGCAATTACCTGAAGCCCTCGGTGCGCAATGCCGGGCTCGACCCGGATAATCTGGAACGCGCCGATGCCTCTTCGATGAATTTCAGCGACGGTCAGAGCAAGCCCAAGGCGTGGAGCGCGATTTGGGGTGCCGGGCAGGGTATCGGGACCATCGACAAGGTGCAGTCTGCGGCCAGCTATATCGACCAGCTCGCACGGGAATATGCTGATGCCAAGGCCGCGCTGACGGGTTGAGCCGGCGGCTTACGCATCACGCGTCAAGCATCTCGACCGCCACGTCGCCCATCGCGGCGAGCGGGCCGTAAAAGATCAGCCCCGGCCATGTGCTCGGCCCGTCGCGGCGCAGCGTGGCGGCAAGACTTTCCACCGTGCCACGCCTCAGCCTCTGCCCGTCCTGGGTCACCGCTTCGGCGATCAGCGCCGGGGTGGTTGCGGGAAGGCCGTGGGCGATCAGCCCCTCGGCCAGCTCCGGGAAGCTGCGCTGCCCCATGAAAACGACCGTGACCGCATGAGGATCGGCCAGCGCCGCCCAATTCAGCTCGGTCGGCAGCCGCCCCGTCACATCCGCGCCGGTCACATATTGCACCCGCCGCGCGGTCAGCCGCCGGGTCAGCGGCAGACCCGCCACCGCCGCCGCCGCATTGACCGAGGACACGCCCGGCACGATCTCGAACGCGATCCCTGCCCCGCGCACGGCGTGAAGTTCTTCCTCCAGGCGCCCGAACATGCCCGCATCGCCGGATTTCAGCCGCACCACGCGCCGCCCGGCCCGCGCATGTTCAAGGATCAGCGCGTTCACCGCATCCTGCTTGGCGCTCGGCCGTCCGGCCCGCTTGCCGACCGGGATCAGCTCTGCCCGTTCGGCGAGCGCAAGGATCGGCCCGGATGACAGATCGTCGTACAGCACGACCTCCGCCCGCGCGAGCCGGTCGGCAGCGCGGCGGGTCAAAAGCTCGGGATCACCCGGCCCGGACGAGACGAAGGACACGAAACCAGCCATCTGTCTTCCGTTGCGCGTTTCCGCCGCATTGGCAAGTGGTGGTTGCATATGCGACAGTTGCAGCGTGACGATCACAGCGCGAGTGACAGGATGAGCGATTTCAGCCTCGACGGTTTTCTGCCTTATCTGCTGAACAATGCAGCCGAATCGACCAGCCGGGCCTTTTCGGCGCATTACCGCAGGGATCACGGGATGACCCGCGCGCAATGGCGGATCATGGCCCATCTGGGCAGTTTCGGCGCTCTGACCGCGACCGAGATCTGCCGTCGCGGCTTTCTGGAAAAATCCAAGGTCTCTCGGGCTGTCGCGGCGTTGGAAGAGGCCGGACTGGTGCGCCGCGCGCCGTCGGACAGCGATCGCCGGGCCGAGCTTTTATCGCTGACGGCACGCGGCCGGGATGTTCATGCAGAGCTTTCGGCCTATGCGCAGGATTTCCAGTCCGGGCTGGTGCAGCGTCTCGGGCCGGAGCGCGCCGCGACACTTGCGCAGATCCTCGATGAGCTGATCGAGCGGCAGCCTGACTAGGTCTTGAACCGAATCCCCCGCTGTGTTAGTTGCGTTTGCAACTTATGGAGGGATTATGGCAAATCCGACGAAAAGCTGGATCGAAAGCGCCAATGCGGCTGACAGCGAGTTTCCGATACAGAACCTGCCCTATGGCGTATTTTCCGTGGCCGGCGACCCGCCGCGCTGCGGTGTGGCCATCGGCGACCGTATCGTCGATCTGGCCGCCTGCGAGGCGCAGGGTCTGCTGGATGCAGGGGGCAGCTTCTCGGCGCCGCAGCTTAATGACTTCATGGCGCTCGGCCGCGAGAAATGGGACGAAATTCGCGCGAAACTGACGGAGCTTCTGGCCGAAGGCGGCAATACGGAAACCCCCACCGTTGCCATGTCCGATGCCAGGCTGCACCTGCCGATCCATGTGACTGAATACACTGATTTCTACGCCTCAAAGAACCACGCCTTCAATGTCGGCGTTCTGTTCCGGGGCCCGGAAAACGCCCTTCCCGCGCAATGGACCCACATGCCCATCGGGTATAATGGCCGCGCCTCGTCGGTGGTCGTCTCGGGCACCGATGTGATCCGCCCCATGGGCCAGCTCAAAGGCGAGGACGGGCCGGTCTGGTCGCCCTGCAAACGTCTGGATCTCGAGCTTGAGATCGGCGCCATCGTCGGCGCGAACTCGACGCTAGGCGAGCGGGTGAGCGTGGAAGAGGCCGAGGATATGATCTTCGGCTATGTGCTGCTGAATGACTGGTCGGCGCGAGATATTCAGGCCTGGGAGTATCAGCCGCTCGGCCCATTCCAGGCCAAGGCCTTCGCCACCACGATCAGCCCTTGGATCGTGACTCAGGCCGCGCTTGAACCCTTCCGCAGCGAGGGCGCCGAGCGCGATCACGAGCTTCTGCCCTATCTGAAGGAAAAGCGCCCCGGCCTTTATGACATCAACCTGTCCTGGTCGCTGAACGGTGAGGTGCTGTCGAACACGAATTACAATGTGATGTATTATTCTTCGGCGCAGCAACTGGCACATCACACCGAATCGGGTTGTCCAATGCGTGTCGGCGATCTGCTGGGCACCGGCACCATCTCCGGCCCAGAGCGCGGCCAGACCGGCGCGCTGCTCGAGATGACCGAGGGCGGGAAGAACCCGGTTTCGGTCGGCGACGGTCAGCGGACCTTTATCGAGGATGGCGACACGGTCGCGCTGCATGGCCATGCTCAGGGCGACGGCTACCGCATTGGCTTCGGTCCCTGCTCGGGCAAGATCTTGCCTGCAAAACAGTGACGCGCCGCGTTTGACACGGGCCGCCCTGCGCGGCACCGGACAGCAAGGATATTGAGATGAGCAAGCAATTCGCCTCCGCCGGCGACATGGCGGAAAAGAAGATCAGCTTTACCGAGATCGGCGAGGGGCTCTGGGCCTTCACCGCTGAAGGCGATCCGAATACCGGCGTCATCATCGGCGACGAATCGGTGATGATCGTCGAGGCGCAGGCGACCCCGCGTCTGGCCCGGAAGGTCATCGAAAAGGTCCGTGAGGTCACCGACAAGCCGATCAGCCATCTTGTGATGACGCATTACCACGCCGTGCGGGTGCTGGGGGCCTCGGCCTACGGCGCGCCGACGGTGATCATGGGCGAAAAGGCCCGGTCCATGGTCGTGGAACGCGGGCAGGAGGACTGGGACAGTGAGTTTCAGCGCTTCCCGCGCCTGTTCCAGGGGCATGAGGAAATCCCCGGCCTGACCTGGCCGACCGTGACATTCAACGACCGCATGACGGTTTATCTGGGCAATCGCCGGGTCGATCTGATGCATCTGGGCCGCGCCCATACGGCGGGCGATATCGTGGCCTATGTGCCGGACGCGAATGTTATGTTCACCGGCGATATCGTCGAATATCATTCCGCCTGCTATTGCGGCGACGGGCATTTCGCCGACTGGCCGGAAACGCTGGAAAACATCCGGGATTTCGATCTGGACGCCATCGCGCCGGGTCGCGGCGATGCGCTTGTCGGATCGGATATGGTGAATGCGGCACTGGACAATACCGCCGATTTCGTCCGCTCGACCTATCTGCCGGCGGCCCGCGTGGCTCAGGGTGGCGGGACGCTGAAACAGGCATGGGACGCGGTTCGCGCCGAATGCGACCCGAAATTCGGCGATTATGCGATTTACGAACATTGTCTGCCCTTCAATGTCGCCCGCGCCTTCGACGAAGCGCTTGGCATCGACACGCCGCGCATCTGGACCGCAGAGCGCGACAAGCAGATGTGGGACATGTTGCAAGGCTGACGCCACCATCGGGAGGGGAGGCCCATGGCAGACGCGAAGATCTTTGAACAATCGCTTTACCCTTATCAGCGCCATCCCGATCAGGATGCCGTCATGCCGGTGCGCCATCCGGTCATCGTCATCGGTGCCGGACCGGTTGGCCTGACCACCGCCATTGATCTGGGCCTGCAGGGCGTACCCCTCGTGGTGCTGGACGATAACGACCGCGTCTCGACCGGCAGCCGTGCCATCTGTTTCGCCAAACGCCCGCTGGAAATTTTCGACCGCCTCGGTTGCGGTCAGGAAATGGTCGACAAGGGCGTCGTCTGGAATGTCGGCAAGGTCTTCATGGGTGACCGTCAGGTCTATGAGTTCAACCTGCTGCCCGAAACGGGTCACCGCCGCCCGGCCTTCATCAACCTGCAGCAATATTACGTCGAACAGATGCTGCTGGACCGGCTGCGAGCGCTGCAGGGGCAGGGCGCGCCGATTGACCTGCGCGGCAAGTCCCGTGTCTCGGCCATCGGCCAGCATGACGATCACGCCACGGTCGAGATCGACACGCCCGAAGGTTCCTATGATCTTGAAGCCGAATGGCTGATCGCCTGTGACGGCGCGGGCTCGCCGACGCGGGAGATGCTGGGTCACGATTTCGTCGGGCGTGTGTTCGAGGATAACTTCCTGATCGCCGATGTGACCATGCAGGCCGATTTTCCCACCGAACGCTGGTTCTGGTTCGACCCGCCCTTCAATCCCGGCCAATCCGCGCTGCTGCACAAACAGCCCGACGGCGTATGGCGGATCGACCTGCAATTGGGCTGGGATATCGACAAGACCGAAGAGAAGAAGCCCGAAAACGTCATCCCCCGCATCAAGGCGATGTTGGGCGATGATGTCCCGTTCGAACTTGAATGGGTCAGCGTCTACACCTTCCAATGCCGCCGGATGGAGCGTTTCCGGCATGGGCGCGTCATCTTCGCCGGAGATTCGGCGCATCAGGTCAGCCCGTTCGGGGCGCGGGGTGCGAATAGCGGCATACAGGATGCGGATAATCTGTGCTGGAAGCTGAAGCTGGTGCTGGACGGTGCCGCGCCCGAAAACCTGATCGACAGCTATGATACCGAGCGTGTTCATGGGGCCGAGGAAAATATCCTGAACTCCACCCGCTCGACCGATTTCATCACGCCGAAATCCGAAATCAGCCGGCTCTTCCGCGATGCCGCGCTGAGCCTGTCGGAACAGCATGATTTCGCGCGGCCCTTCGTGAATTCCGGCAGGCTTTCCGTCCCCTGCACTTATGACAAATCAGCGCTGAACAGCGAAGACGCCATGCCCGATGGCCCGCGCAGGACGCGACCCGGAAGTCCCTGCCCCGATGCGCCGATCGGGGACGGATTTCTGCTGGATCGGCTGGGCGGGCGGTTTACTGTGCTGGCCATCGGTGCGGTGGCCGAGCCGGTCCAGGAAGGCCCGACCTCTGCCGATCTGCTGCATTTTCCCGCCGAGGGTCCCTTGGCCGAGCGCTATGGGCAGGGCGTCTATCTGATCCGCCCCGACCAGCATGTCGCGGCCCGCTGGGAGGGGTTCGACGCGGAGTCCATTCGCACCGCAATCCGTCGCGCAACGGGGAATCAGAGATGAGTGTTAATCTGCAACCGAACCTGACCGCTCCAGACGATGCTTATGCGCTGCTGCTGGAGGCTCATGAGGGGCTGAGCAAAGCCGAATCCGACGCACTGAATGCGCGGCTGATCCTGATCTTGATGAACCATATCGGCGAGATGGCGGTGATAAGCGAAGCGCTGGAGGCGGCGAAGGCAGCGCGCTGAGCAAGGACAGAAGAAGCAGCAGCGCGGAGCGTTCGCGGGCTATCGCGGCGTGACGGGGCCGGTACCTATCTGGGCTGCACTTACTGGGATTTGGCACCGCACAAGGCGCACCCTCCCCGTGCGCAGGTCGTACACCTCTGGCGCGACCGTGGCGACGCTGCGCTGGGCGGGCGATTTCGGAGAGTTCGATTAAAAAAGCCCGCCGTAATGGCGGGCTTTTCATTTTCAGCTTCGACCGAGACGACTGTTTTACAGCGTCCGTTCCACCTCTTCGCGTTCGAAAATCTCGATCACGTCGCCCTGGCGAATGTCGTCGTAATTCTCGAATGCCATGCCGCATTCCTGACCCGACTGGACTTCTTTGACCTCGTCCTTGTGGCGCTTGAGGGTTTTCAGCGTGCCCTCGTGGATCACCACGTTGTCGCGCAGCAGGCGGACGCCGGCCGACCGGCGAGCGACGCCCTCGGTGACGAGACAGCCCGCGACCTTGCCGACGCCGGTGATCTTGAAGACCTCCTTGATCTCGGCATAGCCGATGAAGTTCTCGCGCACTTCGGCGGAAAGCAGGCCCGACGCCGCGGCTTTGATGTCGTCCACCAGATCGTAGATGATCGAGTAATAGCGGATCTCGACCCCTTTCTGGTTCGCCGAATTGCGCGCCGGCGCGTTGGCGCGGACGTTGAAGCCGATCACCGGCGCGCGGGAGGCCTCGGCCAGACCGACATCGGATTCGGTGATCGCGCCGACGCCGTAATGCAGCACGCGGACGCGGACCTCGTCATTGCCGACCTTTTCCAGTGCCTGAACGATGGCCTCGGCAGAGCCCTGCACGTCGGCCTTCACCACCACCGGAAGCTCGGCCAAGTTTTCATTGGCCTTGGCCTGCGCCAGCATCTGATCCAGCGTCACGGCGGCACCGGCAGCGGCGCGCTTGTCCTTGGCAGCCTCTTGCCGGTATTCGGCGATCTCGCGGGCCTGAGCCTCGGTCTCGACGACGTTCAGAACGTCCCCGGCCTCGGGCGTGCCGTTCAGACCCAGCACCTCGACCGGAACCGAGGGGCCGGCCTCGTCAACGCGGTCGCCCTGATCGTTGATGAGCGCGCGGACCTTGCCCCACTGCTCGCCCACGACGAAAATATCGCCGCGCTTGAGTGTACCGTTCTGGACCAGAACCGTGGCGACGGGGCCGCGGCCGACATCCAGCTTGGCCTCGATCACCGCACCTTGCGCAGCGCGTTCGGGGTTGGCCCTGAGTTCGAGGATTTCGGCCTGAAGCGCGATTGCTTCCAAAAGCTCGTCCAGCCCCTGCCCGGTCTGGGCGGAGACTTCGACATCCTGCACCTCACCGGAAAGCTGTTCCACGATGACCTCGTGTTGCAGCAGGTCGGTGCGGACCTTTTGCGGATCGGCGTCGGGCTTGTCGATCTTGTTGATGGCCACGATCATCGGCACATTCGCGGCCTTGGCGTGGTTGATCGCCTCGATCGTCTGCGGCATGACCGCGTCATCCGCCGCGACGACCAGGACGACGATATCGGTGACATTGGCACCGCGAGCGCGCATCGAGGTAAACGCCGCGTGGCCGGGCGTATCCAGGAAGGACAGCACCGCGCCGCTTTCGGTCTTCACCTGATAGGCGCCGATATGCTGGGTGATCCCGCCAGCCTCGCCCGAGACGACATTCGCCTTGCGGATCGCATCGAGCAGCGAGGTCTTGCCGTGGTCGACATGGCCCATGATGGTGATGATCGGCGGGCGGGACCGAAGGTCTTCGTCCTTGTCCTGCACCGTGTCGATCACCTGTTCCACATCGGCATCCGAGACGCGGACCGCCTTGTGACCGAATTCCTCGATCACAAGCTCGGCGGTGTCGGCGTCGACGGGCTGGTTCATATTGACCATCATGCCCATCTGCATCAGCGACTTGACCACGTCCGAGGCGCGTTCGGCCATGCGATTGGCGAGCTCCTGAACGACGATGGTGTCCGGAAGCTGGACTTCGCGCGACTGTTTCTCGGCGCGCTGAGTCCCGCCCATGGCTTTCTGCTTGGCGCGTTCCTGCTTGCGCTTCATCGCCGCGAGGCTGCGCTGGCGCCCGCCTTCGCCTTCCAGCGCGGCGGTGACGGAAAGCTTGCCCGAGCGGCGATTCCCGCGATCGCCCTTGCCGCGCGAATCGCGGTCGTCCTGCCGGTTGTCGCGGCCACGGTCGTTGCGGCCGCGATTCGGCACGCCCTTGGTCTCGGCCCGCGACGCGGCTGCCTGGGCCGTCGCCGCATCGACCGGCGCGTCCTTGGCAGAGGGTTTGCGCACCTCTTCCTTTTTCTGGGCGCGGAGCTTTTCTTCCTCGGCCTTGCGGGCGTCCTCCTCGGCCTTGGCCTTCAGCGCCTCTTCGCGCTCACGCTCTTCGCGTTCCTTGGCCTCGGCCTCGGCGCGGCGGCGTTCGCGTTCTTCCTCGCGCGCCTTTTCCTCGACGGCGCGGGCCTCGGCTTCCTGGGCCTCACGCGCCTTGGCGGCGGCCAAGGCCTTGAGACGGCGCTCCATTTCCGCATCCGAGATCCCGGCAGGGCGCTTGGATGAGGACTTCACGGCCTTGGCCGCATTTTCGGGCGTGACCGATGGGCGCGGCTTTTCGCCCGCCGCCGCACCCTGTTTCGGCACCACAACGCGCTTGCGCTTGGTTTCCACCACGACGTTCTTGGTGCGTCCGTGGCTGAAGCTCTGTTTCACCTGACCCGGACGATTGCCGCCGAGGCCGAGGGGTTTCTTGCCGTCTGTATCGCTCATCTGCGTCTTATTCCTTCCCGGCCCGGATGGCCGATTGCCCCCGCAGGCCATTCAGCCTGCCAGCGTCCCGGATGATCTTGTCTGCGAGTCCGCCCTTCGAAAGCGCGCTGTGTATGACATGATCGCGTCCGAAAGCCAAACCCAATTCTGATGCGGTGAGACAGCCGAACCAGCGTGCCCCTTCCGGTGTCCAGAGTTTCCCCTTGCCGCGGTCGGAACCGTCCGATGCCTGCAGAAGAACCCGCACCTGACCGGCCGCGAGCCGGTCCTTTACCTTTTCATATCCGGCCACCGCGCGGCCGGATTTGCGCGCCAGCGAAATCAGCTCGACAACCCGCTTCGCCAGCCCGTCCTCGATGAGATCGGCCAGCCCTTCCGGGGGCTTCGCCTGCGCCTTCGCCCCGCGAGAGAACGCGCCCTTGGCGATGGCCTTTTCGATCACCGCCCGGTCGGAGGTCAGCCAGAAGCCGCGTCCGGGCAGTTTCTCTGCCAGATCGGGAACGACGATTCCGTCGGGTCCGAGCACGAAACGGATCAGATCCGCCTTCGGTTGCACCTCGCCGGTGACGAGGCAACGCCGTTCGGCTGTCGTCCGGTTCTTATCGCGCCCGCCCCTGGTCATGGCACCCGCTTCCGCGTCCGGTCCGGGGCATCACGCCCCGGCCTCCTCGGGCTGGGCGCCGGCTTCGGCGTCTTCCGCCTGCGCGGCGGCGAGTTCGTCGGGATCGACCCAGCCCAGCATCACGCGGGCGGTCATCACCATATCCTGCGCCTCTTCGAGCGAGATACCATGCGGTTCCAGCAGCCCCTCATCCTTGACGCGCTGACCGTCCACCGTGGTCCAGCCGCCGGCGAGTTCCCAGTCGGCGCAGGTGGCGAAATCTTCCAGCGTCTTGACGCCGTCCTTGGCCAGAGCCTCTACCATCTGGGGGGTGAGTCCCTCGAATTCAATGAGGCTGTCCTCGGCGCCGAGACCGCGGGCATTTTCGAGAGCGGCGCGATTCGCGGCTTCGATCACGTCGCGGGCGCGGGCCTGAAGCTCTTCGGCAGTGCCCTCATCCACACCGTCGATGGAGAGAAGCTCGTCCTGTTCGACATAGGCCACCTCTTCGAGATTGGTGAAGCCTTCCGCGACCAGAAGCTGGGCGAAGAATTCGTCCAGATCGAGGCTGTCCATGAACAGCTGGGTGCGGGCGTTGAATTCGGCCTGACGACGTTTGGATTCTTCTTCCTCGGTCAGGATGTCGATATCCAGCCCGGTGAGCTGCGACGCCAGGCGCACGTTCTGGCCGCGACGGCCGATGGCCAGCGAAAGCTGTTCCTCAGGCACGACGACCTCGATACGCGGCGCGTCCTCGTCGACGACGACCTTGGCGACCTCTGCCGGTTGCAGCGCGTTCACCAGGAAGGTCGCCTGATCCTCCGACCACGGAATGATGTCGATCTTTTCGCCCTGCAATTCGCCCACAACGGCCTGAACGCGGCTGCCGCGCATACCGACACAGGCCCCGACCGGGTCGATCGAGTTGTCATAGGAGATCACGGCGATCTTGGCGCGGCTGCCCGGATCGCGGGCCACGGCCTTTATCTCGATCACGCCGTCATAGATTTCCGGCACTTCCATCTTGAACAGTTCCGCCATGAATTGCGGATCGGTCCGGCTGAGGAAGATCTGCGGGCCGCGGGTTTCGCGGCGCACATCCTTCACATAGGCGCGGATGCGGTCGTTCGGGCGATAGCTTTCGCGGCCGATCTTTTCATTGCGGCGCAGGATCGCCTCGCCGCGGCCGATATCGACGATGATATTGCCGTATTCCTCGCGCTTGACGATGCCGTTGATGATCGAGCCGGCGCGATCCTTGAATTCTTCATATTGACGGTCACGCTCTGCCTCGCGGACGCGTTGCAGGATCACCTGCTTGGCCGACTGCGCGGCGATCCGGCCAAGTTCGACCGGGGGAACCTGTTCCTGGAACACGTCACCGATCTGCGGGCCGCCGGCGAAATCTTCGATCTTCGCGCCTTCGCGGGTCCAGTAATTGGCCGGGTCCTTCTGCGCTTCGAAATAGGGCTTGGCCTGATCGGTGGTGAATTCGGCCTGATAGTTTTCCAGCTCTTCCTCGTCCACGACGGTGCGGACGCGGGTGAAGGTCGCATTGCCGGTCTTGCGGTCGATGGACACGTGAATATCCATTTCCGCGCCATAACGCGACTTTGCGGCGCGCGCGAGGCTGTCTTCCATCGCTTCGATGACGAGCTCCGGCTCGATCATCTTTTCGCGGGCCACGGCCTCGGCGGTTTGCAGCAGTTCAAGCTGGTTGGCAGAGGTGATTGCCATCACTTACTCCTTGGTTGCGGCGCCGTTCGCGGGCCCGCCTTCTGATGAATCGGCGCTGTCGCCGCTTTCGGTTTGGATATCGTCGAACATGGATTCGTCGAGATTGTCGATCTCGACCCCGGCTTCTTTCTTCTGGCGCAGCATCTCGGCGATCAGCTCGTCGGTGAGCAGCAGCTTGGCATCGGCCAGCCAGTCGAAATTCAGCCCGACGGTCTGGGTCTCGCCCGCGACCTCGATATTGATGAGCACATCGTCGCCCTCGACCCCGGCCAGCACACCGGTGAAGCGCTTGCGCCCGTCAATCTGCTGATCGGTTTCCAGCTTGGCGTCGTAACCTTCATAGGTTGCGAAATCCTTGAGCCGGGTCAGCGGGCGGTCGATGCCAGGCGAGGACACTTCGAGCATGTATTTATCCTCGATCGGGTCTTCGACATCCAGCGTGGCGCTGACCATGGTCGAGATTTCCGCGCAATCATCGACATTGATCCCGCCATCGGGGCGGTCGGCCATGATCTGAAGCGTCGCGGTCTTGCCGCCCTGAAGCCGCACGCGCACCAGTTCGAACCCCATATCTTCGATGACGGGGGTGATGATCTCTGCCAGGCGGCGGTCGATGGCGGTCTTGGCGATCAGGTCGTTCGACATGAGCATCCCTGAAATGAAAAACGGGCCGTCAGCGGCCCGTGCGAAATTCCGGTGGCGCAGGGGGTGGAAGCCTGCACCGCTGTTGAGCGTGGATATAGCGCCACGATCCGCGGAGTTCAAGCCGAATCGCGGTTGTCTCTCCAGATGCGCCAGTTCAGCGCCGCGGCGAGTCCAACCCAGGTGAAATAGGGGATCATCAGCAGTCCCGCGATCAGGTCGGTTTGGAGGAACAGCACCGTCGTCACCGCAAGCACCAGCCACAGCGCGGCGATGACGATCATCCCCATGCCCATGCGGCGCGCGCCGAAGAAAACCGGGGTCCAGAGCGTATTCAGCGCAATCTGCAATGCCCATAGTGCGAGGCCCGGCGCAGGGGTCTCGGTCAGGGCGATGCGCGTGGCGGCGATGGCCGAGGCGACATAAAGCGTCGTCCAGACGATCGGGAAGGCTTTCTTCGGCGGTGTCCAGGCGGGTTTCCTCAGCGCCTGATACCAGGGGCCGGGCAGGAAAACGCTGCCGGTGGCCGCGGCTGCCGCGCAGGCCGAGAGAAAGACGAGGAAGTAAAAGGCGGTCATGCGGTCTGGCCCCTCAGCTCATCCATGACGGTGACCAGCTCGGCGGCGATTCGCGGCTCTGACAGCGCATGGCCCGAGCCGGGGATCAGCCGCAGATCGCAGCCGCGCCAGCCATCGGCCAGCCGCCAGGCGTTGATCGGCGGGCAGACCATGTCATAGCGGCCCTGAACGATGGTGCAGGGCAGATGCTCGATAAGGTGCCGGTCGCGCAGAAGCTGATTTTCATCGAGAAAGCATTTGTTCTGGAAGTAATGGCATTCGAGCCGGGCGAAGGCGCGGGCGTAATTGTCCGAGGCGGCACCGGGGCGCGCGATGTCCATTCCGGCCAGCCCGTTCTCCCACAGGATCCATTGCCGCGCGTGATGCTTTTCTTCCTGCGCCCTGCCCGAGAAGAGCCGCCGGTGATAGGCCGCGATCAGATCGTCCTGTTCCGAGGGCGGGATCGGCGCGCAGAAATCGCGCCAGCGCTCGGGCCAGAACCGCCCCGCCCCGCCGCCATAGAACCAGTCGAGCTCTGATTGCGTGGCGAGGAAGACGCCGCGCAGCACCAGCCCGCTGACCTGGCCGGGATGCGTCTCGGCATAGGCGAGCGCCAGCGTCGCGCCCCAGCTTCCGCCGAAAACCGTCCAGCGTCGGATGCCCAGCGCGTGGCGGATGGTTTCGATATCGGCGACGAGATGCTGCGTGGTGTTCGCCGTCACGCTGGCATGGGGCGTGGACAGCCCGCAGCCGCGCTGATCGAACAGTACCACGCGATAATGCGCGGGATCGAAGAAGCGCCGCATGAACGGGCTGCATCCGCCCCCCGGACCGCCATGCAGCACCACAACGGGGGGCCCCTCGGGATTGCCGGATTGTTCGAGATAGATCACGTGACCGTCGCCGACTTCGATCTTGCGCCGTTCGAAGGGCTCGATATGCGGATAAAGCCGCGCTGCGCCGATTTGCCCTGATGTGCGATCCATGCTTTCCCTATATACGCCGAACGAGCCGCGCGAAAGGACAGAGCATGACCACAGACAGCCGCGATCCGTCCGAAATCGCCAAGTTCGAGGCGATGGCCGCCGAATGGTGGGACCCGGCGGGGAAATTCAAGCCGCTGCACATGATGAACCCGGTGCGGCTTGGCTATATCACGCAGCAGATTGCGGCCCAGTTCGACCGGGATCTGAAGGGGCAGAGGCCTTTTGACGGGCTGCGGGTCCTGGATATCGGGTGTGGCGGCGGGCTGCTGTCGGAACCTATGACCCGGCTGGGCGCCGAAGTGGTCGGCGCGGATGCTGCGCCGAGAAATATCGAGGTGGCGAGGCTGCATGCCGAGCAGGTCGGGCTGCAGATCGATTATCGCGCCGAGACCGCCGAGGCGCTGCTGGCGGCGGGCGAGCGTTTCGATGCGGTGCTGGCGATGGAGATCGTCGAACATGTTGCCGATCCGCCGGGCTTCGTCAAAAGCTGTCATGACCTGCTGAATCCGGGTGGGGTGCTGGTCGCCTCGACGCTGAACCGAACCGCGCGCAGCTATGCCGCCGCGATCATCGGCGCGGAATGGGTGATGCGCTGGCTGCCGAAGGGCACGCATGAGTGGTCCCGTTTCATCACCCCCGACGAGCTGGGCGAAATGATGCAATCCGCCGGGCTGCGCGTGGTCGACCGCACCGGGATGGTGTTCAACCCCATCCGCTGGAGCTGGTCTCTTTCGGATCGCGATCTGGCGGTGAACTATGCCGCCGCCGGGGTGCGGGCGGGCTGAGCCGGGCAGAGGGGCGCTGCCCCTCGCCGCCATGCGGCTCACCCCGGGATATTTGGCTCAAGGTGAATCAGCGATCCGAGGAATGGTTGACCCCGTCATTCCACGGCACGGGGTCCAGATCGCGCGGATTGACGCCGTCGAGACAGGCTGCGTTGACGCTGTATTCCTCGGGGTTGGAGCGCCTCTGGTGATGGGTGGAGATGCCGCATTGCGGGCAGAAATAATGTTTCGCCGTGCCGGTGTTGAACTGATAGAGCCGCAACGTGTCGGCGCCCTTCACGATGCGGATATTGGCAAGCGCGGTCGGCACGATGACCGTGCCCCGCCGGCGGCAATAGGAGCAATCGCAGCGATAGCGGTGTGACAGCCCCTCGGGCAGGGTCACGGCAAGCTCGACTGCGCCGCAATGGCAGGTCAGGCGGTGCGGGGTGGCGATCTGCGGCAGGGTCATCGGCGCACCTGGGGAATCCGGCTGCGCGGATATTTGGCCTCGGGATGAGGCGGGTGGCCCTCTGTGCGATCCCAGAACCCGGTCGCACCGCGGCGCAGGAACAGTGGTGCGGTCAGCACGATCCCGGCAAGGAACCCGCCCGCATGGGCCCAATAGGCGACGCCGTCGCTGCCCATCAGCGAGAAGCTTCCGAAGATCTGGAACAGGAACCAGAGCCCGAGCATGACCCAGGCAGGAATGGTGAACACCTTGATGAAAATGATGATGATCGCCAGCACATCGACACGGGCTTTCGGAAACAGCAGCAGATAGCCGCCCATCACCCCCGCCACCGCTCCGGAGGCACCGACCATCGGGATGCCCTCGGACGGGTTTGCGGCGATCTGCGCCCCGGCAGCGGCGAGTCCGCAGGCGAGATAGAACAGAAGGAAGCCCAGATGCCCCATCTGGTCTTCCAGATTATCCCCGAACACCCAGAGAAACAGCATGTTGCCCGCGATGTGGAAGATGCCGGCATGGAGGAACATATGGCTGACCAGTCCCCAGAGATTGGCGCCATTGGTCACCGCGACCGGATACAGCGCCAGATCCTCCCACAGCCGGACCATGCCGCCTGCCCAGGATGCAGTCAGCAGGAACATCACGATATTGATCGCGATCAGCGCGATGGTGACATAGGGCGTGCGCTCTGACGGGTTGTGATCGCGGATCGGGAACATCGCTTCCTCGGCAATTCGTGCCGGGACGATGCCCGAGAGCCCGCGCGGAGGCAAGTCTGGTGTCCCAGGCACGGCGACGTTGGCCTTTTCTCAACGATTTTCTCGTAATGCGGTGTCAGAGGGTCATGTCTGACAGATGGTATCGAAGATGCTCATGAAATGAAGCACCGGCAGGAGCCGCGCGCCGGAACACCGCAAGCGGTCTGGAATCGGTTTGACGATTCCGGTCAACTGAACGATTCTGACGGCGATGCGGCCGCTTCGGCTGCGATGTCTCTTTTCGGGGAATGCCTCCGGTGGTGGTCAGAGACGCCTGCCACGGCCCGTTCCGCGAGACCCTGTGATCGAAAGGCTGGATGATGGACCGTATCTTGCGGGATTCTCGCGCTTGGGGGCTCATGCTGGCGGCGACGCTGACGATCATGTCGAATGCGACGATCACCCCCGCCCTGCCCGGCATCCAGGAGATCTTTGCCGACAACCCCAATGCCGAGCTTCTCACCCGGCTGCTGATCACCGCGCCGTCGCTGATCGTGGCCATCGTCGCGCCCTTTGCCGGGGCGCTGGTGGACCGGCTGGGGCGGCGTGGCCCGCTGTTTACCGGGCTGGCGGTCTATGCAGTGGCCGGAACGGCGGGGCTGTATCTGCAATCGCTGGAGGCGATCTTTCTCAGCAGGCTGGCGCTGGGTCTGGGCGTGGCGGCGATCATGACCGCGCAATCGGCGCTGATCGGGGATTACTTCACCGGGCCGGAGCGCGGGCGGCTGATGGGCTATCAGCTTGCGGCGGTGAATTTCGGCGGGTTGATCTTCGTGATGACGGCGGGGTTCCTCGCCGCAGGCAATGCGCGGCTGCCCTTTCTGATCTATGGTCTTGCCGTGCCGATGTTTCCGCTTTTGTGGTGGCTGTTGCCAGAGCCGGATCGCGGGCCGGGCAGCGATGCCGCCCAAGCTGCAACCGCAATGGGAGAGCCGGGCTGGCCGATGACGGTGGCGATCATGGCGACGGCGGCCTCGCTGACCTTCGTCGTATTCTATTCGGTGCCGACGCAGCTGCCCTATCACCTGGTCGAGATCGGGCTGGAAGATCCGCGCTATGCTGGCGAGGTGATGGCTTCGATGATGATGGCGGCAGCGCTGATGGCGGTGATCTCGGGCTGGGTGCGGCCCTGGCTGGGCAGGATCGGCACGCCGGTGACGGGGTTCGTGCTGATGGCGACCGGCTTCTGGACGGTGGCGCATGCGGTGCATCTGCCGATGGCGATGCTGGGCACGGCGCTGATCGGCAGCGGGCTGGGGTTCTGCATGCCGACCTTCATCACCACCGCGCTGAACGCCGCCCCGGCCAAGCGGCGCGGGCTGGTATCGGGGCTTGTCACCTCGTCCTTCTTTCTCGGGCAGTTCCTGTCGCCCATCGTCATGCAGCCTGTCATCACATATTGGAATTACCGGACCGCCTTCACCTTTGGCGCGGGCTGTTTCGCGGTGCTGGCGCTGATCCTGGCGGTGACGCTGAAGCGCCGACCGCCGCCCACGGTGGACAGTCCGGCCCGCGCGCACTAAGCCTCGCCCAGATCTCCCGGAACTGAGGAGCGGTATCGTGACGGCGATCATCGAGATAGACCAGTTGAGCAAGCAATATGCCGGCGGCACCAAGGCGCTGGACAAGGTTTCACTGTCCATTGACGAGGGCGAAATCGTTGCCCTGCTGGGTCCGAACGGGGCGGGCAAGACCACGCTGATCTCGATCATCTGCGGGCTGGTCGTGCCGACAGGCGGCACGGTGCGCGTCGGCGAACACGACATCCGCAGCGACTGGCGCGCGGCGCGCAAGCTGATCGGGCTGGTGCCGCAGGAAATCGCGCTGGAGCCCTTCGAGACGGTGCTGAACTGCGTCCGCTTCACGCGCGGGCTCTACGGCGCGCCGCCCGACGATGCCTATCTGGAACAGGTGCTGCGCAGCCTCGCCCTTTGGGACAAGCGCGACGCCGCCACGCGTGAGCTTTCGGGCGGAATGAAGCGCCGGGTGCTGATCGCCAAGGCGCTCTCGCATCAGCCGAAGGTGCTGTTTCTGGACGAACCCACCGCCGGCGTCGATGTCGCCCTGCGCCGCGAGATGTGGCAGGTGGTCGAACAGCTGCGTCGCGACGGGGTGACGATCATCCTCACCACGCATTATCTGGAAGAGGCCGAAGAGATGGCCGACCGGATCGGCGTCATCAGCAAGGGCAGGCTGCTGCTGATGCAGGACAAGAACGAGATGATGGGCGAATTCGGCAAGAAACATCTCACGGTCGAGATGAACGCCCCGCTGGATCTGCTTCCCGCCGAACTGGCCGAGCGTGGCATCACCTTGTCGGATGACCGGATGCGGCTGGGATATGACTACGATACCCGCTCGGACCGCACCGGAATCGCGCATCTGCTGGCCGATCTGGCCCGGCTCGACATTCAGGTGCGCGACGTCTCGACCAAGCAATCGAGCCTGGAAGAGGTATTCATGTCGCTCGTCTCCGAGGATGACCGCAGCGGAGCAAGCACCGCAGAGGAGGGCTCGGCATGATCAATACCGGCGCGATCCGGGCCATCTATCACCACGAGATGACCCGCTTCTTTCGCACCATCTGGCAGTCCATCGCCTCGCCGGTGCTGTCCACGGTGCTGTATTTCGTCGTGTTCGGCGCCGCGATCGGCGGGCGCATCCAGTCGGTCGAGGGCATTCCCTATGGCGCCTTTATCGTGCCGGGGCTGATGATGTTGACGCTGTTGCAGCAATCCGTGTCCAATGCCTCTTTCGGGATCTATTTCCCGAAATTCTCCGGCACGATCTATGAATATCTGGTCGCTCCGGCAGGCTGGATCGAGGTCACGGCGGGTTTTGTCGGCGCCGCCGCGAGCAAGGCGATCCTGATCGCGGTGCTGATCCTCATCACCAGCTTCTTCTTCGTCGGCATCCATATCGAGCATCCGTTCTGGATGGTTGCCTTTCTGGTGCTGACCTCGGTGTCGTTCTCGCTGTTGGGTTTCATCATCGGTCTGTGGGCGAAGAATTTCGAGCAGTTGCAGATCGTGCCGCTGATGGTGGTCACCCCGCTCGTATTTCTCGGGGGCGCGTTCTATTCGGCCTCGATGCTGCCGCCGTTCTGGGAAACCGTCGCCAAGCTGAACCCGGTGCTGTATCTCATCTCGGGCTTCCGCTGGGCGTTTTTCGACATGGCCGATGTGCCGGTCGGGGTGTCGCTTTTCGCGGTCTGCCTGACGCTGATCGTTGCGCTGGGCGTGATCCGCTGGATCTTCGCGACCGGCTGGCGGCTGCGGGAATAACCCAAAAGAGCCGGACACAGTCGCGTCATCGCGATTTTTCTTGGAACCCGATTTACGCAGCAACACCAGCGTCTTGTCAGCATCTGATTTCCTCGGGCGGGCGCCGATGAAGTCTCTGTGATCGGATACGGCGGAACCTTGCCGATGCTGACCCGTTCGTCCCCGTTCGTCACTGTCAGGACGGTGCGCGAGTCGGCGAGACCCGTTTCATGGCTCGAACGACAAAAGCCCGTGCATTGCGGCGGGCCCGATAACGGCCGCGCGCCGAATAACGAGTAGGTCGCCCGGCCCGTATGCCGAGGCGGCGCATTAACGATTTGGGCGAATGCTAGATGGTCCGCGCTTCGGCGCGGACCTTTTTTATCCCCGTTTGAAGTCCCGACAAAGCTGCGTCTGCGGATCGAGCCTGATGTAATCCTTGGAACTGATCTTCTTCATCTCTAGCGAATACTTCCACTCGCTCTCCCAGCGGTCGCGGATGCCGTTGCGATAGAACATCGCCATGATCTGATCGACATAGGGCGGGATGATGGTCGTATTGGGAATGCGCGGAGCATGAAAGCCAATCGTCGCGCCCGAGCCGAGACAGGCATTGCGCATCGTGATCAGCATGGTGCAGGCCGAGCGGCAATAGCCCCGGACCTCGACCCGCTTCCCCGAATTTTCCAGCTTCGAGCGCAGCCGCACCATTTCCAGCACGTTGCCGCCCCGATGGTTGCGCACGACGATGCGGCTCTCGCTCTCGCGAATATCGGCTTGCACGGCGAGCGGCAGGGTCACGGCGAGGACCAGGACAGAGAAACGGGCCATACGGGCAAAGACGCTGAACATGAGCGTAATCTAGCCTGCTCGCGCGTCAGAAAAAGTGACAGCTGCGTGATCCGTTCCGCCGGGCGATGACAATATTGACACAGGTGGCCTCAGAGTTCCGTCTCGCGGCGCGGCACTAGTGCGAATCGTGCGGTTATCCGCAGAATCCGCCCGACAGATTTCAAGGAGATGAATTATGAGAGGACGCATCATGTGGATCATCATTGGCCTGCTGTCGATTCTCGCCGGGGTGCTGGCGCTGGCCAACCCCTTCGCGGCGACGCTGACGGCCGAGCTTTTGGCCGGCTGGTCATTCCTGTTCATCGGCCTGCTTCAGATCATTGCCGCGTTCCAGATCCGCGGCACGGGCGGCAAGCTTTGGGTCGTGCTGCTGGGCGCGGCCTGCATCTTCCTGGGCATCTTCCTGCTGCGCAATCCGCTTGCCGGCGTCGTGTCGCTGACCATTCTGGCAGCGATCAGCTTTCTGGCCGGCGGAATCTTCAAGATTTTCCTTGCCTTCGATTTCCGCGGCACCAACGCCTTCTGGCTGGTGCTTCTCAGCGGCATTGTCTCGGTGGCGCTGGCGCTGATGATCTTCGGCAATTTCCCTGCCTCGGCACTGACCATTCTGGGCGTGCTGCTCGCGGTCGAGCTGATCTCGACGGGGGTGTCGATGGTCGCGCTGTCGACGACGCGCAAGGCCACCGATTAAGCCGCTCAGGGGCGGGCGGTCTCAGCGAATGGTCAGCACAGCCTGATCGCCCGCGCCCTTTCCGGCGGTGAAGATGATCCGGTCGCCCTCGATCTGGACAAGCTGACAGTCGCGCGCCCATTCGCGGCTCCCCCAGGCCAGCTTCCGGCAGAACCAGCCCGACTGCCAGTCCCAGCTTCCGCTGACCGAAGCGCCGAGCGCGCTTCCGGTGATGCGTCCGTCCGGCAATACCGACAGCGAGATCCCGGTCCGGCTGAGCGTCCGCCCTTCGACCGCCGAAAGAAATCCCTCGCGTGAGGTGATCCGCTCTGCCGCCTGTGCAAGCGCGGGGGTCAGCGCCACCAGCAGCGCAAGCGAGATGCGTCGGGTCGCGGTCATGTCGGGCTCCTCCATGGCTCATCCGTCCGCTGAATGAGACGCGCCGCGGCGGGCAAAAGTTGCGCCACCTGCGCTGATCTCTTTTCGCAGCGCCGCGAATCGCTTATGTGCAGCGGATGCAAGCGAACCCGCCCAATCTGCGCCCCGATCTCGCCCGCGCCACGGTTCCCGACGCGCCGCGCCGCGACGGGCAGCCGACCATCGGGATGGTCAGCCTCGGCTGTCCCAAGGCGCTCGTCGATAGCGAACGCATCCTGACCCGGCTGCGGGCCGAGGGCTATGCGATCAGCCCGGATTATGCGGGCGCGGATGCGGTGATCGTGAACACCTGCGGTTTTCTG
This sequence comes from Paracoccus sediminicola, assembly GCF_027912835.1. Lineage (NCBI taxonomy): Bacteria > Pseudomonadati > Pseudomonadota > Alphaproteobacteria > Rhodobacterales > Paracoccaceae > Paracoccus > Paracoccus sediminicola. The sequence goes on from NZ_CP115768.1 coordinate 2,678,097, forward strand.
GACAGCGCCAAGGCGGAAAGCCTCGATGCGATCGGCGAGGCGCTGACCGAGAACGGTCGGGTCATCGTCACCGGCTGCCTGGGCGCCGAGCCGGACTATATCACCGGCGCGCACCCCAAGGTTCTGGCCGTCACCGGGCCGCATCAATATGAACAGGTGCTGGACGCGGTGCATGGCGCGGTTCCGCCCGCGCCCGATCCTTTCGTGGATCTGCTGCCCGCAAGCAGCGTCAGCCTGACACCCCGCCATTACAGCTATCTGAAGATTTCCGAGGGCTGTAACCACAAATGCAAATTCTGCATCATCCCCGATATGCGCGGCCGTCTGGTCAGCCGCCCGGCCCATGCGGTTATCCGGGAAGCCGAAAAGCTGGTCGCGGCGGGGGTGAAGGAACTGCTGGTGATCTCGCAGGACACCTCTGCTTATGGTGTGGACCTTAAGCACGCCGAGGATCGCGGCCACCGCGCCCATATCACCGATCTCGCCCGCGATCTGGGTTCGCTTGGGGCATGGGTGCGGTTGCATTACGTCTATCCCTATCCGCATGTCCGCAATCTGATCCCGCTTATGGCGGAAGGGCTGGTGCTGCCCTATCTGGATATTCCGTTCCAGCACGCCCATCCCGATACGCTCAAACGCATGGCCCGCCCCGCAGCGGCGGCGAAAACGCTGGACGAGATCGCCGCATGGCGCGACATCTGCCCGGACATTACCCTGCGTTCCACCTTTATCGTCGGCTATCCCGGCGAGACCGAGGCCGAATTCCAGACGCTTCTGGACTGGCTGGATGAAGCGCAACTGGACCGGGTCGGCGCGTTCCAATACGAAAACGTCGCCGGTGCGCGGGCCAATGACCTGCTCGACCACGTGCCGGAGGATGTGAAGCAGGACCGTTTCGAACGCTTCATGCAGAAGGCGCAGGCGATCTCGGGGTCCAAGCTGGCCAGCAAGGTCGGCACCCGGATTGAGGTGATCGTGGACGAGGTGGACGACGAAGCCGCGACCTGCCGCACCAAAGCCGACGCGCCGGAAATCGACGGCAACCTGTTCATCGACGAGGGGTTCGAGCGCCTCAAACCCGGCGATATCGTCAGCGTCACAGTCGATGAGGCCGGCGAATATGACCTCTGGGGCCGGCTGTGATCGCCGCGACCTTCCCGCCGCGCTTCAACTTCGCCGTTGCATCGCCTAAATAGCCCCCAAACCCCTATCCGACAGGAGCGCCCGATGGCAGCCTATGAATTCGTCTATCACATGGACGGCGTGTCCAAGACCTATCCCGGCGGCAAGAAGGTCTTTGAGAATATCCGCCTGAACTTCCTGCCCGGCGTCAAGATCGGCGTTGTCGGCGTGAACGGTGCCGGTAAATCGACGCTGCTGAAGATCATGGCCGGGCTCGACAAGGATTTTCAGGGCGAGGCCTGGGCGGCCAAGGGCGCCAAGGTTGGTTATCTGCCGCAGGAGCCGCAACTCGATGAATCGCTGAACGTTCGCGAAAACGTCATGCTTGGTGTGGCGGAAAAGAAAGCTAAGCTGGACCGCTTCAACGAGCTGGCGATGAACTATTCCGACGAAACCGCCGATGAGATGGCGAAGCTTCAGGACGAAATCGACGCCGAAAACCTGTGGGATCTTGACAGCCAGATCGACGTCGCGATGGAGGCCCTGCGCTGCCCGCCCGACGAGGCCGATGTCTCGACCCTTTCAGGCGGCGAACGCCGCCGTGTGGCGCTGTGCAAGCTGCTGCTGGAAGCGCCCGACATGCTGCTGCTGGACGAACCGACCAACCATCTGGATGCGGAAACCATCGCCTGGCTTCAAAAGCACCTGATCGAATATCCCGGCACGATCCTTGTCGTGACCCATGACCGCTATTTCCTCGACGACATCACTGGCTGGATTCTCGAACTGGATCGCGGGCGCGGCATTCCCTATGAGGGCAATTATTCCTCGTGGCTGGAACAGAAGGCCAAGCGGCTGGAACAGGAAGCGCGTGAGGACAAGGCCCGCCAGAAGACGCTGGAACGCGAATTGGAATGGATCCGCGCCGGGGCCAAGGCCCGTCAGGCAAAACAGAAGGCCCGGATCAACGCCTATAACGAAATGGCGTCGAAGTCCGAGCGTGAAAAACTGTCCCGCGCCCAGATCATCATCCCGAATGGCGAACGCCTCGGATCCAAGGTGATCGAGGTCGAGGGGCTGAAAAAGGCCATGGGCGACAAGCTTCTGATCGAGGATCTGTCCTTCAGCCTGCCGCCGGGCGGCATTGTCGGCGTGATCGGCCCGAACGGTGCCGGTAAATCGACGCTGTTCCGCATGCTGACCGGTCAGGAACAGCCCGATGCGGGCGAGATCAGCTATGGCGACACGGTCGAGCTGTCTTATGTCGACCAGTCCCGCGACGCGCTTGGCGGCGACAAGACCGTGTGGGAGGAAATCTCCGGCGGGGCCGAGCAGATCGAGCTGGGCGACGTGTCGATGAACTCTCGCGCCTATGCATCGGCGTTCAACTTCAAGGGCGGCGATCAGCAGAAGAAGGTCGGCCAGCTGTCAGGGGGTGAGCGCAACCGCGTCCACATGGCCAAGCTGCTGAAATCCGGCGGCAATGTGCTGCTGCTTGACGAACCGACCAACGATCTGGATGTCGAGACGTTGCAGGCTTTGGAGGCCGCGCTTGACGATTTCGCCGGCTGCGCAGTGATCATCAGCCACGACCGCTTCTTCCTCGACCGTCTGTGCACGCATATCCTCGCGTTTGAGGGCGATGCGCATGTCGAATGGTTCGAGGGCAACTTCGAGGATTACGAGGCGGATAAGATCAGGCGTCTGGGGCCGGATGCTGTGGAGCCGAAGCGGGTGAAATACAAGAAGTTCAGCCGCTGACCTGACGCGGCGCGCGCCCACCGCGCCGCAGACCAGCTTTTGTCGGTCACGGGCGCGGCCTTGTCGTGCCCGCCCTCCGGCCCGCGGGCCGGCAGATCATTGAACATCGCACTGAAAACCGGCAGAAACCCTCTGTCCGGCGGGTCCGGCAAACCGTAAAGACATGAGGTCAATGCATGTTCCGCTGGCTACAAAGCGGCTGGATGATCCGGCTGAAAGAGCAGCTTCGCAAGATGTGGGTCCGCGTGACGCTCTACAGCATCGCGGGTATTGCCCTGGCGCTGACGGCGCAGTTTGTCGGGCCCTATCTGCCTTATATTCCCAAAATCGACCTGGCCTCCGGCTCGGTCGGGTCGCTGCTGAACATCATCGCATCGTCGATGCTGGCGGTAACCACCTTCTCGATGTCGATCATCGTTTCGGCCTATAGCTCGGCCACGGCCAACGCCACGCCCCGCGCCACACGCCTGCTGGAAGAGGACCGCGTCGCCCAGACTGCTGTATCGATCTTCATCGGCTCGTTCCTCTTCTCGATCGTCGGCATCATCGGGCTGTCGGCGGGGCTGTATCCCGACAATGCGCGCGTGCTGCTGTTCATTGCCACGCTGCTGGACATCTTCCTGATCACTTGGGCGCTGCTGCGCTGGGTCAACCACCTTAACGAGTTCGGCCGGATGAGCGACATCATCGACCGGATCGAACGCGCCGCGATGGAACCCGCCAAGCGGTTCCGCGAAAATCCGTCGCTTGGCGCGGTGCCCCGGCAGGCGGCGCTGGAACGGTCGATCAAGGTCCATGCGCAACGCGCTGGCTATGTCCGCTATATCGACTTCGCCGAGATGCAGAAGGCAGCCAAGACCGCTGAAACCGAGGTCGAGGTGCTGCGCATGCCTGGCAAATACGTGCATCGCGGCGAGGCTCTGCTGGGTCTCCGTGACGAGATCGGCGACGAATTCGTCCAGGCCATGCGCAATTCCTTCACCATCGGAGAGTCGCGCAGTTTCGAACAGGATCTGCAATATGGCATGACCGTTCTGGGCGAGGTGGCCAGCAAGGCGCTTTCGCCTGGCATCAACGATCCGGGCACTGCCATCGAGGTGCTCCGCGCGGGCACGAGGGTGCTTCAGGCCTATCACGATCAGCCCGAGGGCGATCAGGCGCCCGATTACGACCGCGTCTTCGCCCCGCCGCTGGACGTGCCGCAGATGTACGCCAACTTTTTCGCGCCGATCGCCCGTGACGGTGTCTCGACGCTCGAAGTCCAGCAGACGCTGCTGGACTGTCTTGGCGCGTTGGCGGTCAGCGGTCATCTGCCAGCGGCGCGGCGCGAGGCCGAACGGGCGCGGAACCGTTCGGGCAAGGTGATTACCGAAGACTGGGAACGGCAGATTCTGGGCATCGAGTGAACGCAAAAGGGGCGGCCCCGCGGGACCGCCCCGAACCTTGCCGGACGGCGCGAATCAGAACCGATACGAGGCGCGAAGCTGAAGCAGGTCCAGCTTCAGTTCTTGCCCGTCAACACTGTGCACATCATCGAATTCCTGCACGCTGTATTCGGCGCCGAGCGTCACGCGCTCGTTGACCTTGAACATCCCGCCAAGACCATAGGTGACCCCGGTCTCCGACAGGTCGCCATCGGCGATCTTGGCGCCACCGACCGTCGCATAAGGCATGAAACGGCCCATGTCATAGCCGGCCCGCGCCCGCAGCCGGGTCAGCCCCATGGTGCGGGAATCGTTGCTGAGCTTGTTGTAATCCAGCTCTCCGCCCAGAACGAAACGCCCGAAATCATGCATATAGCCGATATGGGCGCCCATCGCGTCCAGATCGCCGTCGTCATAGGGTGCCAGCGGATCCGCCATTTGCGGATTGGCCGCGCGCAGGATCGGACGCTGCGCGGTGGTGGCGTGATCGCCGCCGCCCGAGCCGCCTTCGTGGTCGCCGCCACCCTCGTGATCGCCCTCGTCCGAACCGCCGCCCTCGTGATCGCCCTCATCCGAGCCGCCATCCTCGTGATCGCCCTCGTCGGTGGACCCGCCATCCTCATGGTCGCCGCCACCCCCGTTATCACCATCATCGCCGCCGCCGCCATTACCTCCGCCGCCGCCGGAATCGTGGTCGCTGCCACCGCCACCGGGGTTCGGGTCGCCGCCGTCATCATCGTTATTCGACGCCGGATATGACAAATCGGTATCGCCGCCACCATACTGGACCCCGGCGTAGAAGCCCGACCAGCTTGCAATTGGCGCCTGAAGGACCACCGGCGGCGCAACGGTGTCGACCGTCGGAGCCACATAACCGCCCGCCGTCGCCGATCCTGCAAAAAGCGCAGCAACGGCTGCGGTCGTCATAAATTTTGTCATCTTCAACCTCCTGACTGAATAAAGACTGCGCGGAGGTAACGCGGTGCCCTGACTCTGGGCAGTAACAAGTTGGCAATTGGTCACTGCCGTTGCCGCTGTGCAACTATCTAAAGCTATATGTGAAAGTTAACTCTCTGAGTGCCGTGAACCTAGTGCCATGTTAAGGTTACGATAAGTAATAGAGGCGGGTTCACTGCCCGAACGGTTCAGTCGCTGATCTGGCTGATCACATATTCGTGTAGGGCCACAGAGAGGCTGCTATATCAGCAACTTATGATTGCGCGCTGAGTTTCTTACGCGCTTGACGTGTGAAATTGCTGCTGCACATAGGGTCTGCACGACTCGCCGAGAGTCGCCTGTCTGCCGCGGAACAGCGTGACCCTGCGTCGCCGGATTTCGGCTTGGGACAGCCGCCACAGGCACTCGCGCATTTCCGTCTTTGCCAAGACAGGCTCAGGAAGTCATCTGCCGTGATTTGTTGCAGTCGCGCCCCTGCATCGGCAGCACCGGAAGCGGAATTGCCGGATCGGCGGGAAGACTGCTGTCGGGCGCGGCCCCGGTCTCGGGGGCGGTCTCGGGTGCAGGCGTGACCGGCTTGGCCTCCTGCGCGGCGACGGGCAGGCTGAGAAAAGCGGCGACAGCGGCGGTGATCGTCAGTCGGAACATGGCGGTTCCTTTCTTCGATGCGGGACCAGTTGCGCAGTCATTCTAACGCGAAAGCTGCGCGTCACCTAATCACGCTTTCACCGCCCCTGTGGACGCGCGGTGCACACCCGGCGCAGACCGGCTTACGCATGTAAAAGGCCGCACCCGAAAGCGCGGCCGGTTTGCGTGATGGCGAAAGCCGGGATCAGAAATCCCAGTCCTCATCCTCCGTCGCAACGGCTTTTCCGATCACATAGCTGGACCCGGAACCCGAGAAAAAGTCGTGATTTTCATCCGAATTCGGGGACAACGCTGCCAGGATCGCCGGAGAGACCTTGCACGCCTCGGCCGGGAACAGCGCCTCGTATCCGAGATTCTGCAACGCCTTGTTGGCATTGTAATGCAGGAAATGCTTCACATCCTCGGTGAGCCCCACCGGATCATACAGCGTCTCGGTATATTTCCCTTCAATTTCATAGAGATCGAACAGCAGCGAGAAGGCGAAATCCTTCAGCTCGGCCCGCTCTTGCTCGGAGGCTTTCTCCAGCCCTCGCTGGTATTTATAGCCGATATAATAGCCGTGGATCGCCTCATCCCGGATGATCAGGCGGATCAGGTCGGCCGTGTTGGTCAGGCGCGCCCGGCTGGACCAGTGCATCGGCAGGTAGAAGCCGGAATAGAACAGGAAGCTTTCCAGGAAGACGCTGGCGATCTTCTTTTTCAGCGGGTGGCTGGCCGAATCGTATTCGTCAAGGATCAGCCGCGATTTGGCCTGAAGCTGTTCATTCTCGGACGACCAGCGGAAGGCTTCATCCACTTCCGATGTCTGGCAGAGCGTCGAGAAGACCGAAGAATAGCTGCGGGCGTGGACGGCCTCCATGAAGGCGACATTGGTCAGTACGGCTTCTTCATGCGGCGTGATCGCATCGGGCAGAAGCGAGGGGGCGCCGACCGTATTCTGGATCGTGTCCAGCAGGGTCAGCCCGGTGAAAACGCGGATCGTCAGCGTCTGTTCAGCCGGTTTCAGCTGTGACCAGCTTTGAATATCGTTTGACAGCGGCACCTTTTCCGGCAGCCAGAAATTCGCGGTCAGACGGTTCCAGATCTCCAGATCCTTGTCGTCCTGAAGGCGGTTCCAGTTGACGGCGGCGGGGACGGCACGGGTGGTATTGACGGAATCTTTCATGAATCTTGCCCCTTACAGCGTGCAGGAAACGCAGCCCTCGACCTCGGTCCCTTCAAGGGCGGCCTGGCGCAGGCGGATATAGTAGATGGTCTTGATGCCCTTTTTCCAGGCGTAGATCTGGGCGCGGTTGATGTCGCGCGTCGTGGCATCGGCGGGGAAGAACAGGGTCAGCGACAGGCCCTGATCGACATGCTGGGTCGCGGCGGCATAGGTGTCGATGATCGCCTCGGGGCCGATCTCGTAGGCGTCGCGGTAATATTCCAGATTGTCATTGGTCATATAGGGCGCGGGATAATAGACGCGGCCGATCTTGCCTTCCTTGCGGACCTCGATCTTGGCGGTGATCGGGTGGATCGAGGAGGTGGCGTAGTTGATATAGCTGATCGAGCCGGTCGGCGGCACCGCCTGCAGGTTGCGGTTATATAGCCCGTCGGTCATCACCGCGTCGCGCAGGGTGGCCCATTCCTCACGCGTGGGAACGGGGATGCCGGCATCCGCGAACAGTTCCGTCACGCGCTCTGTTTCGGGCAGCCAGTCACGCCCGGTATATTTGTTGAAGAAGGTGCCATCGGCATATTTCGACTGCTCGAAGCCCGCGAAGCTTCTGCCACGCTCTTTCGCCAGGGCGTTCGAGGCCCGCAGCGCGTGATACAGCACCGTCGCGAAATAGATATTGGTGAAGTCGATCCCTTCGGGCGATCCGTAATGGATACGCTCGCGCGCCAGATAGCCGTGCAGGTTCATCTGGCCAAGGCCGATCGCATGGCCCTCGTCATTGCCCTTGCGGATGGACGGGACCGAATCAATGGCCGACATTTCGGACACGGCGTTCAGCGCCCGGATGGCGGTGCCGACGGTTGCCGCCAGATCGCCGCTATCCATGGCCTTGGCAATATTCAGCGAGCCGAGATTGCAGGAAATATCCGTGCCCATCTGCGCATACGACAGATCGTCATTGAATTCCGAGGCCGTGTTCACCTGCAGAATTTCGCTGCACAGGTTCGACATGGCGATGCGGCCCGCGATGGGGTTCGCGGCGTTCACCGTGTCCTCGAACATGATATAGGGATAGCCGGATTCGAACTGGATTTCCGCGATGGTCTGGAAGAAGGCGCGGGCATTGATCTTCTTTTTGCGGATCTTCGGGTTGTCGACCATCTCGTGATATTTCTCGGTCACCGAAATGTCCGAGAAGGGCAGGCCATAGACCTTCTGCACATCATGGGGCGAGAAGAGATACATGTCCTCATTCTTCTTCGCCAGCTCGAAGGTGATGTCGGGGATCACGACACCCAGCGACAGGGTCTTGATGCGGATCTTTTCATCCGCGTTTTCGCGCTTGGTATCGAGGAAGCGCAGGATATCGGGGTGATGCGCGTTCAGATAGACCGCGCCTGCACCCTGCCTTGCGCCAAGCTGGTTGGCATAGCTGAAGCTGTCCTCCAGCAGTTTCATCACCGGGATCACGCCCGAGGACTGGTTGGCGATCTGTTTGATCGGCGCACCATGTTCGCGGATATTGGTCAGCATCAGCGCGACGCCGCCGCCGCGCTTGGACAGCTGCAGGGCCGAGTTGATGCCGCGCCCGATCGATTCCATGTTGTCTTCGATGCGCAGCAGGAAGCAGGACACGAATTCCCCCCGCGCTTTCTTGCCGGCATTCAGGAAGGTCGGCGTCGCGGGCTGGAAGCGACCCTCGATGATCTCTTCCATCAGCGACATGGCCAGCGTCTCGTCGCCGCGGGCCAGGGTCAGGGCGACCATGACGACGCGATCCTCGTAACGCTCCAGGAAGCGTTCGCCGTCCCAGGTTTTCAGCGTATAGGAGGTGTAATATTTGAACGCGCCAAGGAAGCTGGGGAAGCGGAACTTCTTCCCGTAAGCTTCGTCCCAGATCTTGCGCTGGAAGTTCTTGGAATACTGGTCCAGCACGGCGGCGTCGTAATAGCCTTCCTCGACCAGATAGCCCAGCTTTTCGTCAAGGCTGTGGAAGAAGACCGTGTTCTGGTTCACATGCTGCAGGAAATACTGCCGCGCCGCCTTGCGGTCCGCGTCGAACTGGATCTGGCCTGCCTCGTCATACAGGTTCAGCATCGCATTCAGCGCATGATAGTCCTTCGCCTCGGGCGCGGGACGGTTCAGGCGGTCGTCAAGCATGTCTCTCTCCAGAATCGGTGTAGCCCTTGGGTCACGCGGGCGATGTCTTCGTCATTGCCGGCCAGCTCGAATTTATAGAGCAGCGGCACGTTCAGCTTGTCGGCGATGCGTCGCCCGGCAAGCGCATAAAACTGTCCGAAATTGCGGTTGCCTGCGGCGATGACGCCGCGGATCAGCGCCCGTCTTGCGGGATCGTTCAGGAAACGGACGACCTGGGGGTGCACGGCACCGCGCCCCTGGCCGTCCGAATAGCTTGGAGAGATCAGCACATAGGGCCGATCGGGCATCGGCAACGGCTCATCGAGGCTGATCGGAATGCGCAGCGCCTCCATGCCCAGCCGGGCGACGAACTTCGCCGTGTTGCCCGAGCGGGAGGAGAAATAGACGAGCTGCGCCATCGGATCGGTGCCACCAGAGCCTGCCGCGCCGTGTCAGGAAAGCTGGCCGATCAGGTCCGGGCGGAAGCCGGACCAATGTGCGTCGCCAGCGATGACCACCGGTGCCTGACGATAGCCGAGGCCCGAGACATGCGCAAAGGCGTCTTCGTCCTGGGTCAGGTCGACAATGTCGAATTCGATGCCGCGCGCCTGCAGGGCGCGGGTGGTGGCGGTGCATTGAACGCAGGCCGGCTTGGAATAAACGGTGATGCTCATCTGTCCCTCATGCTGTCTTCGATGCAGGGCAGAACGTCAGTATCCGGCAAAGCGCGGCTTTCCGGTCAAAGCGCCCCATGGCCCCTGCACCATGGTTTGTTGCTGCCCTGACACCTGTCCGCCGCGAGGGGTTTCGAGGGTGCTTTCTTGCCCCTTCTGTCTCGCTTCCGGGTGATTCCCGTGCCTGTCAAAGCTCGACCATATTGTGGTGTGGCGAGGGGGCATGTCAACATTTTGTGTAGGTCGTCCACAGATTATCTATGGGTTGACAGAATCGCTCCATTGTGGGGCGATCGAGGTCGCTCGGTGTCTCATCTGGAGTTTGTTCAACGCTTGCTGGCGAAAGCTTGTCGACCGGCGCAGGGGCAAGGCCGATCTCAGGCGTTGCCGATGACGACCCTGCCGTGTTCCTGACGCAACGGCACCGGGTCGAGCCCGCACTCGGCGGGTCCATCGCAGACCTCTCCGCTGGCGGCATCGAACTGGGCCTGATGCGAGCTGCAAATCAGCCGCGCCCCATCCGACGACAGGAGATTGCCGCCACGGTAATCCAAAGGCAGGAACTGATGCGGGCAGAGGTTTACGAAACCGCGCAACCCGTGCGCATCCTTCACCACCAGAAGCGGAAAGCCGGCAAGGTCGAGGGCTTTCACGCCCTCGACCTCGTCCGTTTCGCAGACGACCGTGCCCGGTGCGGGTGCGGTCGACAGGTCCTGCCAGCTCATTCCGCCGGTTCGGATTTCAGCACGCCGCGGCGCATCTGGTCTTCCTCGATCGATTCGAAGAGGGCGCGGAAATTGCCCTCGCCGAAGCCGTCATCGCCCTTGCGCTGAATGAACTCGAAGAAGATCGGCCCGATCACGGTTTTCGAGAAGATCTGCAACAGGATCCGCGTCGTGCCGCCATCGACCACGCCTTCGCCGTCGATGAGAATCCCGTGCTTTTTCATCTTGTCCAGCGGTTCTTCATGATCGGTCACGCGCTTGCGGGACATCTCGTAATAGACATCCGGCGGGCCGGGCATGAATTCCAGTCCCTTCTCGGCAATCGCGTCGGTCGAGGCATAGATATCCTCCGAGGCGACCGCGATATGCTGGATGCCCTCGCCCTTGTATTCGTTCAGATACTCTTCGATCTGGCTGTGCTCATCCGCGCTTTCATTGATCGGAATGCGGATCTTGCCATCGGGCGAGGTCAGCGCGCGGCTGAACAGCCCGGTCTGCTTGCCCTTGATGTCGAAATAGCGGATCTCGCGGAAATTGAAGGTCTGGTTATAGAATTTATACCAGGTGTCCATGTTCCCGCGCACGACGTTATGCGTCAGGTGGTCGATGTAATAGAAGCCGACGCCTTCGGGGCGCGGGTCCGTTTCGCCCAGCCAGTCATATTCCGCATCCCAGGCGCTGCCGGTGTCGTCATATTTGTCGATGAAATAAAGCAGGCTGCCACCGATCCCCAGCACAGCCGGGAAATCCAGCACCTTGCCGGGGCCGGTATATTCCTCTGCGCCCAGCTCGACGGCACGTTTCAGCGCGTGCTGCGAATCCACGACGCGCCAGCCCATGGCCGGGGCGCAGGGGCCGTGATCGGTGATGAACTGGCTGGCATGGCTGTCCGGTTCGGCATTCAGCACATAGTTGATGCCGCCCTGACGATAGAGTGTCACATTCTTCGACTTGTGCTTGGCCACCGGGACGAAGCCCATCTTGCGGAACAGCTTGTCCAGCTCTTCCGGGTTGGGGTGGGCGAATTCGACGAATTCGAACCCGTCCGTGCCGGCGGGGTTCGATTTGCTGATTTCGGCTTTCGGTGCGTCGTGCGGGAAAGGTCCCATGATGTCCTCCTGTTCGCTTCCGTTGATTATGCGCCGATTCGGATGCAAGCCGGTTGCAATTGCATCAGGCTGAGGCGAGGCTATGCACGAAACGCGCATATCGGAGGGCGTGATGGACGAAATCTTGCATGACAGCTTTGATCGCGCGATTCTTGCCGCATTGCAGCGAGACGGAGGGCTGACCAATGCGCAGCTCTCCGAGATCGTGAACCTCTCGCCGTCGCAATGTTCGCGCCGCAGGGCCGCGCTCGAAAAATCCGGCGTGATCCGACGCTATACGGCACAGCTCGACGCGCGCGCGCTCGGCTTTGGGATCCGGGCCTTTGCGCGGGTGAACCTGCGCAGCCACGGTGCGGCGGGGGACAAGGATTTCGCCAGCTTCGCGGCGGCGCAGCCAGAGGTCCGGGCGGCGCATTCGGTCTCGGGCGATGCAGATTACGTGATGGAATTGCAGGTCCGGGATCTGGATGCGCTTGCGGATTTCATCCATGATCGGCTGTTGCAGCATTCTCAGGTCACGCAGGTCCGGTCCGAGATCGTGCTGAAATCGGCCAAGCAGGATGGCGGGCTACCGATCTGAGCGGAGAGGACGATTTAACGGTTGAGGCCGCCTGCCCGGCGGCGCATCAAGGATGTGTGGAAACGGAGGCTCCGATGCTGCTTGCGAAGATCGGGATGCGCGTGCCGGTGGTGCAGGCGCCGATGGCCGGAATTACCACCCCAGCGCTCGCCGCTGCGGTGGCGAATGCGGGCGGGCTGGGCTCGCTTGGCGTGGCGGCGCAGGACGCGGAACGGGCGCGGCAAGATATCCGGGCCGTGCGCGCGCAGACGTCAGCGCGGTTCAATGTGAATGTCTTCTGTCACGCTCCGCCGCGCCGGGATGCGCAGAAGGAGCGTGACTGGCTTGACGGGCTCGCACCGGATTTCGGCCGGTTCGGAGCAGCAGCCCCAGATCAGCTTACCTCGGGATACACGCCTTTCGCGGAAGATGATGCGATGCTGCAGATGCTTCTGGAAGAGCGACCTGGCGTGGTCAGCTTTCACTTCGGCTTGCCCGATGCCGGACGCGTCGCGGCGCTGCGCGAGAGCGGGGCGGTCCTGCTGGGGTCGGCCACGAACCTGGCGGATGCGCTGAAGATCAGGGCAGCGGGGCTGGACGGCATCGTCGCGCAAGGCTGGCAGGCGGGCGGGCATCGCGGACTGTTCGATGCTAACGGCCCGGATGAGCGGCTTGAGACGATGGAGCTTCTTTCCGCGCTGACCGAAGCCGGTCTTCCGCTGATCGCGGCAGGCGGAATTATGACGCGCGAAGATGTGCAGGCGGCGCTTGATGCGGGCGCAGTCGCGGCGCAGTGCGGCACCGCTTTTCTGGTCGCAGATGAGGCGGGCACATCCGATCCGCACCGCGCGGCGCTCGCCGGCGGCCAGACGCGTATGACGCGGGCGATCTCGGGCCGCCAGGCGCGCGGGGTCGAGAATATCATCAGCAGCCGCGATGACAGCAATGCGCCGGATTATCCGCTACCATATTCGGCGCTGAAGGCTCTTCATGCGGCGGCATCCGCACAGGGCGAGCATGGCTACGGTCCGTTCTGGGCCGGGACGGGCTGCGCCAGGGCTGAACCTGGCGGCGCGGCTGAAATCCTTTCCCGGCTGACCCCTTAGCCGGCCACCGGCGCCCACATCACCGCCTCGACCGAAGGGGCCGACGTGGCCAGCATCACCAGCCGGTCGAAGCCCAGAGCGATCCCCGATGCCTCGGGCATGATCGCGAGCGCGGCGAGGAAATCCTCGTCCAGCGGGTAGGCGTCGCCATAGATGCGCGCACGTTCGGCCATATCGTGCTGGAACCGGGCGCGCTGCTCGGCCGGATCGGTAAGTTCGCCGAAACCATTGGCAAGCTCGACCCCGCAGGCATACAGCTCGAAGCGTTCCGAAACGCGCGGATCATCGGGCGCGCGGCGGGCAAGCGCGGCCTCGGGGGCCGGGTATCGGTCCAGAATCGTGGCGCAGCCACGGCCCAGATGCGGCTCGACCCGCTCGGCCAGGGCACGAGAAAACAGATCGGACCAACTATCGTGCAGCGCTCGCGCGATCCCGGCCTTGTCCAGCTGCGCCGCCAGCCCATCCCGGTCCGTCGCGCCATCCGCCGAGATCGTCGCAAGCAGGTCTATCCCGGCAAAATCGGCGAAAGCCTCGGCGACGCTGACCCGTTCCGGTGAGGCATAGGGGTCGCACACGGAATCCCGCCAGCGAAACTCATTCGCGCCGGCGGCCTCGGCGGCGAGCATCAGGAAGTCGGCGCAATCGTCCATCAGCACCGTGTAATCCTCGCCGGCGCGATACCATTCCAGCATGGTGAATTCCGGATGGTGCAGCTTCCCGCGCTCGCGGTTGCGCCAGACATGCGAGAAAGCAGCGATGCGCGGCTCTCCGGCAGCGAGCAGCTTCTTCATCGCGAATTCTGGCGAGGTGTGCAGATACATCGCGCGGGCTTTGCCATCATTGCCGACCATCTCGGTCGCGAAGCCGTGCAGATGGGTTTCATTGCCCGGGCTGACCGCCAGCGCGGAGGGATCGACCTCGGCGAAGCCATTGTCGTCCAGCCAGTCCCGAATCGCCCGCTGGATGCGGTTGCGGGCCATCAATGCGGGGCGGCGGTCGGCATGACGGTGGGGCTGCCACCAGGGGGAATCGCTCATGGTTTCACTGGCAATGAGGCTTTGCTTGGGGTAGGGACACCGCCAACGCGCATAGGCGCATCCGATCAAACTCGCAAGGAAACCTGAGATGAAAGTCATCGCCTCCAGCCTCCGGAAGGGCAATGTCGTCGAGATCGGCGAAAAGCTGTATGTCGTTCTGAAGGCCGAGAACTTCCACCCCGGCAAGGGCACACCGACCACCAGCGTTGATATGCGCCGCATCTCGGACGGCACCAAGGTCGCCGAACGCTGGAAGACCACCGATCAGGTCGAGAAGGCTCATGTCGATGAGCGGGAATATGACTATCTGTATAATGACGGCGAGGGTTATCACTTCATGGAGCCCGAGACCTATGAGCAGCTCGTGGCCTCGGAAGATGTGATCGGCGATCAGGCCGTGTATCTTAAGGAGGGGATGCGGGTCTTCCTTCAGGTGTTCAACGGCGCGCCCATCGCGATGGAGCTGCCGCAGAAGATGACCGTCGAGGTGACCGAGACCGAGCCGGTGGTCAAGGGCCAGACAGCGTCTTCTTCCTATAAGCCGGCGCAGGTGGATAATGGTCTGCGGGTGATGGTGCCGCCGCATATCGGCACCGGCACGCGCATTGTCATCAACACCGCTGACAATAGCTATGTCGAGCGCGCCAAGGACTGAGCCGCTGCGACTTGGACGATCAAAAAAGGCGCCCGTTGCGGCGCCTTTCTTCGTGGTTGGAACGCGCAAAAGAAAACGGGGCCGCAATCGTTGCGGCCCCGTTCTGTCTACTGACTGGCAATCGGCTCAGGCGAGCGCGATATTGCTGGCCGACTCGCGGCCATTGCGATCCTGTTCCAGATCAAATGTCACGGCCTGACCATCATCCAGCCCGCGCAGACCGGCGCGTTCCACGGCCGAGATGTGGACGAACACGTCCTTGGAGCCCGATTCCGGGGCAATGAAGCCGTAGCCTTTGGTGGCGTTGAACCATTTCACGGTGCCGTTGGCCATCGTGGTATTCCTTATATTCATGCCGCTCACACAGCGCAGCGGCCCGGCAAAGCTTGAAGTCGAAAGCTGAGCCGAAAGGAACAGGTTCGAAAAAGAGATGCAGCGCCTATATAGCGATGATCCCGCCGGTTTGCGAGGGGGCGGCGTGCAATTTCGCGGCGAGCGGCAAAAATGCGCCACCCCCGGCGGTGGTCAGCCGGTGACGAATTCGTCCCGCCCGTAGCCCTGGATGTAAAGCAGCGCTGTCAGATCGGCATGGTCGATGCGGATCCCGGCCTGTTCCGCGACGACCGGCTTGGCATGCAGTGCCACGCCGCTCCCCGCGCGTTGAAGCATTCCGAGATCATTCGCACCATCGCCCACCGCCATCGCCTCGGCCGGGGTCAGGCCCCGCGCCGATGTGATCTCTTGCAGCGCCGCGACTTTCGCCTCGCGTCCCAGAACGGGAAGACCCACATGTCCTGTCAGAACGCCCTGATCGGCCAGAAGGCTGTTGGCGCGATGCTCATCAAAACCCAGCTCTGCGGCGATGACACTTGTGAAGGCAGTGAAACCTCCTGAGACCAGCGCCGTATACGCGCCCTGATCGCGCATCGTCGCGATCAGCTCGCGTCCGCCTGGGGCAAGGGTGATCCGCTCGTCGATGACCTTGTCGATGATCCGCTCATCCAGCCCGGCCAGCAGTCCGACCCGCTCGATCAGGGCTTCGTGGAAATTCAGTTCGCCGTTCATCGCGCGCGCAGTGATGTCGGCGACACGTTCGGCGACGCCGGCTTCGGCGGCGAGTTCGTCGATGCATTCCTGAAGGATCATCGTGGAATCCATATCCGCCAACAGCACCGCCTTGCGCCGTCCCGCGGTCGGCTGAATAACCAGATCGAAACCCGCCATGCGCGTATCCTCGGCAATGGCCGCCGCATCGGCGGGAAGCTGGGTTGCCGGGAATTCGGCGGCGATCCTGTCGGCCAGCCAGATCGGATTGCCGCCGCCGAACAGATCGCGCAGCGCAGTGATCCTGTCCTGATCCAGATCGGCGCGGTCGGGTGCGGCGAGAACGGTGATCGTGTGCATGACATATCCTCTGGCGGCTGCGCCGAGCGGTTAGCGCAAATCCTGCGCCGGCACCAGCATCGGGAACCGCCACGGCGGCAACACGTTACAGTCGCGGTGAAACCAACAAAGGATAAGCCAATGGCTTTGTGGGATTTTGTGAAGGATGCCGGTAAATCCGTCTTTGGCGAGGCGCAGGCCGCCGAGGTGAAGGATGACGGCGAATCCGCCGAAAAGGCCGAGACCGAGCGCAAGGTCGCGGCGATGAAGGCCGAGCTGAAAGAGATGGGGCTCGGCTCTGATGATGTTCAGCTTACGCTCCGCAGCGACAAGGAAACGGTGAAGATCGAATCTCGCGGCGCCGATCGCGAGACGATGGAAAAGCTGATCGTGGCAATCGGCAACATCAAAGGCATCGCGAAGGTCGAGGCCGATCTTCCCGAGCCGGAGAAGAAGACCGCGACGGTCAGCAGCAAGTCTCCGTCGGCGGAGCCGGTGTTCCACGAAGTCAAGTCAGGTGAAACCCTGTCCGCGATCTCGAAGAAATATCTTGGCGACGCGAACCGCTATAACGAGATTTTCGAAGCCAATCGTCCGATGCTCTCGGATCCCGACAAGATCTATCCGGGCCAGACGCTGCGCATTCCTCAGTGAGCCGCGCTGCTTGACGTCGCGCCACTGACGCTGCGTCTTCGGGCCGCGCGGCAGCCATCAGGCTTGCCCCGCGGCCCCTTTATGTCCCATGCTCTCCGGCAAAGTTACGGACCCGGCAGCGGGTCTGGCGAAGGGGGGAATAATGGGCCAGTTCAGCTCTGTCGCCGACCGCGATGCGGTCGAGCAGGAAATGCCGTATGAGGCGCGCGACAATGGGCGCACCATCTATGAGTTTCTGACCCGGACAGCCGAACGTTTCCCGGATCGGCCCGCAGTCTCGTTTCAGCTTCTCGCCGGGCCGCGGGATCATGCCACCACGCTGAGCTGGTCCGAGCTGCGCGAGCGCGTGACGGAAACCGCCAATCTGTTGCGCAAGCTGGGCGTCGGTCCGTCCGACACCGTTGCCTTCATCCTGCCAAACAGCATCGAGACTCCGGTCGTACTTCTGGCCGGCATGACGGCGGGGATCGTCAATCCGATCAACCCCTTGCTGGAGCCAGAGCATATTTCGGCCATCCTGCGCTCGACCAATGCCAAGGTGGTGGTGACGCTAAAATCTTTCCCCAAGACCGATGTGGCGCAGAAAACGGCGCAGGCGGTAAGGGATGCGCCCAATGTCGAGCATGTGCTCGAGATCGACCTGAACAGGCATCTGACCGGGGTGAAGAAATTCATTGTCCCGCTGGCGCGCCCGAAAATGCCGGTCAAGCACCACGCCCAGGTGCATCAGTTCGAGGCCTCGGTATCGGCCGAGAATCACAACCGCCTGGATTTCGACGACCCCAGCGAGGACCGTGTCGCGGCCTATTTCCACACGGGCGGCACAACCGGAATGCCCAAGGTCGCGCAGCATAAATACTCGGGCATGATCTATAACGGGTTCCTCGGAGGCACGCTGCTGTTCGATGAAACCGATGTGCTGATCTGCCCATTGCCGCTCTTCCATGTCTTCGCCGCCTATCCGGTGCTGATGAGCTGCATCGCCTCGGGTGCGCATATGGTCATGCCGACCCCTGCCGGGTATCGCGGCGATGGGGTCTTCGACAATTTCTGGAAGCTGATCGAACGCTGGCAGGTGACCTTCCTGATCACCGTGCCGACCGCGATCTCGGCGCTGATGCAGCGCAAGGTGGATGCCGATGTGTCCTCGCTGCGCACGGCGATTTCGGGCTCGGCGGCGCTGCCGATCGAACTTTATAACCGCTTCAAGGCCGCGACCGGCGTCGAGATTGCGGAAGGTTACGGGCTGACCGAGGCGACCTGCCTTGTGTCCTGCAATCCGGTGGACGGGATGAAGAAGGTCGGCTCGGTCGGTCTGCCGCTGCCCTATACGAAGGTGCGAATCCTGAACAAGCGGGACGGCGCTTTCGTGGAATGCGGCACTGACGAGGTGGGCGAGATCTGCGTGGCCAATCCGGGGGTGTTCGAGGGTTCGACCTATACCGAGGCCGAGAAGAACAATGATCTGTTCGCGGAGGAGCGTTTCCTGCGCACCGGAGATCTTGGGCGGATCGATGCGGATGGATATCTCTGGATCACCGGCCGCGCCAAGGACCTGATCATCCGAGGCGGCCATAATCTTGACCCCGCCGAGATCGAGGACGCGCTGCTCTCGCATCCCGCCGTGGCTTTTGCCGGAGCGATCGGACAGCCCGACGCCTTCGCGGGCGAGCTGCCCTGTGCCTATGTCGAACTGGTTGCGGATAGCGAGGTCACCGTGGATGAGCTGCTGGAACACGCCAAACCGCGCATCCATGAACGCGCGGCGGTGCCGAAATATCTCGAAATCCTCGACGAATTGCCCAAAACCGCGGTGGGTAAGATCTTCAAGCCGGATCTGCGGAAAATGGCGATCCGTCGGGTCTATGACGAGGCGTTGCAAGGCACCGGCGCCAGTGTCGCCGAGATCGTCGATGACAAAAAGCGTGGGCTTGTGGCCCGGATCAAGGGGGGCGAGGGCACCGATCAGGCCGCTGTACGTCAGAAGCTCGGCGAATTCACCCGGCCCTGGGACTGGGCATAAGCAGCAAGTCCATGTGGCACGCAGCAACGGGTTGATCCCGCTGCCGTGACAGGACACTCTGTCCACGATCCGGGCAGCGGCCCCGGTGCCAGCAAGTGACGGGCGGACCGGACAGCCATATGCCGAAACTGACGATCTTCTATATCGCCGATCCCGCGAATTACGACATCATGTCCTGCACGCTGCTTGCCTCGATCCGCCAGGCTTTCGGGGACAGCGTCAAGACCATCGGCTATTGCTCCGAGCACATGATCGACGATGTGCACCCCGCGGTGTTCAAGGCCCATGAGATGATGGGCGGCGAGATCCGTTCGATGAAGACAGAAGGGATGTGGGACGAGCCTTATCCACATGGCAACAAGATCATCGCCGCCCTTCAGCCGCGCGAGACGGAATATTCCGCCTTTGTCGACACGGATGTGCTGTTCCTGCGCCCGAACAGTCCCGACAATCTGATCCGGCCCGGGCATGTCGCCTGTTCGGTCGCGGCCTCGATGGTCTGGGCCGAGCAGTCGATCTGGGATGATGTCTACGGCGCCTTCGATATGCCGCTGCCCGAAGAGCGGGTGTCGTTGATGCGGCGCGGCTCGAATGTACTGCCCTATTACAGCTCGGGCTTCGTGGTATTCCCCGAGGCTGATGGACCGGCAGGGCGGTTCGCCGATATGTGGTATGAGACCGCGCGGACCATCGACCGGGTCGAGACCATCCCGCGGCGGCGGCCCTATCTGGATCAGCTCAGCCTGCCCGTCGCCATCCGCCGCTCCGGCCTCGGCTGGAGCGAGATCCCCGAGGAACATCACTATATCCTCGGCGGCAAGCTGCGCGGTGAGCCTCTGCCACAGGACCGAGAGATCTACACAGTCCACTACCGAAACAACAATCTTCTGAGCGAGGTCGGGCTTCGAAAGCCTGCGCGGCAGATGCTGAACGCACAGACCGGCGTGCGCTTCGTGCGCCGTCTGGTCAATACGCCTGACGCAGATCGTGAACGGGAAGCAGAGGCGGACAGCCAGGACGAGCTGGAATAGGATCGCCGCGTTGTCCGCCGAACCGGGTAACGACGTTGCGCCGCAGGCACTGGCCGCTTTGGCGCGACTGGTCTAGAAGAAAAAGGTCAAGAAACGCCGAGGCACTGCATGAAGCTCGATCGCCGTCCTGTCGCGTCGCTCTGGATCGGAGAGCGACTTCACTATCTCAACCAGCTCTGCTTGAAGTCGCATCTCCGTCATGGCCATCCGGTGACGCTGTACTGCACCGATGATGTGCAGAATGCGCCCGAAGGCGTCGAGATCCGGCCTGCCTCCGAGATCATGCGGATCGACATGGAGCTGGTGAACGATACCTCGGCCTCGTTCCTGTCCAACGTGTTCCGCTACAAGATGATTCGCCAGACCGGCGCGGTGTGGATCGACTGCGATGCGTTCTGCCACCAACCCTTCCCGGATGAATGGGAGTGGATCTTTGCCGGCCACGGGATGCGCGGGGCGCTGAATTGCGGCGTGGTCGGACTGCCAAAGGAATGCGAGCTGATGGATCAGCTTCTGGATTACTACGAGAATCTGCCCGATTATCCCGCATGGTGGAACAAGAAGCAGCGCAAGCAGATGGACCGGATCAAGGCCAAGGGCGGGCTGTCGCACGCGGCCTCGATCTACAAGGCGGAACGCACCGCGTTCGGCCCGCAGGCCTTTACCTGGTTCGCACAGCAGACCGGCGATATCGAAAGGGCGATGGGCTCTGACGTCCTGTATCCGGTGCCGTTCCAGCTGAACGATATTTTCTATGACCCGCATGGCCGCGTTGAGGGGTGGTTCACCGAAGACACGCTGTCTGTGCATCTGTACACCAACGGCACCAAGCCCTGGTGGCGGAAGAACCCGCCTTTGGCCAATTCCTATGCCGCCCGCATGTGTGACGAGGTGGGTATCGATCCTGCTGCGGCTCTGGAAAACTAGGTCTGACGGGGGCAAGCGCATGCCGATCTTCAGCAAGGGCGACACGCGAATCTACTTCGCCCATGTGCCGAAAACGGCCGGAAGCGCGCTATATCTGACCTTCCTGGCGAATGGCTGGACCATCGCGAATGTCGAATCCGCGAACCGGAAGGGTCGCATCGGCCATCGGCTGTTTACCGAATTCGGCATCGAAGAGGTGCCGACCGAGGGCGAAAAGGGCGATTACCCCTACCCGATGCAGCACGCGACGCGCGAGATCTGGGAAAGCTGGGGGCCGTTCGATGCCAGCTTTGCGGTGATCCGCGATCCTCTGGCGCGGTTCAGCTCGATCCTGCGCTATGAATACGGGCTGCGACCCCGCGACATGTCGCTCGAAGAATTCTCCGGTCCCGCTTCCGGAGGGTGCGCATGCTGGCCAGTGGAAAGAAGCGGGGGATCATTCCGATCGGCTTTCTGCCGCAACACCGCTTCGTCGCGCCGGAAACCGAGATATTCCATGTCGAACGGGATTTCGACTCGCGTATCGCCGCGCGGTTCGGCTTCGAGAAACCCGAAACACGCGAAATCAACAAGAGCAAGCATGAGCAGCTTGAGCTGACCGATGACATGGTTGATTGGGTCCGGAACTACTACGCCAAGGATTTCGAGACGTTCGGCTATGACCGCCCGTCCTGAGTGATGCAACTGTGAAGCTGACCCGTCATATAAGCCCGCATGGCACGGTCATGGCGGTGTCGATGATGAAGGATGAGGCACCGTTTCTGCTGGAATGGTTCGCCCATCATCTTGCGGTCGGATTCACCGACATTCTCGTCTACACCAATGACTGCTCCGACGGCACGGTCGAGATGCTGCAACGTCTGGAACAGCTTGGCGTCGGCCATCATCGTCCGAACAACATACCCGAGGGCGTCAAGCCTCAGCCCTCGGCGATCCAGCATGCGCAGCGCGAGCCTCTGGTTCAGCAGGCGGATTGGGTGATGCTGTTCGATGCTGACGAGTTTCTGTGCATCAACCATCCCGCCGGCCATCTGGACGGGCTGCTGGCTGACGTGGTGGCGCGGGATGCGAACGGGATCGTCGTCACCTGGCGGATCTTTGGCTCGAACGGCGTGGTGGACTGGTCGCGCGCGCCGGTGACCGAGCAATATACCCGCGCCGCGCCGCCGCTATGGAACAAGGGGTGGGGGGTCAAGACGCTGTTCCGCTTCGATCCTGAATATTGGAAGCTCGGCATTCACCGGCCCTCGATCAAGAACAAGCATCTGGATGACGGTTTTCCCGACAGCGTGAAATGGCTGAACGGCTCTGGTCAGCAGATGGAGGATTACTTCAAGTTTCGCGGCTGGCGCTCGATCAGGCGGACGCTCGGCTATGACTGGGTTCAGCTTAATCACTATGCGATCAAATCGGTGGACAGCTATGCGGCACGGCGCTTTCGGGGCAATGTGAACAACAAGAAGGACAAGTATAACGCCGAATACTGGTCGCTTCAGGACCGCAACGAGGTTTCCGATACCAGCATCCTGCGGCATGCGCCGCGCCGGGCCGAGATCATGGCGGCGCTGCTGAATGACCCGGTGCTGTCGAAGCTGCATTTCGCGGCGCTGGACGCGCTGGAGGCTCGACTTGACGAGTATCGCCGGACCGACGCCTATGCCGAGCTGCGCGAAAACCTGATCGAGGCGGGCAAGGTGCCCATCACCAGCGTCGAGGCAAAGCCGCCCAAACCCCGCGACCCTGCCAAGATCGCCGCACTCATGTCGGAGGTCGAAGAGCGGGCGAACTCGGGTTCGGGCAGTGCGCGAAAATCCGCGCCGGCGTCGGGTTGGGGCGCGATCGGGGTGTCGCATTATGTCGATGGCAGGATCGTCCCATCGACCGATGAGAGCATCGACTGGGTCGACTCGCAGGAGATCGCGCTACCTTGCGATCCGGGCATTTTCACGCAGGATGCGCTGATGGCGGTGCTGGCCGGGAAGTTCGACCGGCGCAACGGGCGCAACATCCGTTCCTACCTCTCCGGCAGCCGCCGCGTGCTCGATTTGGGTGCCGGGATCGGCCTGCCCGCGATGCGGGCGGCGCAGCAGGATGACGGCACTGTGTTTCTTGTTCAGGATTCGCAGCCGGGCATGGCCAAGGCAGTGGCGCTGATCCGAGAGCGGAACGGGCTGGCCGACACAGCCC
Organism: Paracoccus sediminicola; assembly: GCF_027912835.1. NCBI lineage: Bacteria > Pseudomonadati > Pseudomonadota > Alphaproteobacteria > Rhodobacterales > Paracoccaceae > Paracoccus > Paracoccus sediminicola. Next base: position 2,701,380 of record NZ_CP115768.1, read on the forward strand.
ACCTGCGCTTCGTCGACGGCCCGCTGGTTCTGGCAGCCGACAGCGGCGACGAAGCAGGCGGTCTTTCGGCCTGCCTGCGCGAATTCCGCCCCGATGTGCTGCGCATCTCGTCCCGAGCAGGGCTGCCGGCGAACCGTCTCGCCGCTCAGGAGCTCGGCATGATCGCGCGGGTCATTCTGCCCTTCGAAAGCGAGGATGAGGCCGAAGCGCTTCGCAAAGAATTCGGGCCGGTTCTTGAACAAAAAGGCTTTTTCGAGAATAGGGATGCTGCTGGCGGCGGCTCGCTGAGTTATGATCGCTCTGCTCTCGATATGCGTGGCGATGCGCGATAGGGACAGCCAGTAGAGAAACGAGGATGTGATGAGTACCAAAATCGCGGTTGCCGGTCTCGGCTATGTGGGATTGTCCAACGCCGTGCTGCTGGCGCAGCATAACAAGGTCGTGGCGCTGGATGTGGCGCAGGACCGGGTCGAGATGATCAATAACCGGCAGTCGCCGATCGAGGACGCGGAAATCAGCGACTTCCTCGCCAATCGCGAACTGGATCTGACGGCGACGCTCGACCCCGAAGAAGCCTTTGCTGATGCCGAATTCGTGGTGATCTCGACCCCGACGAATTACGATGCCAGGACCAACCGCTTTGACACCTCGACCGTGGAGTCGGTGCTGGCCGATGTGCATCGGATCAACCCGAATGCGGTGGCCATCGTCAAATCCACGATCCCGGTCGGTTTCGTGGATCGGATCCGGGCCGAGATGGGCTGGGACAACGTGATCTTTTCGCCGGAATTCCTGCGCGAGGGCAAGGCGCTCTACGATAACCTGCACCCCTCGCGCATCGTCGTCGGCGAGCGGTCGGACCGGGCCGAGCGCTTCGCCAATCTGCTGGTTGACGGCGCCATTCGCAAGGACATGCCGGTGCTGTTCTGCGGTGCGGTCGAGGCCGAGGCGATCAAGCTGTTCTCGAACACCTATCTCGCCCTGCGCGTCGCCTATTTCAACGAGCTGGACAGCTATGCCATCGCCCATAACCTGAACTCGCGCGAGATCATCGACGGCGTCTGCCTCGATCCGCGGATCGGCGATTTCTACAATAACCCAAGCTTCGGTTACGGTGGCTATTGCCTGCCCAAGGACACCAAGCAGCTGCTGGCGAATTACGATCAGGTGCCGCAGAACCTCATCTCGGCCATCGTCGAATCCAATCGGACACGGAAGGATTTCGTCTCGGATCAGATCGTGGCGCGCAAGCCTGCGGTGGTGGGCGTCTACCGGCTGGTGATGAAAGCGGGTTCGGATAATTTCCGCGACAGCTCGATTCAGGGGATCATGAAGCGGATCAAGGCCAAGGGGATCGAGGTCATCGTCTATGAGCCGGTGCTTCAGGAAGATCTGTTCTTCAACAGCCGTGTCACCCGCGATCTGGAGGCGTTCAAGGCTGAAAGCGATATCATCCTTGCCAACCGGCTGTCCTCGGATATCTCCGATGTGGCCAGCAAGGTCTATACGCGCGATCTCTTCGGGGTTGACTGATCTGGGCGCGGCGGTCCCGATACCGGCATGAAGATCCTGTCCGCCACCACGATCCGAAACGAAGGCCCCTATCTGCTGGAGTGGATCGCCTGGCATCAGATGCTGGGCGTGACCGATTTCCTCGTCTACTCCAATGACTGCGAGGATGGCAGCGACCGTCTGCTGGACCTGCTGGACAGTCACGCTGTGATCTCGCATCAGCGCCATGACCCTCCCTCCGGCAAGTCGATTCAATGGAGCGCGCTTCATTCGGCTTGGCGACACGATCTGCGCAAGCGCGCCGACTGGATGCTTATCTCGGACCTCGATGAGTTCCCGGTCATTCATGCAGGGGCGGGGCGTCTGGCCGATCTCATCGGCGCGGTTCCTGCGGATACCGACGCCATCGCGCTGCCTTGGAGGCTGTTCGGTGCGAATGGGCGCTCTGATATTGCCGACGCGCCGGTGACCGCGCAATTCAACCGCGCAGCGCCGCCCGGTATGATCCATCCCATCGCGGCGACATTTTTCAAGTCGCTGTTCCGGCCCAAGTCGTTCGCCGGCGCCGGTGTGCACAGGCCCCGGCACCGCAAGGAACAGATCCCAAACTGGGTCGATGGCTCTGGTCTGGCGATGCCGTCATATATCGGTGAGCGCGACAAGCGGTTGTCCCTGCTCGGCGTGCATGAGAATCGCGCTTTGGCCGAGATGCATCACTACTCTCTGCGCTCTGCTCAGGGCTTCATGGTCAAATCGCAGCGCGGGCTTCCGAATCGCTCATCGAAGCGGATCGATCTGGCTTATTGGATCGAGCGCAATTTCAACGCTGTCGAGAACGCCGCCGCACTGCGCTTCCAGCCAGCGCTCGTGCAGCGAATCGAGGCATTGAAGGCCCTGCCCGGCGTGGCGGATCTTCACCGTTCCGCAATAGACTGGCATCGTACCCGGTTCCGCCAGATTGTCGCGACGCCGCAAGGATACGAGCTGTTCTGCCGGATCAGAATCGCTGCCGAGAGCACGGTGCTGCCGGACGCCGAACAAAGAACGCTGCTACGCATGTTTTCCCGAGTCGAAGCCTCAGGCTGATCCATTTTATCTGACCTTTTCCCGAAATATCTCCACGCGGGCAGAGCTGTTAACGATATCTTGAAAAATCTGGAAAGCCGTTTTCCGAGCAGTTTCAGGGTGAACGAAACGGTCCTGGCTTGTCTTAAAGTTGGATGAAAAAGAATGTTTCTGTGCGTTGCCAGGCTGTCTACCGCGGCTTTTTCCGTGTAATTTACTGTTAAAAATACATAAATCAGGGTGATAGGTGACCCGCCTTGCTCGGTAAGGCGCCGCCTCCTTCGAAGGATGAATTTTCAGCCCTTTTTCGTCGCAGAGACGAAATCAGCTAAATTCCAACTTAGCTTTCACTTGAGAATCGAGCCTTTCTGCGGCAAAACTATACAAGCTGCGTCAGCTGTTTGTCTCTGGTTTTGGTCACTTGTATGTGCGTTAGTTTGAAGATGGGCCAGTCGGTTCGGTGTTTTTGTCGTTATATCCCGCTTCCAGTGCGGCTGGCAGGTGGTGACATTGATGGCTGACAGCGCCCGTTACGACCGGTCTTCCTCCGGCATCCGGGTGTCGGGATGGAGTTGACTCGCAACCCGACGGGCGGGCGGCAGCGCTCTACCCCAGAAACCTTCCTTCGCTTTATCGCGGTTGGTGTGGCCAATACGGCTTTCGGCTATGCGGTGTACGCAATTGCAGTGCTTATGGGTGCGCCGCCTCAGATCGCCCTCGTGCTGCAATTTCTGCTGGGTGCGCTGTGGAACTATCAGATGCATGCGCGGCTGGTCTTCGCCGTTGAGGGTTGGGGGCGGCTGCCGAAATATATCGGCGCCTACCTGTTGATCTATGCCGTGAATGCGGTCGCGCTGCGGCTCCTGCTGGCGCAGGATATGCCTCCGCTTCTGGCTCAGCTCGTGCTTTTGCCCCTTGTCGTGCTCGCATCATGGTTCCTCATCGGTCGGGTGATGGGCTTTCGTCATCGGCGGAGGCAGGTATGAGTCTGTCCTTCGCAAACCCCTCTGGCAAAGAAAGGCCCTGGCCATTGCGCAGCCTTGCCACATCGGCGCTTTGGCTGCTTATGGGCATTGCGCTTCTTGGGCTGTTCGGCCGGATCATGGGCTATGAGCTGCGCCGTGATGAGTTTATGTTCGTCCCGCCCGCAGCCCTGCTGGGCGATTACACGCTGTATCGGGACCTGTTCTACAACCATGTTCCCTATTCGGCCTGGCTGTTTCGCATCATCCATCTGCTGCTGCCCTGGCTCAGCTTGCTGGCGGCAGCGCGGCTGACAATTTTTCTTGGCTGGCTGCTGCTTCTCGGAGCCTCGGGGTGGATTGGCTGGCGGCTGACGCGGTCTGCGCTCGTCGCGCTTTTCGGTCCTGTAAGCCTGCTGACTGCCGAGGTTCTGCTGGGGCAGACCGGCATGGCGGCGACGAATAACCTCTTGCCGTTGCCTTTCGCGCTGATCGGACTCGGGCTGTTCGCCATTGCCGTCATCGAGGGCGATTTCGCGCCGGGCAAGCTTTTCGCAGCTGGCGTGGCCCTGTCTATCGCCGCTGGAATGAAGGCGAGCGCTATCGCGTTCGTTCCTGCGGTGGCCATTGCCAGTTTTCTCATCCCGCGCGACCTGCCCCTGTCACAGCGCCTTCGGCGGCTGGTGCTGCCCGTCGGCCTTGGCGGGCTGGTCGGAGCGTTGCCGCTGTTCTGGCTGGCGCTGAGCTCGACCGAGTTGTTCTTTGCCCATATCGCAGGCTACCATTCCGGCCCGCATGTCGCCTATTGGCAGGAAAACGCGGCGACAGAGCCCGGTCTGGCGTTGAGCGCGCCTGCCAAGCTGCAGCTTGCCTATTCGGTCTGGCTGGTCGGCGCGCCGCTGCTGGCGATATTCATTGCCGCGCTGTCCTGGGTGCTGTCGAAAGCATCGCGGCAGGCCGATATTGAGCCGGGCCTCTGGGGGGCTACGATGACGGTCTTCGCGGCGGTGCTTGTGACGGCCGCTCTGGCTTTCGTGCCGACACCCGGCTTCCCGCAATATTATGCCGGCCCGCTAATCGGTTTTCCGCTGCTGGCGGCGCTGTTCTATCGCGCATCGGACGAGGCCGCCCGGTCAAAACTGCGTCCGGCAATGATCGTGGCCCTGGTCATGATGGCGGTTTTTTCCGCTCCGCGTCTGGGCATCGGTTTGAACGATCTGCGCGATCCCGATCGTTTCACCACCGCGCGTGTCGCCGGTGGCGCCGCGGAACTTCGGCAGGCACTTGCTGAGGCTGATCTGGCAGATGCCGGGCTTGTGGCGACATTCTCGCCGCTATATCCGCTTGAGGCGGGGCTTCGGATCTACCCGGAATTTTCGGCCGGTCTCTTCGCCTATCGGGTCGCGCCGTATACCGATCCCGAACTGCGCCGCAATTATGTAATGGCCGGTGCGCAAGATCTTCCCGCGCTGTTCGAAACTAATCCGCCCGACGCGTTTCTGACCGGTTTTGATGATACGCTGGAAGCGCCCATGATCGATTATGCCCGCAACCATGGCTATGTGGAGTCGGATTTCGACGGCATCCGCGACCGCTACGGCAAAGCCGTGCTGTGGCTGCGTCAGCCCCCGGCAGGCGGGACAGAGACAGGAGAGAACTCATGAAAACCATTCTGCTTGCGGGCGGGCTCGGCTCGCGTCTCGCCGAAGAAACCGTGGCGATCCCAAAGCCTATGGTTGAGGTTGGCGGACGGCCGATCATTGCTCGTGTCATGGATATCTATAGCCGTTTCGGACATGATGAATTCATCGTGGCGGGCGGCTATAAAGGGCTGATGCTCAAGCATTTCTTTGCCAATTACCACCTCATCGCGAATGATATCAGTGTGCAGTTGGACACGGGTGAACTGCAACTCAAGCCGATTTCGGCGGGCGGCTGGAAAGTGAGCGTGGTCGATACCGGCGCACATACCATGACCAGCGGTCGTATCCGTCGACTGCGTGATTGGGTCGGGGATGAGACCTTCATGGTCACCTATTCGGATGGTCTCGGCAATGTCGACATCAACAAGCTGATCGAGTTTCACCGCGCTCATGGCAAGCTGGCCACCGTGACCGCCGTCCAGCCCCCGGCGCGCTTCGGCAATATGGAGCTGAGCGGCGAAAATCAGGTGCAGGCCTTCACCGAAAAAGTCCGCCGCTATGAGACCTGGATCAATGGCGGATTTTTCGTCTTTGAGCCGGGCGTCTTTGATTATCTCATCGACGATATGGAGCCTCTGGAACAGTCGCCGATGGTTAACCTGACCCATGATGGCCAGCTGATGGCCTTCAAGCATTACGGTTTCTGGCATCCGATGGATACGATCCGCGACAGAAATGCTTTGAATGAACTGAGCGACCAGGACCCACCGCCCTGGCTCGATTTCGACGACGCAGCGGCCGATCCTGAAAAGCCGCAGCGGGCCACGATCTGATGAACATGACGAGCGATATCCCCGGCCCCGAATTCGGCGCGGCCTTTTCTGGCAAGCGGGTTCTGCTGACCGGCCATACCGGCTTCAAGGGCAGCTGGCTGACCTTGTGGCTGCACCAGCTTGGCGCCGAGGTTCTGGGTGTATCGCGCCCGCCCGAGACACAGCCCTCTCTGTTCGAGGTGGCGGGTGTCGAAGGGCTTTGCGATAGCCGAAATGCCGACATCAACGACGCCGCCGCTTTGTCCGAGGCTGTCGGGGATTTCCAGCCCGATCTCATCATTCATATGGCGGCTCAGGCGATTGTTCGTGACAGCTATGACATCCCGGTCGAGACCTTCACCACCAATGTCGTCGGCACAGCAAATGTGCTGGAGATCGCGCGGCGCTCGCCCCAGTTGCAGGGGGTCGTCGTGGTCACGAGCGATAAATGCTACGAGAATAACGAATGGGAGTGGGGCTATCGCGAGGTTGATCCGCTCGGCGGCTCAGATCCCTACAGTGCGTCGAAAGCCTGTACCGAACTCGTCGCACAAGCTTATCGGCGATCCTTCTTCAGCGATCCGAAAGGCCCGCAACTGGCATCGGTCCGCGCCGGCAATGTGATCGGGGGCGGGGACTGGGCGGCGCACCGGCTGATCCCCGATATAATCCGTGCGATCGCGGCGGGCGAAGATACCGTGATCCGCAATCCCGCGAGTGTGCGGCCATGGCAGCATGTGCTTGAACCCCTGTCGGGCTATCTGACGGTCGCCGAAAAAATGCTGTCTGGAAAAGGTGACGTGGCAGCCGGGGCCTGGAATTTCGGCCCGGATTCCGATGCCACGGTCCCTGTGGGCGATCTTTGCCGGATGTTCGGGCGGCTCTGGGGCGATGAGGGTCCGCGTTTTACCTTCCATAGCAATGCTGATGCACCCCACGAGGCCGGGTTGCTGCGGCTCGACAGTACCCGCGCCAAGCTGCATCTCGGCTGGCATCCGCAGCTCTGCCTGGAAGAAGCGTTGTCGATGACCGCCGACTGGTATCGCAGACATGCCGAGGGTGGGGATATGCGGCAGCACAGTCTCGATCAGATCAAGAAATATGCCGCGCGGCTCAGCCCGCCGCCGGACCTGTCCACCAACGCCGAACTATCCAGATAGGAGTCGACCGATGCGCGTGAATTACGGCCAGACCGTTCATGGTGAGGAAGAGATCGAAGCCGTTGTGAACGTGCTGCGCAGCTCGACCCAGATGGGCAAACATGTCCGAGAGATGCAATCCCGCGTCGCGGCGCTCTTCGACAAATCGCATGGGATCATGGTGAATTCCGGCTCGTCGGCGAACTTCATTGCTGTGGCGCTGCTGGATTTGCCGAAGGGCTCGGAGGTGATCACCCCGGCGCTGACCTTTGCCACCACCGTCGCGCCCATCGTGCAGCACGGGCTGATCCCGGCCTTCGTCGATGCAGATGAGGGCACCTATAATGCCGATGTCTCGCAGATCGAATCGATGATCGGCCCAAAGACCCGCGCCATCATGATTCCGTCGCTGATCGGCAATCTGCCCGACTGGACCCGCATCGCCGAGATTGCGCGGAAAAATAATCTCAAGGTGATCGAGGACAGCGCCGACACGCTCGGCGCGACCATCGGCGGGACCAGCACCGGGGTGAACTCGGACATCTCGACGACGAGCTTTTACGGCAGCCACGTCATCAACGGCGCCGGAAACGGTGGGATGCTGTGCGTGAATGACGACGACCTCGCGCGGCGCGCGCTGCTGCTCCGAAGCTGGGGCAGGACCTCGTCCCTGTTTCAGGAGGGCAGCGAAGCGATCGAGAACAGGTTCAATGTCGAGCTGGACGGGATTTCCTATGACGCGAAATTCCTGTTCGAAGAGCTGGGCTATAATCTCGAACCCTCGGAGGTCAGTGCCGCGTTCGGGCTGGTCCAGCTTGACAAGCTGGACCGGAACATCACCGCGCGTGAGGAGAATTTCGCGCAGCACCTGGCCTTTTTCAAAGAATATGAAGACTGGTTCATCCTTCCGAAGCAGCTCCCGGAATCGCGTACCGGCTGGCTGGCCTTCCCGCTGACGATCCGCGACAGCGCCCCGTTCAGCCGCCGCGACATGCAGATCTTCCTCGAAAAGCGCGAGATTCAGACGCGCCCTGTCTTCACCGGCAATATTCTGCGTCAGCCCGCGATGCGCAATATCGAGCTGCGCAGCCGCGACGGCGGTTATCCGGTCGCCGATGCGGTGATGCGCGGCGGGATCCTGCTGGCCTGCCACCACGGCCTGGATCAGGCTCAGATCGACTTCATGCATGAGAGTTTCCGCAGCTTTGCGGACAGCGTCCAGAGCGGGGAATGAATCACATGGAAAGCCTGACCACAGAGCGCCCTTCCAAGCTGAGCCATTGCCGCGCCTGCGCATCGGACCGGATGTTCCTGTTCCTGCCGATGGGCAATCATCCGCCCGCGAATATGTTTGTCCGCCCGGAAGAAGCCGACGAACAGCAGCCGAGCTTTCCGCTGAACACCCAAGCCTGCCTGGATTGCGGAATGATTCAGGTGGCGGATCAGATCCCGGACGGGTTCTTTACGCATTATCTTTATATTCCCTCGGGTGCGCGCACGATGCATGGTCATTTCGAGGGGCTGGCGAAGGTCCTGATCGAAAAGGCCGAGGGCGGGCTGGTGGTCGATATCGGCTGCAATGACGGGCTCATGCTGGGTTTTGCGAACCGGATGGGCGGCAAGACGCTTGGGATCGACCCGGCCGCCAATCTCGCCGAAAAAGCGGCCGAGCTTGGGGTGGATGTGCATGTCGCCTATTTTCATCCGGAGACGGCTGACAAAGTGCGCGAAAAGCACGGTCCGGCTCAGGTGATCTCGACCACCAACACGTTGAACCATATCGGCGATCTGGTCGGCTTCATGGAGGGCGTGGGCCGCCTGCTGGCCAAGGACGGCTGGTTTGTCGTCGAGGTGCCATGGGGCCGCGATATTCTGCGCACCAACCAGTTCGACAATGTCTATCACGAGCATATGTCGGAAATGAGCCTCCGCTCATTGGTGAAGCTGGCCGAGCGGACCGGGATGCAAGTCGTCGATGTGACTTATCTTCCGGTGCATGGTGGCTCGATGCGTGTCTTCATGCGCAAGGCCTCCGTGGCCGGTGAGCCAAGCGCAGAGGTGGTTCGGATGCTGGCCGAAGAGGACAAGGCCGGCATGAACAGCGAAGAAACCTTCCGTCAGATGGCCGAACGGGTCGAAGAGATGGGCGAAGCGCTGCGCGCGCTTCTTGCGCGCCTCAAGTCCGAAGGCAAGTCCATTGCGGGATATGGCGCGCCGGCCAAGGGCAACACGCTGCTGAATTATTTCGGCATCGGTCCCGAGATGCTGGACTATCTGGTAGACCGCAATCCGCTGAAACAGGGCATGCTTTCGCCTGGGGTGAAGGTTCCGATACACGATCCTTCCGTGATTGCAGAGCGCAAGCCGGATTATCTGCTGGTGCTGGCCTGGAATTTCTTCGACGAGATCCGGCAGCAACTCTCTGCCTATGAGGAGGCCGGCGGGCGGTTTATTCTCCCGCTGCCCTTCCCTAAGATCGTGGCGTAACACCACAGAGGCGGGGATTGGCGGTGAAGGTCCTGATTACCGGGGGAACCGGTTTTATTGGTGCGCATCTGGTACGCGCGTTGTTGCGGCACGGTGATGAAGTTACCGTGCTGGCGCGCCCGTCAAGCGATCCGTGGCGGCTTGAAAACGTGCTCGGCCAGCTACACTACGTCAAGGCCGACCCTCTCGATCCCCATGCGGTTGCGGCGGCGCTGCGCGAGGCACAGCCCGAGCGGATCTATCTTCTTGCCGCGGCAACGCAGCTGCGTGGCGATGCTGCGCTTGCGGATATGGACATCGCCCTGAAATCCAATGTCGAGCCTTTGCGTGTTCTGCTGGACCAGATCGCAGGTCTTGAGACGTTTCCGAAAAGCGTGGTCCGCACCGGTACGCTGGCCGAACTTTCGGGCGACGACTCGCGCAGCGAAGAACCGGCGGGCATCTATGGTCTGTCGGTGCTCATGGGGACGCATCTGCTCCGCATCTGGCGGCAGTTTACCGGGATTCCGTCGGTCACCGCCCGGCTCAGCCTGACCTACGGTCCCGATCAGTCGCCCGATTTTTTCGTTCCCGGTTCGATTCGCAAGGCGCTGAGCGGCCAGCCCGAGGCACCGCACCGCCCCGAGGCGCGGCGCGACCTGCTGCATGTCGACGACGCGATCTCGGCGCTGCGGCTTATTTCAGACAACGCGCTTGCCCTTCCGCCAGTGCTGCATGTTTCGACCGGCGAGTCGCTGCGTCTCGGCGATGTGGCAAGCGCAATTGCGCGGCTGACCGGCGGTGATTTTGACGCGCCGTTGCAAGGATGTAGGGCAGCCGACATCGTGTCCAGCCCGGCCTCGGTCGAACTATTGTCGCTTGGCTGGCGCCCGCAAGTCCCGCTTCAGGAGGGGCTGCGGCAGGTCATCGCATCAGAGCGCGAGCTCATGAAAAACGGAACGACAAGGCGCAGCGCATGAGCATGATTTCCCTGCTGGTTCCGGCCTATAACGAGGAAGACAATGTCCGCCACTGCTATGAACGTATGGCAGCGGTTCTGGACGGTCTGCCGGGTTACGATGCCGAGATCATCTTCACGGACAACCACTCGACCGACCGGACCTTTGCCATCCTGTCCGAGATTGCCGCCGAAGATACGCGGGTCCGCGTGTTCCGGTTTTCGCGCAATGTCGGGTACCAGAATTCGGTGATGTTTGCCTATAAGGCGGCGCGGGGCGATTGCGCGATTCAGCTCGACTGCGATTTGCAGGACCCGCCCGAGTTGATCCCGCAGATGCTGGAGCTGTGGAAGGACGGTAATCAGGTCGTCTACGGCATCCGTCGAAAGTTGCCGGACGGCCCGGTTGTCGCGGCGCTGCGGCGCGGGTTTTATTGGTTCATCGACCGGATCAGCCCCGATGACCTGCCCCGCAATGCGGGTGAGTTCCGTCTGACCGACCGCCGGGTGCTGGACCAGATCAGACGCAGCGAGGATCGGTCCCCCTATATGCGCGGCATGATCAGCGCGATGGGCTTCACGCAGACAGGGTTCGAATATGACCGCGCGGCGCGAACCGCGGGCGAATCGAAATTTCCATTCAAGGCGATGCTGTCGCTGGCGGTCGATGGGATGGTGAACCATTCGCTGGTGCCGCTGCGCTTCGCCTCGACCGTGTCGCTGTTCACCGGGCTGTTTACCTTCCTGATCCTGCTCGGCTATCTGGTCGGCAAGCTGCTCTTCGGCCAGCAATGGCCGCCGGGCTTCGCGACCGTCGTGATCCTGCTGCTGATGTCGATGACGCTCAACGCGATGTTTCTGGGGATACTCGGGGAATATATCGGGCGCATCTTCATGCAGACCAAGAACATCAATGCGCCCATTGTCGAGGCCACGCTGAATGTCGAGTCCGAGGCGGCAGAGGCGATCGACCCGTCCGCGCCCATCAGGTTTCCTGCCGCCCGATAGCGCCCGATCCGGCCTGCGACGCAACAGGGCGATGACGCGGCTTTTATCCGCCAAGGGCTGACCTTTGCCGCAAAGCGGCTTATAGACGCGGGAAAAGGATTTCCGCATGGCCAATCATCTTTATCAGAACGACCTTCCCGACGATCTGGACCTCGGCCCGGTCGTGGCCATCGACACCGAGACGATGGGGCTCGACCCCCGGCGCGACCGGCTCTGTCTGGTTCAGATGTCGTCCGGCGACGGTGATGCGCATATGGTCCAGATCGCGCAGGGGCAGACAGACGCCCCAAACCTGTCGCGGATGCTGGCCGATCCGCAGGTGTTGAAGCTGTTCCATTTCGGCCGTTTCGACATCGCGGCGCTGCAAAACGCGCTTGGCGTGGTGACTGCCCCGGTCTGGTGCACCAAGATCGCGTCTAAGCTGATCCGCACCTATACCGACCGCCACGGGCTGAAATACCTGCTTCAGTCGCAACTCGACGTGGATATCTCGAAGCAGCAGCAGACCTCGGATTGGGGCGCGACCGAGCTGAGCGAGGCGCAGCTGGAATATGCCGCGTCGGACGTGCTGCATCTGCATCAGCTCAAGGACAGGCTAGAGGCGCTTCTGATTCGTGAGGATCGGTTGGCTCTCGCGCAATCATGCTTCGATTTCCTGCCCACCCGCGCGCAGTTGGATCTGCTGGGATGGGGCGATGACAACGACATTTTTCACCACTGATCGCCACCGATGAGCCGCTATCTCGACACCGCCCGCCGCGTCATCGCCACCGAAGCCGAAGGGCTCGCCGCGCTCTCCGATGGGTTGGGCGAGGCTTTTGACCGCGCGGTTGAGACGATGCTCGCGGCCAGCGGGCGGGTTGTCGTGTCGGGGATGGGCAAGTCCGGCCATGTTGGGCGCAAGATAGCCGCGACCTTCGCTTCAACCGGGACGCCGGCGCAATTCGTCCACCCGGCCGAGGCCAGTCACGGCGATCTGGGCATGGTTGCGAAAGGCGATGTGGTAATCGTGATCTCGAACTCTGGCGAGACTCCCGAGATCGCGGATATCGTTGCCCATACCCGCCGCTTCGAGATTCCGCTGATCGGCATCGCGAGTCGCGAGGGCTCGACGCTGATCCGGCAATCCGATGTCGCGCTGTTGCTGCCCTCCGCAGCCGAGGCCTGCGGCAACGGCATCGTGCCGACCACCTCGACCACGATGACCATGGCGCTTGGCGATGCGCTCGCCATCGCGCTGATGGAGCACCGGCGCTTTACCGCTGAACATTTCCGCACCTTCCATCCCGGCGGCAAGCTGGGCGCGCGGCTGTCGCGTGTCGGTGATCTGATGCATAAGGACCTCCCGCTCGTGGCGGAAGATACGCCGATGACCGAGGCGCTGCTGACGATCAGCCGAAAAGGTTATGGCGTGACCGGCGTGACAGGCGCGGATGGGCAGCTTGTCGGAATCATCACCGACGGTGACTTGCGGCGGCATATGGATGGACTTCTCGATCATCGCGCCGCCGATGTGATGACCGCCGATCCAAGGGTGATCCGGCCCGAGCAACTGGCCGAGGAGGCTTTGGCCGAGATGCAATCGCGCAGGATCACTTGCCTTTTCGCCGTCGAAGAGGGCAAACCGACCGGGATCCTGCATATCCATGATTTCCTCCGCGCCGGAATTGTCTGATGCGGTCGCGCATCGTGGCATGGCTGCGCGTGCTGCTGCCGCTGGCGGCTCTCGTAATCCTGTCGACTCTGTTTCTGCTCAGCCGGTCGCCGAACCCGGATGATGCCATTCCTTATGCCGATGTGGATGCCGAGGCGCTGGCGCGGGACCCGCGCATGACGCGGCCCGAATTCGCCGGGGTCACCGATGGGGGCGCCGCGGTGACGCTGACGGCCGAGCGGGCCACCCCGGCGCAATCCGATACCGGCGCCGCCGAGACGCTGCGCATGACGTGGCGGGCGCCGGAAGGTCTGGCCGCCGATCTGACCGCCCCGCGCGGCGAGGTGGACGGGCAATCGGTCCGGCTGTCGGGCGGGGTGCGCGTGACCACCTCGGATGGATGGGCGATGACCGTGCCCCAGGTGGATAGCGATCTGCGCGCGGATCTCATTACCGGCACGGGCGGGCTGACCGCCTTTGCGCCTTTGGGGCGGATCGATGCCAACAGCATGGAGATCAGCCGCGATGACGAGGGCGCGCATGTTCTGAATTTATCCGGCGATGTGCGTCTGGTATATCAACCCTGACCGGCCGCGAAAGGAAGCGAGATGCTGCGTGTGACGAGTTTGACCCTGATGATTGCAGTGCTGAATCTTGCGCCACTGGCGGCGCAGACCGTTCCCTTCGGCGGGGAAGCGGGCGATACCGGCGCGCCGGTCGAGATCTCGGCCGATAATTTTCGCGTCAGCCAGAGTGCGGGCAGCGCAGAGTTCTCGGGCAATGTTCTGATTGCACAGGGCGAGATGAAGCTGTCGGCCGAAAAGGTGGTCGTGGATTACGCCGAGGGCGACAACAGCCGCATCGAGTCGCTGGAAGCTTCGGGCAATGTCACGCTGGTCAATGGCGAGGATGCGGCCGAATCGCAGCGCGCGGTCTATGAGGTCGGATCGGGCAATATCACCCTGATCGGCGACGTGCTTCTGAGTCAGGGCCAGAACGTCATGTCCGGCGATGAGGTGGTCGTCAATCTCGAGGATGGCACCGCTCAGGCCAGCGGGCGTGTCCGCTCGGTCCTTCAGCCGAGCGGGAACTGATGGACGTCAGGACCGGCGATATGGCGGGGCTGACGGTCCGAAGCCTGCGCAAATCCTACCGCAAGCGTCCGGTGATCCGGGATGTCTCGCTGGAGCTGGCGCGGGGCGAGGTGGTGGCGCTGCTCGGGCCGAACGGTTCGGGCAAGACCACATGCTTCTATTGCATCGCAGGGCTCGTCTCGCCTGATGCGGGCCAGGTCTTTATCGATGGCGGCGACGCCACCGGCCTGCCGATGTTCCGGCGCGCGCGGATGGGGATCGGCTATCTGCCGCAGGAAATGTCGATTTTTCGCGGTCTCACGGTCGAGCAGAACATCATGGCGGTGCTGGAGGTGGTCGAGCAGAGCGCCCATCGCCGCCGCGACCGGCTGGAGGAATTGCTGGGCGAGTTCTCGATCGGCCATATCCGCAATGCCTCTGCGATGGCGCTCTCTGGCGGTGAGCGCCGCCGCGCGGAAATCGCACGCTGCCTGGCATCGAATCCAAAATATCTTCTTTTGGACGAGCCTTTCGCGGGCGTCGATCCGATCGCCGTCGGAGATATTCGCGGGCTGGTCCATGATCTGAAATCGCGCGGCATCGGGGTGCTGATTACCGATCATAACGTGCGCGAGACGCTGGGTATCGTGGATCGCGCCTATATTCTGCATGATGGCCATGTGCTGATGTCCGGCAGCACCGATGAAATCGTCGCCGATCCTCGCGTGCGCGAGGTGTATCTGGGTGAGAGCTTCTCTCTGAGCTAGGCGAAGGGCTGCGGGAAGGGCCTGGGTCTTGTTGCCGTTCTGCTGCGTTCGCATCGTTGACAGCATCGCGGCCCGGTCGCAGACTGGTTCAGTCCGGAAAGGCCCTGTCAGCTATCGGCGGGGGCCGGGCAGAGAAAGGAAAAACCTATGCGTTATCAGATCAGTGGAAAGCAGATCGATATTGGCGATGCTTTGACACAGCATGTCCAGTCAGAGTTGGGTGAAACGGTTGGCAAGTATTCCCAGAGGCCGACAGAGGCCGTCGTCACCTTCTCGAAAAAGGCTCATATGCTGGTTTGTGACGCGCTGGTTCACCTCTCCACCGGTCTGACGGTTCAGGCCAAGGGCGAGGACCCGGAAATCTATGCCGCGTTCGAGGCCGCGCGCGAGCGGATGGACAAGCAGCTTCGCCGTTACAAGCGGCGCCTGAAGGATCACCATAAGGACCGCAACTCGACTCCGGTTGAATACGGCTCCGCGGACTTGTATGTCCTCCCCGCCGACGAGGATGAGTGGGAATCACAGGACGCCAATGGCCTTCAGCCCGTGATCGTCGCGGAAATGGAATCGCGCGTTCCGACGCTGTCTGTCGGGGATGCGGTCATGCAAATGGAACTCGCTGGGGCACCGCTTCTGGTGTTCCGCAACGAAAAACACGGGGGCGTGAATGTCGTTCACCGCCGCGATGACGGCAATATCGGCTGGATCGATCCCCGAAACATCAAATAGCCGCCTTGCGTGGCGTGTCGCCCCGGATCATTCTGTTCCGGGGTGGCAGAAAGACGGATAGCGATGCAACTCAGCACTGTCGTCAAGCCCGGCGCGGTTCGGGCATTCCCGCAAGTTACTTCGAAGAAGCGTTTGTTTCAGGATATTTCCGATCTGGCCGAGCAGGTTTATAATCTCGATGCCAGCCAGACGCTCGATGCGCTTCAGGAACGTGAGAGCCTTGGCCCCACCGGCGTCGGAAACGGGGTGGCGCTGCCGCATGCCCGGCTGCACGGGCTGGAAAAGGTCGCGGGCGTCTTCGTCAAGCTGGACAAGCCCCTGGATTTTGACGCGGTGGACCGTCAGCCCGTCGATCTGGTCTTTGCCCTGTTCGCGTCGAAGGGCAGCGGGGTCGATCACCTGAAGGCGCTTGCGCTTGTCTCGCGCACGCTGCGCGATTCCGAGCTGCGCGCCAAGCTGCGCGCCAATTCCGATCCGGCGGCGCTGCATGCGATCCTCAGCTCGGGTCCGGGCGTGCAGGCAGCCTGAGTTTGGTCCTCAGCTGATTCGGCCTTATATTGAGGTCTCAGGGGGAGGATTTCATCATGACCAAAAGCTTGACCGACCGCGAACGCAGCACCGGCAATGGCCGCCTGCGCTCTTATGTCACGCAAGAGCGGGAATCCGGCATCCATCCGGCGATCACGAAGCTGCACCGCCGCCCGCATGGGCGCGAAAGTTATGAAAGCCGCAAGACCAGCGAATATGCCCGGATCGAACGCGGTCACGAGGCCTGACCGACTCTAGCCGATTTCGCTCTCGACGCGTTGCCAGACCTTGCGCATCAGCCCCGGAAGCTCCGCCGCGGCAAACTCTGAAAGGGGATGCCAAGCGCCACGCGACGGAGCGTCCTCGCTGCGGGTGATCTGCACGTCGAGATCCAGCGAGAAATGCGTGAAGACATGGGTCACGCTGCCGAGGCTCCGCCATTCCGCGTTCAAAGGCGGTGGCGCTGTGCTGCCGTCCCAACCGGTCGAGGGGAAGGCCAGTGTGCCGCCAAGTAAACCTTTCGGGGGGCGCCGTTCCAGCAGAACGGCGCTGTCATTCACCGCGACCCACGCAATGCCCTGACGCTGCGGCTTCGCGGCCTTCTTCAGCTTGCGCGGCAACTCTTCGGCGATGCCTGCGGCGCGCGCATCGCAATCCGCGATCAGCGGGCAGATGGCGCAGGCGGGATTGCGCGGCGTGCAGATCGTTGCGCCCAGATCCATCATGGCCTGCGCGAAGTCGCCGGGCCGCTGCTGCGGTGTAAGCGTTTCGGCCAGCGAGACCAGCTCTGGCTTTGCCGCAGGCAATGGCGTTTCGACCGCAAAAAGCCGCGACACCACGCGCTCGACATTGCCGTCCACCACAGTTTCGGGCTGGTCGTAAGCGATCGCCGAGATCGCTGCCGAAGTATAAGGCCCGATGCCGGGCAGCGCCTGTAGCTCTGCCCGCGTCTCGGGAAAGCGACCCTCCGCAGCAACGGCGCGGGCGCAGGCCAGAAGGTTACGGGCGCGGGCGTAATAGCCAAGCCCCGCCCATTCCGCCATCACCCGCTCGTCATCCGCCGCGGCGAGGGCTTCGACCGTGGGCCACAACGCAGTGAAGCGCTCGAAATAGGATTTGACCGCCGCGACCGTCGTCTGCTGAAGCATGATCTCGGACAGCCAGACGCGATAGGGATCGGCGCGGCCAGACCCCGGCGGCACGCGCCACGGCAGTTGCCGCGCATGGCGGTCATACCAGTCAAGCAGCTTGGGGGCGATCTCACGCATGGATCACAGGTTTTTTGGTCTGGCTCACTGGCATCCCATCTGCGGCTTGGTAAACTGGCCCCGTTCTAAACTGCGGAGCCCCGCATGTCACAACCCCGCCGCAGGTCACGCGGTTTCCGCCAGGCGTCGATCCTTGTCGCCGAACCGATCCGCCACGCCGCCGAGGGGCGGGGTTTTGCGGTGTCGCGGCTGCTGACCAACTGGGCCGAGATCGTCGGTGCCGAGATCGCTGCGCGCGCGCGACCGGTCAAGATCAGCCATAGCCGGGGCGGGTTCGGGGCAACGCTGACCTTGCTGACCACAGGCGCCTATGCGCCGCTGCTGAACATGCAGCTGCCTACCATCCGCGAGAAGGTCAACGCCTGCTACGGCTATAACGCCGTGTCTCGGATCAGCCTGACCCAGACCGCGCCGACCGGGTTTTCCGAGGGCCGGGCGCAGTTCGATCACGCACCGAAGGCTCCCCCGACGCCGGATGCAGCAACTTGCCGCGTCGCGGAGGCGTTGGCTTCCGATATCTCTGACCCTGCGCTGAGGGCCGCGGTTGCGCGGTTAGCGGCGCTTAAGCTTGCCCGCGAAGGCAAACACCAATGAAAGGCCATTCCATGAGCTTCGATCTTCGCCATATCCTGTCCGCCTCGCTGTTCTCGGCGGCGCTCGCCATGCCGGGTTTTGCACAGGAAGCAACGACCGACACCGACGCCGCCGAAACCGCATCCGAGGCAGAGGCCGGCACAGGCGACGCTGCCGCCGAGACCGCAGAGGTCGAGCCGCTTGACGATATTTTCCTTGGCGACGACTCGGCGCCGCTTACCATTTATGAATATGCCAGCTTTACCTGCCCGCACTGCGCCAGCTTCCATGTCGAGACCTTCCCCAAGCTGAAGGCGGAATATATCGACACCGGCAAGGTCCGCTTCGCGCAGCGCGACGTGTATTTCGATCAGGTCGGTCTCTGGGCCGGGATCCTGGCGCGCTGCGACGAAGACAAGTTCTATCCGGTCTCCGACATGCTGCTGAGCGAGCAGGAGGACTGGATGGGTGCCGAAAACGGCGAGGAACTTGTCGAAAACCTGCGCAAGATCGGCGCCAAGGCCGGCATGACCTCGGAACAGATCGACGCCTGCTGGGAGGACGAGGCCCGCGTGGAGCGGCTCGTCGCGACTTTCCAGCAGAACGCCACCGCCGATGAGATCCAGGCCACCCCGACCTTCATGATCGGCGGAGAACAGGTGCCGAACCAATCATGGGAGGACATGAAGGCCGTCATCGAAGAAAAGCTGGCCGATGCTGGCGGTTCGGACGATGCGGAAGACGCAGATGCGGGCTCTGATGAGGGTGAAGCAACCGGGTCCGCGAATTGATGACGCCGCTCGCCGGGCTGAAGGTCGTCGAGCTTGCGCGGATCCTGGCCGGTCCTTGGGCCGGTCAGATCCTCGCCGATCTCGGCGCCGAGGTCATCAAGGTCGAATCGCCCGAGGGCGACGACACGCGCCGGTGGGGTCCACCCTTCATCGAACGCGAGGAGGACCGCTCGGCAGCGTATTTCCATTCCGCCAATCGCGGCAAGAAATCGGTGACGGCCGATTTTCGCAGCAAGGAGGGCCAGCACAAGGTTCGTGAGCTGGTGGCCGATGCGGATATCCTGATCGAGAATTTCAAGGTCGGCGGGCTGGCGAAATACGGGCTCGACTTCGACAGCCTCGCCGCGCTGAATCCGCGGCTGATCTATTGCAGCGTGACCGGCTTCGGCCAGACCGGTCCCTACGCCCATCGTGCCGGGTATGACTATATCATTCAGGGCATGTCCGGGCTAATGAGCGTCACCGGAGAGAGGGACGGGCAGCCGCAAAAGGTCGGGGTGGCGGTGACCGATATTTTCACCGGCATCTATGCGGCCACGGCGATTCTTGCGGCACTTCAGCAGCGCCATGTGACCGGCAAGGGCCAGCATATCGACATGGCGCTGATGGATGTCGCCGTGTCGGTGATGGCCAATCAGGCGATGAATTATCTCGCCACCGGCACCGCGCCCCAGCGTATGGGCAATGCGCATCCGAATCTGGTGCCCTATGCGGTCTTCGACTGCTCGGATGGGTGGATCATAATCGCGACCGGCAATGACGCGCAGTTCCGGCGGCTTTGCGATGTTCTGGGCCTGCCCGCGCTCGCCGAGGCGCCCGATTATGCGACCAATGCCGACCGCATCCGCAACCGCGAGGCGCTGACATCGGCGCTGACAGCGGTCACCCGTGGCTGGACGCGCGAGGCTCTGCTGTCCGGGCTGGAGGCGCAGGGCATTCCAGCTGGACCGATCAACGACATGTCGGATGTTTTTGCCGATCCGCAGGTCATTGCGCGCGGGCTGCGCATCGATCCGGGTGGCGTGCCGGGTGTGCGTCTCCCAGTGATATTTTCGGATGCCAAGCTGGCCACGGATGCGCCCTCGCCCCGGCTCGGTCAGGACGATCCGCCCGGCAGGACGCGCTGAAGCAGACGGTCGAGCTCCTGCCAGTCGCTCAGCTCCAGCCGGACCGGCAGGGCGAGGACATGACGGCGAAACTCCTCGGGCAGCCGAACCGCGTCCTTTTCGGTCGTCACAAGCTGTGCGCCGGTCATCCGCGATTCGGTTGCCAGCCTTTGCAGCAAGGCCGGAGTAAATGGCTGGTGGTCGTCCAGAGCCTCGCCGCGCACCAGATCCGCGCCCAGATCGCGCAGCGTGGTGAAGAATTTCTCTGGGTGGCCGATCCCGGCGAAGGCCAGCACGCGATGCCCCTGCCAGTCGAGCCCGGTTTGCAGGGGCTGGAGCGCGCCGCACAGATGCGGCAGGTCCAGCATTGCCCCCCATTGCTCCCGAAACCGCGCCTGCATCTGCTCCGGCCCGATCGAGATCAGCGCATCGGCCCGCGCCAGCCCGGTATTGACCGGTTCGCGCAGCGGACCGGCGGGCAGGCATAGCCCGTTGCCGAAGCCCTTCGCCGCATCCACCACGACCAATGACAGATCATGCGCAAGCGCGGGGTCCTGAAACCCGTCATCCAGCAGGATCACCTCTGCACCCTCTGATACGGCTGCCCGAGCGCCCGCGACCCGGTCATCGGCGACCAAGACCGGGGCGAAAGCGGACATCAGCAACGGTTCGTCGCCAACCGCCTCGGCGCTGTGGCGGCGTTCGTCGACCCGCAGCGGTCCGCTGAGCTGGCCGCCATAGCCGCGGCTGACGATCCTTACCGAGATGCCTTGCGCCACGAGACGTTGTGCGATGGCGATGACGGTCGGCGTCTTGCCCGTGCCACCCGCATTCAGATTGCCCACGCAGATCACCGGCACGCCGACGCGCTCGCGCTGGCCTTGCGCCAGTCTCCTGGCGGTTGCGCGGGCGTAAAGCGCGCCGAGTGGCCGTAACACCTGTGCCTGCGCGGTCGGCGGGCTACGGAACCAATAGGCGGGCGCGCTGCGGCTCATGGCGCTGGTTCGGGCGAAATAACGATGTCGCGCACCGCCTGCGCGATGCGGCTCGCAGCGCCCGCGCCGCCGGTCGCGACGCCCCAGGCATGGGTGGCGATCTGCGCCGCCTGATCGGGCGCGAGCAGGGTCAGCACCGCCTGGGTCAGCTCTGCCGCGTCGTTAATGCGATAGGCCGCTCCGGCGCTGTCGAGCTGCGCCCACTCCTCGGCATGGCTGCCCGCCTGGGGGCCGTGGATCGCCGCCGAACCCAGCAACGCTGCCTCAAACGGATCGCGCGCGGGTTCGGTCGGGCCGGCAAGCGTCGTGCCGAGAAAGCAGAGAGGGGCGAGGCGATACCACAGACCCATCTCGAAATAATCATCCGAGAGATAGACATTCACTTCCTCGGTCGGATCGTCATCCAGGCTGCGCTCGGCGACCGCCAGCCCGGCGGCCTTGGCGCGCATGGCCATGCCATCGGCACGGCGCGGATCCGCGGGCAGCAGGATCAGAAGCGCGCGATGGCTGTAGCGCAGCACATTCAGATGCGCCTCGATCACCGCTGCCTCCTCGTCCTCGTTGACGCAGGCCGCCAGCCAGAGCTGCCGCCCGTGAAACGCCTCGGCCAGCGACTCGCGCTCGGCCTCGTTATGGCGCAGAGGTTCGCGGGTCAGGGTGATCGGGCCGGTGATTTCGGCCCGCTCTGGGCGCGCGCCCCGCTCGATTGCCGCATTTTTGCTGGCGCTGTCGGGCAAAAGCAGCTGTGCGAAGCCGGAAAGATCGCCATGACGACCGGCGCGGCTCAGAAACCCGCTTCGCCTTGCGGACGCCATGCGCGCTTCTGCCTGGATCAGCGGGACGCCCCGCCGCAACGCCGTATCGATCAGCGGCTGCGGTGTCTCGGCCCCGATAAACAGGATCGCCGCCGGGTTCAGCACGGCCAGATGGGCCTCGGCAATCGGCTCGGTGCGCGCACCGTCGGGAATGGCGCTCACACCCCGTGTCGAGATGATGGGCGGCGGCGCGTTGGCGCGGCTGACCGCGACCTGCAACCCGCGGCGCCGCAACTGTGCCAGAAGCTGGATCAGGGTGGCAGGCAACGTGTCGCTGCCGCCCGCGGCAGGCACATGATCGCCCCCGATGCGCATCCAGATCAGCGGACCGTCGCCGCTTGGCAGGGTCAGGTCTGGCGGCGGGACGGGCGCGGGCGACTTGCGTCCGATCAGGCTGTGCCACCAGCCGGAGCTGACGCCGCCCGCCCGCATGCGCATCAGACGCCGAGTTCCGCGGTCGGGCTTGTCTCGCGCTCTTCATCCATCAGCCGGTGCAGATGGGCGATGAAATAACGGGTATGGGCGCTGTCGACGGTGCGCTGCGCCGCGCCTTTCCATGCCGCCTTGGCGGATTCGAAGTCGGGGAACACACCGACCACGTCGATGGCCGAGGTGTCACGGAACTCGGTGCCGTCGATGTCGGTCAGCTCGCCGCCGAACACGAGATGAAGTCGCTGGGTCATCGGAAAATCTCCTGCTGCGTTTGTGGGCGGAACCTAAGCGCCCGCGGCGCTCGGCGCAATCGCGGCGTCGCAGCGGTCGAGCGCAGCGGCGATCAGCTTTGGAGCCTCGGGGGCAAGGCCGATGGGCGGAAGGCATGGGCCGGTAAATCCGGCCTCGGCAAGGGCTTCGGGGATATCGTCGGTGACATGTTCGGCGCGCGTGGCGAAAAACGGCAGCGCAATTGCGTGCGGCCCGAGATCGCGCGCCGCGTCTGCAAGAAAAGGTGCCTCCTCGATAAATCCGGTCACGACCTGTCTGAAGGCGGGGCGAAGCTTCTCGGCCATCGCCTCGGCCCCACGCGCCGAGCCGCGCGCCCGCTGCGATCCATGCGCGATCAGCAGCAGCGTTACCTGTGCGGGGTCCCAGCCTTCGGCCGCTGCACCTTGCCGGACCATGCCGATGCAGAGATCGGGCAGCGTCAGATCGACACCGAAAGGCCGCAATAGCGTCACCTGCCCCGCGCCAAGCGCCGAAAGGCGACGCGGCAGTTCGGTGCCGGTGAACCAGCCCTCGGCCATGAACATCGGATAGATCAGCCCATTCGGCGCGCTGCGGACCGCATCACCCAGAGCATCGGGCTGCGCCAGCGTCGCGCCGAGAACCTGCCTGCCTGCCCGGCGCGCCACTTCTGCGGCCAGTGCCTCGACCGCGCGCTGCTGTGGACCGGGATTGGAAGGCTGGCCGTGAGCGACGATGATGGCAGGGCGGGTCATGATTTGGCGTCCGTGCTGATATGGTTGATCCTCACCGCAGCCAATCACGGGGGTGGCTCGACCACAAGCGGCGCGGGGATCGGGTCAGTCCCGACCCCGCGCGCCAGAGGCAGGGTCGCCCAGTCGGAAACCCTCGGGAATCGACGCGCTCCCCCCCAGCACGAGATCGGCGATCATTCCGGCCATGGACGGTGCCATCCCGAACCCGATCTTGAAGCCGCCATTCAGCACGAAATGCCCTGCGCGCCCTGGCCAGGCGCCAATCAGCGGCGCGCGGGACCGGGCGCGCGGACGGGTCCCCGCCCAGCTTTCGATCAGAGGCGCCTCGTTCAGCGCGGGGCAGATCGCTCTGGCACGCGCGATGACCTCGTCCAGCTTTGCATCGACCCGACCATGTTCAAAACTGTTTTCCGAGGTCGACCCTATCCCGACCGAGCCATCCGCATGCGGCACGAGATGGAGCCCGTCCGCGAAGACCTGCGGCGCGTCAGGCGCATTGAAACGCAGCGCGGCGCTTTGACCCTTGACGCCCTGTCCGATCTTGCGGCCCAGCTCGGCATTCAGTGCGATCAGCCCGTCCGTCCCGGTGGCCCAGATCGCTGGCCCCTGGACATCGTCGGGCGTGGCCTCCACTCCGGTCACAATCTCACCACCTTTCGCGCGGATCGCTGCGGCCAGAGCGTCGCAGGCCCGCCGTGGCGAGATGCGCGCGGTCAGATCGTCCATCAGCCACCAGCCATCCGCGCTTTCAGGGATAAGCGGCCCGTCGGGATCGCGGGTCAGCCACATGCGCGCCTGATTGCGCCAGTGCCGTGCGGCCCCCTCGATCCGGGCGTGCATCCGGGTCAGATCCACGGCAAGCACGGGCTGGACTCGCCCTGTGCGCGCATAGCCGGGATCGCGGCCCCCGACATCCGCGACCTCGGCCCAGAAGTCCGGCGCGGCTAACAGACTATCAAGTTGCACCTGCTTCTTTTCGTTCCAGCCATCGGGTGAATGCGGGGCAAGTGCACCGACCGTGCCGCCGGAAGAGCCGGCGGCGACGTGGCGTGCCTCGATCACCCTGACATGCCGTCCGCGCCGGACCATCTCCCACGCGGCGGAAAGACCGATAATACCTGCGCCGATCACCGTGATGCTTGCCATTCTTGCCGCCTTTCGTCAGGTCTCACCAGCGAAGGAGTTAACCGCGATGCACGATCAGGGCCAGACACCGGATCTTGATTGGCGTGACGGTGCCGTGCCGGTATCGCGCCGATTCGACGACCCTTATTTCAGCCTCGCCGGGGGTCTGGCAGAAACGCGGCATGTGTTTCTGGCCGGAAACGAACTGGCTGCGCGGCTCAGGCCGGGATTTCACGTGGCCGAGCTCGGATTCGGCACCGGGCTGAACCTGCTGGCATTGGCGCAGATCGCCACGACGCCGATCCGCTTCACCAGCTTCGAGGCCTATCCGATGGAACTGGCGCAGATGGAACGGGCACATGCAGCCTTTCCGGAGCTGTGCGATCTCTCGGCAGAGCTGCGCGCGGGATATGCGCGGCATCGGCGCTTCCGCGTCGGGAAGGTAGAAGCAGAGCTGGTGATCGGCGATGCGCGGGAAACGTTGACGGGCTGGCCGGGCGCGGCCGATGCGTGGTTTCTGGACGGATTCTCACCGGCAAAGAATCCCGAGCTCTGGGATGCCGCGCTGATGGCAGAGGTCGCGGCGCATACGGCAGCCGGAGGAAGTTTCGCCACCTATACCGCCGCCGGTCACGTCCGCCGTGCGCTCGAAGCGGCAGGGTTTTCGGTCACGCGGGTGCCCGGCTACGGCCGCAAGCGCCATATGAGCCGGGGCGTCAAGGGCTGAATCCGCGCGCCCGGTGCTGCTCAGCCGCCGGTAGGACGCGGCGCGGGACGCAGCGGAGCGGCAGGATCGGGTTCGACAAAAGCCTCTGCCGCCGCTGACATCGGATCGCCCGGCTGCGGTGGCGGAACCGAGCGTGTCAGCACCTCGGCCAGAGTCTGCCGCGCCTTGGGCGGTGGCGGGATGAAACCGTCACCGGTCAGGTCCTTCGTCGGTGTCAGCGGCACCGGATATCCCGCGATCCGTGCGCGATAGACGGGCAGCGCCTCTGTGACGCGCATCACATAGTTGCGGGTCTCGTCGAAGGGGATCATCTCGACCCAGTCCACCGGATCCGCACCATTGCGAATATCGCCGAAACGCTCGGTCCATTGGCGCGAGCGGCCAGGACCGGCATTATACCCTGCCGCAACAAGCGCCGAGGACGGCCCAAAGCGGTCACGGAGCCCTTGCAGATAGGCGGCCCCGAGGGTCGCATTATATTCCGGGTCCTGCGTCAGCCGCGCATAGTCGTAATCCAGCCCGACCTGCCGCGCCATTTGCTGCGCCGTCGCCGGCATGAGCTGCATCAGCCCCTGCGCCCCGACATGAGAAGAGACGGTGTGATTGAACTCTGATTCCTGCCGAGAGATCGCCATCACAAGCTCTGGCGGCAGCTCCAGATCAGAGGCTTCCAGCCCGGTCAAGGGGAAATAGGCCGCTGTATAGGTTGCCCCCTTCGACGCTGCCCGCTTCGCCAGACGCAGCGCATACCATGGATAACGCATTTCCAGCGTCAGGCGTGCCATGCGGGCGATATCGTCGGCCTCGGCGGTTTCGGACAGATGCAGGAAGAAACGTTGACCGAGATCCGGCAGACCCGCCGCAAATGCGTAGACCCCGACCTGAAACACCTCGTTTTCGCGCAGCTCCGAACGGCGCCATTGCGGCAGCGCGGCTTCGGCGCGACCGGGGACGGAAAGCGCGGGGTCCGGTTCTGCGCCGATCCGTTCCGCGGCAAGCTGGCCGTAATAGGCAGTCTGCATCGTCGCGCCTTCGGCAAATGCGGCCTGTGCGGCAGTGCCATGACCTGCCGCCTCATGGGCGCGACCCTGCCAATACAAGGCGCGGGACTGGCTGATAATGCTATTGGTCCCGTCGCCGAGATTGCTGAAATGGCTCAGCGCACGGTCTGGCGCGCCGCCTCGCAACGCCGCATAGCCGGCGAGAAATTCCATCTCAGCGAAGTCTTCGGTGCCCTCATCGAGGAAATGCGGCGCGGCGATGGCTTCGGCCCGTTCCCAATCGCCGGCCCGCAGCGCGGCGCGTGTGTAATCGGCGCGGGCCGAGGCCCATATCTCGGGCCGGCGCAGCGCCTCGGCCGAGCTGGATTGCGCGATCATCAACTCTTCCGCGAGATCATGCAGCTTCGCCTGCACCCGCCAGCGGAACCGGTCCATCGCGAGACCGGGGTCGTTTTGCTGGGCCTCGGGCAAGGCGAGGATCAGATCGTCCACCCCGCTGCGGCGTGCCTGTGTCGCAATGCGCGCCTCGGCCAGCGGGCGGTTCGACGCGCTCATCCGCGAAAGCCCCTGTTGCGCCGCCTGCCATTCGAACTGATCCAGCAGAGCGAATACCCTCGCGTCATGCAGTTCCGACACGGCCTCGCCATGTTCCGACAGGAAGGCGGCTTCCTCTGCCGCGCTCATCGGCATCGAGGTCCAGACCCGCTGCGCCATCTCTTCGGCCTGCGCCTGATCCTCGGCCCGCAGCGCGGCGATCAGCGCCATCGCGCCGTCGGCATTCTCTGGCATCCGATCCGCGAACCATTCCCGGATGTCAGTGGGACTTGCCGAAGCCGGAATGCGGCTGTCGCCCTGCCGATACAGCAGCTCCATCCCCGGCCAGTCGGGGTGATCTGTCGCAAAGGACAGGTAATCGTCAAAGCTGCCGGTCCCGGCACGCAGCGCGTGCCACTGGACCAGTGCCTGCGCCAGCGGTCCCGATTCATCGGCGGCTTCCGTTGCCGCCGCCCAGTTGCCCGCTCCGGCGGCGGTCAGCGCCGTGGCCATCTCTGACACCGATTCGGCGCGCGCAAAGCTTGCGCCCGTCAGCAGCAGAAGCCCGGCCAGGATCGTGTCGCGAAATGGATACATCATCCCGTTCAATCTGGGGCCGCTGCCCGTTGCATTCAATTCACAAGCTTGGCAATTCGCATGGCTGCGTCTAGTGTCCCGCAAGTTTTTTCAACCTCATGCAACAGGAGCGTGTCATGTTCAAAGGGTCGATGCCCGCACTGATCACGCCGTTCACCCCGGACGGCGAGCTGGATCTGGACACGCTCAAGAAATTCATCGACTGGCAGATCGCGGAGGGGAGCCACGGTCTCGTGCCCACAGGGACCACCGGAGAATCCCCGACGCTCAGTCATGACGAGCATCGCCAGGTCGTCGAAGAGGTCGTGCGGCTCTCGGCGGGGCGCGTTCCGGTCATCGCCGGGGCGGGGTCGAATTCCACGCGCGAGGCGATCGGGCTGGCGCAGCATGCGGAAAGCGTCGGTGCGGACGGGGTGCTGGTGGTGACGCCCTATTATAACAAGCCGACACAGGCCGGAATGGTGGCGCATTTCACTGCGGTGCACGACGCGACCGACCTGCCGATCATCATCTATAATATCCCCGGCCGCTCGGTGGTGGACATGCTGCCCGAGACGATGGGCGAGCTGGCGACGCTGCCGCGCATCGCCGGGGTGAAGGACGCGACGGGCAAGCTGGAACGGGTGAGCCAGCAGCGCATCACCTGCGGGCGCGACTTTATCCAGCTTTCGGGCAATGACGACACCGCGCTGGCGTTCAACGCGAATGGTGGTATCGGCTGCATCAGCGTGACCGCCAATGTGGCGCCGTCGCTTTGCGCCCGGTTTCAGGAGGCGGCGCTCGAGGGCGATTTCCGCCGCGCTCTCGAATTGCAGGACAGGCTAATGCCGCTTCATATCGCGCTGTTCATCGAACCGGGTCTGGTCGGTGCGAAATACGCGCTGTCGAGGCTGGGGATCTGCAATGAACGGGTGCGCCTGCCCCTGATCGGGTTGACCCAGGGCACGAAAAACCGCATCGACGATGCGATGGCCCATGCCGGGCTGATCTGATTGCGGGCGGGTGGGCTGCGCGTCAGCGCGGTGCCGGTTACTCAGTCACCCTCATGTGTCAGGCGCGAATCGGCGCCGTCATCCATCAGGCTGGGCCGATCCGACTTGGTGGCCCAGCTTGTGCCGGTTCCCGTGGGTGGCAGTTCCTCCCGCGTCCATTGCAGATGAATGTTCGCCTTGGCGATCATCAACCCGGTAATCGGTGCGGTCAGGAAGCTGAACAGCGTGATCATCAGCTCGTGCCATGTGACCCGCCCGCCGAACCAGGCGAAATAGACCACTGACGCCATCAGCACCGCGCCCACGCCAAGCGTCGCCGCCTTGGTCGGGGCATGCAGCCGGGTCATCGGCTCGGGCAGCTTCACCAGACCGTAGGAGCCGACAAAGCCGAAGATCCCGCTGATGATCAGCAGCGCCGATACGAGGATTTCAAAGAACAGATCCATGGCCGCCCCCTTATTCGATAATATCGCCGCGCAGGATGAATTTCGCGTAGGCAACGGTGGAAACGAAGCCGACCATCGCGAAAAGCAGCGCCGCCTCGAAATACATATCGGTCCCCTCGCGGATGCCGAACAGCGTGAGGATGGCGATCATGTTGATCGTCATCGTATCGAGCGCGAGGATGCGGTCCGGCACCCCCGGCGCGATCACCACGCGATACAGGTTGAACAGCAACCCGATGCCGTAACAGGCGAAGGCGAACAGGATAGCATAGTCGATCATGCGAAGATCTCCTTCAGCCGGGCCTCGTAGCGGGTCTTGATGTCGGTCACCACGCTGTCCGGATCGGGTGCGTGCAGGCAATGCACCAGCAATGCGTGGCCGCATTCGGACAGGTCGCAGCTGACCGTACCCGGTGTCAGCGTGATGGTGCCGGCCAGCATGGTGATTGCCTCGGGGGAGCGCAGATCCAGTGGGACCACGATCCAGGCCGGTTGCAGATCGCGCCGCGATTTGAACAGGACGATGCGGGCGACCTCGATATTGGCGACGATGATGTCCCAGACCACCATCGCGCAATAGGCCAGCCATTTGCCCGGCGAGGTGATCGTCTCGCGCTTTGGCCAATAGGGCGCGATCAGTGCCGGGATCAGCACTGCAAGGATGATACCGAAGACCAGAGAGCCCCAGCGGAATTCGTTGACCAGCAGAAGCCAGGTCAGGACCAGCAGAACCGAAAGATAGGGATGCGGAAAGAGCCGTCTCATTTGCGCGCGCCCTCCTGCTCGATCAGCACCGAATCGACATAGGGCTGCGGATCGAAAAGCTGCTCGGCAATGGCATCGGTCATTTGCAGCGCCGGACGCGCAAAAACCGTCATCGCCACCAGCCCGGCAAGCAGCGCGCCGACCGCGATAAAGGTCATCGTCGGCGATACCGCATCGTCGATGTCCTGGATATGTTCATCCGGCTCCAGCTTGGGCGGGATCGGGCCGCGTGGCGGCGGGCGACCCTCTTCCTCGGCCAGCGCCTCGATGCGCTGAAGCTGGAAGGGCAGCCAGAACAGCGTCGATCCGGCCCTCCCGAAGCCGATGATCGCAAAAAGAGAGGTCACGAGGATGGTCGACCAGATCCCGATCCACCACGGATCGGCTCGGGTCACATCCAGCACCAGCAGCTTACCCAGGAAGCCCGAAAGCGGCGGCATCCCGGCAGCGGCGATGGCGGCGGCGAAGAACATCGCGGCGATCAGCCCGGAATCGCGGATCTTCGGGCGCAGGGTCAGCCAAAGCTCTCCGCCCCGGCGCGCGGCGATCATGTCGGCGATCAGGAACAGCGCTGCCGAGGCGAGCGTCGAATGGATCGTGTAATACAGCGCCGCCGAGATCGAATCCGGGGTGAACATCGACACAGCGATCACCAGTGTCCCGATCGATCCGATCGTGGACAGCGCAGCCACCCGGCCCAGATGCCGCCCGCCAAGCACGCCGATCTGTCCGACGACCAGGGTGATCAGCGCGGCGGGCAGAAGCATGTCCGCGACGATTGATTCGACCACCGAGTCTCCGGGAAAGACGAGCGTGTAGAAACGGATGATCGAATAGATCCCGACCTTCGACATGATCGCAAACAGCGCGGCCACCGGGCCCGGCGCATTGGCATAGGTCGAGGGCAGCCAGAAATGTAGCGGCACCAATGCGGCCTTGATCGCAAACACCAGCATCAGCAGAACCGCGCCGGTGCGCAGAAGCGAGGTGTCCTCGGGCGGCATCTCGGCGACCTTCACCGCCATATCCGCCATGTTCAGCGTGCCGGTCACCGCATAAAGCGTCCCCAGCGCGGCCAGGAAAAGAGTCGAGCCGAGCAGGTTGATGATGACATATTGCACGCCCGCCCGCAGCCGCAGCGGCCCGCCTCCGTGGATCATCAGACCGTAGGACGCGATCAGCAGCACCTCGAAGAACACGAACAGGTTGAAGGCGTCTCCGGTCAGGAAGGCGCCCATCACCCCCATCATCTGGAACTGCCAGAGCGCGTGAAAATGCCATCCCTTGCGGTCCCATCCCGAGCCGATGGCGTAAAGCTGCACCACGACGGCAAGGAACGCGCCGAGTACCAGCATCATCGCGGCCAGCTCGTCCAGCATCAGCACGATGCCGAAGGGCGCGGGCCAGTTACCGAGACGGTAAACGAAGACCTCTCCGCTGCTGGCATAGAAGGCCAGATACAGCGAGACGCCCAGAAGAATGACGGACCCGGCGGTGGAAAAGACCCGCTGCAACAGCATGTCATGCCGCATCCACAGGATGATGAGACCGCCAATGACCGCCGGCAGAACGACAGGGGCAATGATAAAATGGTTCATTCGGTATCCCCGTCCTCGCGCCGGTCGGCGTCAGGCATGTCGATGTAGTCGTCCCCGCTCTCGATGAACGCGCCGAGCGCCAGCAGAACGACCACGGCCGTCATCCCGAACGAGATCACGATGGCGGTCAGCGTCAGCGCCTGCGGCAGCGGATCGGTATAGACCGCAGCTTCGGCATAGGGATCGAGGATTGGTGGCTTGTTCACCGCGAGCCGTCCCGATGCGAACAGGAACACGTTGATTGCATAAGACATCATGGTCATGCCGATCACGGTCGGGAATGTGCGCAGCCGCAACACGAGGTAAACCCCGGCGGCGGACATGGCTCCGATGGCGATGGCTACGAGCGCTTCCATCAGTTTGCCTCCCCCTGTTGGTGGCTGTTGCGCGAGGGGTCCACATCCATCGGCTCGCGGTTGACCGTCTCTCCGGCCCGGCGCGCGATCCGCGACAGCGAATTCAGCGCCAGCATCACCGCGCCCAGAACACACAGGAACACGCCCAGATCGAAGGCCATGGCGGTGGCAAGCTCGAATTCCTCCAGCAGAGGCAGCTTCACGTAGGTGTAATTCGAGGTGAGGAAGGGCACGCCCCAAAGCCAGGCCCCCATGCCGGTCGCGGCGGCGACGACGACGCCCGCGCCGATCATGGCGTGGAAGGGCACGCGCTGTTTCTCTTGCGCCCAGGCAAAGCCCGACGCCATGTATTGCATGAGCAGCGAGATCGCGACGATCAGACCCGCCACGAAGCCGCCGCCCGGCTCGTTATGGCCACGCAGGAAGATGAACAGCCCGACCGTCAGCGAAATCGGCAGGATCAGCCGGGTCGCAACGACCAGCATCAGCGGGTGACGGTCGCCCGCGTCGCGCTTGTCATGCCGCCAGTTCAGCAGCCGCCGGGACGACCGCCCGGTCATCAGCGTCTCGGTCATCGCAAAGATGACGAGCGCGGCAATCCCGAGGACCGTGATCTCGCCGAACGTGTCATAGCCCCGGAAATCGACCAGGGTGACGTTCACCACGTTATCGCCGCCGCCCTGCTTGTAGCTGTTCTCGAGGTGATAGCCAGAGATGGTGTCGAAAGCGAAATCCCGTCGCATCACCGCGTAGGCCAGCCCGCCAAATCCGAGCCCGACCGCCGTGGCGATCAGCGCATCGGCGCCGCGCCGCAGCCCGCCGGTCTCGACCCAGGTGCGCTTGGGCAGGAAATTGAGCGCCAGCAGCATGAGCATCACTGTGACCACCTCGACCGAGATCTGGGTCAGGGCCAGATCCGGCGCCGACAGATAGACGAAGGCGCCCGATACGATCAGCCCGATGATGCCGATCAGCACCAGTGCCAGCAGACGATTGCGGTGGAAGGTGACCATGCAGCCGGTCGCGGCGATCAGCAGCAGAAAGCCGATCGCCGCGACTGGTTCGATGGGCAGCATCTCTCGGGTGGCGAGTCCGACCGCGCCCGTCGCCCAGCCGAAAACGCCCGCCATGACCACGGTGATCGACATCATCGTCGCCCCCCGCGCCAGTCGCCCATCATGCAGCGCGTCATTCGCCGCCTGCGCCCAACGCGCGGCACGCCGGATCACCGCGTCGAACATGGTTTTGGCCTCAGGGCGGGGGGTCGAGTCCCATCCCGCCTGCAGGAGCCGGTGCAACGACACGAGGATGGCTCCGACGATGATCGCGATGATCGAGGCGATCAGCGCCGCATTCACCCCGTGCCAGAGATAGATATCCGGCTCGGTCGCAAGCCCGGTCACCGCGTCGGCAGAGATGCGGACCAGCCATCCGGCCATGGTCATCGGCATCAATCCGATCAGCACCACCAGAACCACGAGAAGCGCAGGGCTGAACCACAGCCCCGGACCCGGGTCATGCGGATGATGCGGATAATCGTCGCGCTCTTCCCCGAAGAAACTGTGCCAGATGAAACGGAAAGAATAGGCGACCGAAAAAATCGCCGCGATGCTGGCCACGATGAAGAACAGGTTGTGATAGCCTGCCCAGTCCGTATGTGCTGCCTCATAGAGCATCATCTCTTTCGAAAGGAAGCCGTTCAGCGGCGGTATCCCGGCCATGGAAAGCGCGGCAATCGTCCCGATCAGGAAAGTGATCGGCATCAGCCTGCGCAGCCCGCCCAGCCGGGCGATGGAGCGTGTGCCGGTCTCGTGGTCGATGATCCCGGCGCTCATGAACAAGGCGGCCTTGAAGGTCGCGTGGTTGATGATGTGGAACACCGCCGCGATGGCACCTGCCTCGGTCCCGAGTCCCAGAAGCATCGTGATCAGCCCCAGATGGCTGACCGTCGAGAAAGCCAGCAGCGCCTTGAGATCATCCTTGAACAGCGCGATTACCGCTCCGATCAGCATGGTGATCAGCCCGGTGGTCGCGACCAGATAGAACCATTCCGGCGTGCCCGCCAGCACCGGCCAGAGCCGCGCCATCAGGAACAGCCCGGCCTTTACCATGGTCGCCGAGTGCAGATAGGCCGAGACCGGCGTCGGGGCGGCCATGGCGTGCGGCAGCCAGACATGGAACGGGAACTGCGCCGATTTCGTGAAGGCGCCGATCAGGATCAGGATCAGCGCGGGAAGATACATGGGAGAGGCCTGGATAGCCTCTTTCGCCTGAAGGATGTCGCTGATCTTGTAGCTGCCCGCGATATTCCCGAGGATCAGCATCCCCGCGATCATCGCAAGCCCGCCCATCCCGGTCACGGTCAGCGCCATCCGCGCGCCCTGACGTCCTTCGGGAAGGTGTTTCCAATAGCCGATCAGCAGGAAGGAGGACAGCGAGGTCAGCTCCCAGAAGATCAGCAAAAGCAGGATGTTATCCGACAGGACGATGCCGACCATCGCGCCCTGGAACAGCATCAGATAGGTATAGAACTGCCCGACCGGATCATCTTTCGAAAGGTAATACCGCGCATAGGTGATGATGAGCAGGCCGATGCCCAGAATCAGGATCGCGAAGAGCAGGCTCAGCCCGTCGATGCGGAAACTTGCGTTCAGCCCGATCCGGGGCAGCCAGGCGTAGTCGGCCGTGATGACCGCACCGCCCAGTATCGCGGGGATGTGCAGGCATGCCCCGATCAGCGCGAGGAATGTCATCGTCCCGCAGGAGATTGCGGCCACATTCCGCCCCGAGCGGATCAGCAATCCGGGCAAGAGCGCGCCGAGGAAGGGCAGCGCGGCGATCAGGGCTGGCGACATCTGTCCTCCGCAAATCTTTTCTTAATTTGTGTCAATGAAGGCGCGCCCGGTGTCAAGCAAGCCGCCGGGGCGGATAGGGCCTTTCCCGATGTTCGCGTTTCGTGCTAGCGTCCCGGAAAGAACGAGAAAAACGAGGGCAGGCATGAGGGTTCTGGGCATCGACCCCGGATTGCAGAATATGGGCTGGGGCGTGATCGAGCTGGACGGCCCGCGGCTGCGACATATTGCCAATGGTGTCGTGCGCTCGGGGCCGGGCGCGCTTGGGGCGCGGCTGCTACTTCTGTATCGCGGGCTGACCGATGTGATCACAGCGCATCTCCCCGATGCGGCGGCGGTGGAACAGACCTTCGTGAACAAGGACGCGGTCGGCACGCTGAAGCTGGGTCAGGCGCGCGGCATTGCCCTGCTTGCGCCGGCCGAGGCGGGGCTCGAAATCGGGGAATATGCGCCAAACGCGGTGAAGAAAGCCGTGGTCGGTGTCGGCCACGCCGCCAAAGAGCAGGTGCAGCACATGGTGCGCCACCAGCTTCCCGGCGTCGAGTTTCACGGGCCAGACGCGGCGGATGCACTCGCCATCGCGATCTGCCACGCGCATCACCTGCAATCGCGCAGCGTGCGCATCAAGGCGAGCGCATGATCGGGCGTATTGCGGGGGTGATCCTGCACCGCGCGCCGGATCACGTCATGATCGATGTGCGCGGTGTTGGCTATATCGTTCATATCAGCGAGCGCACGGCGGCCAATCTGCCTCCGGTCGGACAGGCGACGGCGCTTTATACCGATTTGCTGGTGCGCGAGGATCTGTTGCAGCTGTTCGGCTTCCCGACCCTGCTGGAAAAAGAGTGGCACAAGCTGCTGACCTCGGTTCAGGGGATCGGGGCGAAGGCATCGCTGGCGATACTGGGCACGCTCGGCGCCGAGGGGCTTGGCCGGGCGATTGCGCTTGGTGACTGGTCGGCGGTGCGCAAGGCTCAGGGCGTCGGGCCGAAACTGGCGCAGCGCGTCGTGCTTGAACTGAAGGACAAGGCGCCCTCGGTCATGGCGATGGGTGGCGCGTTGACGGTGGATGCGGGTGCCTCGGTCATCGAGACCGACGCGCCCGCGCCTGCGGCCCCCGCCCAACCCGCTGCCAAGCCCGCGGCAAAGGACCCGAGCAGCGCCGCCGCCCAGTCCGAGGCGCTGTCCGCATTGACCAATCTGGGCTATAACCCCTCCGAGGCGGCCTCTGCAGTGGCGCAGGCCGCACAGGCGGAACCCGAGGCCGCGACAACGGCGTTGATCCGCGCGGCGCTGCGGCTTCTGGCGCCGAAGGAATGACGGGGGGATCCATGTCCAGCACGCTTCGCACCTTTGCCCTGATGGCGGCGCTGACCGCGCTGCTGATGGGACTTGGCTGGTTGATCGGTGGCCGGGGCGGCGCGCTGATCGCACTGATTTTCGCGGGCGCGGGCAATATCTGGGCCTGGTGGAACAGCGACAAGGCGATGCTGCGCCGGAACAATGCCGTTCCGGTGACCCGCCAGAACGCGCCCGAGCTGGTCGATCTGGTGGCCGAGCTGGCGCAGCGGGGCAACCTGCCCATACCGGCGGTCTATGTGATGCAGACCGAACAGCCCAATGCCTTCGCCACCGGGCGCAATCCCGAAAACGCCGCAGTGGCGGTCACGCAGGGATTGATGCAGATCCTGAACCGCGACGAGCTGGCTGGCGTCATCGCGCATGAGCTGGCCCATATCCGCAACCGCGACACGCTGACCATGACCGTTGCCGCAACGCTCGCCGGGGCGATCGCGATGCTGGGCAACATGGCGCTGTGGACCGGCGGCCGGAACGGGCGCGGCGGGTTGCTGGCGGGTCTTGCGGCGATGATCTTCGCGCCGGTCGCGGCGAGCCTCGTGCAGATGGCCATCTCTCGCACGCGGGAATTTCGCGCCGATGCTTTGGGCGCCGAGATCGCGGGCCAGACCGAGGGGCTGTCCTCGGCGCTGCAAAAGATCGCGCAGGCGGCGGGGCGGGTGGTCAATGTCCCGGCTGAACGCAATCCGGCTTCGGCCTCGATGTTCATCATAAACCCGCTTTCGGGCATGAATATGGACAGCCTGTTCCGCACCCATCCGCCAACCGAGGACCGCATCGCCGCGCTGAGAGAACTGAGGCTGAATGGACGCCCCTGACCCAACATTGCGGCCCGCTCCGCTGCCCGAGGACGATAGCGGCCGCGCCCTGCGCCCGCAGGCGCTGAGCGAATTCATCGGCCAGGCCGAGGCCCGCGCCAATCTGCGCGTCTTCATCGAAAGCGCGCGGCGGCGGGGCGAGGCGATGGATCACACGCTGTTCCACGGCCCGCCGGGTCTTGGCAAGACCACGCTGGCGCAGATCATGGCGCGCGAGCTTGGGGTGAACTTCAAGATGACCTCCGGCCCGGTTCTGGCGCGGGCGGGGGATCTGGCGGCGATCCTGACCAATCTCGAGTCGCGCGACGTGCTGTTCATCGACGAGATCCACCGGATGAATCCGGCGGTAGAAGAGGTTCTCTATCCCGCGATGGAGGATTTCGAGCTGGATCTGATGATCGGCGAGGGCCCCGCGGCGCGGACGGTGCGGATCGAATTGCAGCCTTTCACACTGGTTGGCGCGACGACGCGGCTCGGGCTGCTGACAACGCCACTGCGCGACCGCTTTGGCATCCCGACGCGGCTGCAATTCTATACCGAGGACGAGTTGGACGAGATCGTCCGGCGGGGCGCACGGTTGATGGGCTATGAAGCCGACCCGGACGGCACGCGCGAGATTGCGCGCCGGGCGCGCGGCACGCCCCGGATTGCGGGGCGGCTGCTGCGGCGGGTGGCGGATTTCGCGCTTGTCGAGGGCGATGGGCGCATCTCTCGGGCGGTCGCGGATAACGCGCTGACCCGGCTTGGCGTCGACGATCTGGGGCTGGACGGCGCGGACCGGCGCTATCTGGGGCTGATCGCCGAGAATTACGGCGGCGGGCCAGTCGGGGTCGAGACGATCTCGGCGGCGCTGTCCGAAAGCCGCGATGCCATCGAAGAGGTGATCGAGCCCTATCTGCTGCAACAGGGGCTGATCGCGCGGACTCCGCGCGGGCGGATGCTGGCCGCGAAAGGCTGGCGGCATCTGGAGCTGGATGCGCCCCGCGCGCCCGCGCAGCAGCCCCTGTTCGAGGAGTGAGGCCGGACCGGAAAGCGCCGCGAACCCCGAGATGTATGGAGCGAACAAGATGGATATCGAAACGCGGATCCGCGACAGTTTCGGCAAGCAGACCATGATGCAAAGCCTCGGCGCCGAGATTGTCAGCGTCGAGAAGGGTCGCGTTGTGATCACATCTCCGATCCTGCCGACGGCTTTGCAGCAGCACGGGGCGGGTCACGCCGGGCTGGCCTTTTCCATTGGCGATTCCGCGGCGGGATATTCCGCGCTGACAGTAATGGAGGAGGGTGCCGAGGTGATGACGGTCGAGATGAAGATCAACCTCATGTCACCGTCCGTGGGTGAGCGCCTGATTGCAGAGGGGCGCGTCATCCGGCCTGGGCGGCGCGTCGTTGTCGTCGCCGCCGATGTCTTTGCCGAGCTGAAGGGTGCCCGCAAACATGTCGCCATGCTGCAGGGCACCATGATCCCGGTCTAGGCCTTTTCCAGCAACGACTCACCGCCCGAGATCGAGCATTCGCCCGGCGATTCTTCTGCCTGAAGCGTCTTGATCGTGCCGTCTTCGACCAGCATCGCATAGCGCTTGGACCGGCCGAACAACCCGGCTGGCGGGGCGTCGAAATTCATGCCCATCGCCTTGGTGAAGCTGCCATCCGCATCCGACAGGAAGGTCAGCCCCGCCTCTCCCGCGCCGGTATCCTTTTCCCATGCGCCCATCACGAAGGGATCGTTGACCGAAACGCAGACGATGCGGTCGACGCCCTTTTCTCAAAACTTGTCCGCCGTTCGCATGAAGCTGGGCACATGCTGGGTCGAACAGGTGCCGGTAAAGGCGCCGGGCAGCGCAAAGATCGCCACGCGGCCCTGTTGATATTCGCTGAGATCGACGTCCTGCGGACCATTATCGGTCATTTTCAGCAGCTTGCCCTCGGGCAGCTTGTCGCCTTCCTGAAGTGCCATCGGCTTATGCCTCCTGTATCTGTCACGCCGACAGTAACCGAACGCGACTGCGCGGCAAGGGTCAGTGTGATATGATGTCGTCGATGAACGCGTCTCCGAAACGGTCGAGGCGCGCTTCGTCCAACAGGCGCGACAGGGCCTCGCGACTGGCGGGGCGATTCTCGGCGATGCGGCGGAGCTGTCCGGTAGAACAGCTCAGCGGCTTTTCGGTGCCGTCCTCGCCCCGCACAAGCCGCATCTGGGTTTCGGCGAGCCGGTCAAACAGTGTCCCCGCCTCGCGTCCGGCAAGCGCACGGCGTTGCGGGTGCATGGGCGTGGCCTCGCCAGCGATGACTTCGAGAAAGGCGTCGCCATAGCTGTCCAGCTTCTTGGCCCCGACGCCGTTGATCCGCGCCATCTCGTCCAGTGTTTGCGGGCGGCGCTCGGCCATTTCCTGAAGCGTGCGGTCGGGGAAAATCACATAGGCCGGCACACGCTGCGCTTCGGCCAGGGCACGTCGCTTGGCCTTGAGCGCGGAAAACAGCGGCGCGTCCTCTTCTGCCACCTGCATTTTCGGCGTGAAGGCGGGCTTGGCGCGCTTGATGCTGTCCTCCCGCAGCGTCACCTCGGCCTCGCCGCGCAGGATCGGGTGGGCGGCATCGGTGATGTGCAGCGCGCCGTGGCGGGACGGATCGGGGCGGCACAGGTCGCGGCCCATCATCTGGCGGATGATCGCCTGCCATTGTGGGCGCGACCAGCCGGAGCCGACGCCGAAAGTGGGCAGCTTGCCATGTCCGCGCTCTCGGACCTTGTCGGTCTCGTTGCCGGTGAGCACATCGATCACGTGGCCAGCGCCGAACCACTCACCCGTGCGCAGCATGGCCGAAAGTGCCATCTGAACCGGCTTCGTCGCGTCGAACAGCTTTGGCGGCGTGTCGCAAAGATCGCAATTGCCGCAGGGCTCTGCCTCATCGCCGAAATAGCCGAGCAGCTTCACACGTCGGCACGAGGTCGCCTCGGCCAGCCCGAGCAGCGCGTTGAGACGGGCATGATCGGCTGTCTTGCGGTCATTCTCGGCCAGCCCTTCGTCGATCTGGGCACGGCGCATGCGGATGTCGTCGGGACCGAAAAGCGTCAGCGTCTCGGCGGGCGCGCCGTCGCGGCCTGCGCGTCCGATTTCCTGATAATAGGCCTCGATGGATTTGGGCAGATCGGCATGGGCGACCCAGCGAATATCGGGCTTGTCGATACCCATACCGAAAGCGACGGTGGCGGCGACGATCAACCCGTCCTCGCGCTGGAACCTTGCCTCGGCCTCGCGGCGCGCGTCAGGCTCCATCCCGCCGTGATAATGCAGCGCCGGGTGGCCCGCTGCGTTCAGCGCACTGGCCAGTGTTTCGGTCTTGGCGCGGCTTCCGCAATAGATGATGCCGGACTGGCCGGGCCGTGCGGCAACGAAATCCATGATCTGGCGACGCGGGCCCTCCTTGGGCTGAAAGGCGAGGTGGATATTGGGCCTGTCGAAGCCGCGCAGAAAACTCAGCGGCTCTGCCCCGGCAAAAAGGCGCGAGACGATCTCGGCCCGGGTTTCGGCATCGGCGGTGGCGGTGAAGGCGGCAAGCGGCACGTTCAGCGCGCGCTTCAGCTCGCCAATGCGCAGATAGTCGGGGCGGAAATCATGACCCCACTGACTGACGCAATGCGCTTCGTCCACGGCGATGGCGGTGACACCCGCCCGGCGCAGCAACGGCAGCGTCCCACCAGAGGCCAGACGCTCTGGCGCCATGTAGAGCATCTTCAGCGCGCCGTCGCGGATGGCCGAAAACACCTCATCGGTTTCGGCCTCGGTATTGCCTGAGGTCAGCGCACCCGCCGCGACACCTGCTTCTCGAAGCCCGCGAACCTGATCCCGCATCAATGCGATCAGCGGCGAGATCACCACGGTGACTCCATCGCGCAGCAGTGCAGGAAGCTGATAGCAAAGCGACTTGCCGCCGCCTGTGGGCATGATCGCCAGGACATCCTGCCCCGCGGCGACGGCCTCGACGATTTCTTCCTGTCCGGGACGGAAGCCATCAAACCCCCAGATCTCGCGCAGATGCTGCTCTGCCCCGTCTTTCATGGCGCGAGCTCCAGTCGGTCCAGCCAGTCGTCGACCAGAGCCGAAAGAAGAGGCATCTGATGCGGCAATGGAAACTCGTGCCCGGCGGCGTCAATGACTGCGACTGTGGCGCGCGGCCAGCTGCCGAATTTTGCCACTGCGTCGCGCCAGCCCACATCGCCATCCTGGCGGGCAACGAGGATCAGCGCGGGCCGGTCGAACGCTTCGATATTCCGCCGCATGTCATAGCGAGAGGGGTCGTCACGGACAGGGCCCACCGCGTCGAGATTGACGGCGGCAAACGCGGGCAGAACACGGCCACGAAGCTTGTCCAGCATTGCCGCGATCCAGTCGCGACGCTGGATCAGCGGTGACGTGTCCAGAACGGCGCGATCTTCGGGCGGCATCTCATCGAGGAGAGCCGGGTCCGCATAAACCGGCACCGGCGGATCCAGATCGCGGAGATGTTCGGGACCTTTCACGACCGGTATGCGCAGCATCAGCCCACGAAGGCGACCCGGCAGACGCGCCGCAACACCGCAGGCGATCAGCGCCCCGGCAGAGCTGCCCGACAGCAAAAACCGTTCTTCCCCGAGCTGCGCGGAGATCTCCTGGCAGAGCAGATCGGCAAATCCGTCCAGATCATGCGGCACCGGCATTTCGGCACTGTTTCCCATGCCGGGCAGGTCGATATAGATCCGGCGATGCCCACGCGCCGCAAAGATCGGGTCATAGATCGCGAACTCATCGTCATGGGTCATCATCCAGCCATGCAGAAATACGACCGGCGGGCCCTCACCTTCCGATCTGCTCCACAGCCTGTCCGACATCAATACCCCAGGAAGAAGCCCGCGTTGTTCTGCAGCGCCATCCGCAGGATGATGATGATGATGAACACCACCAGCGGCGCCAGATCCAGCCCGCCCGTATTCGGCAAGATCCGGCGGATCGGCGCGTAGACCGGCTCCAGCAACCGGTTCAGCCCGTCCCAGATCGTCGCGACCAAAGGCTGACGCAGGTTCAGCACCTGGAAATTGATCAGCCACGACATGATGATATGCGCGATCATGAGGAACCAGATCACGCTAAGGATCAGGTCAATCGTCTGGTAGAGTGTGACCATGGTTCAGCCCTCGATCAGGATGCGCAGCATACGGCGCAGAGGTTCGGCGGCGCCCCACAGAAGCTGGTCGCCGATTGTGAAGGCACCGACATATTCCGGCCCCATG
The DNA here is from genome assembly GCF_027912835.1 of Paracoccus sediminicola. Lineage (NCBI taxonomy): Bacteria > Pseudomonadati > Pseudomonadota > Alphaproteobacteria > Rhodobacterales > Paracoccaceae > Paracoccus > Paracoccus sediminicola. The sequence continues at coordinate 2,743,116 of NZ_CP115768.1, forward strand.
GCCAGCTTGCGGATCCGGCCCACCGGGATGTTCATCGTGCCGGTGACGGCAACCGGGGTGAGGTCGCGCATTGTGGCCTCTTTTTCGTTCGGGACGACCTTGGACCAGGGGTTGTCCTCTTCGATCATCGCCTCGATCTCGCCCACGGGCACATCGCCCTTCAGCTTGAAGGTCAGCGCCTGCGAATGGCAGCGCATCGCGCCGATCCGCACGCAGAACCCGTCCACCGGGATCGCGCGCTCATCCGAGCCGCCAAGCGCATCCGGGCCGCGGCCAAGGATCTTGTTAGTCTCGGCCATCGCCTTCCATTCTTCCTTGCTGGTGCCATTGCCCAGATCGGCGTCGATCCACGGGATCACCGAGCCGCCCAGCACCGCGCCGAACTGCGCGGACTCGTCGCTGCCCAGCATCGCCTGCTGGCGGGCCAGCACCTTGCGGTCGATCTCCAGGATCGCGGATTTCGGGTCATCCAGCAGGTCACGCACTTCGGCGTTCAGCGTGCCGAACTGGGTCAGCAGCTCGCGCATATGCTTGGCGCCGCCGCCGGAGGCCGCCTGATAGGTCTGGGTGGACATCCAGTCCACCAGCCCTGCCTTGAACAGCGCGCCCACCCCCATCAGCATGCAGGAGACGGTGCAGTTGCCGCCGACCCAGTTGCGATTGCCCGCCGCCATCGCGTCATTGATCTGGGGCCGGTTCACCGGATCCAGCACGATCAGCGCGTCATCGTTCATCCGTAGGGTCGAGGCCGCGTCGATCCAGTGTCCGTCCCAGCCTTCGGCGCGCAGCTTGCCATGCATGTCCTTAGTGTAGTCGCCGCCCTGACAGGTCAGGATCGCCTCGCAGCTTTTCAGCGCCTGCAGGTCATAGGCATCAGCCAGCGGCGCATCGCCCATCGGCGCCATGCCGCCGGCGTTCGAGGTCGAGAAGAACACCGGCTCGATCTTGTCGAAATCGCCCTCGGTCGTCATTCGGTCCATCAGCACCGAACCCACCATGCCCCGCCAGCCGATCAGGCCGACACGCGGCGTCTCATGCATCGCCATAGCCGTTTCCCCTGTAAATTCCGCCCCTGACCTAAGGCAGCGGCGCCGCATAAGCAAGGTTGCGCGACGTCCGCGTTGACACCGGCGCGGCGGCTGCTAGCCGGGGCCGCGCAGGAGGTGCCGATGTATCCCGTCATCCGCTTCATCAAGGAAGCTCTGAAATTCCGCAACGCGCCAAAGCTCGGCATGCTGGACAGCCATGTCTCGACGCACAGATGCTGGCCCTGGGATCTGGACCCGTGGATCGAACTGAATAACGGCCGGACCCTGACCCTCTATGATCTGGGCCGCCTGCCGATGGCGGCGCGTGCCGGTCTGGTCGAGGTCATGCGCGAGAAGAAATGGGGCATCACCGTCGCCGGAAACTCGGTCCGCTATCGCCGCCGGATCCGTGCCTTTCACCGTTTCACCATGGTCAGCCGGGTGCTCGGCTGGGACCGGCGTTTCATCTATATGGAGCAGTCGATGTGGCGGAACGGTGAATGCTGCAACCAGATGTTGCTGCGCAGCGCCTGCACCGGCGGGAACGGGATCATTCCGCCCGCCGAGATCGTCGCGGCGATGGGATATGACATGGACAGCCCGCCCTTGCCAGACTGGGTCCGGGCGTGGATCGACGCGGATGCGCAACGCCCCTGGCCGCCGGTGCTGCCCGAAGATGCGGTTCGTCAGATGCAGGCGGCGGGCTGATCTGCCAGCCCTTCCCCCGCGGCAAACCAGAGCGAAAAGAAGGTTGCCAAGCCACGGTGCTTCGGACTTATCTCGTCGCAAGCGACGGGAAGGAAGCCGAGTGGACCGTAAACGCATCTGGGGCTGGTGGTTTTTCGACTGGGCAGGCCAGCCCTACCACACTCTGCTGGTCACATTCATCTTCTCGGTCTATTTCGCCGGGGTCGCGCAGGACAGTTTCATGGCGCAGGGCCTCGATGCCGATGCCGCCGGGGCGCAGGCACAGGCCTTGTGGGGCTATGGGCTGACCGTGGGCGGGCTGACCATCGCGCTTCTGGCTCCGATCCTGGGCGCGGTGGCGGACACGACCGGGCGCAGGCTGCCCTGGGTCTGGTTCTTCTCGGGCTTCGTGGTGATCGGCGCGGCGGGGCTGTGGTTCCTGACACCGACAGACCCGAGGCTGGTGCAGGCCGTCATCTTCTTCGGCATCGGGATGCTGGGTCTGGAATTCGCCACCATCTTCACCAACGCGCTGCTGCCCAGCCTCGTCCCGCGGGAAGAGGTGGGCCGCGTCTCGGGATCGGGCTTCGCCTTCGGCTATCTCGGCGGGCTGGTGTCGCTCGGGATCATGGGGGTGTTCTTCGCCCAGGGGGATAACGGGCTGACCATCGCCGGGCTGACCCCGCCCTTCGGGCTGGATACCGAGGCAAAGGGCACCCGTTTCGTCGGCCCGTTCACCGCGATCTGGTATGCGCTTTTCATGATCCCCTTCTTCCTGTGGGTGAAAGAGCCGCGTGGCATCACACGTCCGGTGCGGCTGGGCCCGGCGATGCGGGATCTGTGGGCGTTGATCCGCAGCCTACGGCACCGCAGGAGCCTCGCGACATGGCTGGTTTCGTCGATGCTGTCGAGGGATGCGCTGAACGCGCTTTACGGCTTCGGCGGCTTCTATGCGGGCAACATCCTCGGCTGGTCGGTCCCCACCTCGGCGGCGTTCGGGGTTGTCAGCGCCGGCTCCGCGTCGCTGATCTCGTGGCTTGGCGGCCGGGCGGATCGGCGTTGGGGGCCTCAACCCGTCATCATCGCTGCCATGATCGTCCTGATCACCGTCTGCGTGATCGTCGTCGCGATGAGCCGCCAATCGCTGTTCGGCATCCCGCTGGCCGAGGGCTCGATCATCCCCGACGCGATGTTCTTCGTCTGTGGCGCCCTGATCGGCGGAGCCGGAGGCGCGCTGCAGGCCGCGTCGCGCACCCTGACCGTGCTGCACACCTCTGACGCGCGCGCCACCGAGGTGTTCGGGCTTTATGCGCTGTCCGGCAAGGCCACCGCGTTCCTCGCCCCGTTTCTGATCGCGGTGGTCACCGATCTGACCGGAAACCAGCGGATCGGGATCTCTCCACTGATCGTGATGTTCCTTCTGGCGATCTTCCTGTTAAACTGGGTCAACAAGAACGGAGAGGCAGAGCAGTGATCCGCAAATTTATTCTGACGGCGGCGGCCCTTGTCGGCCTGACCGCCCCCGCCATCGCCGACCCGCTGGCGAAGGACATTTTCGGCTATACGCCCGGCCCGACCGCGGCGCCGGGCGTGGCGATCGGAACCTATAACAAAGGCTGCGTTTCGGGCGCGGTCCAGCTCCCGGAAACCGGCCCGACCTGGCAGGCGATGCGGCTGTCGCGCAACCGCAACTGGGCCCATCCCGAGATGGTGAATTTCGTGATTGGCCTGTCTCAGGCAGCGACCAAGATGGGTTTTCGCGGCCTCTATATCGGCGATATGAGCCAGATGCGCGGCGGTCCGATGCTGTCGGGCCATGCCAGCCACCAGCTGGGTCTGGATGCCGATATCTGGATGCTGCCGCCGTCGCGGCTGAACCTGTCACGCTCCGAGCGCGAAAATATCTCGTCGATTTCGGTCGTTGCGGGCAACGGGCTGAGCGTGAACGGCAACTGGACCGGCTCGCATTCGGCAATTATCCAGTCGGCGGCGATGGACCCGCGCGTTGACCGGATCTTCCTGGACGCGGCGATCAAGGTGGCGATGTGCGATCAGAACCGCGATCGCGGGGCCTGGCTTCAGAAATTGCGGCCGACGCCGAACCATGATTATCATTTCCATGTCCGGCTGAACTGCCCTCCCGGCAGCCCGAGTTGCAGCAATACCGCCGCCTCTGTCGCCTCGCTTTCGGGCAATGACAATGGCTGCGGCGCCGCGCGGCAAGAGCTTCGCTACCGTGCCAACCCCTCGACACGACCGAAAGGCACGCCGAATCCCAACTATCGCCACCCCCGGAGCTTCCGGCTGAGCGAAATGCCGAGGCAATGTCAGGCCGTCGCTACCGCTCGCTGATTCTGTCCTGCATCTTCGGCCTGTTGGCCGCGCCCGTTTTCGGCGCGGCACGGGTCGAGTATGTGGGCACCTATGTCTGGTCTTTGCCAGACAGGGATTTCGGCGGCTTTTCAGGGATCGAGCTCAGCGCTGACGGCAGCGGCTTCACGGTGATTTCTGACCGCGCCTGGATCAGATGGGGCACGGTAGACCGCGACAGCTCGGGTAGAATCCGCGGCATGCGCATGGCTGGGCGGGCGCATCTTCAAGACAGCCGGGGCCGCGTCCTTCAACCCGGACGGCTTGGCGACAGCGAGGGGCTGGCGGTGGCGGCGGATGGCACAAGATGGATCAGCTTCGAGGGGCTCGATCGCATCGCCCGCTATGACGATGTGGACCGCCCGGCCACGCGCATCGATATCCCGCAAGGCTGGTCGAGCATCCCGACCAATGAGGGATTCGAGGCGCTTGCAATCACCGGGGACGGCACCATCCTGACATTGCCGGAATATGCGGTGGGCGTCGATCACAGCTTCCCGGTCTGGCGCTATCGCGACGGAGCCTGGGATCAACCCTTTTCGATCCCCGGATCGGAGCAATGGCAGGCGGTGGGGGCGGATATCGGCCCCGATGGGCGGCTCTATCTTCTGGAACGGAATTTTCGCGGCGTTCTCGGGTTTCAGTCGCGGGTCCGGCGCTTTGCTCTGGCCGACGACGACATCTCCGCAGAGGAGATTCTCTTTGAATCTGCGACGCTGCAATATGACAATCTCGAAGGGATCGCCGCCTGGGATGACGGGCTGGGCGTGCGGATCACCATGATCTCGGACGACAATTTCCTGCCGATCCAACGCACCGAGCTGGTGGAATACCGCGTCGTCAACTGACCTGATCCGACCGAGCGCATGCCGCTGGGCGCGGTCCGGCGCAGCCGAACAGTGCTCTGACATCCGTCCCGCCGGGACGCTCAGGGATAGTCCAGCCTGTACAGCCGAATGTCATGCAACGACTGGTCCACCCCGTCCGAGCCGTCAAGAACCTCGGACAGGAGCAGATCGCCGCCCTGGTCGAAATTACCGATATAGAGGCCTTGCCGAGGGTCGCTTCCCGGCAGGAACAGGTCAAGCTGTTCTCCGGTCTCGATGTCATAGACCGCCACGAGGGGCAGACCATCCAGCGAAGGCGGCGAATTCGGCACACCGGCGACAAGATAATCCGGCGACACCGTAATGAGGCCGGGGAACATGCTGCCGGTGAACGGAGACTGGCCGCCCTCTATGTCTTGCATAATGAAATCCGCCAAGGTCATGTCCGCGTCACCCCCTGCGATCGGGTCGGCGAAGACGATCTTGTCCTCCGGATCCTCGCGCGAGATCGACCAGATCTCACCCGTCTTGAACAGATCGCCGCCCTGGCTGACGAGAGGGGTCGCAAGGGCGTAGAACAGCCGCGCATCGCTGGTCACGGCAAGCCTGCCCGCAAAGCTTTCGTGGTCGGTAAGCGGCAGGACCGGGCCCTTTTCATTCGTTGCCAGATCATAGGTCAGGACGCGCCCGCCCTCGTCGTCGTTGATATAAAGCGTCGTGTCGTCGACAAGACTTCCCATGAACAAGAAATCACGCGCCTTTGGCCTGCGTCCGAACCAGCCTTCCTTGGCCTCGGGGTCGGTTTCCAGCAGACCCAGCCCCCGCTCGAACGCGCCGCTGCGCAGGTCGAAGATCTGGATGATCGGGTCCACGCCGGATTTGTTGCCGGTTTTGTCAGTCACCACCACAAGCTTGCCGCTACCCACCATCGGTTCATAATCAAAAGGACGGTGGTCGGGAAACGCCTCGGAGGGCAAGAAGGTCTGATAAAGCGGTTCCAGGCTGTTTGCGTCATAGCCGAGAAAAGAATACCCGCGCTCGTTTCCAGCCGACCCGCCTTGAGCCTGAAGAACGATCGTGTCCCCGTCGGCGGCCAGACCGGTGATCGACGGCACATAGGACTGGCCCTCGACCTCGGAGGTCAGCCAGGACTTCGTTTCGCCGGTCTCGAGATCGAGCACGGCGACGGCATATTCCGTGTCGGCAGTGAAATCGCCCTCGCTTTCCGCCGACAGGGTCACGGCGGCCAGAGCAATGCCGTGTTCCGGCATGATCTCGATGTCGTAAACCTGCTCGCCCAGGTCATCGCGCGTCCATAACAGCGTCGGTTCGGACCGGACGGGAACGGCAGCGGCGACGGTCGTCAGCGTGACGGAAAAAACCAAGCGGATCATCAATATGCACCAACCGTAAAGCACCGGAAACCTCTTCGAACCCTAGAGATCGGCCTGCAAAACGCAAGCGCCGGAGGCGAGGCCCGGCATTGACTCGGCTCGCTCCGGCAACTAGGGGACGAGCGTCCCGATGATCGGGGCCGAGTTGTTCCGCGACCTTGTAAAACGGAAAGTCCCTATGACACGCTTCCTCCCCGGCGTCTTCGCCATGGCCATCATTGTCGTGGCCTCGAATATCCTCGTTCAGTATCATCTCGGCGCCTGGCTGACCTGGGGCGCGATCACCTATCCGTTCGCCTTTCTGGTGACCGACGTGATGAACCGCGTCTATGGGCCTGCGGCAGCGCGCCGGGTTGTGCTGGTCGGCTTCGTCATCGGTGTCGGCTGCTCGCTGATCGCTGCCGGGTTCGACAAGACGACGCTGCGCATCGCCATCGCTTCGGGCTCGGCCTTCCTGTTTGCGCAGCTTCTCGACATCGGTGTCTTCGACGCCCTGCGCAACAGGGGCGGGTGGTGGACGGCGCCTGTTACATCGTCTTTCGTCGGCTCGGCGCTTGATACGGCGCTGTTTTTCTCCATCGCCTTCGCGGCACAGCTGAGCTTTATCGACCCTTCCGACAATGTCGCTTGGGCCAACGAGATGATCCCGCTTCTGGGCGTCGGTCCGGTCGCGCCGGTCTGGGCGTCTCTGGCTGCAGCCGACTGGATGCTGAAGATGGCGCTCTGCGTGCTGTCTCTGGTGCCGTTCCGGCTCATTGTCCGCAATATCTTGGGTCGCGACCCTGCATTTTGAGTTGACTTATCCACAAGCTGTGGCAGGCTTCCCTTACGTGGCAACATATTGAAAGGAGGTGGTCCAGTGTCGAGAGTGATATTGGAGAGAGGTGTCGGGACAGTCAGGGGGGCCGCGGCCTGAGGGCAGACCCCAGGTTTCAGAACCCTGGCTGGGACGGGCGGATCTTCGATCCCTAACCGGACCATCTCCGAGGATCTCGCGGGCCGCTGCCTTTGGCGCGGCCCGTTTCCTTTTCCGGGATGCGGATTCATCACTGTTTAGGGAATCTCGGCTATGCCGGGACCATGTCCGCGCTGAACCGCATTACCCTTGATGAAATGCCCGCCCCTTCTGGTCACAGGCGGGTTCTGGTCGTCGATGACAGCCGCGCCCAGCGGATGATGCTCGCGATCCAGCTTCGCCGCGCCGGATATGAGGTGATGGAGGCCGATGGCGCCGAAACGGCGCTGCGTCTTTGCCGCGAGGCTCGGCCGAATTTCATCCTCTCCGACTGGGTTATGCCGGGCATGACCGGGCCGGCACTTTGTCATCAGATCCGCTCGGACGGGGTTGATGATTACGTTTATTTTATCCTGCTTACCTCGAAGGCAGACCCGTCGGATATTGCCTTCGGTCTGGAAAGCGGCGCGGATGATTTCCTGACCAAGCCGACCTCTGCGTCCGAATTGCTCGCGCGGCTCCGTGCTGGCGAACGAATTCTGGCGTTGCAGGACGATGCCCGAAGCGCGAACGCTCGGCTGTCAGAAACGCTGGCCGCGCTGCGCAGTGCGCAGAAGGCAATGGATCGCGATCTGGACGAGGCGCGGCGCCTGCAGCAGGGTCTCATCGGCGACAGAGACGGGCGGTTTGGCGATTACACCGTTTCGAACCTGCTGCGGCCTGCCGGTCACATCGGCGGGGATCTGACTGGCAGCTTTGCCATCAACTCGCACCAGTTCGGCGTCTTCGCCATCGACGTATCAGGGCACGGCGTGGCGGCGGCGCTGCTGACCGCGCGGCTCGCCACGCAGTTTTCCGCCTCTGTCGATCAGAACGCAGCGCTCTATATCAATGAGCTGGGCCTGTTCGAATCGCGCCCCCCTGCGGTGCTGGCCCGCTATCTCAATCATCTGATGCTGACCGATCTGCACACGGATGCCTATTTCACCATGGTCTACGCCGCCATCGACCGCGAAACCGGCGAGGCGCGCATGGTGCAGGCGGGTCATCCCCACCCGATCCTGCAACGCGCCCACGGCGGGATCGAGCAGCTCGGCCATGGCGGGATGCCGATCGGAATGCTCGAGACCGCGACCTATGAAGAATTTTCGTTTCGGATAGAGCCGGGCGACAGGCTGCTGATCGCCTCAGACGGGGTGTGGGATGCGGCGGACGGTGCGGGTCGGGTGCCCGGCGGCGACGGGCTGTCGACGATATTGCAGAGCAACCGGGACACGACAGGGGTCGGTCTGGTCGAATCGATGGTCTGGTCAATCCTTGCGCATAGCGGCGGCGAGCAGGCCGACGACATGTCCGCGGTGCTGGTCGAGCGCGCCGCCACGCCGGAATGATCGGCGCCGCGCCCCTTACCCTGACATGCGCGCGAGGGCAGCTTCGGCTTCGGCGCGGTGATTTTTGATCGCCGCCTCCTTGACCGGGCCATAGCCGCGCATCTGCTGTGGCGCGGCCAGAGCCGTCATCGCCTCTGTCAAAGTTGCTTCGCTCGTCAGCGGCGGCAGAGCGTCGAGAAGATCGGTGAACCAGTCGATCAGCGCCCGTTCCTGCCGGCGTTCTGCCATCCAGCCGAGCGGATCGAAGGCGGTTCCGCGCAGCACCTTGCCCCGAGCCATCACCCGCAGTGCCGGGGTGAGCCATGCGCCGAAGCGCCGTTTCACCGGCCGACCCCGCGAATCCCGTCGCGCGGGCAGCAGGGGCGGGGCGAGGTGATAGACGATCTTGCCGCCCTCCCAGTCCTGCGCGAGCCGGTCGCTGAACGAGGAAGAGGTCAGCAGCCGCGCCACCTCATATTCGTCCTTATAGGCCATCAGCCTGAACAGCGATTTCGACGCCGTTTCGACCAAGTCTGCCCTGCTGTTGTCCGGCATCCCCCGCAGCGCATCGTCAAAACGGTTGATATGACGGCGGAACTGCGCGGCATAGGCGGCATCCTGATACTCGGTCAGTTCCGCCTCGAGACGCGCCCGAAGTTCCGGCAGATCTTCAGCGGGCGCGGGCAGGTCAGGCTGTGGGAGCCGTTCCGGCGCGGCGGCCAGCACCCGGCCAAGATCGAAGGCGCGCTGATTGGCCTCGATAGCGGTCCCGTTGAGGATGATCGCCTCTTGCATCGCAGCCAGACCGACCGGCACCAGCCCCGACTGCCATGCGTGACCCAGCATCATGACATTCGCAAAGACGCTGTCGCCCAAGAGCCGCTGAGAGAGACGGTTCGCATCAAAGCCCGACACATTCTCTGCGCCGACACTGTCGCGGATTGCCTGCACCCGCGCATCCACCCGAAGATCGGCATCGCGGTTCAGCACCAGATCCCCCGTCGGCATCTCGGCGAGGTTCAGAACGACCTGCGTCCCTTTGCGGTAAAGCGCGGAAGCCTTCGGCGCCGAGGCCACAACGACGTCGCAGCCGATCACCGCATCCGCGGAGCCGTTCTCTATCCGCAACTGATTGATCTCGTCAGGATGCCGGGCCAGCCGGACATATCCGAGCACCGTGCCGAATTTCTGGGCAAAGCCGGTGAAATCCAGAACCGAGGCGCCTTTCCCCTCCAGATGCGCTGCCATGGTGATGAGCGCGCCGACCGTAACCACCCCGGTGCCGCCCACGCCGCCCACCAACAGGTCGAACGGCTCCTTCAGCGACGCCTGATGCGGCATCTCAATGCCTTCCATCATCGCCTGAATGTCAAGATTGGCCGCATCCTTTTTGCGCCGCGTCGCGCCCTCGACGGTGACGAAGCTGGGGCAGAACCCGCCGAGGCAGGAGAAATCCTTGTTGCAGCTGTTCTGGTTGATCTGCCGCTTGCGCCCGAACGGCGTCTCCAGCGGTTCAACGGACAGGCAGTTGGACGCGACCGAGCAATCGCCGCAACCCTCGCAGACGCGCTCGTTGATGACCACGGCCTTGGCCGGATCCGGCATCAGCCCGCGCTTGCGGCGACGGCGCTTTTCGGTGGCGCAGGTCTGTTCATAGATCAGAACGGTGACGCCCGGTATCTCGCGCAGCTCGCGCTGGACCTCGTCCAGCCTGTCGCGGTGGTCAAAACTGGTCGCGCCCGGGAACTCCGCCCGGTCGAATTTTTCGGGCGTATCGCTCACCACGGCGATGCGCTCGATACCCTCTGCTCGGCAAGACTGCGCGATGGCGGCGGGGCTGACCGGGCCGTCAACCGGCTGTCCGCCGGTCATCGCCACCGCGTCATTATAGAGGATCTTGTAGGTGATATTTGCCTTGGCCGCGACCGCTTGCCGGATCGCCAGCGAGCCGGAGTGATACCAGGTCCCCTCACCGAGATTCTGAAAGATATGCTTGCCGCCATTATATTCCTGCCGCGCAATCCACGGCACGCCTTCGCCGCCCATCTGGGCATAGCCGACGGTCTCGCGGTTCATCCAGCTGGCCATGACATGGCAGCCGATGCCAGAGGCCGCCATCGAGCCGTCGGGCAGCTTGGTCGACGTGTTATGAGGGCAGCCGGAGCAGAAATAAGGTGTCCGCGTCGCGCCCGTGACATTCATCGACAGGTCCGGAATCGCCTCTAGCGTGGCGGCCTTCTCGGGCAGGTTTTCAGCCGGGAAATGCCGGTGCAGCCGTTCTGCCACGATGGGGGCCAGGAGGCGCGGCGACAACTCGCCCGAAAACGGGATCAGCGATGCGCCGGTTTCGGTATGTTTGCCGACCATCGCTTCGGGCTTGTGGTCGGGCAGGTCGTAGAAATGTTCCTTGAGCTGGCTTTCGATGATTCCCCGTTTTTCTTCGACAACAAGAACCTCTTCCTTGTTGCGCACGAATCGCAGCGCATCGCGCCGGGCCAGCGGCCAGACCATGCCGACCTTGTAGATGTCGATGCCGAGGCGGCGGCAGGCGGCCTCGTCCAGGCCCAGCAAGCGCAGCGCCTCCATCAGGTCGAGATGCGCCTTGCCGGTGGTCACGATTCCATAGCTGGCATCCTTGACGTCATAGATGCGGCGGTCGATCGGATTGGCCTCGACAAAAGCTTCGACGGCGCGCAGCTTGTGGGTCAGCCGGGTCTCGATCTCGGGGCTGGGCAGGTCGGCGGGGCGCACATGCAGCCCCCCGGGAGGCGGATCGAAAGAGGGGATGGTGAAGCTGCGATCCTCGGGCAGTTCGACCGAGGCGCCGGATTCCACGGTTTCCGAAATCGCCTTGAAGCCCACCCAGGTGCCGGAGAATCGCGACAAGGCGATGCCGTATTCCCCGAAGCTGAGATATTCTGCGACCGAGGCCGGGTTCAGCGCCGGCATGAACCAGGTCATGAAGGCCACGTCGGACTGGTGCGGCATGGACGAGGATACGCAGCCATGATCGTCGCCGGCCACGACCAGAACGCCGCCCTTGGGGGCGCTGCCATAGGCATTTCCGTGGCGCAGCGCGTCGCCTGAGCGGTCGACGCCGGGGCCTTTGCCATACCACATCGAGAAAACCCCCTCGACCCGCGCCTCGGGGTCGAGCGTCGCTTGCTGTGCGCCAAGAACGGCGGTCGCGCCAAGATCCTCGTTCACGGCTGGCAGGAAGGTGATGTCAGCCTCTTTCAGCCGGGTCTTGGCGCGCCATAGCTCCAGATCGACGCCGCCGAGCGGTGAGCCGCGATAGCCCGAGATGAACCCGGCGGTTTTCAGCCCGGCCGCACGGTCGCGGCGGGCCTGATCCAGCATGATCCGCACGAGCGCCTGGGTTCCGGTCAGGAAGACCCGGCCGCGTTCGGCCTGATAGCGATCTTCCAATGCGTAGCTTTGCTGATTCGCCTGATCCAGCATGGCGTTCCCTCCCCTGTTTGCGGTAGGATATGCCAGAAGCGTTGGTAAAAATGACCGAAATTGGTGAGATTCGAGAGAAATTGTGAGAGATTTTGGAAGAATTGGCAGGAAAGATGGATGATTTTGACCTGACTGCCAATGACCGCGCGATCCTGCGTGTGCTGCAACAGGACAGCCGTCTCTCGAATGCGCAGCTGGCCGAGAGGGTGGGCATGTCGGCCTCTGCCTGCTGGCGGCGCGTGCGGATGCTTGAAGAGGCCGGGGTCATCGCCGGCTATGGTGCCATTGTCGATCCTGACCGCGCCGGGCTGGAGTTTCACGCCATCGTGCATGTCCGGCTGGTGCGGCATGACCGGGACGCGGTGAAGCGGGTCATGACCGATCTTGCCGCGCGGCCCGAGGTCGTGGAGTGCTATGCCACCACCGGACAGTCGGACTATCACCTCCGCGTTCTCTGTGCCGACATGGCGGCCTATCGGCGGTTCCTCGATGATTTCCTGTTTCGCCAGCCGGCCATCGAAAGCGCACAGACCAATGTGGTTCTCGAAGAGATCAAGCGCCGCGGCGTGGTTCCGGTCTGAGCGCCGCGGCCGCCTGTCCGCCTAGTCAAGCGCCCGCTTCGCGCGCAGGAAGACCAGGGTGCAGCCGATTGTCCAACTGAGATTGAAGAAAAGATTGCTGAGCGCGGCCCCCTCGACGCCGAAGAAATGCACCATCGGCAGGAAGGACGCGGCAAAGACCAGCGTCGACAGCGTTGTCACCCGGACCAGCAGATTATCCTTGCCCATGCTGAGCAAGGCCGGGTTCAGTGCCACGCCCGAGGCAAAGATGATCGAAGACATGAGCAGAATGTTCATCACCGTGCCAGCACCGGCAAATTGCGGGCCGAAGACAAGCGCGATCACCTGCTCGACATTCAGCATGAAGGGGACCGCGACGACCATCTGCAGCAGGAAGATCGACACGGTCACGATGGCCATCAGCCGGGTGAATTGGGGGATGCGCCGCTGTTCCCAAAGGCGGGACAGTTCAGGGTAGATGGTCTGCCGGACCGGGCCGGCCAGCTTTTGCACGCGGTTCATCACCCGCTTGCCAAGCTGGTACATCCCCACCGCGGTCGGGTTCATCAGCGCGCCGAGCGCCAGCACATCGAAGCGATTCGCGGATTGCCGCAGGATGACGTTGAAGTTCGAATTCCACAGAAAACGCAGAATGCCGGGGTTTTCCTTGATCGCGGCACGCGCTCTGGCTTGCCTCACACCGCGATAGCCTTGGCGTCTCAGCTCGTGCATGGCGAAGCCGAAACACAAGGCCCGGTCGAGCAGATTCTGGACCAGCAGTATGCCGAGGAAACCCCAGACGCCCATCCCGGTCTGCCAGGCTATCAGCGTCAGCACCAGACGCAGCACGGTGGTCAGCATATCCACCTTGGCCAACCGGTCGAAACGGTCGAAGATGCGCAGCACCGCGATCGAGGTTGGGCGTAGCGAGAAGAACAGGCTGATCGCTACCAGATAGATATATTGCGCACCGCTCTCGTCGGGCAGCCCGATCCGTGGCGCCACGATGCCGGCCAACAACATGCACAGCATGCCCGACAGGAAGCCTCCGGCCATGTCGATCAGGATCGACAATTTCACCAGTCGCAGAAACGCGGCGCGATCGCCCCGCTCCTGCGCCTGGATCCCGTATCGGATGACAGCCTGCCACGGTTCGAGCCGGACCAGAAGATCGACGATGCGTATGAAGGATTCCACGAGTGCCAGAATCCCCAGCCCCGCCGGGCCGAGCGCGCGCGCGCTGATGAACAGCGTTGCCACCGCGCCGATAGAGATGAACAGCTCGCTCGCGAAGGTCCAGGACAGGTTGCGGGACATACGCTCCCGCAGGGTCCGAGCTTTTCTGTCCCCCATTCTTAGCCCCAGATCAAACCGTTCAAACTAACCAACAAATCTTTCGGCTCTCGACAGAAACACCGCTATCGCCTTATCTGGCCCCGTGCCGGGCAAATCAACGGAATTCGCGTGACAAGTTTAACGCTCTTTTCACACCGGAAGATACCCGCGAGCGCCCGGGAATGTGTTAAGCTGTTCGGGTTGCAGGACTTGTCAGCAAGTATGGGCGTGTTATCGGCGTGGCGACATAGCCCGGCGCCGCGTGTGTTGAAGGAATGATTTATGCGAGTGCTTGTGACCGGCGCGGCCGGTTTCATTGGTTACCATCTCTCCGAACTTCTGCTGGCCGAAGGCCACGAGGTGATCGGTCTCGACAGCCATAACGATTACTACGACCCGGCGCTGAAGACCGCGCGTGAGTCTCGTCTGACCGGAAGCGACGCCTATCACGCGGTGCGCGGCAAGGTCGAAGACCCCGGTCTGCTGGCAGGGCTTTTCGCGAAGCACCAGCCCGAGGCGGTCGTTCATCTGGCCGCACAGGCCGGCGTTCGCTATTCAATCGAGAATCCGCGCGCCTATGTGGAGGCAAATCTTCTCGGCAGTTTCGAACTGCTGGAGGCCGCTCGGACCCATCCTCCCAAACATCTTCTGATGGCATCGACCAGTTCGGTCTATGGCGCCAATACCGAAATGCCCTATCGCGAGATCGACAAGGTCGACACTCAGATGTCCTTCTATGCGGCGACCAAGAAGTCGAACGAGGCGATGGCGCATAGCTACGCGCATCTCTTCGATATTCCGACGACCATGTTTCGCTTCTTCACCGTTTACGGCCCTTGGGGGCGGCCCGACATGGCGCCGTATCTCTTCACCTCGGCAATCTTCGAGGGGCGACCGATCAAGGTGTTCAATCATGGGAATATGCGGCGCGATTTTACCTATGTGACCGATCTCGTGCGGGCTATCCGCCTGCTGATCGACGCCCCGCCCGAGCGTCCTGGGGACGCGTCCCGGATCGGCGCGGATGACAGCCTGTCTCCGGTCGCACCGTGGCGGGTGGTCAATATCGGCAACGGCGAATCGGTCGAGCTGATGGATTTCATCGCCGCGATCGAGGCGGCCTCCGGACGCGAAGCGATCAAGGAAATGCTGCCGATCCAGCCGGGCGATGTGCCTGCGACCTGGGCGGACACGGCGCTGCTGCGCCGGCTCACCGGCTATGCGCCGCAGACCTCGGTCCGCGAGGGAATGAAGGCCTATGTCGACTGGTTCCGGGAATATTACGGGGTAGATGCAGGGTGACAGACGCAGACGACATCCCCGTCCTGATCTCTTCCGCCGGTCGCCGCGGGGCGCTTGTCCGCAGCTTTCAACAAGCGGGCGGTGCGTCGGGCCGTGTCGTGGTGCATGGCTGCGACATGCAGCCGGACTTGTCTTCGGGCTGCATGTTGTCCGACTTTGCGCATCAGGTTCCGCGCTGCACCGATCCCGGTTTCATTGACCGGATCGAACAGATTGTGCGTGAAAACGGCATTCGGATGATCGTGCCGACCATCGACACCGAGCTCGCCGCTTACGCCGCCGCGGCGGATCGGCTGGCTTCGGCAGGTGCGCAGGTCCATGTCTCTCCACCCGAAGTGATCTCGGTCGTGCGCGACAAGCTGAGCACGATGCAGACGCTTTCCGCGGCTGGCGTGCCGGTCCCCGAGACCTGCACCGAGGATGAGCTGCGCGACGCGCCCACCCGTCTGGGCTGGCCGGTCTTCGGAAAGCCCGTCGGCGGAAGTGCCAGCCGCGGTCTGGGCATTTACGCCAACTTGCAAGAGCTTCCGGCGCGCTTTCCCGAGCCGATGATGTTTCAGCCCGTGCTGTCCGGCCCCGAATACACAGTGAATATTTTTATCGACCGGAAGGGTTCGCTGCGCTGCGTGGTGCCGCATCTGCGTATCCAGACCCGCGCCGGAGAGGTGGAAAAAGGCCGGACCGAGCGCCGTGCCGATCTGCGGAAAATCGCGGAGGGTATTCATCGCGCATTACCCTCCGCGCGGGGTGTGCTGTGTTTTCAGGTCATCGACGACGCTGATCGCGGCCCTCAGGTCATCGAAATCAATGCACGCTTCGGCGGCGGCTACCCGCTGGCTCATCACGCCGGAGCGCGCTTCGCCGACTGGCTTGTGCAAGAGCTGGGCGGCAAGGCAAGCGATGCCAACGACGCTTGGCGCGAGGGGGTAACCATGTTGAGATATGACGATGCCGTCTTCACCGGATAAGAGGATCGTGTTCGACCTCGACGACACGCTCTATCTTGAGCGTGACTTTGCCTATAGCGGCTTCGCCGCGGTCGGAGAATGGATCGGCAAGCGCCACGGGGTCGAAGGCTTCGCAGGTGTCTGCCGGTGCCTTTTCGACAACGCGCATCGGCGGCGGATTTTCGATGAAGCGTTGCAGCAGTGCCGGCTTTCGAACCGGCAGAATGTCGGCGAATTGGTGTCCGTCTACCGGGGTCACAAGCCTGATATCGCGCTGTGTCCCGATGCGGCGCGCTATCTGGACGATCATGAAGGACCGTTCGCCCTGATCACAGACGGGCCGGAGCGGACGCAGCGCTCGAAGATTGCTGCGCTTGGTATCGCCGGGCATTTCGATGCAATTATCCCGACCGGGCAGTGGCCCGACGGGTTCGGCAAACCACATCGGCGCGCCTTCGATGAGATCGCGACCACGGCGGGCGGACGGCAATGCGTCTATGTCGGGGACAACGCGCTGAAGGATTTCGTTACGCCCAACCGCATGGGCTGGCTGACAGTGCAGATTCAGCGACCGGGCCGGGTTCACGATGCCCCGCCGCCTGACACCGACCACGCGGCGCAGGCACAGATCGCTTCACTCGATCAGCTGGATGCCGTCCTCTCGGAGATCTGAACCGACTGGCGATTTGCTTAGGCCGCGCGCAGCCTCGTCGATCAACTGGTCCCAGAGCCCCATGATCCGATCTGGGTCGAGCCGCGAGGCCATGATCTCAGGCGAGCTGCTCAGATGCTTGCGCAGCGTCGCGTCGCGGGCAAATTTCTCCATCGCAGCGGTCATCGCCGGGACATCGCCGTCAGGAACAAGCAGCCCGTTCACCCCGTCATGGATCATTTCGCCGATACTGTAAGGACAGTCGAAGCCGATTGCGGGCAGGCCGGAACAGGTGGCCTCGGCCAGAACGTTGCAGAACCCCTCGTAGCGCGAGCTGACCACAAGCGCGTCGCCTGCACCCAACCATTCTCGCGCCGAGCCGGCCAGCCCGGCCAGCCGGACCCGCTTCTCCAATCCGCGCGAGTTGATCTGGCGCTGAAGCGTATCGGCGCGGTGGCCCTGCCCGAAAATATCCAGCGTTGCGTCAAGATCCTGCGGCAGCGCTGCAAAGGCGTCGATCAGCATATCGAAGCCCTTCTGTTCGACCAGACGACCTACGGCCACAAAACGACAATGATCCGTCGGTGCGGCGGGGGTGTAATCCACGGGAAGGCATGGATTCGGGATGATATGGGCCCGCCGTTGCTGCGCAGGTGGAAGATCCGCGGCGGCGTCCCGCGTCTGCATCGCAATCCCGGCGGCGCGGGGCATCAATTTCCGCTGAAACTTGCGCCAGAATCTCGCGGACTGGGCGCTTGGATTGTTTCGCTCAGAGATGACCACCGGAATGTCGGACCCGGTCGCCGCGAATAATGTCAGACAATTGACCTTGGTCAGAAAACTGACGATCAGATCGGGCCGCAGCTTTCGGATCAGCCGCGCCGTGCCGAGCGCGCGGCGTGGCTGAACGAAGCGTCCGCCTTTTCCGCGCGGGCCGACCACATGCAGCGTCACCTCTGGTGGATAGGGAAAGAACGATCCCTCGGGTCCCATCGTCATGGCGCCGACGTGAACCTCGTCGCCCTGTGCCGCGCGATGTGCTGCAAGCGCTGCCATGACCTTCTCGGCTCCTCCTGCCGAGAAACCGGCTTGCATCATAAGGATTTTCATACGGTTTCTCCGCAGACTATTCGGCAGCTTTCGACGCTGCGGGACGGCCAAGCTGTAGCCAGGGCGGCGGGTCGGACATGCAATATGTGCTCAGCCGCTTGCGATCAGCGACCGTATCCACCGGCTGCCAGAAGCCGTAATGACGGAATGCCATCAGCTCGCCATCCATTGAAAGCTGCGACAGAGGCGCGCCTTCCAGCGGTTCCTGATCATCGACGAGATAGTCGAAAATCGTTGGCTCAAACACGAAGAACCCGCCATTGATCCAAGCATCCTGGCTGCGCAGCTTGTCGGTATAGGCCGTCACGCGGCTATCCAGAAGCTCGACACTGCCGAGGCGTGCCGGTGGGCGGACGGCGGTGAGAGTGGCGATCTTGCCGTGGCTGTCATGGAAGTCGAGCAGAGACTCGATGTCGATATTGCCGAGCGCATCGGCGTAGCCGACCATGAAACGCTCATCCCCGACCCATTTTCGGAGCAGCCGCAGCCGCCCGCTGCTTGACGTGTAATGCCCGGTATCGACCACTCCGACCTTCCAGCCGGCACCATGGGTCGGGTGCAGGTCGATCTTTCCGCTGTCGATCGAGACCCGCACGTCATTCGCCATAAGATGATAATTGGCGAAGAACTGCTTGATCGTGACGGCCTGATGCCCCGCAGCGACAATGAAATCCCTATGGCCGAAATGGCTGTAGATATCCATCACGCGGGTCATGATCGGGCGACCGCCGACCTCGATCATGGGTTTCGGTATCTGATTATGCTCTCCTGCCGGCAGGTCATCAGCGCCGCCAGCGAGCAGGATCGTCTTCATCTCGCGTCCTTTCGTCTTACTGGCAAACGCGCCCCGCCTGCGCACGCACCCATCATGCGACCGCGACCTGATTGGCGGTGTCAGAGGCGGCGGAGTCTGAGGCATTCTCCGGCTCCAGACCGATTTCGGTCAGAAGACGGCGGTTCACCAGATGAACATCGTTGTTCCGGCAGACCCGGCTGCGCGCCTGGGCGCCCATTTTCGGAGCGAGTCCGGGGTCTTCGATAAAGCGGCGCATCGCATCGGCGAGCGCGGCGCTGTCTCCCGTCGGGACGACGAAACCGCCATCGCCATCCCCCACGGTCTCGCCGCAGCCCGGCGCGTCAGTGGTGATGACCGGTCGGGCGCAGGACATCGCCTCGAGTATGGTGCGCGGAATACCCTCGCGAAGCCGCGTCGGAAGCACGAAGACATGAGCCTGCGCGAGATAGGGGCGCACGTCGCGGGTCGCGCCGTGATAGGTAATCTCTCCCGCTTCGTGCCAGATTTGCAGCGTTCCGGCGTCGATTGCGTCGGGATTGCTGTCGGTCGGACCGAGCAGCCCAAGCTTGAATTCGAGACCTTCTGCCCGAAGTCGAGCGGCCGCATCGAGAAGATCGTCCAGCCCCTTGCTACGCAGCATCCGCGCGGTGAACAGAAAGGTGGTCGGGCCGTCCGGCATCGGTGTGGGCACGAAGCGCTGCGTGTCCGCGCCAGATCCGGGCAGGGCTATCATCCGTGCTTCTTCGGGGATCATGCTGAAGCGGAGGAGGTCATGCAAATCCGCAGAGTTATAGTGAAAGCCAAGCCGCATCTTGCTGAGGGCGCGGCGATGCAGCTCGATCGCGACCCGGCGAACGATACGGCGCTTGCCCTTGGGTTCGTCCTCGGAAAAGGCGTAACCGAGTCCGGTAAAAAGCGGATAGCAGCGCGGATGATTTTCCATCTTGGCGGCCATGCTGCCCCAGACGATCGGCTTCATCGTATAGGGCAGGATCACATCGGGCTTGCGGTCGCGGATCAGCTTGCGCAGCGCGACGAGTGTCTTGAGATCCCGCACCGGATTAAGGCCAGTGCGGTCCATTGGCACCGTCAGCGGTTCGATCCCCTCAGCGCGGAGTGTCGCTTCGGTCTCGCTGTCGAAATCGGGTGCCGCCGCCAGCACGTGATGGCCATTCGCGACCATCCGCCGCATCAGCTCGAGCCTGAAATTGACCAGCGACCAAGCCAGCCCGGCAATCACCAGCACAATGCGGCCGGGTGATTGCGCGTTGGCTTCGGCCGGGGCTGTGGCGGTTGCCACCAGCGCGTTCATGCGAAGGCCTTTCCTCGCTCGATCTCCGCCTCGACAGGCGGTCTGCTCAGCTGACGGGACGCGGCCGGCTGCGGTTTGGGGGCAGGGAAGGGGCGCACCTCGGCCTCGGGCAACGCGCCGCCGAAACCCGGGACGAGATCGGCCAGACCGCGACGCACCGACTGTTCATCACCGCTGCGCGCCGAACGTTCCAGCTTGAGCAGTGCCGCACGAAGCCGCGACATCGGGACTGCGTTCGGGATCGCGCAGCTCACACCGGCGAAGCCAGCAGGCTGCACAACCTCCGTGCGGTCAAACAGCTCTTCAAAGAGCTTTTCGCCTGGGCGAATGCCGATGAAGTCGATCTTCACGTCTTTACCCGGTTCCTTACCGGCCATGCGGATCATGCGCTCGGCCAAATCGACGATGCGGACGGGCTGACCCATATCCAGAACATAGATGCGGCCATTATCGTCCCCGCTGCGCAGCCCCTGGGCAGCGGCGACAAGTGTCAGCTCGACGGCCTCGCGGATTGTCATGAAGTAACGTTCCATGTCCGGATGGGTCACGGTCAGCGGGCCACCGCGTGCGATCTGTTCCTGGAACAGGGGGATCAGCGAGCCGGAGGAGCCGAGCACATTGCCGAAGCGCACCGCAAAGAAGCGCGTATCGCAGCCCAGATCGCGGGTAATGAGATCCTGCGCCTGACAGTAGAATTCGGCCACGCGCTTGGTCGCGCCCATAATATTCGTCGTGTTGACAGCCTTGTCGGTCGACACCTGCACAAAGGCTTTCACGCCGACGGAACGGGCCGCGTCGCAGACATTCCGCGTGCCGATCACATTGGTCAGCACACCCTCGCACGGGTTGGCTTCGACCAGAGGCACATGCTTCAGCGCCGCGGCGTTGAACACCATGTCCGGTCGATGTTCTTCGAAGATCGACTGGAGATGCACACGGTCGCGGATGCAGCACAGATGAAGCGCGCGCGGCACGTCGGGGAAATGCCGTCCCAGCAGGCGATCCACCTGATAGGCGTTGAATTCGGAATTTTCGACCAGCACCAGCTCTGCCGGGTTCAGCGAGGCAAGCTGCCTGACGAGTTCGCTGCCGATAGAACCGCCAGCGCCTGTCACCAGCACACGCTTACCGCGATATGTGTCGCGCAAAAGCTGCATCTCAACCCTCTTTTGGGGGCGGGTGAGCACATCCTCAGGATCGATGGTCGCCACATTGCCGCCCATACGGAAGGTCGGCTGTTCTTCGGTCAAGTTGGGCAGCGAGCGCACCTTGATTCCTTGAGCCTCTGCCCAATTGCGCAGCATCTCGATGCCTTCACGATCGAAATGTGTGACGGTTTCGGTCAGCAGAAGGCATCGCGGCAGCTCTTCGGCGGTCATGAGCTTGCGGATGATCGGCTTCGGATCGCGGATCGAGCCGAGGATTGGCACCGAGTGGAACAGCAGATCGGTGCTTTCCATCGAATCGTCGATGATCCCGACGACCTTGTAGGGTGACAGACCTTGATGCACGGCGCGCATGAACAGATCGCTTGTGGCGCCCAGGCCCACCAAAACCACCGGCTCACCCTGCGATGCTATCGCTGCATGACGGCGGTTGCGCCGCATGACCTCGCGCGTCAGCGCCGTGACGCGGGCGCCCACGAACAGGGTCAGCATGATAAGCAGCATGATCGGGAAAGTTGTGACCGGCAGTTCCGGAAGCCAGCCAATCCCGCGCGCCAGGAACCAGCAGGCACCAACCCCGAACAGGCTGCCCGGAAGCAGGGACAAAAGTCCGGGCATGGTCGCGGAATGCCGATGCTGTCGATAGAATCCCGACATGGTCAGGATCGGCATGACGACCAGCAAAGACGCAATGACGAATTCCGGCACGACGGCCAGTTCGGTCGTGCTCAGATGTGCGCCAGACGCAAGAATGACGGCCGAACTCGATGCAATCAGCACCGCGATTGCATCTGCCGCAAATAGTTTACGATTGGCACGAAGTTCAGATCTGATTAGCTGAAAGTTTTTCTGTGCAACAGGCCTCTGTTGCCAAAACTCTACGACATTCGCTAGCATTACCAAGCACCCATTCATGTCCTACAGGAAGACCCCCGGACAACCCCTCACAATAACAGTACAATTTCCCCAACGTGATGATCGCACGTTCTCTATACAAGTAACCCGTTCTTTTGCATAGGTTGCGAAAATAGAGATCCCTATAATTTGATACAAACAATCGTTAAATCAATGGGCGTAACGCCGGAGAATCGCCTTGGTTCACATAACATACGAAGATAGGAAATATTAACCATCTCAACCGTGAGGTGTATTTATGTAAATTAATTCTCTTTAATGCCGAGTATAGTTGGTGCTTCTGATTCAGCACAGCAGCAAATTGCGCACAGGCGGCGAATCGCCTATGCGCAACCATGACGTGACGAATTCTTGACAGATATATTCTAAGCGGAGCCCCAGGCCGCGAAATCCAGCCCCGTCAACTTGCGCAAATCTGAGATTTGCGGGGCGTAGAATTCCGCAAGATCCGCACGCAGCGCCGGGTCGAATGGTGGGTATTTTTCGGGTCGGGCGACGGCGCTGCGGAGCGTGTCGATCACCCTGGTATGACGGATCGGGTCGAGGACCGGTCGCAGCGGAGTCAGTATGCGGCGTAACGAACGCGGCACCCGGGCCGAGCTGGCATCTTTCACGCGCCCTTCGATAGGCGGGGCAAGCTGTTCCGCCAGGCCGAGATGCTCGGAGAATCGTTTGAGCTGGCGCTGCGGCTGCGCGGCAATATCCTCATAGCGCAGCACGAGGATCTGCTCGCGATGGAACAGGTCAAAGAAGCGTTGCAAATGATCGGCATAGCGCCCATCGCTCAGGAAGCGGCCATTCGCCGCGCGGTCCGGATCAAGGTGACGGTTAATGTCACCATCGACCTCGCCCCTGCGAAACAGCATCAGATAATCGGAATAGGCGCGGGCCACCGGGTCACGCAGCTGAAAGATCAGCCTGACATCCGGGATGTGGCGGTGAATGCGCGCCGCGGCGTCGGGCATGGTCAGATAGCTGTTCGACTTCTCGCCCAACAGCACCGCGTCTGGCGCCGGGCCAAGTTCGGCCAGATAAGCCTCCATGCCTTCCTCATAACGGCGCGAGAAGAAATGCGGCTCGTGATTGGGCATCGAAACGCGCGGAGATTGCTGCAAGGAATGTTGCAACCAGGTCGTCGCCGATTTGGCGGCTCCGGCGATGATGAAGTCGGGAAGGCGTGATGAAGCTGTCATGTCTGATCAGTTCTGTGAAAGCTCTGTGTTTTCGGGCAGTCGGGTGGTGATCTCCAACGTGTCGCCGGGATGAAGTTCGGCGCTCGGGCTGACCTCTTGTTCCTGACCGCCGCGGGTCAGCGTGAACACGGGCAGCGGTTCAGCTGTTTCATCCTCATCGGACATGACCACGCCCATCTCGACCTGTAACTGGGATTGCGCGGTCGAGAGCCCAATCTCCGCGTTGGCAATATCGGGTTCGAGCTGCACCAGACGGGCCAGTCGGGATGCAATCGCGTCGGTGGTGATCGTGTCGCGGTCGCGTGCGGCCTGGTTGCGCTGCTCATCCAAAAGCAGCAATGCGGTCTCTATTTCGAGACGCTTCGCCTCAAGCTCGCTTAGCGCCGAGGACAGCGATGTGACCCGCGCATTGACGGCGAGCCCGCGTTCGTTCAGCGATGTGATACTCGCCAATTCCTCGCGCGTCGCCGCAATCTGTTCATCCCGCAGCACAAGCTGCTGATTCAGTCGATCGGCCTTTTCACCCAAAACGACGGCAAGGTCGCTATAGCTGTCAAGGCGCACTTGCCGCGCCTCTCGCTCCGCCTCCTGAAGGCGGCTTTGCACATCGTCCGACCGGGTGACATCTTGAGGGGCCGCGAAAGGCGCGTTTTCCAGTTCGGCCAGCTCCTGTTGGATCCGGGCCTGCTCGTCGCGCAGCGCCCGGAGCTGCGACTGCGCTTCGGTAATTTCGCCAGACAGCACAATGGTGCGGGCGATGTTCTGCGCTGCCGGTGCGCGGAACAAACCGCCTGCCAGCGACAATGCCTGTCGCGCGGTGAGCCCCGGACGATAGCTGACCGCGCCACGCGTCTCGACCGATCCAAGCACATAGACCGGAAGGCTCGACACAAGCTCGATCGAAAGCATAGGCTGTTCGTCGAGCCCGGCGCGCCGGCGCAGAAGTTCGCCCGCCGCGTCGCTCAGCTCGGCCTGCGTCAGCCCTTCGGCGGCCAGCGTTCCGGCCAGAGGCAGATGCAGATTGCCTTCCGGGCTGATGCTGTATTCGCCCGACAGGCCCTGCCATCCGCTCAGGCTGTTCAGCCGAAAATCCCATGTGAGCACACGGACCATGAGACGGTCCTGAGCGTGCAGACGATAGGGCTCTGCCGTGGCGGCGGCAGAGTGGGCCAGCTGGAGTGCGACTGCGACAAGACAGGACCCAAGCCCCGAGCGCGTTGCAGCAAGCCGGTTCTTCACACGCCCTTTCACGCCCGGCGGTCCCCTGCCAGCTCGGCCAGCCAGCTTTCAAGATTGGACAGCCCGTCGCCATCCGCATCCGCCCAAGGATCTGTCGGAATTCTCGGGTCGAGTTCCGGCTGAATGGCTTCGTAGCGATCGGGAAGCAGGTCACCATCGCCGTCAGGCTTGGCGGAAGATGGCAGTATGTCGGGCCAGCCCCCCACCTGATCGGGCCGGTCGATCACCTTTCCGCGACACTCAGTGATATCGGTGATGATCTGCTGGTCGAGCCTGTCGCGATGCGTGTCATCCGGCAGGCGGTCCCCAGCAGTTGTGGCAAGGTTCGTCAGCAACTCGGCGGCAGGCATTGGTGCGACGGTCAGTGAGATCGGGCCCTCGGTTTGCAGCGCCTCGGCCACCGGATCCAGGATCGGAAGCGAGGCCTCGCCATTGCAGCTTCGGGCCTCGTTACCGGATGCCCAGACCCGGATGTCATTCCCTTCGGTGCGGTCGAAAAGTTCCACCGCCGACCGGGCGCGCGGGTTGGTCGACGGGCCGGTCATTGCCAGATTTCCGACATAGGCGATGCGGGTATCCCCAATCAGGTCGTAAAATTCGCCGAACTGGCTGATCGGGTCATAGAAGATATTGTTCACCACTTCGACCGGCCCGATCTCGGTGGCCTTCACATCGGGGTTGCGGTCGCGATGATGTGCAAAAATGTTGCGGATCAGGCTGATACGGCCGCATTCATTGCCCTCGCCTTCCGTCGAACAGATGAGCGCGCCTTTCGAATGCTCGCCCTTTCCGTGATTGGAATCGTCGAGGCTGTAGGCCAGGATACTGTCAGCGAGTGTGATGTCGCGCGCCGTGCTGCGCGAGACATGGATCGCGAATGTCTCGTCGGTGGCGAACATCAGAGACAGGTTTCCCAGATAGACCCGGCTTGAGTTCTCGACCGTCAGCGCATCGATCGTGGTGCTTTTCTTCTGCGCGGGTCCTGGCCGCAGCTTGAGAAAGCGGATCACCACATCCTCCGCATCCTTCACGATCAGCGGGCCATGGGTCGATTCGTCATTGCGCAGCTGAATGCCGTCGCCAGGTGCGGTCTGTCCCGCGATATAGAGGTTTGACCCGGCCATGATCGGCTCTGTCACCCGGATGGTGCCCGAGACGCGAAACACACAGACGCGCGGCACGTCACGTTCTGCGCAGTCGCGCAAGCTGCCCGGGCCGTTCTCTTCCAGATTCGTGACCGCAATCACCTCTCCGCCGCGCCAGCCGCTTGCCGCCGAGCCGTAGCCGATGGCGCCCGGAAAGGCGATGTTGTCCTGCTGCGCCGCAGCGGGCAGGCAAGTTGCGGAGAAGAACAGGGCAAAACTGCCCGCGACACGACGGAAATGACGCGTCAGAACGCCGGCACGCTTAGTAATACCCATATTTGCCACCAAGATTGGTTTGCCTATAGCGGCGGGCATCAATGTCGTTGACGATCGTCCCGGCCAGCCTCACGCCGCTATCTTCCAGGCGTTCGGCGCAGTTGCGCAGGGCGCGCTCGGGCGTTTTCCCCGACCGAACGACGATCAGAGTGGTATCGGCCAGAGCCCCGAGACGAGCGGCGTCGGACACACCCAGAGCGGGCGGCGTATCGATGATGATCATGTCGTATTTGCGGATCAGCTTCGGAAGCACATGTTTTTCGAAGTCCAGCACCATCCGCGGTGTGAGCCTCGATTTCTGCTCGAAGCTCATGAAGTCGAAATTCCGCTCTCCCTCTGCGGGGATGATGGCGTCCTCGATCGGCTGGTCGCCATTCAGCAGCGCGACCACCGAGTTGCGGCGCTGACCGGAAACGCCGACAAGCTGGCTCGCGCCTGCACGCTGCGTGTCGAAGTCGAGCAGAAGGACATCCAGACCGTCCTGTGCGGCGACGGATGCCATCGAGGTCGTGACCGTCGATTTCCCATCATTCGGAAGCGCAGAGGTGACCATCGCCACGCGCGGCGGCTTGTCGTGCGATTCCTGTGTGGAGAGCACGGTCAACAGTGCGCGCATGGCCTCGCTGAATTCCGATCTCGGAAAACGCTTCACAAACCAGGTGGGGCGGTGGCGACGAAACACGCCGCGCCCCGGGATCCGCGGCAGATTGCCAAGATTGGGCAGCTGCGTGATATGTGTCGCCTGCGGGCCGGTCCAGACCTGGCGGCTCATCGTGCTGCGCAGCAGCGCCAGGATAAACCCGAGGATCAACCCGCCCGGAACCGCCAGCGCCATCGTCGTCGGAATATTCGGCCTGAACGGCGCGACCGGAACCTCGGCAACCGTCACCTGCCGGGCATCCGGCTGAACCTGATTGATCTGGGGCTCCAGAACGTTCAGCCGCTCGACCGTGGTCTGATAGCGGGTATTCAGAAGCTCGACCCCCAGGCGCATTCTGCTGAGCTTCAATTCGTTCAGGGTTCGCGCCGACAGCTGTTCTTCGACCTTGGCGAGATCCGATTCCAGCTTCTGACGCTCAGCCGTGTTGCCTTCGTTGCGGCTGTCCATAACCTCGAGAACGGAGGTGATATGCGTCCGCTCTCGACGCAGCCTCTCGGGAAGTTCTTCGTCGTCTAGTACGTTCTCACGAATGAACTCGGCGAGCTGCATCTGTTCCAGCGTCAGCTCTTCGCCGATGGCGTCGACCTGATTGCTGAGATAGCTGATCGACTTCTCGATGGTCTGAGTCTGGCTGTCGACCGAGGAGTTCACGAAGGCCTTCACCACGGCGTTCGCAATCCGCGCAGACAGCTCGGGCGATGTCGCCTCGGCGATGATGGTAATGACGAGGCTCTCGCCCGACCGGCTGGTCCGGTACGAGCTCAGCACCTTATCCACCACCGCGCGCCTGCGTTCCGGCGTGCCGAGCGCGGGGTTCCCCTCGCTTTCAGGCAGGAAGCTCGGGTCCTTGAACAGGTCGAGCCCATCCGCCACACGCTCGGCAAAGTTGCGCGAGCGCAGCCGATCCTCTTCGGTTTCTACCCTTGCGCGTGTGAGGTCATAGACCTCAAGCTGGGTGTTCACCTGACTGATCCGCACTTCGGAGGTGGTCAGCGCCATGGCTGCCTGTGCGCGATACATCGGCGTCTGGCGGGACAGGTAGAAAAAGGTCGCCGCCATCACCAGAATGACGACGGTCAGAATCAGCCATGCGTTGCGGCGCAGAAGCTGAACGAATTCTTCGCTGTCAATCCGCTCGGAACGCGGTGGTGCCGCGCGCATCGCGGCGCGGTGAGGACGGGACGGGCTGTTCATGCGGCCTCCTTAACCGGAAGAACGTCGCAACTGACATGCGCGAAGAAACAGGCTGCGAAGCACAGGCGGCAAGTGTCTGATATCATCAGCGCAGGCGCAACGAGTCGCCGCCCGGCAATTGACAAATTTCCGCGATCACGATGCGATTGAAATGAACAGATCATTTCGAAAACCGGATATCAGATAACAGAACAAGCCTATCGGAGGTAGGGGCCTTACCACCATAAATGGCAAAGTTAATTATAGCACAAGGCATGATAGAATCTTCTAACAAAAATTCATGACTGGTTACAGGGTAGTGATTCCAAGCTAATCGAGAACTGTGTCCATTAAAATAACTATCTTAAAAAGTGGTATATTTTCCGGCACATAAGCGCCGGCCAATGGCTATTTCTGTTGCAAGTGGATGCTGTTGCCGGGTAAATGTGGCATCATAGTCCTGATGTTCCAGGTTTAAATAGGTTGTTGCGTGTCACGGTATCAGGAGCTTCCTCTTACACTGCTTTTGCTCGTTTTTTCGGTGCCGCTTGCGATTGTCGCCGCCGCTATATTGTGGTTCCAGCTCGGCCCTCCGCTGATCTTCAGTCAGATTCGCGCCGGGATGAACGGCAAGACCATCATTGTCAGAAAATTCCGCACCATGACCGACCGGCGCGACGCGGATGGAGAGTTGCTGCCCGACGATCAGCGTCAGACCCGAATAACGCGAATCATCCGCCGCCTCCGCATGGACGAATTGCCGCAGCTTTGGTCGATCCTGCGTGGCGACATGTCGCTGGTCGGCCCGCGACCGCTACTGCCAGCCACCGTCGCGTCTTTCGGTTCACTTGGCGAGTTGCGCAATTCAGTACGCCCCGGCCTGACCGGCTGGGCGCAGATCAGCGGCAATACGCGGCTGAGCAATGCCGAAAAGCTGGCTCTGGATGTCTGGTATGTCACGCATCGCAGCTTCGGAATGGATCTGCGCATCCTGCTGGAAACGGCGATGGTGCCGCTGCGGGGCGAGATTCGCGATGATGATCGACTGCAAGCCGCGATGGACTGGGTCAAACGCCGCTTCGGCAACTGGTTCGAGGTGGTCGCATGAAGACAGCCTTCATCGGCGCGGTCGAAGGCTCGGCGATTGCGTTGCGGTCGCTCTGCGCGGCGGGGCACGCGCCTTCGCTGGTGGTGACCCTGCCGCTGGAAAAATCCGGCGCGCATAGCGATTTCGCGGATCTGGGCCCCATTGCCGAAGAATACGGCATCGATCTGCTTCGCGTTGCGCGAAGCGATGATCCGGCGCTGATGCAGAAGCTTCGGGATATGACGCCCGATCTGGTGATGATCATTGGATGGTCGCAGCTTGTCGGCGCCGATCTGATCGCTCTACCGCGGATTGGGACGCTTGGCTTTCATCCCGCGCCGCTGCCGAAAATGCGGGGGCGGGCGGTGCTGCCATGGCAGATCCTGACGCGGCAGACGCAGGGCGGGTCGACTCTTTTCTGGATCGATGAGGGGATCGACGACGGTCCGATCGCGGCGCAAGCGGTGTTTGACATCGATCCGGACAGGATAACCGTCCGCGAGCTGTATGATCGGGCGGTGACCGAGATGGCAGCGATGCTGCCCGGTTTGCTCGACAGGCTCGCGGCGGGGGAGCGTCCTGCAAGGCCGCAGGATCATGACAAGGCCAGCATTTGCGCGCGCCGGCGTCCCGAGGATGGTGAGATCGACTGGTCTCGCTCCGCGACAGAGATCGAGAGGCTGGTTCGCGCCGTCGGACCACCCTATCCCGGCGCCACCACCCAAACGGCGAAGGCCGAGACCGTCCATGTCACCGGGGCGCGGCTTCACCCACGCGACGGTTATTTCATCGGTCTGCCCGGTCAGATCCAATCTGTCGACGAAAACATTGTAACGGTCATGTGCGGCGACGGGCGCTGCCTCGACCTTCTGGAATGGAGCGGTCCTGACAGGCTGGTCCGCCATGGGATGCTGGGACAGACAAGATGAGCGACGCGCTGAAAAACTACGGTCCGGTGCTGGTCATCGCGCCGCATCCTGATGACGAAATTCTCGGCGTCGGCGGCACCATGGCCCGGCTGTCCGACGCCGGGGCCGAGCTTCATGTTGCCATCGTCACAACCGGACGCGCTCCGCGTTTTCCCGAAGATCAGGTCGCGAAAGTCCGTGCCGAGGCGAAGGCCGCGCATGATTCGCTTGGCGTGACACAGACGCATTATCTCGACTGCCCTGCGGCAGAGCTTGGCGAGTATGCCCATACCGAGCTGAACCGTGCCATCTCTGCGGTGGTGCAGCAGGTCGACCCGCGCACGATTTTCGCGCCGCATCCAGGCGATATCCACCTGGACCACCAGCTCAGCTTTCTTTCGGCCCTTGTGGCGTCCCGGCCCCATCAGCCACGCTATCCGGCCCGGATCTTCGCCTATGAGACATTGTCAGAAACGAATTGGAACGCGCCCTATCTGACGCCCGGCTTTCTGCCGAATCTTTTCATCGACATCTCCGACACGTTACAGCGCAAGCTCGACGCATTCGCTATGTTCGAAAGCCAGCAGAAGCCTGCACCGCATGAACGCTCGGTCGAGGCGCTGAAGGCTCTGGCGACCCTTCGGGGGGCGACAGTGCACCGCCATGCGGCGGAAGGTTTCGTCACGATCAGGATGGTGGAATGAGCATGCAACGCGACGAAACATGGCCGGTCTTCGACGATGAACAGATCGCGGCAGTGACAGAGCTTCTACGTTCGGGAAAGGTCAACGCCTGGACCGGCCCCGATGTTCGTGCGTTCGAGGCTGAATTTGCAGAACACACCGGGACCGCCCATGCGATTGCCATGGCCAATGGATCGGTGACGCTGGATGCGGCGCTGCAGGCGCTCGACCTGCAATCGGGTGATGAGGTCATCGTCACACCCCGTAGCTTCGTCGTCTCGGCGAGCTGTGTGCTGCATGCCGGCGGGCGACCCGTCTTTGCCGACGTCGACCGCAATACGCAAAACATTACGCCCGAAACCATTGCGCCCCTGATTACTGAACGGACGAAGGGAATCATTCCCGTGCATCTGGCCGGCTGGCCCTGTGACATGGCGGGAATCATGACGCTTGCGGAAACCCACGGCATATGGGTGATCGAGGATTGCGCGCAGGCCCATGGTGCGCGGATCGGGGATCGGCCCGTTGGCGGTTTCGGAACACTCGGCTCCTATTCCTTCTGTCAGGACAAGATCATGTCCACCGGCGGCGAGGGAGGCATGATCGTGACCGACGACGAAGCGCTTTACGACAGGATCTGGAGCCTCAAGGATCACGGCAAGGACCGCTCTCTGGTGTTCGCGCCGGACCCGCCGCCGGGCTTTCGCTGGTTGCACGCCAATGGCACCGGCACAAATCTGCGGATGACCGGCCCATCGGCGGCAATCGGGCGTGTGCAGCTTCGCAGACTGCCCGAATGGCGGGCGGCGCGGGCACGCAATGCGCAGCGGCTGGCCTCGATCCTGAGCGAAGCGTCGTCACTGCGGATTCCGGTGCCACCCGATAATGTGACCCACGCCTGGTATCGCTTCTATGCGTTTGTCCGGCACGATCGCCTTGCAAAAGGCTGGGACCGCGACCGCATTCTTCAAGCGTCGGCGGCGCAGGGTCTGCCGGTGTTTTCCGGCAGCTGTTCAGAGATCTACCGTGAAGAGATTTTCTCCGATCCGGACCATCACCCGGTGGCCCCACTGCCAGTCGCGCAGGAGCTTGGCGAAACCAGCCTCGCCTTTCTGGTCGACCCCACATGGCGCGATGAAGAGCTCGATCATGTCGGCAACACGCTGCTCGAGATTCTCTCGGATGCGGCGGTCTAGGGGCATCGACATTGCGAGACCTTCGCGGCCCTGCGCCGGAGGCCAAGCCCATGGATAAACCCCGGGTCATAGGTGCGCGGCGGGTGATGATCTGCACCGCCGACACCGCTCTGACCGAGAGGATCGGCAAGGCGCTGTCCGGACGCGGCTTTACAGCAACGAGCGCCGCCGATGCCGACAGCGTGTTGTTCCAGCTGAACGTTGCGCCGCCTGACGCGATGCTGTGTGACCAGTCCCTGCCGGGGCACGAGGGCATGGCGCTGACCCAGATGATCCGGCGAGAGCGCCCGGATCTCGCGGATATGCCCATCATCGTCATGTCCGATTTCGGAGAGCCTGCGGATATCGTCGCCGGCAAGATGGCGGGTGCGGATGATTATCTGGCAAAGCCGCTCGACACCGAGCTGCTTGCCGCCTCGCTCGAATCTCAGCTCAGGCTGGTGTCACGGTTGCGGGCGATGCAGGCCGCGGCGACCATCCCGACTCGCGGCGCGCCGCAACTTTCGGCATTTCACGCATTACTCGACCGGCTTGCCTTTGGGGTGGTGCTGTATGATCTGCACGGACAGCCGATTTTTATGAATCTTATCGCCCGTCAACTGTCGCGGGCAAACGTCGCGAAAATCCGGGTCTGGGTGTCTCGTCTGGCCGCGCAATCGGTGCGCGAGCCAATGCTACCCGACGAGCATGTTCTGGATTTCCGCATGATCCCCGTGGGTGCCTCACGCGGTAATTCCGCTCAGCATCTCTTCGTGGCGACGCTCGATCTGTCGGAAAGCAAAGATGCGACCACGATTTTCGCGGCCACGATCTTCGCGTCATCTCATGTCGGCTTGCTGGGAAGCGAACTGGTCTCTGACGCAATCGGGCTGACGCCAACCGAATCGCGTTTGGCGGGTCATCTGGCTGAAGGATTGCGGCTCGATCAGATCGGCGAGACGATGGGGATCGCCAAGCCGACGGTGAATTATCACCTGCGCAACATCTATCAGAAAAGCGGTGCGTCCCGGCAACCGGAACTGATCAACATGCTGCGCGCCGTGCATCTTGTCGGGCCGGCCTCGGGCGAGACCACCTCACGTGCCTGAACGACGCGCGAGTTTATCGTAGATCTCGGTCATCTGCGAAATATGGCGTTCTCGACCGTATTTCTGATGCGCTTCGTTACGCGCGGTCCGGACGATGCGGTCGTATAGCTGGGGGTCGCTGGCCAGTCGCAGGGTCGGCCCGACAAAAGCGGCCGGATTCTCGGCCTCGACCAGAAAGCCGTTCTTGCCATCGACGATCGCCTCTGGGTTGCCGCCATGTGCGGTGGCAATGACGGGCGTGCCGAGATGCATCGATTCGATCAGAGTGCGACCGAACGGTTCGTTGATGGCGGTCACAAGATAAATATCCACCGCGGCCATATATCCGGCCAGCGGATGGCGGAAGCCCATCATGTGAATGTTTTCGGTGATCCCAAGCTCGGCGGCTCGGCTCAGGCATAGCTGCTTTTGCGTGGGATCGGCCTCATCGACACTGCCGAAGAGCAGGCCGTGCACCGGGCGTCCGGGCATGGCCCGTGCAATCTCGGCCACCGCCTCGACAAATCGGACCGGCTTCTTGCGATCGACCAATGTTCCGAACCAGCCGAGCAGAAGCGTTTCCTCTGGCAGGCCCAGCTCGGATAACAGCTTGCTGCGGGATTCTTCCTTGTCGGGGATGTCAGAGCTGAAGTCGAAGGGGCTCCGCACGACCGTAAACCGTCCCTCGACCGGGCGCACCGGCCTTGCCGGGTGCGAGAAGTGGGATACGCTGACGATCTGATTGGTGAACAGGGGCGCGAGTTTGTTGATGCCGAATGCGCGCGGATCCTGACGATGATGCCAGAGATGTTTGCGCCCGGCCATGCGGGTCGGAATCACCCAGTTCGTGTGGATGCGCCCTTCATTCGTGTGCACGATCTGCGGGTCGAGGCGCCGGATCTCCCGGACCATCTGACGTGACAGAGACATCAGATAGCGCGCGACGCCCACATCTCCGTCACGCGGATAATTCGGTGTGCGCATCAGGGGCAGGTCCTCGGCAACCTCGAAAGAGAGTCCGAGATCGCCGATATACTCGCCAACGATGCCGGGCTGGCGATGAAGGAGGATCTTGGCGCGGTATCTATCCGGGTCGAGTCCGGTAATCAGGCTGAGCACAGAGACGTGACTTCCCCCAAGCCCGGTGTCGCCAGCAAAGGGATACAGTATCGTGATGGGCGGCATGCAAACCGTTCTCGCTAAGGGCCGATAATAATTAACAATTTCGGCGCAAACTCAATACGTTATCCCCTCCTAGCACGATTCCGGAACATTACAAAGGCTCTTGCTGGATATGGTTACGCGACGCATAATCGCGGCTGTGATTTCACGATCCGGCGGAAGATTTGAGACGATTGGCCCTAGCGACAGGCGCGTCCGACGCGATCACCGCGCCGAAGGAAAGCTTCTGGCGCGCCGACCTGATTCTGGTCGGGATCACGGTGTTCCTGTCCCCGATGAACTATTTTCGGGCAGATTTCGCCTATATCACGCTCGGTGACATCTTTGCGCTGCTGACCTGTTCGATCATGTTCATGCGCGGGCTGCTGCCGCTGCATCCGTTGGGCCGAGCGACTGCGGGATGGCTCATCAGCGTGCTGATGCTGGCCTCGGGCCTTCTGCTCGGCTCCGCCATGAACGGCGATCTGCTGACGGGTATCATCGTTGTCGGTCAGTATTGCTTTTCGCTGATCCTGCTTCCGCTGATCGTCATGCAGCGCAGCCGCGACGAGGTGGTGTTGCTGGTTAAGATCTTCGTCCTCTCGATGGTCGTGGTCATGGTCCACGGGGCCTGGGCCGTCAGCTATACCCCCGAAGATCTGCGCTTCGTCAGCCGGAATGGCCGTCTCGCAGGGCTTGTCGAGCGCGAGAACGCGACGGCTGCGCTTGCGGCGGTCGCGATCACCTTTACCCTCTGGCTTTACTTTATCAGCGAGCTACGGTCGTGGCTGCTGCCGCTTATCATGGTCCCGCTTGTATGGGGCCTGCTTCTGACCGGATCGAATTCCGGCTTTCTGCTGACCGCGATCGGCATCTCTTTCCTGACGCTGTTCAGCGGCGCGCTTCGGGTGTGGATCGGCATGACGATCGGCACTGCGCTGTTCATGTTCGCCATCTATCAATGGGGCGAGCTGTTCCTGCCTGAGGTTTTCATGGAACGCGTCTTCGGTGCGCTTGAAAGCGGCGATGTCAGCGAGGCAGGCACATTCGAGGACAGGCTGGAGCTCATGCGCGAAGCCTTCAGCCTGACCCGAAACACGATCTTTCTCGGGCTCGGGGCGGACCAGTATCGGACCGTCAGCATCTTCGGGGCGCCGGTCCACAATGTCTATCTGCTGTTGCTGGCCGAGGGCGGGCTGATCAGCCTGCTGGGCCATCTCGGGCTTCAGGTCACCAGCGTGTTCATTGCCTGGCCGGTCTGGCTGTCGCGCGGCACTCGCTGGTTCGGCGTCCTTACCATCACGGCCACGATCATGCTCGCCTTTTCGCAGATGGGCATCACCCATTACTACGCCCGGTTCTGGGTCATGCCCTGGCTTCTGGCCATCGCGGCGAGCGTTGCAGTGATGCGCGAGGAAGAGGAAAGCGCCTGAGGCGTGGCACCGGGCAGGAACCGCCCGGCGCCGATTTGCGGATCAGAACGGGCTGTCCGGAAAATAGAACTGCTCGGCGTTTTCCGGCGTGATGAGCTGGCTGCCGATGATATAGCGGCCGGTCATCGGCGCGCTCGAGGTGAAGTTCAGCGCCGTCATCTCGATCGCCGACGAGATCAGCGCCGGTGGGTAGGTGACGTTCACCGGAAGCTGCGGATCGCCGTCCATGATGCGCTTGACGATATCCTTCATCCCGGCGCCGCCCACGACGACCATTTCCTCTTCGCGGCCGGCTTGCGCGATGGCTTCCAGCACGCCGATGGCCATATCGTCATCGGCGGCCCAGACCGCGTCGATTTCCGGATATTTCGCCAGATAATCCTGCATCACGTTAAAGGCGTCGTCGCGGTTCCAGTTGCCGTGCTGCATATCGAGGATCTCCTTGTCGGACCCTTCGAGCGCAGCCTCGAACGCCTCGACCCGCTCATTGTCGAGCGTGGTCGGAATGCCGCGCAGCACGACGATCTTGGCGCCTGCATCGAGATTGTCGCGGAAATACTCGCCCGCGACACGGCCAAAGGCGGTGTTGTCCCCGGCGACGTAAAGATCCTCGATCCCTTCCTCGGCAAGGCCGCGATCGACGACGGTGACGAATTTGCCCTGTTCCTTGACCATCTTCACCGGATCGGTGAGCGGCTCGGATTCGAAGGGCAGCACCACCAGCCCGTCGATATTGCGGGTGGCGAGCATATCCTCGATATCCGCGACCTGGCTGGCCGCGTCTCCGGCGGTAGACAGCACGAATTCGATATTCGGATAGGTTTCGCCCAGGCGGTCGATCGTGTCCTGGGCGTGCCAGTTCAGCCCGCCCATGAAACCGTGGGTGGCAGAAGGGATCGAGACGCCGATGACGGCGCCTTCCTCGTCCTGGGCAAAGCCGGCACCGGCCATCAGGGACAGCGCGGCGGCGGCCATTGGCAGCTTCAGCAGATTGCGACGTTTCATTGTGGTCCTCCCAGTATCGGCCGCTTATTCCGCGGCCCGTTTCTCTCGCTGCAGGATCACAGCGAGCACGATGATGACGCCCTGGATCGCCCCGTTCAGATAGGGGCTGACGAGGTCCGTCAGGTTCAGGATATTGTCGATCATGGACAGGATCAGCACGCCGACCACCGTGCCCCAGACCCGTCCCCGCCCGCCTTTCAGCGCGGTGCCGCCGATAATGACGGCGGCAATCGCCTCCAGTTCCCACAGCACCCCGGTCGAGCCGGAGGCCGAGCCGAGACGCGGCACGTAAAGGATCGTCGCCAGCCCGACGAGCGCGCCGAGCAGCACATAGGTCATCAGCCGCACCCGCTCGACATCGACGGCGGAATAGCGGGCGACGCGGTCATTCGAGCCGATGGCCTCGACGTGACGGCCGAAGCGGGTGTGGCGCATGACCCATTCGCCCAGAACCGCGACAATGGCAAAGATGATGATCGGCCAGGTGATCCAGCCGATTCCGCCGTAGTAGACCGGGCGATAGATGCTGCGCAGACCCGAATCGAGGCTCAGCGTGCCGCCATCGGCCAGCCATGTGACCAGGCTGCGGAAGATACCCATTGTGCCCAGCGTGACGATGAACGCCTCTATTCGGGCCTTGGTGATCAATGCGCCGTTCACGAAGCCCGCCGCCGCGCCACCGGCCAGGGCGACGCCCATGCCCAGCAGAATCGTGCCCCAGTTCTCGCCGGTGAACCCGGCAAGTGCATTCATCGCCATGATGGTGATCCCGGCAAGAAATGCAGCCATTGAGCCGACGGACAAGTCCAGCCCGCCTTGCGTGATCACAAAGGTCATGCCGACCGCGATCAGCCCGATAAAGGCGGATCGCGCCAGCACGTTGGACAGGTTGGCCGGGGCCAGAAAGGCCGGGTTAAGCAGCGCCCCGAGAATGAACAGCGCGATCAGCGCGATCAGCGGGCCAAGCACATGCAAGTCGATCCGTTTCAAGCCGGCTCCTCCTGACGGTCCAGCCCCATGGCCAGCCGCACGATATTTTCTTCGGTAATCTCGGCGCCCGCCACTTCCCCGGCGATCCTGCCCTGACGCATCACCAGTACCCGGTCGGACAGACCCAGCACTTCGGGCAGCTCGGACGATATGGCGATCACACCCTTGCCGTCCTTTGCCAGCGCCCGCATGAAGTTATAGATCTGCTGCTTGGTGCCGATATCGATGCCACGCGTCGGCTCGTCGATGATGACGATCTCCGGGTCGGTCAGCATCGTCTTGGCCAGCAGCAGCTTCTGCTGATTGCCGCCGGACAGCGCACCGGCCTCCATTGCATCCGACGCGGCGCGAATGTCGAATTCCTTGCGGGCGCGGGCCATTTCCTCGGCCTCGCGCTTGCGGTCGATGCGGAAACCGAAACGGTCGAGCGCGGCAAGCGTCAGGTTTTGGGGCAGAGCCTTGTTCAGCAGCAGCCCCGCCTCTTTCCGGTCCTCGGTCAGATAGGCGATGCGCGCGGCCAAGGCGTCGCGTGGGCTTTGAATGCGGACCGGCTTGCCGTGAACCCGGACCTCGCCGGTCGCGGGACGCAATCCGGCGATCCCCTCGGCCAGTTCGGTCCGGCCCGCGCCGACCAGCCCGGCAATTCCCAGGACCTCGCCCTTGCGCAGCGTCAGCGAGACATCGTGCACAAGCCCCGCCACGCTCAGCCCGTCGATTTCCAGCAGCGGCGCGCCGGGGATGGCGTCCTTCGGCGGGAAAATATCGCTCAGCTCTCGCCCGACCATCGCCGTCGCCATGCCATCCTCGGTCATCTCGCCCCGCATGGCCTGCTGCACGACCGAGCCATCGCGCAGCACAGTCACCCGATCGGCCAGATGTGTCACCTCGTCCAGACGGTGCGAGCAGAACATCAGCGCCACCCCCTCTCCGCGGAGACGATTGACCTGTTCATACAGCGCGTCGACCTCACGATGGGTCAGCGCGGCAGAGGGTTCGTCCATGATCAGAACCCGTGCCTTGCGGGACAGGGCCTTGGCGATCTCAACCATCTGCCGGTCTGGCACAGACAGTTCACGGATGCGCGCCTGCGGGCTGATCGGACTGTCCAGACGCTTTAGAAGCGCCGCCGTCTCATCCCGCATCGCTGTATGGTCCAGGCGCATGCCACGTGTCAGCTCGCGGCCCAGGAAGATATTCGCGGCGACGGTCAGATCCGGGACGAGGTTAAATTCCTGATGGATCACCACCACGCCCTGTGCCTCGGCATCGGGGCCGCTGCGATAGGGCGCAGGCTTTCCGTCCAAAAGCACTTGACCGGAGCTTGGCGACAGATAGCCGCCAAGGATCTTCATGATCGTCGATTTCCCGGCGCCGTTCTCGCCGATCAGCGCGTGGACCTCACCGGCGTGCAGCGCCAGATCGACACCGTGCAGCACCTCGACCGGGCCGAAGCTCTTGGTGACCTGATCGAGCGCGAGAACCGGGGTCATGTCGCGATCCGCACCCATGCGCCGTCCTGCGCCGACGATTCCTGCGCAGCGGCGATGAAGGCCATGCCCGACAGCCCGTCAGAGAGACCGGGGATGCGGTCCAGATGCGTTTCATCGCCCCTCAGCACCTCGGCGATGTCGCGGTAGAGATTGCCGAACGCCTCCAGATAGCCTTCCGGATGTCCCGGCGGGGTGCGATAGGATTCGCTGCGGTCCCGCGCCCGTGTCAGGCGCTGCGACTGACCGTCCTTGCCGGTGAAGATCAAGGCCTCGGCGTCCTGCAGCCGCCACGCCAACGCGCCTTTGCTGCCGAACAGCCGCAGCGACAGCCCGTTTTCCTGACCGAGCGCCACTTGGCTGGCCCAAAGCCCACCCTTTGCGCCGCTGGCATAGCGCAGCTTGACGCGCACATCGTCATCGACCCGACGCCCGACGACGATGCTGGACAGCTCGGCCGAGATCTCTGCCGGGGTCTGTCCAGTCACGAACTCTGCCAGCTGCCAGGCATGGGTGCCGATATCGCCGATCGCGCCCGCGCCCGATTTCGCCGGATCGGTGCGCCAGGAAGCCTGCTTGGTCTTGACCTCTTCCGACATCCAGCCTTGCAGATATTCGGCCTGCACAAGACGCAGATCGCCAATCGCGCCCTCGGCAACCATCGCGCGCGCCTCTCGGATCATCGGATGGGCGCAATAGTTATGGGTCAGGAAGAAACGCGCCTTGCTGCGGCGCACTGCCTCGGCCAGCTCCTGCGCCTGTTCTTGCGTCGCGGTAAGCGGCTTGTCGCAGATGACGTTGATCCCCGCGTCGAGAAACGCGATCGAGACCGGTGCGTGCATATGATTCGGCGTCACCACCGACACGGCGCGGATGCCATCTTCGCGCGCGGCCTCTTCCTGCGCCATAACGCGGAAATCGCCGTAGCTGCGGGCAATCCCCAGCTTTTCGGCAGAGGCTTGCGCGCGGCTCTCATCGGATGACAGCGCCCCGGCGACCAGTGCAAACTGCCCGTCGATCCGCGCGGCGATGCGGTGGACGGCCCCGATGAATGCGCCCTCGCCGCCACCGACCATGCCCAGCGGGATCGGACCGGCAGCCATCACGACAGCCCCAGCATGCGGCGGTTTGCGGCCTCGTCGCTGCCCTGAGCGGCGAAATCGTCAAAGGCGTGGGGGGTGGTTCGGATGATGTGGCGTTTCACGAATTCGGCTCCTTCCCTGGCCCCGTCTTCGGGGTGTTTCAATGCGCATTCCCATTCGACAACGGCCCAACCCTGGAAATCATACTGCGCCAGCTTGGCGAAAATCTGTGCAAAATCGACCTGCCCGTCGCCGGGGCTGCGGAAGCGCCCGGCACGCTCGACCCAGCCCTGATAGCCGCCATAGACGCCCTGCCGGCCGGTCGGGCGGAATTCGGCGTCCTTGACATGGAACATGCGGATACGGTCGTGGTAAATATCGATGTTTTCAACATAATCGAGCTGCTGAAGCAGGTAATGCGACGGATCATACAACATGTTGGCGCGGGCATGGCCGTCCACACGGTCAAGGAACATCTCGAAGGTGACACCGTCATGCAAATCCTCGCCGGGATGGATCTCGTAACAGATATCGACGCCGTGTTCCTCGGCCAGATCCAGCAAGGGACGCCAGCGTTGCGCCAGCTCGTCGAAGGCGGTCTCGACCAGCCCCGGCGCACGTTGCGGCCAAGGGTAAAGATAGGGCCAGGCGAGCGCGCCGGAAAACGCCGCCATCGCGTTCAGCCCCATCAGTCTGCTTGCCCGGATCGTCTTGCTCAGCTGATCCACAGCCCATTGCTGCCGCGCCTGCGGATCGCCGCGCACAGCCGCGGGGGCAAAGGCGTCGAAGGCACCGTCATAGGCGGGATGAACGGCCATGAGCTGGCCCTGAAGATGGGCCGATAATTCGGTGACTTCGACCCCGTTTTCCCGTGCCGTTCCAAGAAATTCGTCTCGGTAATCCTGCGAGGCAACCGCCTTGTCCAGTTCGAACAGCCGCGAATCTCCGCTTGGAACCTGCACGCCGCGATAGCCGAGAGAGGCCGCCCACGCGGTGATCGATGCCCAGTCGTTGAACGGAGCGCTGTCGCTCGCGAATTGCGCCAGAAACAGCCCGGGCCCCTGCATCGTTTTCATGGCTGAAATCCCCCTCAGCACCATCAAGCCATAGAATGAAATCGATTTCAATGGAAGTTTCGCGTGTTGTAAACGATTTCAGGATGGCGCAATCTTTGCGGACGTTGCAAGGAAGCCCAATGAGCGATGTCCCGATCTCTGCCACGGTGAGGATCGCCGATGTGGCCCGTCATGCCGGCGTGTCCACGGCAACCGTCAGCCGTGTGCTGTCCCGTCCCGAGCTGGTGACCGAAGCCACTCGCGAGGCGGTCATGGCCGCAGTCTCGGCGACCGGCTACCGGGTGAACCTGGCCGCGAGGAATCTGCGCAAGCAGCGCACCGGTGCAATCGTCGCGCTCGTCCCAAATCTCGGCAATCCCTTCTTCGCCCGCATCCTCGCCGGGATGGGGCAGGAACTCGGCGCTGCGGGATATGATCTGCTGGTCGGTGACACGATGGAGGCGGGTGGCCGTCATCGCGCGCTGCACCGTTTTCTGGACCCGTCCCGCGCCGACGGGATCATCCTGCTCGACGGGCAGGTGACGGAGGCAGATCTTGCCGCGCTTCCGGTCGCGCCGCCGCTTGTCATGGCTTGCGAATGGATCGAGGGCGTCAGCCTGCCTCGCGTCGTGCTGGACAATGCGCTTGGCGCGGAAATGGCGGCGCGGCACCTGCGCGAACTGGGTCATCGGCGTCTTGGCTGGATCGGCGGACCGCCGGCCAATGTGCTGCATCGCGCCCGGCTGGAAGGGATCTGCCGGGTCACGGGCGGGGCGCCGCCGGGCTATGCGGGCGATTTCACACCGCAGGCCGGGGCGGCTGCGGCGCAGAGCTGGATGGCCGAGCCGCCGGCGCAACGCCCGACCGGGATCATGGCGTTCAGCGACGAATCGGCTGCGGGCTTTATGGGAGAGTTGCAGCGCCATGGCGTCTCGATCCCGCGCGATGTTTCGGTCGTTGGGTTCGATGGGATCGACTGGGTCGCGCATCTTCCGGTGCCGTTGACCACGATCCGCCAGCCAAAGCGCGATCTCGGCCGCGCCTCGGCCCGCATTCTTCTGGCCCA
Organism: Paracoccus sediminicola; assembly: GCF_027912835.1. Lineage (NCBI taxonomy): Bacteria > Pseudomonadati > Pseudomonadota > Alphaproteobacteria > Rhodobacterales > Paracoccaceae > Paracoccus > Paracoccus sediminicola. The sequence continues at coordinate 2,785,211 of NZ_CP115768.1, forward strand.
TATGCGCGGCGACGCACCCGCCTCGACCGTGCTACAGCCCGAACTGCTGATCCGCGCCTCGACCGGGGCCGCCCCGGCGGATTGATGCCGACACGCGCCCGAGGCTCGACAGCGCCTTGATTGCACGGCAGGATTTTGACGCGACAAGCCAAGACGCCCGCTTCGCCATAGGGTCTGATGGCGTAAAGCGCGGCTGTCCCGCACAGAGGCTGCGCCGTATCACCCAAGGAGAGGCCATGAGCAGCAGAGATCACAGCAACGAGGACGGTGTGACGCGCCGGCATTTCCTGAACACATCCGCCGGGCTTGCCACGGCGACCACGGTCGGTCTGAAGGCTGGCAGAGTGCTGGCGCAATCGGCCCCCGGCGAAGTGACCGACCTCGGTGTGGTCGATCTGGTGGCCGCGATCCGCGGCAAGGAGCTTTCTTGCCGCGAGGTGATGGAGGCGTATCTGTCGCGAATTGATCGCGTGAACCCGATCTACAACGCGATCATCACGCGTCAGGACCCTGACGCCCTGATGGCGGCTGCGGACCAGGCCGACCGGTCCCTTGCGGCGGGTGACGAGCTGGGCGCGCTGCACGGGGTGCCCCAGGCGCCGAAGGATCTGACGGCGACGTCGGATATGCCGACGACGCAGGGCTCACCGATCCTCAAGGATAATCTCCCCGCCGCCGACAGCGTGCTGGTCGAGCGGACGCGGCGGGCTGGCGCGATTTTTGTCGGCAAGACCAACACGCCGGAATTCGGCCTTGGCTCACATACCTATAACACGCTGTTCGGCGTCACCCGCAACGCATGGGACCCGGCGCTCTCTGCGGGCGGCTCCAGCGGCGGTGCGGCGGTGGCGCTGGCGCAGCGGATGCTGCCGGTCGCGGATGGCAGCGACATGATGGGGTCGCTGCGCAATCCGGCGGGCTGGAACAACGTGGTCGGGTTTCGCGCAACGCAGGGCACCGTTCCCTATGCCCCGAGCGGCGAGCTGTTCATGCAGCAGCTCGGCTATGAGGGGCCGATGGGCCGGACGGTGGCCGACACGGCTTACCTGCTGTCGGTGCAGGCGGGTTATGACGCCCGCGCCCCCTTGTCGCGTGATCTCGATCCCCTGCAATTCCGCGGCGATCTCTCTGCCGATATGTCGGGAAAGCGGATCGGCTATCTCGGCGATCTCGGCGGCTATCTGCCGATGGAGCCCGGCGTGCTCGATGTTTGCGAAGCGGCGCTCACATATTTCGAGTCGGCGGGCTGCACGGTCGAGGCGGCGACGATTGATTTCGACATGGCCACGCTCTGGCAGACATGGCTGACTCTGCGCGGCTTCCTCGTCGCCGGAAACGCCGGAGCGCTTTACGCCAACGAAGACACCCGCGCGCAGCTGAAGCCGGAAGCGGTCTGGGAGGTCGAGAACGGGCTGAAGCTCAGCGGTGCGGACATCTATCGCGCCAGCGCCAACCGCTCGGCCTTTTATCTGGCGATGAATGCGATGTTCGAAGATTACGATTATCTCGTGCTGCCCACGGCGCAGATTTTCCCCTTCGATGCCGAGATGGACTGGCCCAAGCAGATCGCCGGTACCGAGATGGACAGCTATCATCGCTGGATGGAGGTTGTGATCCCCGGCACGCTGTCGGGGATGCCGGTTCTGGCCGTCCCGGCGGGATTCGGTCCGCAGGGCGACAGCCAGCCGATGGGGCTTCAGATCATCGGACCGCGTCTCGCGGATCTCTCAGTTCTGCAAATCGGCCATGCCTATGAGCAGGCGAGCGGCTATGCCGCAAACCGCCCCGGCTGATCCCGGCTGGCGGGGAGCCTATCTCCGCCGCTGGCGCGACCACAGAAACAGCCCCGCGGCCACAACCGCGGCACCGATCATCACATGCCGCGACGTGACCCCGAGCCGCGCCTGCGCGCTGCGACGATAGCGCGGGTCGAAAAACCGCGTATCGGCCAGCACACGACCCATCAGCGATTCCTTGCGCGGGCGGATCGGACGCAAGCCCCGCCCTGAAGGCTGTTCGAGCGCGTCGAGCGCCGCAATCACGCCCCCTTGCCGTTCGATCGCCTCGGCAACCTCTTCGGGCTGACATCCCAGATGTTCGGCGATCAGGTTGTCGCGCGTGGCGCGGACCTTGTCCCGATCCCGCTCGTCATCCGCAAGCAGCGCCACGTCGCATTCCGTGTCGAATCCCATAGAGCGGCGGTCGATATTGCTCGACCCGACGCGCAGGAACCGGTCGTCGATGATCGAGACCTTCGCATGGACATAGATCGGCTCTTCATCGGCGTTGCGCGGGTAGAGAATGCGGAAACGGTCGTAAATATCCGCTTCCTCCAGATCGCGGATCATGCGGCTGCGGGTGACATGCATCGCTGCATCTTCGACCATTTCCTGCGCGGCCTTGGGGTTGATGACGACCACCTCGGGCCCGTCTTCTTCCTGCAACCGGTCACGGATAGCATTGGTGATTCCGTCTGCGGCGAAATACTGCGACTCGAGATAGATGCAATCCTCCGCCGCCGCGATGCTGTCGAGATAGAGCGATTCGATCTCTGCCACGGAGGGGCGGTCATGTTCGGGCGGTTCGGTACGGGCAATGGCGATGTCGATATCGGTAAAGTCGACCTGGACGCTCTCGGGCCAGCGGTCGCGACCGGGCCTGAATGGCTCCTCCAGCTCTTCATCCTGCGCGCGCTGCCAGCGTTTGCGGCAGAGATTGCTGAATTCGGCGGCAGCCTCGCCCGAGATCACGGTGGTCACGTCATGCCAGGGCTGAGCGATCTCGCCGCTTTTCAGCTTGCGCCGCTCGTCGCCCGGCGTGTGGTCGCGCGTATCCCACCGCCCGTCGGTCACGTCGATTCCGCCGCAGAACGCCAGCGAGTCATCGATGGACACGATTTTCTGGTGATGGCAGGCCCCGATCGGGTGGCGCCCGTCAAACCCCAGATGCACCTGCTCGGGCGACAGCAGCTTGATCTGCGCGGTGGGGAGCGCCCGCCCTGGCGCGATCAGCACGCCGCCGCTCCATTTCAGCAGATAGATCTCTAGCTTGGGGCGGCGATCGACCAGAGCCTCGAGAAACGGCCCGATCTGGTTGGGCAGCCCGTCGGGCGCGTTGCCGTCCTCGTCGCTTTCGCCGGGCAGCATCTCGATCTCGAAATCGAAATCCCAGCCGACGAGGATGATAAGATCTTCCGCCCGTTCCAGCGACTCGCGCAGGGCGCGGAAATATTGGGCGGCGTCAATGATGACGCCAAAGCGATCCGCCGACGCCACGCGCCAGCAGTTCCGATGCGGCAGGAAAGAGAAGCTCTTCATGGTGCGACAGGTGCCTTTTTGCCCGAATTACGCAAGCCAACGGTCCGCCCGCCCGCAGGTTCCGCTGATTTTTGCGAACATTCTCAAAACGCTGGGCGCAGAAACAAAGACCCCCGCGGACCAGGCGGCCTGCGGGGGTCTTTTGGTGCCCAGGAGAAGACTCGAACTTCCACGCCTTGCGGCACACGGACCTGAACCGTGCGCGTCTACCAATTCCGCCACCTGGGCAGGTGTCGTGAGGCGGGTGATTAGACCCGTGGCATGGGGGTGTCAACGGGGATTCTGCCGAAAATCATCACGGCGGCTTGCCGCTCTTGTCCGGGGTCGGCGCTTGCTCGCCCCGGCTGCGCAAGGTATCAGCGGGGCAAAGCCGGTTTGAGGAAAGCAACGCATGTCGAAGATCGTCACGGTTTACGGCGGGTCCGGGTTCATCGGACGCCAGATCGCGCGCCGCATGGCCAAGCAGGGCTGGCGCGTGCGCGTGGCGGTCCGCCGCCCGAGCGAGGCGCTGTTCGTGCGCACCTATGGCGCGGTCGGTCAGGTCGAGCCGGTGCCCTGCAATATCCGCGACGAAACTTCCGTTCTGGCCGCCATGGCCGATGCCGAGGCGGTGGTGAACTGCGTCGGTATCCTGGTCAGCGAGGGCAAGAACCGCTTCGACACTGTGCAGGCCGAAGGTGCTGCCCGTATCGCGCGGCTAGCTTCGGAAACCGGGGTGAAGAGGCTTGTCCAGATTTCCGCCATCGGCGCCGATGCAGAGTCCGACAGCGCCTATGCCGCGACCAAGGCCGAGGGCGAAGAGGCGGTGCTGGAACATTTCCCGACCGCTATGATCATCCGTCCCTCGGTCGTGTTCGGGCCAGAAGGCGGGATTTACGACCGCTTTGCGGCAATGGCCGGGCTCGGTCCGATTCTGCCGATCACCGGCGGCAATACGCGGATGCAGCCGGTCTATGTTGACGATGTCGCGGCCGCCGCTGAAAAGGGCGTGCTGGGCGATGCTGCGCCGGGGGTTTACGAACTCGGCGGTCCCGATGTGATGACCCTGCGCGAGATCGTGAGTCAGGTGCTGGACGCGACCTATCGCCGTCGGCTGGTGGTGAATTTGCCCTTCTGGCTGGCCGGGGTCGTCGGCTGGGTGCTCGATATCGGCTCCAAGATCACCGGCGGGCTTTTGACAAACCGTGTCCTGACGCGCGATCAGGTCCGGCTGCTGCGCCATGACAACGTCGTTGCCGACGGCGCGCGCGGTTTCGACGAGCTGGGGATCGAACCGATCTCTCCCGGTGCGGTGATTGACGAATATCTCTGGCGCTTCCGTCCGAATGGCCAATACGCGGATATGACCGCCTCGGCCAGGAACATGCGCTCACGCTGATAGATTAGTCATGGATAACACCATTGTCGCGGCCCTGCTGGGCCTGCTTGAAGGGCTGACCGAGTTCATCCCGGTTTCCTCGACCGGCCATGTCCTGCTTGCCGGATATTTCCTCGGTTTCGAAAGTCCGGGCCGCGCCTTCGAGGTGCTGATCCAGCTTGGCGCGATCATGGCCATTCTCGGGGTTTATGCCAAACGGTTGTGGCACCTGTTCAGCTCGGCACCGCATAACCCCGCATCGCGGCGCTTTATCCTTGCGGTGCTGCTCGCCTTTTTGCCGGCCGCAGTGATCGGAGTGCTGGCGCATGAAATCATCAAGACGGTGTTCTTCGAAACCCCGGCGCTGATCGCGTGGATGCTGGTCATCGGCGGCATCGTCATCCTGATCGTCGACCGCAAGGCGCCGACGCCGCGTGTGACCGAGGTCGAGCAGATCTCTCTGCCAATGGCGGTGGGGATCGGGTTCATCCAGTGCCTTGCGATGATTCCCGGCACATCGCGATCTGGCGCAACCATCGTTGGTGCGATGCTGATGGGGGTGGGCAAGCGGGCCGCCGCGGAGTTTTCGTTTTTCCTGTCGATGCCGACCATGGCCGGTGCCTTTGTCTACGACCTGTTTCAGAATCGCGATATTCTGGACGGACAGGCCATCGGGAATATCGTCATCGGCTTTATCTGCGCCTTCATCATGGCGGTGATCGTCGTCAAATGGCTGCTCGGCTATGTGTCGCGCCATGGCTACGCCTTGTTCGGCTGGTGGAGAATCATCGTCGGGAGCGTGGTTTTGCTGGCGCTGGCGGCTGGTATGTAAGCATTACTGACCTTGTTTTAGGTCTTGTGCTGGTGAAAATCCCGCTGGACCGCCGGGAAAACGCAAATAGGTCAGCATGAGTGCCTTTTATTCGCTTTTCACCGCGTATACTGGGGTGGGGTGAAGGGAAGGGGCGCAGCACATGGCCACGCAGAAAATGCTCAAATTCGTCAAGCTCGAGCGCGAGATGCCCGAGAAACGTTCGGCAGCGGAACGAAGCGACGATTTTCACGAGATCTACCGCGAATTCGCCGATCTCAAGGCGACCGAGCAGGCAAGCCGGTGCAGCCAATGCGGCGTGCCGTATTGCCAGAGCCACTGCCCGCTGCACAACAATATCCCCGACTGGCTGCGCCTCACCGCGGAGGGCCGCACCCAGGAGGCGTTCTGGCTCAGCCAGGAGACCAATACCTTCCCCGAGATCTGCGGCCGCATCTGCCCGCAGGACCGGCTTTGCGAGGGCAATTGCGTCATCGAGCAGTCGGGCCACGGCACCGTCACCATCGGCGCAATCGAGAAATACATCACCGACACCGCCTTCGAGCAGGGCTGGGTCGAGCCGATCCGCCCCGCGCAAGAGCGTGACGAATCGGTCGGGATCATCGGCGCCGGGCCGGGCGGTCTAGCGGCAGCGGACCGGCTGCGGCGCATGGGCTATCAGGTGACCGTCTATGACCGGCATGACCGCTCGGGCGGGCTGCTGATCTATGGAATTCCCGGCTTCAAGCTGGAGAAAGAGATCGTCGAGCGCCGCAACCGGCAGCTCGAGGATGGCGGCGTCAAATTCGTGCTGAACACGAATATCGGCGAGGATCTGAGCTTCGATGCCATTCGCGAAAAGCATGACGCCGTGCTGATCGCCACTGGGGTCTACAAGACCCGTGATCTGGATATCGACAATGCCGCTGCCAAGGGTGTCATCCGGGCGCTGGACTATCTGACCGCCTCGAACCGCATCGATCTGGGCGACGAAATCCCCGATTACGCGGACGGCGAACTGGACGCGAAAGGCAAGCGCGTGCTGGTGATCGGCGGCGGCGATACGGCGATGGACTGCGTGCGCACCGCGATCAGGCAGGGCGCGGAGTCGGTCAAATGCCTTTATCGCCGGGACCGCGCGAACATGCCCGGCTCGCAGCGCGAGGTGCAGAACGCCGAAGAAGAAGGCGTTGAATTCGTGTGGCTCTCCGCTCCGGGCAGCTTTGTCGGCGGCATCGAAGGCGAGACCGGGATGGAGACGCCGATCAATGACGAGCAGGCGCATATCGCCGCGGTGAGGGTGCAGAAGATGCGGCTCGGCAAGCCCGATGTATCAGGCCGTCAGAGCCCCGAGCTGATCGAGGGGGCCGATTATGACGAGCCCGCCGACATGGTCATCAAGGCGCTCGGCTTCGAGCCCGAAGAGCTGCCGCGTCTCTGGGGCGTCGAGGGGCTGGAGGTGACCCGCTGGGGCACCATCAAGGCCGATTTCCGCAGCCACCAGACCAGCCTTCCGGGGGTCTATGCGGTGGGCGATATCGTGCGCGGCGCGAGCCTTGTCGTCTGGGCGATCCGGGACGGGCGCGAGGCGGCGGACAGCATCGCCACCTATCTGGGCACGCCGGCGCAGGTCGCGGCGGAGTGATGGCAATCCGGTCTGCACAGCATGTGCATGGCGCGTCCACAGGGGGCACGCGGCCTGTGCACAGCCGTGGCCGCGCAGGGCCGAGGCCGGTCTGGCGCGGATTTGCGGCTGTCGGGATCGCGTCAACATTGCTAACCCTTCAGCCGACAGAGGCGCCGGCCCAGGCTGCGCGGTTTACCGCGCCCGAGGGGTGCAGTCTCCAGATGACGGTTCAGACCCGCGGCTGCAAAGTGTCCCAGCATTACATCTGCGCGGCGGACCGGGCGGGCGATCAGCATGTGGTCTATTACGACCGCGAGGGGCCGAGCTATCATTCCAAGATCGACGCCGAGACGCGCTGGCTTGAATCGAATGATCTGAATACCGGGCTGTCGGATTTTCTGGTGCCGGATGCGCCGGACCATGCCTCTTTCTCGACCCTGATCGAGACCGGGCGCGACGATTTCGATTTCTGGACCGTTTCGAACAGCGGCGAGCGTCTGCGCAATATCGGCGAGGACCAACTGACCGGAGAGACGGCCACGATCGACGGGGTCGAACTGGAGCTGACCGAGTTCAAGCTGGATGTGTTTTCCGAGGATGGGCAGTTGCTCATCCAGTCGCGGGGACAGCAATTCATCAGCCGCAGCCACGGGCGGTTCTATGGCGGGATCGAGCAATCCTCGGACTGGACGGGCGAACGTTACGAAGAAAATGACAGCCCCGTCACCTTTGCCTTTCCGGGCGAGGACGGGTTCGGCATGACCGAGCCGCTTTTCGATTGCGAGATCCAGATGGTGCGGGCCACACCGCTTTCCCCCGGCGATGAAATGCTCCGTACGAAGCTTGCGTCGGTAAGGACTTCAACGCGCCCTTATCTGCAAACGGCCGCGCGGCCCGATGCGTCCCATATCTCTGGTCAGGAGGTTGCCCAATGACTGAACTCGCGCATAACTGGCACGCCAATGAAGACGCTCGCCGCAAATGGATGGCGGAGAACAGTCTGTACCGGGCGGAGGACGAGCATTCATCCTGCGGGGTTGGTCTGGTGGTCAGCATCGACGGCACGCCTTCGCGGCAGGTGGTGCAGAACGGTATCGATGCGCTGAAGGCGATCTGGCATCGCGGGGCGGTGGATGCGGATGGCAAGACCGGCGACGGGGCGGGGATCCATGTGCAGATCCCGGTGCCGTTCTTCTATGACCAGATCCGCCGCACCGGGCACGAGCCCGACAAGGACAAGCTGATCGCGGTCGGGCAGGTCTTCCTGCCGCGCACCGATTTCGGCGCTCAGGAACGTTGCAGGACCATCGTCGAGACCGAGGTGATCCGCATGGGTCACTATATCTATGGCTGGCGGCATGTTCCGGTCGATATTTCGGTGCTTGGCGACAAGGCCAATGCCACTCGCCCCGAGATCGAGCAGATCCTGATCCGCAACGACAAGGGGCTGTCGGCGGTCGAGTTCGAGCGCGAGCTGTATATCATCCGCCGCCGCATCGAAAAGGCCGCCGCCGCGGCGCAGATCCCGCAGCTTTACTTCTGCTCGCTGTCCTGCCGCAGCATCATCTATAAGGGGATGATGCTGGCCGAACAGGTGGCCGAGTTCTATCCCGACCTGAAGGATGAGCGCTTCGAAAGCGCTTTCGCGATCTATCACCAGCGTTATTCCACCAACACCTTCCCGCAATGGTGGCTGGCGCAGCCCTTCCGCATGCTGGCCCATAACGGCGAGATCAACACGCTGAAGGGCAATCTGAACTGGCTGAAAAGCCACGAAATCCGCATGGCGTCGAGCGCGTTCGGCGATATGGCCGAGGATATCAAGCCGATCGCGCCGGGCGGGTCGTCTGATTCTGCGGCTCTGGATGCGGTGTTCGAGGTGATGGTGCGCTCGGGCCGCTCGGCGCCGATGACGAAGACCATTCTGGTGCCGGAAAGCTGGTCGAAGACGGTCACCGACATGCCGAAGGCCTGGGCGGATATGTATGCCTATTGCAACGCCGTGATGGAGCCGTGGGACGGACCGGCGGCGCTGGCGATGACCGACGGGCGCTGGGTCTGCGGCGGGCTGGACCGCAACGGGCTGCGCCCGATGCGCTATGTGGTCACCGGGGATAATCTGCTGATCGCGGGTTCCGAGGTCGGCATGGTGCCCGTCGATGAGGCCAATGTCGTCGAGAAGGGCGCGCTCGGCCCCGGGCAGATGATCTGCGTCGATATGGAAGACGGCAAGCTCTACCACGATTCCGAGATCAAGGACCGGCTATCGGCCAGCCAGCCCTTTGGAGAATGGATCGAGAAGGTCGTGCAGCTTTCCGAAGAAATGCGCGATCTCCCCGAAGAGCTGGTTTTCAAGGGCGAAGAGCTGCGCCGCCGCCAGACCGCGGCCGGCTTTACCATCGAAGAGCTGGAAAACGTGCTGTCCCCCATGGCCGAGGACGGCAAGGAAGCGATCGCCAGCATGGGCGACGATACCCCGCCCGCGGTGCTGTCCAGCCAGTATCGCCCGCTGAGCCATTTCTTCCGGCAGAATTTCAGCCAGGTGACCAACCCGCCCATCGACTCGCTGCGCGAAACGCGGGTAATGAGCCTCAAGACGCGGTTCGGCAATCTCAAGAACGTGCTCGACGAGAGCTCCAGCCAGACCGAGATTCTGCTGCTGGAAACACCTTTCGTCGCCAATGGCGAATTCGCCGAGATGATGAAACTGTTCGGCGACTCGGTCACGCAGATCGACTGCACCTATCCGAAGGATGCCGGCGCCGAGGCGCTTGGCGAAGCGCTTGCCCGGATTCGGGCCGAGGCAGAGGATGCGGTGCGCTCGGGTGCGGGGCATCTGGTGCTGAGCGACGAGAGGATCGGGGCAGAGCGTATCGGGGTCCCGATGATCCTGGCCACCTCGGCGGTGCATAGCTGGCTGACCAGCAAGGGGCTGCGGACATTCTGCTCGCTGAATGTGCGCTCGGCGGAATGTGTCGATTCGCATTATTTCGCGGTGCTGATGGGCTGCGGGGCGACCACGGTGAACCCCTACCTCGCCCAGGACAGCATCGCCGACCGGATCGACCGGGGCCTGCTGGAGGGCACGCTGATCGAGAATATGCGCCGCTATCGCGATGCTATCGACGCGGGTCTGTTGAAGATCATGTCGAAGATGGGGATTTCGGTCCTGTCCTCCTATCGCGGCGGGCTGAATTTCGAGGCGGTCGGGCTGTCGCGGGCGCTGGTAAACGAATATTTCCCCGGCATGCAGAGCCGCATCTCGGGCATCGGGCTACACGGCATTCAACGCAAGCTGGAAGAGGTCCATGCCCGCGGTTTTCAGGGCGAGGCACAGCTTCTGCCGGTGGGCGGTTTCTACAAGCTGCGCCGCTCGGGCGAAAAACACGCCTGGGGCGCCAACAATATGCGGCTGTTGCAACTGGCCTGCGAAAAGGCGTCCTACGACGTCTGGAAGCAGTTCTCGAAAGCTGTGCGGTCAAACCCGCCGATCCATGTGCGCGACCTCTTGGACGTGAAGCCGCTTGGCAAGCCGGTCCCGATCGAAGAGGTGGAATCCATCACCTCGATCCGCAAGCGCTTCGTGACGCCGGGCATGTCCCTGGGGGCGCTGTCGCCCGAGGCGCATATGACGCTGAACATCGCGATGAACCGGATCGGGGCGAAGTCGGATTCCGGCGAGGGCGGCGAAGACCCGGCGCATAGCCATCCGCTGCCCAATGGCGACAATCCCTGCGCCAAGATCAAGCAGGTCGCCTCGGGCCGGTTCGGGGTCACGGCGGAATATCTGAATGCCTGTGAAGAGCTGGAAATCAAGGTCGCCCAGGGTGCCAAACCCGGTGAGGGTGGCCAGCTTCCGGGCATGAAGGTGACCAAGCTGATCGCGCGGCTGCGCCACTCGACCCCCGGAGTCACGCTGATCTCGCCGCCGCCGCATCACGATATCTACAGTATCGAGGATCTGGCGCAGCTGATCTATGACCTCAAGCAGATCAACCCGCGGGCCAAGATCACCGTGAAACTGGTGGCGTCGTCAGGCGTCGGCACGATTGCGGCGGGTGTGGCCAAGGCGAAGGCCGATATCATCCTGATCTCGGGCCATAATGGCGGGACGGGGGCATCGCCTGCGACCTCGATCAAATTTGCCGGTCTGCCCTGGGAGATGGGCCTGACGGAAGCGCATCAGGTTCTGGCGATGAACAATCTGCGCGAACGCGTCACGCTGCGCACCGATGGCGGGCTGCGCACCGGCCGCGACATCGTCATGGCCGCGATGATGGGGGCCGAGGAATACGGCATCGGCACCGCCGCGCTGATCGCCATGGGCTGCATCATGGTGCGTCAGTGCCAGTCGAATACCTGCCCGGTGGGCGTGTGCACGCAGGATGAAAAGCTGCGCGCGATGTTCAACGGCTCGGCCGACAAGGTGGTGAACCTGATCACCTTCTATGCGACCGAGGTGCGCGAGGTGCTGGCCGAGATCGGGGCGCGCAGCCTCGATGAGGTGATCGGGCGGGCCGATCTGCTGACCCAGGTCAGCCGCGGCGCGGCGCATCTGGACGACCTGGACCTGAACCCGCTGCTGATCACCGTCGATGGGTCGGACAAGATCGTCTATGACCGTTCCAAGCCGCGCAACGCGGTGATGGACACGCTGGACGCGGAAATCATCCGCGATGCCGAGCGGTTCTTCAGCGCCGGTGAGAAGATGCAGCTCCATTACGCGGTGCGCAACACGCTGCGCACCATCGGCACGCGCACCTCGTCGATGATTGTGCAGAGCTTCGGGATGAACAATAATCTTCAGCCCGATCACCTGACGGTTCGTCTGACCGGCAGCGCGGGGCAGTCGCTGGGCGCCTTCGCGGCGCCGGGGCTGAAGATCGAGGTGTCGGGCGATGCGAATGACTATGTGGGCAAGGGGCTGTCCGGTGGCATCGTCGTCGTGCGCCCGCCCATGGCCTCGCCGCTGAATGCCGCAGAGAACGTGATCATCGGCAATACCGTGCTCTATGGCGCCACCGAGGGGTATCTCTTTGCCGCGGGCAAGGCAGGCGAGCGTTTCGCCGTCCGCAACTCCGGCGCCAAAGCGGTGATCGAGGGCTGCGGTTCGAATGGCTGCGAATACATGACCGGCGGCACGGCGGTGATACTCGGCCGGATCGGGGCCAATTTCGGCGCCGGGATGACCGGCGGGATGGCCTATCTCTACGATCCAGAAAATGTCGCGACGAGCTATATCAACCCAGAGACGCTGGTGACCTGCCCGGTGACCGTCGCCCATTGGGAGGAAGAGCTGAAAACCCTGATCGAGCGCCATGCCGAGGAGACCAATTCGGCCAAGGCGCGCGAGATCCTCGAGAACTGGGATCTGGAGCGCGGAAATTTCCTTCAGGTCTGCCCGAAGGAAATGCTGCCGAATCTGGAACATCCGATCGCGGAATCGGGCGATCTGGCGGCGGTGCCGGCGGAATAGGCGCGGCTTTCATCCTGACGCAAATATCCTCGGGGGGCGTTCGCCCCCTGGGGCGGACGAAGGGGGGCAGACAGCCCCCCTTCTTCGTCTCGGTCGCGGTTCACGCCCGATGATAGGGCGATCCGGCCAGGATCGAGGCCGCGCGATAGAGCTGTTCGGCCAGCATGACGCGGACCAGCATATGCGGCCAGACCATGCGCCCGAAGCTGATCTGCCAGTCGGCGCGGTTGCGCAGGGCGGGGGCCAGCCCGTCCGCCCCGCCGATGATAAGGCAGATATCGCGGGACTGGTCACGCAACGCAGCGATGCGCTGCGCGAATTCGGGCGAGGAGGGCTGCTCGCCCCGCTCGTCCAGCATGATGACAAAGCTGCCCTGCGGAATGGCACGCTCGATCAGCGGTGCTTCGGCCGCCATGCCGCCGCCGCGCTTATCCTCGACCTCGACAAGCTGCACCGGCGGCAGGCCGAGGCTGCGCCCGGTCTTGGCAAAGCGGTCGAGATAGTCGTCAATCAAGCTCAGCTCGGGCGATTTCCGCAGCCGGCCCACGGTGAGAAGGGTGATGCGCATGACACAGATTTGCGTGATCGGAGGGTGAAGCGAAAAAACTCAGCAGCGCCCGACCGGGTGGGGGCGAGAGCCCCGCCTGCGGGGTCGGCAGGGGCCGCCCGGCGCTGACCACCGGGCGAAGGCTCTGAGCGCGGCGCATCGCGGCGTGGCGACGGCCCGACGCAGCAACGTGGATTAATGCGCAGCCATTTCAGCGCGGAGCGTTTTCAGCTGGTCGCTCGGCATCCACATCTTTTCGAGCTGATAGAACTCGCGCACTTCCGGGCGGAAGACATGGACGACGACATCATCCGTGTCGATCAGCACCCAGTCGCCCGCATCCTTGCCCTCGATCCGGGCCGAACGCCCGGTGGCGTCCTTGATGCGCTGTGCGAGTTTCTCGGCGATGGTCGCGACCTGACGGGCGTTGCGGCCCGATGCGATGACCATGTGATCGGCCATGGCCGAACGGCCGCGGAGGTCGATGGTCACGACATCCTCGGCCTTGTCATCATCAAGAGAAGTCAGGATACGCTGCAAGATCTCGTCGCTGCTCAGATCCTGCGGCGCGGCGGTCACATTCGGCTGGTCTGCCGATTGGACGTGATTGGACAGGGGTAGATCCTCCGGTCTTCGCGCCTGATCGCCCCGGCGCCGGGCTGATATCAATATAGCACCGATAGCGTGTTTCTCAATCTCCGGCGATGAATTTCGGCGATGCCGCCCCGTCATCCTCGCCCAGAACCCGGACCTCACGCTGCGGGAAGGGAATGGATATGCCGTGTTCCTTGAACGCATCCCAGAGAGCGATGAAGACCTGTCCGCGCACATTGGTAAGCCCGCCCTGCGCGTCCGAGATCCAGAAGCGCAGCACGTAATCGACCGAGCTGTCGCCGAAGCCGGTGATCCAGCAGACCGGCGTGCGCTGCGCCAGCACACGCTTGACCGTCATGGCTGCATTGATCGCCACGCGCGACACCTCATGCGGGTCGTCGCCATAGGCGGTGCCAAAATGCACGTCGAGCCGCACGAAATTATTGGTATGCGACCAGTTAACCACCTGATTGGTGACGAGATCCTCGTTCGGGATCAGGTATTCCTTCCCGTCCCGCGTCACCACCGAGACATAGCGCGCGCCGAGCGCGTCGATCCAGCCGAATGTGTCTCCGAGGCTGATGACGTCTCCGGGCTTGACCGATTTGTCCAGCAGGATGATGACGCCGGACACGAGGTTCGACACGACTTTCTGAAGACCGAAGCCCAGACCGACACCGACCGCGCCGGAAAATACCGCCAGACCGGTCAGATCCACCCCGATCGCCTTCAGCCCGATGACGATGGCCAAAGTGAACAGCCCGATCTGGAGGATCTTCGCTGTCAGCACCCGCATGGTCGGCGACAGATCCGCAGATGTCGCGAGCCTCCGCGTCAGCACTCCGGTCAGCACCCGCGCCCCGGCCAGCAGCGCCGTCATCACCGCCGCCGCCTGCACCACCGTCAGCAGCGAGATGCGGAACGAGCCGAGGCTCAGCGCGATGCTGTCCATCAGCCGTCCCGCCGAGGGGGTGAGGTTCAAAAGATACAACACCGCCCAGATCCAGGCCGCCCATTTCGCGATGCGGCGGGCCAGCGGATTGGCGATCAGCCGCGACAGAAAGGCGATCAGCAGAACCGCGGTAGCAAGTTCGGCTGCGATGGTGACGACATAGCCCAACGCCGGCAGCGAGAGCTGCGTCAGCACGCCCACCGCCGCCCAGGCCATCAGGGTGAACAGGATCAGCCTCAGCCGACGGTCGACGATAAGCCCGATGCGGAGCTGCCATTTCGGCCAGCCCTCCCGCTTGCGCAGCCAGCGACGCAGCATCGGCGAGAGCAGCCGCGCCAGCAGATGCGCCGCCAACATCAGCAGGATCACCGCCGCGACCTGTGCCAGCCGTGAGGGCGACAGCATGTTGCGCACGAGCAGATCGAGCTGTTGCCAGAAGCCTCCGGCAGCGTCGATGATATCCTCTGGCGGGGTGATGTTCTCCATAACGGGATTAGACAGCCGGCATGCCGCAGCTTCAAGGGTTACGGGGATCGGCGGCTTCACTTTCCGCTTGCCTGAATCGGTCCAGCCGCGCTAGGCGTGCTCGCGGAATACGGGAGACGCTGGCGCAGGCCAGGGCCGAAGGAGCAACCGCCCCGGTAATCTCTCAGGCAAAGGGACCGTATCCGCCATAAACTCTGAAGAGTGGCCCATCCGGGCCCGCCGAAGGATGACGATCTCAGGCGCCCAGAGGCCGGAAGGCCGGGCAGGGACAGAGGGGGTGACCAACCGCACGAGACCCGTGCAAGGAGGATGCCTTTGGCCGAGTTGAAACGAACACCGCTCTATGACCTGCATGTCTCGCTGGGGGGCAAGATGGTGCCCTTTGCCGGTTGGGAAATGCCGGTGCAATTCCCGATGGGTGTGATGGGCGAGCATCTGCATACGCGCGGAAAGGCCGGGCTGTTCGATGTGAGCCATATGGGACAGGTGATCCTGCGCGCGCCCTCGGGGAAGGCGGCGGATGCGGCGCAGGTGCTGGAAACCGCCGTGCCCGCCAATATTGTCGGGCTGGGCGAGGGGCGGCAGCGCTATGGGCTTTTCACAAACGAACAGGGTGGCATTCTTGACGATCTGATGATCGCGAACAGGGGGGACCATCTGTTCCTGGTGGTCAATGCCGCCTGTGCCGATCAGGATATCGCCCTGCTGCGCAAGCTGGATGGCGTCAGCGTCGAGCCGATCACCGACCGCGCGCTGCTGGCGTTGCAGGGGCCGGAAGCGGTTCGGGTGCTATCCGCGCTGATCCCGGCTGTGGCCGAGATGAAATTCATGGATGTGGCCGTGCTGGACTGGGACGGGGCCGAGATGTGGGTCTCGCGTTCCGGCTATACCGGCGAGGACGGGTTCGAGATTTCCGTGCCCGCCGACCGGGCCGAGGCGTTTGCCAAGGCGCTGCTGGCCGATGAAGCGGTCGCGCCCATCGGTCTCGGCGCGCGCGATTCGCTGCGGCTCGAGGCCGGGATGCCGCTTTACGGGCATGACATGGATGCGGACGTGACGCCGGGCGCGGCGGCGCTTGGCTGGTCGATCCCGAAAATACGGCGGACGGGCGGCGAGCGCGAAGGCGGCTTCCCCGGTGCGGATGTGATCCTTCCCGAACTGGCCGAAGGGGCCGCGAGCAAGCGCATCGGGCTGCGCCCCGAGGGGCGCGCGCCGATCCGCGAGGGGGTGGCGATTTACGATGCCGCCGAGGGTGGCGCGCAGATCGGCACGGTCTGTTCGGGCGGTTTCGGTCCGTCTGTCGGCGGTCCGGTCGCCATGGCCATCCTGCCATCTGGTCTTTCGGATGGTGATACGGTTTATGCTGAGCTGCGCGGCAAGCGCGTGCCGGTGAAGGTCTCTGATCTGCCCTTCATCAAACCCGACTATAAACGCTGAGGAGCGCGACCCATGCTGAAATATACCGAAGATCATGAATGGCTGAAGCAGGACGGCGACGAGGTCACGGTCGGCATCACTGCCCATGCCAGCGAACAGCTTGGCGATGTCGTTTTCGTCGAACTGCCCGAGATCGGCCGCGAGGTCGAGAAGGGCGAGGAGATCGTGGTGATTGAATCGGTGAAAGCGGCGTCGGACATCGTGGCGCCGATCTCGGGCGAGATCGTCGCCGTAAATGACGACCTGGCCGATAATCCCGGTGCGGTGAATGACGACGCGATGGCGGCGTGGTTTTTCCGCATCAAGCCCGCCGCGGGCGAGGCGATTGACGGCTTCATGGACGAAGCGGCCTATAAAGAGCTGATCGGCTGATGCCGCTGCCGGGGGTTTCCACCCCCGGACCCCCGAGGATATTTAAGCCAGGATGAACTCCTCATCCGGGCGTGGATGGACAGATGACCCGCTGGAACCCGACCGATTATAACCCCGATGATTTCGCCAATCGCCGCCATATCGGCCCCTCTCCGGCCGAGATGGACGAGATGCTGGCGGCGGTCGGGGTGGACAGCCTCGACACGCTGATCGAACAGACCGTGCCGGCTTCGATCCGGCAGGAAGAGGCGCTGGACTGGGTGCCTTTGTCCGAGGCCGGGTTGCTGGACAAGATGCGCGCGGTTGCGGCGAAGAACGAGGTGATGACCAGCCTGATCGGGCAGGGCTATTACGGCACGGTGACTCCGCCCGCGATCCAGCGGAACATTCTGGAAAATCCGGCATGGTATACGGCCTATACGCCCTATCAGCCCGAGATCGCGCAGGGCCGTCTTGAGGCGCTGCTGAACTATCAGACCATGGTGAGCGACCTGACCGGGCTGCCGGTGGCGAATGCGTCCCTGCTGGATGAGGCGACGGCGGCGGCGGAAGCCATGGCCATGGCGCAGCGGGTGGCGAAGTCGAAGGCCAAGGCGTTCTTTATCAGCGAGAACCTGCACCCGCAGACGATTTCCGTGATCGAGACGCGGGCGCAGCCCCTGGGGATCGAGATCATCAAGGGGCAGCCCGAGGATCTGGACCCCGAAGCCGTGTTTGGCGCGATCTTCCAATATCCCGGCACTTACGGACATATCCGGGATCTCAGTGCGGAATGCGCCGCCCTGCATGAGGCGAAGGCCGTTGCCGTGGTGGCGACAGACCTGCTGGCGCTGTGTCTGCTGCGCGAGCCGGGGGCGATGGGGGCGGATATCTGCGTCGGATCAAGCCAGCGTTTCGGAGTGCCGATGGGCTATGGCGGGCCTCATGCCGGGTTCATGTCCTGCCGGGATGAATTCAAGCGGGCCATGCCGGGGCGGATCGTCGGTGTCTCCATCGACGCCAAGGGCAACAAGGCCTACCGGCTGGCTTTGCAGACACGCGAACAGCATATCCGGCGTGAGAAGGCGACCTCGAATGTCTGCACGGCGCAGGCTCTGCTGGCGGTAATGGCATCTTTCTATGCGGTGTTCCATGGCCCGGTGGGCCTGCGGGCCATTGCGCAGCGGGTGCACCTGAATGCGGTGACGATTGCGGATGCGCTGCGCGCCGCCGGGGCCGAGGTGGAACCCGAGGCGTTCTTTGACACGATCACCGTGCGCGTGGGCGTGGGGCAACTTGGTATCCTTGCGGCCGCGCGAAACCATGGCATCAACCTGCGCAGGATCGGGCGGGATCGCGTCGGGATCAGCGTCGATGAAACCACCGATGCCAGCGTCATTGCGCGGCTTCTGGATGCGTTCGGCATTACCGAAGAAGCCACGCCCGCCACCGCGCCCGCGATCCCCGAGGATCTGCTGCGCGAAAGCGACTACCTGACCCATCCGGTGTTCCATATGAACCGGGCGGAATCCGAGATGATGCGCTATATGCGGCGGCTCTCGGACCGGGATCTGGCATTGGATCGAGCGATGATCCCACTGGGCTCCTGCACGATGAAGCTGAATGCGGCGGCGGAAATGATGCCGATCACATGGCCGGAATTCGGTGCTCTGCACCCCTTCGCGCCTGCCGATCAGGCCGCAGGCTATGCCGAGATGCTTGACGATCTGACGCAGAAACTGTGCACGATCACCGGCTATGATGCGTTTTCCATGCAGCCGAACAGCGGCGCGCAGGGGGAATATGCGGGGCTGCTGACGATCCAGGCCTATCACCGTGCGAATGGCGACGATCAGCGCGATGTCTGTCTGGTGCCGTCCAGTGCGCATGGCACCAACCCGGCCTCCGCCCAGATGTGCGGCATGAAGGTCGTGGTGGTGAAATCCGCGCCGAATGGCGATATCGATCTGGAGGATTTCGGCGATAAGGCCAGGGCGGCGGGCGACAGGCTGGCGGCGGTGATGATCACCTATCCCTCGACCCATGGCGTGTTCGAGGACACCGTGCGCGAGGTTTGCAAGATCACCCATGACCATGGCGGTCAGGTCTATATCGACGGCGCGAATATGAATGCGCTTGTCGGGCTGGTGAAACCCGGAGAGATCGGCGGAGATGTCAGCCATTTGAACCTGCACAAGACCTTCTCGATCCCGCATGGCGGTGGCGGGCCGGGCATGGGGCCGATTGGCGTGAAGGCGCATCTGGCGCCCCATCTGCCTGGCGATCCCCAGACAGGCGAGGGCGCGGTCAGCGCGGCGCCGTTCGGGTCAGCCTCGATCCTGCTGATCTCATGGGCCTATATCCTGATGATGGGTGGCGCGGGGCTGACGCAGGCGACGCGGGTGGCGATCCTGAACGCGAATTATATCGCCAGCCGTCTGGCAGGGGCCTATCCGATCCTGTTCATGGGCAATCGGGGCCGTGTCGCGCATGAATGCATCATCGACACGCGACCCTTCGCCGAACATGGTGTGACGGTGGACGATATTGCCAAGCGGCTGATCGACAACGGGTTCCACGCCCCCACGATGAGCTGGCCGGTATCCGGCACGCTGATGGTTGAACCGACGGAAAGCGAAACCAAGGCCGAGATCGACCGTTTCATCGCCGCGCTGCTGTCGATCCGCGAAGAGATCCAGTCGGTGGCCGATGGCGAGATCGAGATCGGGTCCAGCCCGCTGCGCCATGCGCCGCACACGGTCGAGGATCTGGTCGCAGAATGGGACCGCCCCTATAGCCGCGAGCAGGGCTGTTTCCCGGCGGGTGCCTTCCGGGTGGACAAATACTGGCCGCCGGTCGGGCGGGTGGACAATGTTCATGGCGACCGCAACCTGATCTGCACCTGTCCGCCGCTCGAAGCCTATGCCGAGGCCGCCGAATAGCGGTTAGCCCTTGATGGCCGCCGCCGCGCGTTACGATCGGCGCGGCGGGACCGCCTCGGCGACAAGCGCGCCGTGATGGCCGATCACGCGCAGGCTGAGCGCATGGGCGCGCCGGATCGCAGCGGGAATATCCGCGCCCTCGATCCGCGCGGCAAGGAAGCCCGCGTTGAAGCTGTCCCCGGCCGAGGTCGTGTCGACCGGTTCGGCGCGGGACAGGCCGGTGATCTCTCCCGCCCCGTCAGTGCCGCCGTAATGCACCGGCCCGCCCCCTGCCTTCACGATAACCTGGCCCGCGCCACGGTCGAGATAGCGGGCGATGGTCGCTTGTGGATCGGCGTCGCCGAAGAAGCTCTGTTCGTCGTCGAAGCTGGGCAGGACCAGATCAGCCATCGCGGCGGCGTTTTCCACGGTGCGGCACATCTCGGCCTCGGATGCCCAGAGTTTCGCGCGCAGATTGGGATCGAAAACGATTCGTGTGCCCGCCTTGCTCGCATCGCGCAGCGCGTCGAGCAGGGCGTCACGGCCCTCCTGCGGCAGGATGCCGAGGGTGATGCCCGAAAAATAGGCGATGCCGACCCCGTCGAGCGCCCGCGCGAGCAGGTTGGGATCATCGGCGAGCCGTCTTGCCGCAGAACTGTCACGCCAATAGCTGAAGCTGCGTTCGCCCGCCCGCAACGAGATGGCATAGAGCGCGATTTCGCGGCTGTCGTCGCGGCTGACATGGGTGGCGTCGATACCCTCGGAGGTCAGGAAGTCGATCATCTTGCAAGAGAATTCGCCGCGCCCGACCCGGCTCAGATAGCCGACATGCCATGCTTCTGGCAGAAGCCGCCGCAGATACCAGGCCGTGTTGAGCGTGTCGCCCGCAATCCCGAGCCGCCAGAGGCCGGGCTGGCCGGATTGGGACAGCTCGACCATCGCCTCGCCGATGGAGAGGATGCGGTCATGGCTCATTGCTGCGCCTCCTGCGTCATGGCCGCGCGCGGGCCTTCGGCGCGAATGCGGTCGAGATGCCGGGCCACCGCATCGGTGAATTCCGTGGCGTGCTGCAGCTCCGCCGGGGCGAGGCCGGGCAGGGAGAGGACGGCGCGGATCAGCGCCCCGTGGTCGCCATCTGCGCTGCGCACCCGTTCGATCAGCGCATCTGCCCGCGGATCGTCGGGACGGTCTCCGAGGTCAGCCAGCTTTGCGAGCCATGCCAGCCAGATTGCCGTGGCGAAGGCAAAGGGGCCAGTGTCGCGCCCGTCGCGCAGCAGCTCAGCGGCAGGGGCGAACCAGCGTTGCGGCAGTTTCTCGGTGCCGTCCATGGCGATCTGCCGCGTCTGATGGGCGATGCCGGGATTGGCGAAACGGTCCATCAACGCATCTGCATAGGCCGCCGGGTCGAGCCCTGCATTCCGGGGCAGCGTCGCGGCAGCGGCAGCCATGTGACGCCGGCTCAGCCGCGAGAGGTCGCGATCCGCCACCGTATCGCGCACCAGTGGCAGACCCAGCAATTGCCCCGAATAGGCGATCAGCGAGTGGCTGCCATTGAGCATGCGTAATTTCATCGCCTCATGCGGGCCGACATCGCGGACGAATTCGGCGCCGCCCGCATCCCATGCCGGGCGGCCCTGCGGAAAGTGATCCTCGATCACCCATTGCCGGAACGGCTCGGTCTCGACCCCGGCAAGGTCGCGGCGCCCGGTCAGCCGCTCGATATCCGCCAGCGTGGCATCGGTCGTGGCCGGGGTGATGCGGTCGACCATGGTGGCGGGAAAGGCGATCTCTGCCTCGATCCAGCTGGCGAGGTCGGGATCGGTGCGGCGGGCGAAGCCCAGAACACCCGCGCGCAGCAGAGCGCCGTTATCCGGCAGGTTGTCACAGGACAGAACGGTGAACGCAGCAGCGCCAGCCGCGCGCCGTGCCGCAAGCGCCCTCGTGATGATCCCGACCACGCCTTTCGGTGTCTCTGCCGCGGCCAGATCCGCCGCAATCGCCGGGTGGGAGTCGTCGATATCCATGGCCGCCCGGTCGATCCCATAGGCCTTTTCCGAGACGGTCAGCGACAGGATGCGGATCCCCGGATCAGTGGCGACACGCAGGATCGCCGCCGGATCTCCGCCAATGGCCGGGCCATGCGCGCCGATGATGCGTGCGCGGTCGTGGTCCGAGCGTTCAAGCACCGTGTAAAGTCCGTTCTGCGCATTCATCGCCTCTGGCAGGTCTCGGCTGCGCAGATTGGCGCCGGTGATGCGCCAGTCGCCGCCCTCGGCCGCCAGCGCGTCATCGGTATAGACCGCCTGATGGGCGCGGTGAAACGCGCCGAGGCCGAGATGCAGGATCCCGACTCCCGCCGCATCGCGATCATAGGCGGGGGTCGCGACATCGGCGGGCAGCCCGGTCAGGCTTGTCAGAAGATCGCTCATCCTGCCGCCCCCGCGTGACGCAGACCGGCCTCGACGCCGCGCAGCTCGGCCAGCCCCTTCAGCCGCCCGATGGCGGGATAACCCGGCTGACCGCCGCGGCCGATATCGTCCAGAATATCCTGCCCGTGATCGGGCCGCATGGGGATTTCGGCATCGGCGCGGCCCGCGTCGCGGCGCCGTTTTTCTTCGCGCAGAACGGCTGCGACAAGGGCAACCATATCGGTTTGCCCGCCGAGATGCTCATCTTCGAAGAACGAACCGCGCAATGCGTCCCCGTCGCGCCGCACATTGCGCAGATGCAGGAAATGCACCCGCTCGCCCAGCCGGTCCATCATTCCGGGCAGGTCGTTGTCGGGCCGCGCGCCAAGTGAGCCCGCGCAAAGCGTGATCCCGTTCGCGGGAAGATCGACGGCGGCGCAGCGCTCGGCGTAATCGGCCTCGGTCGACATGATGCGCGGCAGGCCCAGCAGGCCGAAGGGCGGATCGTCGGGATGGCAGCACAGCCGCACGCCGATCTCCTGCGCGACGGGGGCGACCTGTTCGAGGAAATCGTGGAAGTTGCGCCGCAGCACGCTGTCGGTCACCGGCGCATAGCTGTCGAGAAGCGCGCGCACATCGTCAAGGCTGAACCGCTCGGCCGCGCCCGGAAGGCCGAACACCACATTCCCGGCAAGGCGTTCGCGCTGCGCATCGTCCATTTCGGCGAAGCGGCGGGCGGCCTCTTCGCGGATATCTTCGGGGAAGTCCTCGGCCGCGCCCTTGCGTTGCAGGATATGGATGTCGAAGGCTGCGAAATCGGTGAAATCGAAGCGCATGCAGGTCGCCCCGGTGGGTCGCCGCCAGGCCAGATCGGTGCGCGTCCAGTCCAGCACCGGCATGAAATTATAGCAGATGACTTCGATCCCGGCCGCCTTGAGGTTGCGCATCGAGGTGATCCAGTTCTCGACATGCGCCCGCCAGTCGCCTGTCTGGGTCTTGATCGCCTCGCTGACCGGCAGGCTTTCGACCACCTCCCATTTCAGATGCGAGGGCGCGCCGTCGCGCATCCGGGCGATCAATGATTGGCGCCGGGCGATTTCGTCGGGCGACCAGACCGTGCCGGTGGGCATGTGATGCAATGCCGTGACCACACCCTGCACACCGGCCTGAAGCATGTCATCCACCGAAACCCGGTCCTCGGGGCCGAACCACCGCCATGTCTGTCGCATCAATCCGTTCCTTGTAATCTGATGAAATCAGGTTGCATCCTCGGACCACAGGCAGTCCGGGCCGAAATCTGCAATCTCGTTGACGCCGCAAAGCGCCATGGTGATGTCCATCTCGCGGCGCAGGATCTCGATCGCGGTTTCGACGCCTTTCTGACCCATCGCCCCGAGCCCGTAGGTAAAGGCGCGGCCGATAAACACCCCATCCGCGCCGCAGGCGATGGCCTTCAGCGCCTCTTGCCCAGACTGAATACCCCCATCGAGATAGAGCGGGTAATCCGTTCCGACCGCCCGCCGGATGCGGGGCAGGGCGCGGATCGTCGAGGGCGCGCCGTCAAGCTGGCGGCCGCCGTGATTCGAGACGAGGATCGCGTCGGCCCCGGTCTGGACCCCGCGCTTCGCGTCCTCGGGATCGTTGATGCCTTTCAGGATGACCTTGCCGCCCCATTTGCGGATGATCTCTTCCACGCGCGCCCAGTCGAGCCGCTGGTCGAATTGCTGACCGGTCCAGCTCATCAGGTCGCCCAGATCGTCGACGCCGCGTGCATGGCCGATGATATTGCCGAAGCCGCGCCGCTTGGTGCGCAGCATCCCGAGCGCCCATCGCGGGTGGCGGGCGATGTCGAGCATATTCGGCAAGGTCAGCCTGGGGGGCGCGGTCATGCTGTTCTTCAGATCCTTGTGCCGCTGCCCCTGAATGGTCAGGTCCAGAGTCAGCACGAGCACCGTCACGCCGGCGCGGCGCGCGCGGTCCAGCACATTGTCAAGGAACTCTTCGTCGCGCAGCGTGTAAAGCTGAAACCAGAACGGCGCGCCGGACGCCTCGGCAATGTCCTCCAGCGAGCACATCGACATGGTGGACAAGGTGAAAGGCACGCCGGCTGCCCGCGCCGCGCGGGCGGCGTGGATCTCGCCATCGGGATGCTGCATCCCGAGCAGCCCGACCGGGGCAAGCGCCAGCGGCATCGAGACCGGCTCGCCCATCATCGTTGTCGCAAGGCTGCGCGCCTCGATATTTCGGGCGACACGCTGGCGAAACAGGATGCTCTCGAAATCGGCGCGGTTGGCGCGATAGGTGCTGCCCGTCCATGCGCCGACATCGACATAATCATAGAACATGCGCGGCACGCGGCGCTGATGCAGCCGACGCAGATCCTCGATCTCGGTGATGACGCTCATGGCTCAGCCCCCGAAATCGAGCTGCACCTTCACCGCCTGCGAACGGTCTCCTGCCAGGTCGAAGGCGCGGACCGCTTCGGCGGCGGGGATCACCTGCGTCACCATCGGTAAGAGGTCGATCTCACCCGTGCCGATCATGCGCACAGCCTCGGCGAATTCGGTGTCGAAGCGATGGGTGCCGATGAAGCGCAGCTCCTTGCTGACGATCAGGTTCAGCGGCAATGGAAGGCTGCCACCGACGCCGATCTGGACCAGAGTGCCCTGCGGGCGCGTGACGCCGATGGCCTGCGCGATCGCGTGTTGATTGGCAGAGCATTCCAGTACCACGTCAATGCGGCCCTTGCCCGTTGCATAATCAGAGAGCCCGTCAGGATTGCGCGCGACATTGACAACCCTGTCCGCCCCCATGCGCGCGGCAGTTTCGAGCGTGAAGTCCTGGACGTCGGTGACGACGATCTCGGCCGCGCCGCGCAGCCGGGCAAGCGCGGTGCAGATGGCGCCGATCGGGCCGGCACCGGTGATGAGCATGCGCTGCCCCTCAAGCGGCGGCGCCATCGTCAGCGCGTGCAGGCAGACCGCAAGCGGTTCGGCCCCGGCAGCAGCGGCGGGAGAGGTGCCGTCGGGCAGCGCGAAGCATTGCCCCACCGGATGTGCGACGCGGCTGCGAAACAGGCCCTGCTCATGCGGGACCCGCATGGCCGAACCGCTGAAGCGCATCTTCAAGCAATGGCGCGGCTGTCCGGCGGTGCAGAACTCGCAGCTTCCGCAGGCGCGGGACGGGCTGAGCGACACCAGCTGTCCCTCACTGAGGCCCGACCCCTCGGGTGCGTCCTCGACCCAGCCGGAGGCTTCATGGCCGAGAATGATCGGCTCTTGCACACGGATCGGGCCGAAGCCGCCATCGTGGTAGTAATGCAGGTCCGAGCCGCAGATCCCGCCCCGCGCCACGCGGATCACCGCGCTGGCTTCGTCGGCCGCGGCCTCGGGGGCTGGTTCAATGCGCAGGTCATGGGCGGCGTGAAGACGGCAAGCAAGATTGTAGGTCATGTCAATTGTCCATCAGCGAAGGAAGCCAGGTGCTGATCCAGGGGATATAGGACACCAGCAGCAGCACGATGATATTGGTCACGAGATAGGGCACCAGCGCACGGATCACCGGCGCCAGCGGCAGGCGCGCGATATTGGCGCAGACGAACATGCAGACCCCGACCGGAGGGGTGGTCAGCCCGATCATCAGGTTCAGCACGGCAAAGACAGCGAAATGCAGCGGCTCGATGCCCACAGCCTCGGCCAGCGTCAAAAGCGGCACGAAGAGGATGATGAGCGCGGCGATGGTTTCCATGAACATGCCGACCATCAGCAGGACGATGTTGATGAGCAGGATCACGAGGAACCGGTTATCGGTCACGGACAGCACCGCTTCGGCGATCATCTGCGGGATCTGCTCGCTGACGAGGATCCAGCCGAAGACATTGGCGGTGCCGACAAGCGCCAGGATCCCCGCCGACGACACCGCGCTGTCGACCAGAATGCCGGGGACGCGGGCCAGCGGCAGCTCACGATAGACGAAGGCGCCGACGATGACGGCATAGATCGAGGCGACGACCGCCGTCTCGGTCGGTGTCACGATGCCGGACAGCATTCCGCCGACGATCAGCGCCGTCATGGCCAGCGCCCAGAACGCCCCGAGAAAGGCCGATCCCAGCTCGGACCAGCCCTGCCAGGGTTGACGCGGAAAGTTGCGGCGCCGGGCGATGAGATAGGTGGTCACCATCATCGCGCCCCCGAGAAGCAGCCCCGGCAAGGCGCCTGCGATGAACATCTTTCCGACCGAGATCCCGGCCAGCGAGCCGACGATGATCATCGGCACCGAGGGCGGAATGATCGGCCCCACGGTAGAAGAGGCGGCGGTGACCGCGGCCGAGAAATCCGCCGGATAGCCGGCCTTTTTCATGCCGGGGATCATCATCCCCCCGATCGAGGCCGCATCCGCCACCGCAGTCCCGGAAATGCCGCCGAACAGCATCGACGAGGCCACATTCGTCTGCGCCAGTCCGCCCCTTATCCAGCCGACAAGCGCCTGTGCAAAGCGGATGATCCGCCCGGTGATGCCGCCCCCATTCATCAGGTTCCCGGCCAGGATGAAGCCCGGAATGCACAGCAGCACAAAGCTGTCCATCCCGGCATACATCTTTTGCGGAATGACCACGAGCGGCATGCCTTCGAGCAGCAGATAGGCCATGGAAGACACGCCGAGCGTAATCGCCACCGGCATCCCGATGACAAGCCCGAAGAGAAAGGTCAGGCCGAGGATCGCGAGGCTCATTCGATCTCTCCCACAAGATGTTCGGGGCGGCCATCGCTGGTGCCGGACAGCATCCCGATCACCCGCAGAAGCGCGGCAAGCGCCAGGGAGACCAGCAAAAGCAGTACGCTGGCATGGGCATAATTCATCGGCACGGCCAAGGTCGGCGAGGTCTGCATCGCGCCGATCACGGTAAAGCGCCAGGCCGGGCTGAGCAGCATCAGGCAGAAACCAAGAACCAGCAACGCCGACAGCAGCCGCAACAGCCAGGGCGCGCGGCCAGGCAGGCTCTCGCTGACCAGATCGACATTGACCAGATCGCCAGAAAGCAGCGCCAGCCCGGTGCCGAAACCGGCGAGATAAAGCAGCGCGAAGCGGGTCAGTTCCTCGGTCCAGACCGGCGAGCTGAGAATGAAGCTGCGCCCCAGAACCTGAATGGTCACCGCGCCGATCAGCACGGCGAAGGACAGGCCGACGCCTATCCGCAGCACGATCCGCATCCAGTCGGTCACGAGTCTCATGTGATCTTCTCCCGGCCTGACATCGGGCCCGTGATATAAGGGAAAAAGGTTCGAAAGCGGGATATGCCGCGGCCAGATCCTATCCGGCCGCGGCGAGAGGGATCATTCCTGTGCGGCAAACAGCTCTTCGACGACCGGCTTGATGTCTTCGCTGACATTCGCCAGCACCGCGTCCTGCGCGGCGGTCGCGAAGGCTTCGGCATCGCTGTCGACGAAGGTCATGCCCTTGTCCTTCAGAACCTGCTCCAGGCGCTCTTCATCGGCGAGGAATAGCTCGCGCTCGTAGTCCTGCGCGTTCTGCGCAGCTTCGAGAACCGCCTGCTGATCTTCCTCGGACAGCTTGTTCCAGCTCATCTCCGAGATGGTCAGATAGATCCAGGACCGGACATGCTCGGTCCGGTTCACGAATTGCTGGACCTCGTTGAAATTGGCCGATTCGATCAGCGCCAGCGGGTTTTCCTGCGCGTCGATCGTCCCGTTCTGCAACGAAGTGAACACTTCGCTGAACGCCATCGGGGTCGGCGCGGCGCCCAGCGCCTCCCAGGTCTTCACGAAGAGCGGCACGTTCGGCACACGCAGCTTGAGACCGTCCAGGTCGTCAGGGGTCATGATCTCGGTGTTCGAGGTCAGGTTGCGCGGACCGCGCGCGAAATAAGCGATGGGACGGATCTGCGCCTTTTCGATGATCTCGGCCTCGATCTGATCGCCGATCTCGCCCGAGGCGACTTCGTCCATCTGTTCCAGCGAAGAATAGGCATAGGGCACGGCCAGCAGCGCAGCCATCGGCGCCCAGTTCTGAAGGCTCTCACCGGTGATGG
The DNA here is from genome assembly GCF_027912835.1 of Paracoccus sediminicola. Classification (NCBI taxonomy): domain Bacteria; kingdom Pseudomonadati; phylum Pseudomonadota; class Alphaproteobacteria; order Rhodobacterales; family Paracoccaceae; genus Paracoccus; species Paracoccus sediminicola. The sequence continues at coordinate 2,813,544 of NZ_CP115768.1, forward strand.
TCATGTCGGCTGTGCCGAGCTGCATCCCGTTGATGAGGTCGATTTCCTTGCCAAGCGATTCATTCGGAAACACCTGCACCTCGACCCGGCCATCGGTGAGGCTGGCAACATCCTCGGCGAATTTCAGCGACGCCTTGTGCCAGCTGTTTTCTTCGTTGGCGAGGTGGCCGAGCTTCAGCGTGACCTCCTGCGCGGACGCGCCCAGGGCCGGCAGTGTCAGCATCGTCGCGGCAGCCAGAGCGGTGAATTGACGGCGATAAAGTTTCATCATCTTCCTCCTGTTGATGAATTTCTAGGTGGTAAACAGATCCGGGTGCGCGCTGGTCACCTCGGGGAGATCGTCGAGAAGCTGGTTCAGATGCCCGCGCATTGCCTGTTCGGCCAGATCGGCGTCGCCGGCGCGCAGTGCCTCGACGATTTCGCGATGCTGGCCGATCAGCTTCTGGAGATCGAATTTCTTGGCAGTGATGTGGCGCAGCCGGTTCATCTGCGAGCGCAGCCCTTCCAGGACCAGCCAGACTCCTTCATGCCCGGCCGCTTCAGCGATCATGTAGTGAAACCGGTCGTCGAGCGCGACGAAGCGTTCGGAATCATTCTCAGGGACGGTGAGTTCCTGCTGTCTGAGTTCCTCATCGAGACTGGCGACCAGAGAAGCATCCGGCGCATCGGTCACCATGCGCACCAGATCACCCTCGACGGATTCGCGGATCATCCGGGCCGAGAGCACCGCAGAGACCGAGATCTTGCGGATAAAAGTGCCACGCTGCGGGCGGACCTCTGCCAGACCATCGGCCGTCAGGCGGATGAAGGCTTCTCGCACCGGCTGGCGGCTGACGCCGAAACGCTTTGCGACCTCGGTCTCGCTCAGCCGGTCGCCGGGCGAAAGCTCGCCGCGCAGCACCTCCTGCCGCAAGAGCTCGTAAAGCTGCGGCGCGGTCGACAGGCTCAGATCCAGTGCCGGCGTGGCTGACATGATTCCCCCAATCCCGGCGAGAAAGTATACCATACTTCCATACAAGTAAAGAGCGAAGGTTCCGGGCGGCTTGGGCGCAGGCACCGTGCCGCCTGCGCCCTGTTCAGGTCAGCATCCGGGTGTCGCCGCAGATGGAAATGGCCTGCCCCGAAATATGCCGCCCGAGCGAGCTGGCGAGGAACAGGATCTGATCTGCAATCTCGCGCGGGGGGACATAGTCACGGATCGAGGTATAGGAAAACGCCTCGGCCTCGACCTCGCCGACCGAGCGACCCTGCGACTGAGCTTTGGCCTCGAGCACGCGGCGCTGACGGTCCCCGGCGACGAGGCCGGGCAGGATTGCATTGACGCGGATGTTGTCGGGACCGAGCTCGACCGAGAGCGATTTCGTCAGGCCGACTACGCCCCATTTGGCCGCCGCATAGGGTGTGCGCAGCCCGAAGCCGACTCGTCCGGCGACCGAGGACAGGTTGATAATCGACGGGTTGGCGCTTTTGCGCAGCGCATCAACGGTTTGGCCGACGGCAATGAACTGGCTGGTCAGGCAGATGTTCAGACATTGATCCCAGGCGGCGCGGTCCAGATCCTCGATCCGGCCTGTCGGCCCGGCGATGCCCGCATTGTTTACCAGACAATCCAGCCCGCCAAGCGCGCCGACGGCATCATCCAGAAAGCCGCGCAACGCCGCTTCGTCGCCGACATCGACATGCCGGGCCAATACGCCCGCAGGCAGCGTGTCCAGAGACGCGCGGTCAATGTCGCAGGTGGCGACGGTTGCGCCTTCTTCGATGAATCCGTCGAGGATCGCGCGACCGATCCCCGAAGCTCCGGCCGTTATGATGACCCGCGCGCCTTCCAGTGCCAGTTTCATCTCAAATCTCCTCTTCCGAGCGTCCCAGAATGTCACGCGACAGGATGAAATCCGCAGCCGAGCGGATATCCTCCGCCAATGCCGCCGCGGCTGCGTCACCGTCGCCTGCGATCAGCGCATCCACGAGCTTGCGATGATTTTCGACCGATGCCGCGTTGCGGCTGCGTCGCACCTGCTGTCCAACATCGAGATTGATGATCGGCCCGGCCTTCAGCCACAGCACCGAAATCACCTCGGTCAGCATCGGAGAGCCTGAACGCGCATAGACGTCGAAATGCAGCGCCTTGTTGGTGCGCACAGCCTCGCGCACGTCGTGGCTTTTCATGCTGTCCCGAAAAGCGTTTTCCAGCATCCGCAGCCGTGGTTCCTCGCCTGGGGTGACGTGCGCGGCGGCGAGGCGGGCGGCGAAGCTTTCGTTGTGGATGCGGATCTCGGTCAGGTCCTGAAACTCTGCGCGGCTCAGCACCGGCACCCGAACCGCCCGGTTCGGTGCCACTGACAGCGCGCCGCGCGCGACCAGACGTGTCACGGCCTCGCGGACGGGCATCACCGAGACGCCCAGCTTTTCTGCCAGCTCGCGCATCGACATCCGGTCGCCCGGCGCCAAAGCCCCGGAAAGCAGCATCTCGGAGAGCACGTCATGCACTTGCCCGGCCAGCGGTCTGCGGATCTTGCTGTTCGAGGCGTGTTCAGTGAGATCAGTCATAAGCGGTTCCGCAGGGCATATTTGCTGATCTTACATCTGCGATCACAGTTGGCAAGCCGCCTATTACTCATAAAATACTTGACGAATCACGTCCCATCTCAAACTGTGATCTCAGTTTGGCGCGGTGCCGCGTCGATGAGGAGGAGGAAGAACTCATGGCTTCATCTCGTTTAGATCGCAGGGGTGTGTTGCGTCTGGGCGGCGCATCGGCAATCGGGCTTCTGGCCAGCCCTGCCATTCTGCGCGCGCAGGACGGGCCGTTGGTGCTGGGCCACCTGACGCCGCGCACAGGATTTCTCGGCCCGCTCGGCGATTATGCCGTGATGGGGATCGAGATGGCTGCCGAACAGATCAACGCCAATGGCGGGATACTGGGGCGGCAGGTTGAGCTTCTGATGGAGGATTCGGTTAACCCGCAGACCGCCTCGACCAAGGCGGACCGCATGATTCAGCGGGACAATGTTGCCGCGATCATTGGGGAAATCTCTTCGGCTTCGGCTCTGACGATCGGTCAGACGGTCGAGCGCAACCAGACGCTTTTCTTCAACACCGGCGCGAACTCCGACGCGCTGCGCGGCGAGGACTGCAAGCGGCATATGTTTCATGTCGAAACGCAGAACGTCATGTATGTGAATGCTGAAGGGCAGCATTTCCTTAACGAAGGGATGGTCGACGGCAAGCGTTGGTATATCCTGACCGCAGATTACGCATTCGGTCATGACCTGCTTGCAGCTGCGCGGGCCTTTCTCGATCGCAACAACGGCGAGATCGCGGGCGAGGATCTGGTGCCCACCGATGCAACCGATTTTTCCGCATTCATGTTGAAAATCCGTGAGGCCGAGCCGGACCTCGTTGCCCTGAATCTTGCCGGGACGCAGATCACCAGCTTCTTCAAGCAATATGGCGAGTTCGGGCTGGACTTTCCGGTGGGTGGGTTCGGTTTCGACACTGCCTCTGCCTGGGCGGCGGGCGCGCAGAATTTCCGTGGCACCTGGCCGAATGTCTGGAACCACCTGCTCGACATTCCTGCCTCGCGGGAATTTGCGGCATCCTTTACCGAGAAATACGGGAAGCCGCCCGAAAACCAGGCCTGGGGCGATTACATGGCGCTTTATATCGTCAAGCAGGCCTTCGAAGAGGCAGGCGGCACGGATTCGGCGGCGGTGATCGAGTATCTCGAATCGTCCGACGCGAAATTCGATCTGCTGAAAGACAGGCCGGGATATTTCTACCCCGAGAACCACCAGCTGTTGCAGGACATCTATGCGATCACCGCGCTCCCGCCGGATGAGGTCGAGAACGAGTGGGATATCTTCACCGCGTCGGGCGCGCTTCTGGCCGAGGATCAGCCGCTCGAGGATCTGTTGAAGGACGCCGTTGGCGGCAGTTGCAGCTTCAGCGCCTGAGCGCTGCCACACGACCCGGAGCCCGCCGCGGCCCCGGGCCTTTCCCAGATACGCAACCGGGGTGACCTCATGTCGGTGTTTCTTTTTGTGTCGCAGCTGCTCAACGGTCTGCTCGACGGATTCTATTATCTGCTGATTGCGCTCGGCTTGTCGCTGATCTTCTCGCTCGGCGGCATCGTGAACCTGGCGCATGGGGCGTTCTTCGCCCTTGGCGCCTATATGGCCGTGCTCGTGACACCCTATCTGGGCTTTTTCGGCGCGCTCATCGTCGCGCCGCTGATGGTGGCCTGCATTGGCGTGGCGGTTGAGAGGCTGCTGTTCACGCGGTTCTATCGGGTGGACCCGCTTTATTCCCTGCTGCTGACATTCGGGTTGGCAATGGTGATCGAGCAGGCCCTGCGATGGAGCTTCGGCTCGGCGCCTCTGGCCTACGACATGCCCGGGCTGCTGCGCGGACAGGTCTCCATGGGCGATTTCATCTATTCCCGCTATCGCATTTTCCTGATTGTCGTGGCCGTCACCGCGGTTGCGCTGCTCTGGCTGCTGCTGAACCGCACTGCCTTCGGGCGGATCGTCAGGGCAGGGATTCAGAACCCCGATATTCTGGGGGCCATGGGCATCTCGCTGCGGCCCTATCTCTCGGCAGTGGCGGCGATCGCGATCGGGCTGGCCGGCCTGGCCGGGGTGCTGATGGCGCCGATCGTGCCGGTGCATCCGGCGATGGGGATCGAGGTGCTGACCGCTGCCTTCGTCGTCGTCGTGATTGGCGGGCTCGGGTCTTTCTGGGGCGTGGTCGTCTCGGCCCTGCTTGTCGGGCTGGTCAAGGGTTTCGTGACCGCGCTCGGCTTTACGTCATGGTCGCTTGCCGCGATCTATCTGCTGATGTTCATCGTCCTGCTGATCCGTCCGCGCGGTCTGATGGGCGAGCGGATCCTGCGTTTCGAGTAAACAGATGACATCCTATCGCAACCTCGTCGTGCTCGCCGCCGCGCTGATCGTGCTACCGTTCCTGCTGCTTGCGGTCGGGCTGACCACCACCTCTGCCTCGGAGGTCGCTATCTTCGCCATGGCCTGCATGGGTCTGAACCTTCTGGCGGGCTATACGGGCCTGGTCTCCTTCGGTCACGGCGCCTGGTTCGGGACCGGCGCTTACGCAGCGGCGTTGATCGCGCTAGCCATGCCGGGAGAACAGATGCTGCTGCCGCTTCTCGGTGCGGTGCTGATCGTGGCCGTTTTCGCCGCGGGTTTCGGCGTGCTCATGCTGCGGCGGCGCGGTGTGTATTTCTCGCTGATGACTCTGGCGCTTTCGGCACTCGGCTTTGCCGTAGCGTTTCGCTGGACCGGGCTGACCGGCGGCGAGAACGGTCTGGGCGGCGTCGAGCGCCCGCCGCTTTTCGGGATCAACCTGAACGATGGCTGGAATTTCTATATCCTCGTCGCGCTGATCCTGTTTGCGGTCGCGGTGCTTTTGCTGAGGCTGGTCAATTCGCCGCTCGGCAGCGTGCTCGAGGCGATACGCGAAAACGAGGAACGCAGCCTCGCCATCGGCTATCCGACCCGGCATTACAAGCTGGCGGCCTTCGTTGTCTCGGCCTCGGTCACCGGGCTGGCGGGCGGGTTGCTGCTGTTCCAGAACAGGCTGACCTCGGCCGAACCGATGTCGATCCAGTTCTCGGGCGAGTTGCTGGCGATGACGGTGATCGGCGGAATGCGCGGCTTTCTCGGCCCGGCACTCGGGGCGCTGTTCTATATCCTGTTCCGGGAATACCTGTCGATCTACGCCGAAAACTGGCTGCTCTGGTTCGGGCTGATCTTCATCGGGTTCGTCCTGTTCGCCCGCGACGGGCTGATCGGCATCGGCCGTCAGGTGATGGCCAGGCTGCGCCCCGGTCCCGATCTGGATGCCGCCATGGCAGGACGCCGAGCCGAGGCGCTGCCGCTGCCCGAGATGCTGCGCCGCGCGCCGGAAGAAGGCGGCGGAACCGTGCTTGAGGCGCGCGGGATCAGCAAGAGCTTCGGCGGCTTCAAGGCGGTGGACGGGATCGACCTTTCGGTTGCGGACCGCAGTCTTCACGCGCTGATCGGCCCGAACGGAGCCGGCAAGACCACGGCCTTCAACCTTCTGACCGGAACGCTTGGCAGCGACAGCGGCAGTGTGACCCTTGCCGGGCAGCAGGTCGCCGGGCAAAGCATCGACCGTGTCGCCGATATGGGGATGGGACGCTCGTTTCAGATCACCAATCTTTTCCCGGATCTGTCGGTGAAAGAGAATATGCGCCTCGCCGTGCAGGCTGGCGATAAGCGGCGCATGAACCCGTGGCTGAATGCGCAGCGCCTCGATGAGGTGAACCGGACCACGGCGGCGATCCTCGAATGGGTGGGTCTGGGCGGTATGGAAGCGGCGCAGGCAGGCTCGCTTTCCTATGGTGGGCAGCGCCTGCTGGATCTGGGCATTGCGCTGGCCTCGCAGCCGCGCGTGCTTCTGGCAGACGAGCCGCTTGCCGGTCTGTCCGTGGCCGAACGAGAGCGGGTCGGCAATCTCATCAAGCAGGTCTCGGCCGATATTCCTGTCCTTCTGGTCGAACATGATATCGACCGCGTGTTCGACCTCGCGGATCATGTGACAGTGATGAACGAGGGCCGGGTGTTGCTGGATGGCAGCGTCGATGAGGCCCGCAATTCCGACGAGGTGCGCGAGATCTATATCGGCTCTGGCACCGCCGAGGTCGCCGCCGGGGTTCACCACGGCCAGCCGGGCGATGCGATCGCGGTGCTTGATCGGGTCAATGTGCATTACGGCAAGAGCCATATTCTGCACGATGTCAGCTTCGAGATCCGACAGGGCGAGATACTTTCACTTTTGGGCCGGAACGGGGCGGGCAAATCCACGCTGCTAAAGGCGATGGTGGGCATCGCGCCGATCAGCTCGGGCAGCCTGACGCTCAACGGTCGTGAGCTGGCCGGGCTGGATTCTGCGACCATCGCGCGGGCCGGGATCGGCTATGTCCCGCAGGGCCGGGGCCTTTTCGCCGGAATGACCGTTCGCGAAAATCTCGAACTCGGTCGCCTGCGCCGCCGCACCGGCGAGGGCAGCCATTGGAGCGAAGAGCAGATCCTGGATTTCTTCCCCCGCCTTGCCGAGCGGATGGACACCGAGGCCGACAAGCTCTCGGGTGGTGAACAGCAAATGGCTGCGGTGGCGCGGGCGTTGTCGGGCGACACGCGCATCCTGTTGCTGGATGAACCCTTCGAAGGGCTGGCCCCGGCCGTGGTCGAGCAGCTTTTCCAGGCCTTCGACCGCTTGCGCGATACGCTGTCGATCGTCATCGTCGACCATAATCTGGATCTCGCTCTTGCCTTGTCGGACAGGACGGTGGCGCTCGAGATGGGCAGGGTCTTCCATGAAGGCCCCTCGCGAGAGCTGTCGGAGAATCTGGAATTGCGGCGGGAGGTGCTGTGGCTGTGACGGAACATCAGGACAGGCCGGTCATCGCGATCATCGGCGCCGGGCTGATCGGCAGGGGCTGGTCCATCGTCTTTGCCCGCGCGGGGCTTCCGGTGCGGATCTGGGACCCCGATGCCGGATTGCGTCGCGCGCTGCCTGCGCGCATCGCGGAGATGCTGCGGGCGGTCGGCATGGCGGAGGAGGTTTGCGAACAGATCTCGGTGTTCGACAGTCTGGCAGATGCGCTTTCCGGGGCATCCTATGTGCAGGAGAACGGGCCCGAAAAGCTGGAGGTGAAGCAGGCGCTTTTCGCCGAGATGGACGGGATCGCCGCGCCCGACACGGTCCTTGCGTCATCCAGCTCGGCGCTTGTCGCTTCGCGTTTCGGCGAGGGACTAAAGGGCCGTGCGCGCATCCTGGTGGCGCATCCGGTTAACCCGCCCCATCTGGTGCCGGTGGTCGAACTGTGTCCCTCGCCGGACACCGCGCCCGAGGTGATGGACCGTGCCGAGGCGTTGCATCGCCGCGTCGGGCAGGTGCCGGTGCGCATGAGCCGCGAGATCGACGGTTTCATCCTGAACAGGCTTCAGGCGGTGGTGCTGGCCGAGGCGATGTCGCTGATCGGTCAGGGCATCGTCAGTGTCGAGGGTCTGGACGACACCATGCGGCACGGGCTCGGACGACGTTGGACGCTGATGGGCCCGCTCGAGACGATCTATCTCAACGCGCCGGCTGGCGTGCCGGACTACCTTGAACGCTACGGGCCGATGATGGCCGGGCTGGCCGACAGTGCTGCGCGGGGCGAGGCCTTTACGGCGCAGACGGCAGAACGGCTTGCGGCTGCCTTTCCCCCGGCCGATCATGTTCCTGAGCGCAGCGCGCAGCGCGATGCGAAACTGGCCGCTCTGGATCGGCATCTCAGACGATATGACACCGAGGACTAAGGACTGATCTCATGGCCACGACACGCAAGACCATCATCACCTGCGCCGTGACAGGCGCGATCCACACGCCCTCCATGTCGCCGCATCTGCCGGTCACCGCCGAAGAGATCGCCGATGCCGCGATCGGGGCGTCCGAAGCCGGGGCGGCGATCGTCCATCTTCATGCCCGCGATCCGCAAGACGGGCGGCCCGACCAGACGCCCGAGGCGTTCAAGCCCTTTCTTCAAATCATCAAGCAGCGCAGCCCCTGCATCGTGAACATCACCACCGGCGGCGCGCCAACCATGTCCATCGAAGAGCGAATCCGCCCCGCCGAAACATGGCAGCCAGAGGTCGCCTCGCTGAATATGGGAACGATGAATTTCGGCCTGTTTCCGATGCTGAACCGTTTCGACGCCAAGCTGGAACATGAGTGGGAGCGCGAGTATCTCGGCAACAAGAACATCGTCTTTCGCAACACATTCGGCGATGTCGAGCATATTCTGACCACGCTCGGCGCGCTCGGCACGCGTTTCGAGTTCGAATGTTACGACAGTTCTCATCTCTATAATCTCAAATATTTTCTGGATGCGGGCTTCGTGAAGCCGCCGCTGTTCATCCAGACCGTGTTCGGGCTGATGGGCGGGATCGGCGCGCATCCCGAGGACGTGATGCATATGAAGCGCACCGCCGACCGGCTGTTCGGCGATCAGTATCGGTGGTCGGTCCTTGGCGCAGGGAAGAACCAGCTTCCCATCGCCGCGATCTCGGCGTCTATGGGCGGGCATGTGCGCGTCGGGCTGGAGGATTCGCTTTGGGCCGGGCCCGGAAAGCTGGCCGAAAGCAATGCCCAGCAGGTAGGGATGGTGCGGCAGATCATCGAAGGTCTCGGGCTGGAAATCGCTTCGCCGGACGAGGCGCGCGAGATCCTGTCGCTGAAAGGGGCCGATCAGGTTGCTTTCTGACGACAAGATATTGCCAGAATAATATTGACCGGGTTCAGCGGCTTCCGCGTGATCCCGAGTAATTTACTGTGGATAGACCTTCACCGACGGCGCTCTGACCCTTAGCTTGTTAACAACAGCAAAAAAGGGGGAGGCATGGAGCGTCAAATGCCCGAGGCAAAAGACGCGGCGCTGATCCGTGACATTGCCGCGTTTCTGTCCAGCCGCGAAAAAGGCTCCTGGCAGTTGCGACGGGTGGTCAGCCGCGATAAATCCGAGGGCTTCGAGGCCGTATTCCATGCCCGTGCTGCGGATGGTCGCCAGCTTGCCGTGAAGCAATGCGCCCATCCGCGCAAGACGATCAACGAATATCATGCGCTTCAGCGGCTCGCAGAGAGTTCGGGAGAGTCGCTTCGCGCCTTTGCATTAGATCCGCAATCTCGCTTTTTCGCGATGGAGTGGGTCGACGCGCCACTTGTCAAACAGATGATGCATGAACCCAACCGGCTGGAACTGATCCAGGCGGCGGGCCGATGGCTGCGACGTCTTCACGACCGGACCTGGCGGACGACGCCGCTGCGTGATCCGGCGATGGAGGGCGCGCTGCTGATCGACCCGCAGGGGTCCTGCTTCCGGGAACTCGACCGCAGACTGGCCCGCCGCCGCCGCCGGCTCGGGATCCGGCGCAGCGGCCATGCTCTGCTGCATACTGATTATCATATTGGCAATATCTTCGCCGGTCCGAACGGGCTTATTCCCTTCGATCCAACGGCGCGGCGGCGCGGCATGCCGGTGTTCGATCTGGCGGATTTTCTGACCGTGTTGATGGTCTATCGCCATCACGCGGCTTTTCAGGGACGCCCATGGCCGGACAGTCGAGCCGTCGATCGCCGCGAGTTTTTGAAAGGTTACGGGCGGTTTTCATGGCCGCAGCGCCGATTAATGGGTTTTGCGCAGGATCTGAAGATCGCGCGCATGTGGCATCACCACGCCAAGCTGCGGACGCTGACACCGCTTCAGAAGGCTGAACATGAACTTCTGGACGCCGAGATGCGCCGTCGCGGGTTGCTTCCCAAAGCGCTATCCGCAGCTGGCTAAGCGCGATCGTTCAGCCGAATGCTGGCCCGTCCAGAACCGCACCCGCGGCACGGGCGGTATCGCTCCAGCCCGGAAGACCGGACGCAAGCCGCGCCGCCGCCCCGGAAAGCCGCGCGCGCTCATCTTCATTCTCCAGCAACTGGCGCAGAGCATCCGCGAAGCGGGCGCTGTCGTCGGGCGGCACGAGCAGGCGCACGGCCTCGGGGATCGTATCGGGGACCGCGCCGGTATCGCAGCTGACGATGGGCAGGCCATGGCTCAGAGCCTCGTCGAACACGATGCCATATCCCTCGTAGCGCGTCGCAAGCGCAAAGATCGACGCTTCGGAGAAGAGCCGTTGCAGCGCGTCATCCGGCAGCTTCCCGGCCAGTATGATCCGATCCGACGCATTGCCGCGCGAAATCATTTGCGCCAGCTCATCGGCATGATCCGGATGCCAGCGCCCGCCGACGATCACCGCGCGCCAGTCAAGATCGGCCAGTCGCGACAGGGCTGCAATCAGAATATCATGCCCCTTGCGCGGATGGAGGATCCCGACCGACAGGATCAGCGGCGGAGACACACGCGCCGTGACACGGCGCGGCTTGTCGATTCCGGGGCGCGCGATGCTGATATGGTCGGGCGAGACGCCGTATCGCTCGACGAGGATTGACTTTGTATGCGGGCTCGGCACCAGCACATGCCGAGCGAGACGCAGATTGTCGCGCTCGGTGCGGAACAGGTGATCGGCGCGCTGCGGATCAAGCCCGCTTTCAAGTGCCAGGGGGTGATGGATCATGGCAAGGATCGGCGCGCGGACCCGGGCCAGACCCCTCGTGGCGATGGCCCCGAAGACCAGCCCGTCGAGGATCAGCACGCGGTCCTCGGGCAGCGCCTGCAACTGATCGATCGCGGCCGCCATTTCGGCTTCCGAGGGGTCGGGGAAGCTCGCCGGAAGCTCCAGATGCTCCACATCGCGGCCCTGATCGCACAGCCCCTGCAGAAGCCGGCGCTCATAGATATAGCCCCCCGTCACCGTGTTGATATCGCCCGGTATGGCGAAGACAGCGGAGCGAAGCGTGGTCATCGCCCGACCTGTTCGGCGGCATAGACGCTCAGCACGCGCTGTTCCAGCACGGCGACGGCGGCGTGGCACAGCACCGTGAGCAGCGCCACTGCGACGACCGAGGCCCACAGCATGTCGTAATCCGACAGCGACGCCGACAGCGCCATCAGGCTTCCGACGCCTCGTCCGGTCGCCAGCCATTCGACCACAGTCACGGCCAGGATCGCGGCCGGCACGCTCATCCGGGCGGCCGCGAAAAAGGCAGGCAGCATCGCCGGGATGCGGACATGGATCAGCCGCCGCAGCGGGCCCGCGGCATAGCTGTCGAACACATCCATGATCTGCCCCGGCCCCTGCTTCAGCCCGTGAAGGCAGGCGACGAAGGTCGGGAAGAACACCATGACGGCGACCAGAACCACCGTGCCGAGTGCGCCGCGCCCGAGCGCCAGCACGATCAGCGGCGCCGTGGTGACAATCGGCACCGAACGGAGCGCCACCGCCACGGGCATCGCCACCGAAGCGAGCGCCGGGATCAGGATCAGCAGCACCGCCAGCCCGGCCCCAAGTGCCAGCCCGGCCAGATAACCCGGCAGCACAAATATCGCCGTTTCGGCCAGCGCTGCGCCGAGGGTCTCGCGGGTCTGGGCTGCATCGGGGGCGAGGAACAGCGCACCCCATACGTCTCCGGGTCGCTTCGCGAAAAACCTGTTCAGCCCCAAAAGCTCCATCGCGCCCCACCAGAACAGCAGTGCCAGGCCGCCGATCACCGCGGCGCGCAGCACGACGCGCGTGACGCTGCTCGCCGGCCCGGCGGCGGGCGGGGCGAGGATCACGGGCGGCTTGTCCTGCAACACTCGCTCGGCCAGCCAGCCGATCGCGGCATAGGCGATGATCGAGATCGCCGCCGCCACGCTGGCCAAGGCCCAGATCGCGGGCACATCCATCGCTCGCAGAAACCGGACCGTCAGCACCCCCATGCCCCGTTCGGCGCCGGTGAACTCGCCCACCATTGCGCCCAGAAACGCGGCAGGCGCGGCGATCTGAAGCCCGGCGAACAGATAGGGCAGCGAGGCGCGGGCGCGGATATAGACCAGCTCGGCCCAACGCCCGCGGCCATAGCTTTGCACCAGATCGAGCCAGACCGACGGCGCCGCGCGCAGACCGACCATCAGCGGGATCAGCGTCGTGTAATAGACCGCGAGCGCTGCCAGCCAGATCTGCGGCCCGTTCCCCGGCCCCAGAAGCACACGCAGGATCGGGCCGGTGGCGACGAGCGGCAGGCAGAAGACCAGCAGCGCCAGCCCCATCACGGGCCTCTGCGACGAGGGCCACGCGAGCGCGATCCCGGCAAGCGCGACGGCGGCCAGATTGCCGGCGAGAAAGCCCCATGCCGCATTGCCCAGCGTCTCACCAGCGGCACGACCCAACAGCGAGGCGTTCTGCATCAGCCATCCCGAAACTTCGGACGGCGCAGCGAGGATATAGCTGCCGCTCAGCGCTTGCGCGCCCGTTTCCCATAGCATGAGCAGAAAAAGAATGCCGAGCGCGGTCGGAACGCCGCCGCGGATGCGCGCCATCCGCAGATCGGTTTGCGCCGCACCGGTCATTCGGCGGCCTGGCCGTGAATGCCATGCACCCCTTCGGCGAGTGCCTCGGAGACGCGGGCGGTCAGTTCCTGAAACGCCGCGCTGCGCGTGATATGGGCCCGCCGCGGACGAGGCAGGCCGATGGAAATATCCCCCACGATCCGGGCGGGGCGCGGCGACATGACCAGCACCCGGTCGCCAAGCAGCACCGCCTCATCGACGGAATGCGTGACCAGAAGCGTGGTGGTGCCGCGTTCTTCCCACAGCCGGGGCAGCTCTTGTGCAAGCTGGCGACGGGTCAGCTCGTCCACTGCGCCGAAGGGCTCGTCCAGCAACAGCAGGCTCGGCCGGGTCACCATGGCGCGGGCAATGGCGGTGCGCTGCCGCATCCCGCCGGACAGCGCCGCGGGGCGTGTGTCGCCGAAACCGCTCAACCCGACCAGCCCGATCAAGCGCGCAACGGCTTCCGGGTCGGCTGGCTTGCGGGCCAGTGTCCGGGCCAGGGCGATATTGCCGCTGACCGTGCGCCAGGGCAGCAGCGACGGGTCCTGGAACGCCATCGAGATCGCCCCGCCGCGCTGCATCCGTTCAGGCGGCGCGCCACCGATGCGCACCGTGCCGCCGCTCGGCGTCTCAAGCCCTGCGACAAGGCGCAGAAGCGTGGATTTGCCGCAGCCGGAGGGTCCGACAATGGCGGTCGTGTGCCCCGCGGCAAAGGTCAGATCCAGCGGCGGCAGAACCTGGACCCCGCCCCGAAAGGCCTTGCTCAGCCCGGTGCAGACGATCTCTGGCGGCGCATCCGGGTTCGCGTCAGCTTCCATGGATCTCTTCTAGGATCGAGCGATCCCATAGCTCTGGCGAGACCTCACGCCCAAGCAGCGCAAGGGTTTCGATATTGGCGGCGACGGTATCGTCGGTCCACCAGCCAAAGCCGTTCTCGTCGGTCAGCTCGGAAAACATCAGCGGTACCTGCCGCTCGGCCTGGAGCTGCTGCGTCGGCAGATCCAGCCCGGCATCCGGGAACATCTCCAGCGTCAGTTGCGCCGCGGCGTCGGTGTCCCTTCGATAGGCCTCCCATCCGCGCAGTTCGCCCGCCATCAGCCCGACCAGCTCAGTGCGGCGATTGGCAAGGCTGTCCTCTGTGGCGATATAGGTCTGGCTGTGCACTGCATAGCCGTGATCGGCCATCAGCATGGTGATGCATTCGATGCCCTGAATGGCCATCGCCACCGGCAGATCGGTTTCCCAGCACAGAAGGCAGTCCACTTCGCCCGAAACCAGCGGCTGCGCAGAATACTGCGTCGGCACGATCTCGATCGCATCGATATCCACATCGTTGATGCTGCACAGCGCCTGAAGCACCGGCGTGTTGGCCAGCGCCATGCCGATGCGCTTGCCCTCCAGATCGGCGGGCTCATTGACAGGGTTCTCGGGCAGCGAGGCGATCACGAAGGGGTTCTTCTGCATCGCCACGCAGATGATCCTGAACGGCGCCCCCTCGGCCACGGCGGCGGCGGTGTAATCCGCTGCCGAGATCCCGACGAGAGCATTGCCAGACACGACTGGCGGTTCCACCGGCGCGTTCGGTCCGCCCTGCTGCAGCGCGACCTCCAGCCCGGCATCGCGCCAGAAACCCCGGTCCTGCGCGATATAGCTGCCAGCAAACTGCACGGAATGCAGCCAGGACAGTTGCAGGCTCACCGGCGTCTGTGCAGCCGCCCGCATCGGGCGCATCCCCAGGGGCAGCGCGGCCAGCCCGGCACCGCCCGCCGCCAGAAGACGGCGTCTCGTCAAAAATGTCATGCTCATGCCGGGGCTCCGCTCTGGTTGGGTCAAAGGCCAATATCGGAGTAACGGTCGGGAGAAATGATTAGTTCAATCCCGTGACACCCTGCGGCGAGTTGTCGCCAGCAAAATCGCGATGCCGGGCAGCGTGCTGACCAGAAAGACCAGCCCGAAAGCGATACTCGCGGCGAGCCCTGCCTCGCTGCTTGCACCGGCCAGTGGAAAAAGCGCCGCCGCCGCGCCTTCGCGCAGGCCCCAGCCGCTGATCGAGATCGGCAGCAGCATGGTGGTGATGATCAACGGTACCAGCACCATCAACGCCGAAAGCGGCAATGCGGTGCCGGTTGCGCGGGCGCAGGCGTCGAAGGCCAGAAGATTTGCCGTGGCGGTGCCAAGGCTCAGCGCGATCTGCAGGGGCAGAACCTCGCGGCCCATGGACCGGCCGACGGCAATGCGCAGATGGCGCATCCTCTCGCCAGGCAGATACAGCAAGGCCAGCGTCAGGATCAGGATCGCAGCGGCGATGGCGGAGACAAGCCCGAGAACCGCTGTCGGCAAGCCAAGCCCGCCCGGCACAAGCGTGACCGCCAGCACCGCCGTCAGCATCATGCCGAAGATCGCGGCCTGACCTGCCATGCGTTCGATCACCACGGCCTCGGCGGCGCGGGTCAGCCCGGCGGCCCGGCGCGAGCGCACCGCCCGACCCATATCGCCCAGAACGCCGCCGGGGAGGGATTGGTTGACGATCTGGGCAAGATAATACTCCCTCACCGCAAGCGATGGCGGGATGCGCAGCCCGAGTTGCCGGGCGGTCAGCCTCCACCTCGCCGCAGAAAGCAGGGTCTGCGCGGACAAGATCAGCAGCGCCGCGATCAGCCAGCCCGGCCGCGCCTCGCGGAGCAGATGCAGTGCCGCCTTGCCGTCAAGCCGCATCCACAGCAGCGCCATCAGCGCAAGCGCCACGCCAATCTGCAGAAGGCGGCGCGTCGTCATGGCGGCGCGACCCTCGCGGCGTCGGAGAATCCGAGCAGCATCAGATCGCGCATCGCCTCCATCGGCAGCGGATCAGTGTCAGCCGGCGGAACCAGCCCTGGCGCGAGACCCCATGCCGCGCTGCGGGCCACGAGCGCCTCGGGGCCGATGAGGTGGACCGGCACGTCGCGCCTGTCGTCCAGCGCGATGCTGGCCGCAGCCTGATGGTCGCCCAGAACGATCATGAGCGGCGGCGCATCGGCATGGCGCAGCGCATAGCCGGTCACGACGCGCAGAACATAGTCTATGGATTTGCGATATTGCTGCCGCACCCGCGCGCGATCCTGCCAGACGATGCGCGGCGGGTCTCCTGCCTCTGCCATCTCGTTAAAGATCTGCCCGTCGCCAATTTTTTCCCAGTCGATCATGGACGGGATCGGCACCCATGGCGCGTGGGACGAGATCAGCGCGATCTGCGCGAAGACCGGGCGCGGATCGGTGTCGCCCTCTGCCAGCAGCCGGTCAGCCGCCGCCAGCGTGAACTGGTCTGGCATGGTCACCCAGTTGAACGGCTTTCCGCGATAGCCCAGATCAGCCGCTGTAAACACATCATCGAAGCCCATGCGCTGCGCCTCTGGCCAGGGCAGGGTGATGGCCGGCATGATCGCCGCGGTGCGAAACCCCGCGCGCTGCGCATGATGGAACATCGTCTGCCGCCCGCTTGCCAGCGCGGCAAGATAGCGGGACTGGTCGCTGATCCAAAGGCCGTTGGCGAAGCTCGCATGGGCCAGCCAGCTCTGCCCGCCCTGCGTCGGCGAGGTCAGAAACCCCGAACGCATCGACAGCCCGGCCTGTCGCAGCTGCGCTTCGGCTTTGCGCAGCACCGGCAAATGCGTGTCCGCGTAGAACGGTGTATCGAAGCTCGTCCGACCATAGCTCTCGATAAAAATTACCAGAACGTCGCGGTTGATAGCGCTCAGCAGACCGTCCCGCCTTTTAAGCGGATCGCGCTGCGCCGCAGCGCGGAAGGCGCGCAGGTCAGTCAGGCTTTGCCGGGCGGTCTGCGCGGTGCGGATGGCGAATTCGGTGCTGCCGCCGACCGGCCCGCTCAGTGCGAAAATACCCGCCGCGGCGGCGCCGAGCGTCAGGATCGCGGCCGGGCGCAGTCTCGGCGCGATCCGTGCCCAGACCGACAGCGCCCACCACAGCGCCACCGCCAGCCCCGACAGCAACGCGATCAGCGCCAGCGCAAGGATCAGCGTCGCCGCCGTGCCAAAGCTTCCGGCGAGGATGCGCCGCGTGGCCTCTATCAGCGGCAGGTCCGCCACCGGGTTGAAGCTGCGCCCAAGCACCTCCCGCGTCGCCAGATCGGCGATTTTCAGTGCCACGATCGAGACCAGCGCCGCGGTTATCGACACCAGCAGGATGCGCCCGGTCCTGCCACGCCCCAGCATCACCGACAGTGCCAACAGCAATGGCAGTTCAGGCGGCAGGCTCAGCAGCGCCTCGGGAGAGAGATCTTCGGGTCGATGCGGCAGCACCAGCACGAACCACAGAACCAGAGCCGCACAAGCCGCGCGCAGCGGGCCGGGTGGCTGAACCGCCTCCGGCCTCATCACCGCCGCGCCCGGAGCCACAGAATATCGGCGGCAAAGGACCAGAGGACGAGGCCAAGCGCTGCCCATGATAACCCGTCCGCAAGCGGACCCGGCAGGGCGGGCAGCTGAAGCAGGATCAGCGTTGCCAGCTGCGCGACGCAGATCGCCTTACGTCGCCAGCGCTGCGGCAGCGGTGCCGTCAGCCACGGCCAGACCATCGAGGCTGCTGCAAAGAGATATCTTACCAGCCCGAGCGCCAGGACCGGCGCGCCTGCGGCGCTGCCGAGATAGCCATGCACCGCCAGCAGCAGCGCCAGAAGCGCGTCGATCTCGAGATCGAAACGCGCGCCGAATGACGAGGCGAGCCCGCTGCGCCGCGCCAACCAGCCGTCGATCCCGTCCAAGGCCAGGGCGACGCTGGCAATCGCCGCAACAGTCCAGCCCGCCGCCATGCCTGACAAGAGCGGTGAGGTCAGGCTGAGGATCATGGCCGCGCGGATCATGGTCAGCGTATTGGCCGGCCCGACCCGGTGAAGCGGGTAGTGCCGCACCATCAGCCCCCGGATCAGCAGCCACAGCAGCACGAACCCGATGACGGGCAGTACCCACCCGGAAACCCCGATCGGCCGCAACGCCGCGCAGCAGATCAGCAACGCGGCACATCCTGCGAGCCCGGCGCCGAACAGTCCTGCCTGAAGATGATCCTGCCGCCGACCCCGCATCGCCCCGCGTAGCCGAGCCTCGCCGCCGATTTCGCTCATCAGGCGACGTTATGGGAATGCAGCCTCGCGTCAAGCTGTGTCGCCATGCTCGCCCTGCCGGTGAGGGAAAAGCGAGCGAGGCGCGTCCGACGCCGCCGAGGGCCGGCTGGGGGAAGGCGATTGCGAAAAGCGTTGGTGACCCCGGCAGAAGATAAACCGCTCCAGCAAAAACAGACACTTAGACTGTCTAACCCCGAAACCTTGCCCCATTGAAAACATTGGGGAATTTCCCGGCTTGTCCAACCGCAGAACCGAAAAAGAAAAACGCCGAGGCAGCGGCCACTGCACTCGGCGTCATTTCGTTGGAAAACGACAGTTCCTACGCTTGTCTGCATACCATGCCGTTGCTGCTCAAGGCAAGTTAGATGGCTTTCCTGCCGTTATGGTTGGGTCTGACATGTTGGGTGGGCCGTCGGAGAAGTTCTGCTCGTTCACCACGGCAAAAAGCTCGCTTGCGAAGAATTCGCTGCCCTATTGTTGTGGGGGTGGAGAAGTCCAATGAGCTGGCGTATCGCAAATGAATGCGCCGAGCGCCGTTTTGGCAGTGCCGCGCGCAAGCAGATCATCATGTTCCTGGCCGACAAGGCCAGCGATGACGGCTCAGGCATTTGGTGCTCAAAAGGAACCATCCAGCGCCACACGGAACTGGGGGAGACGACCGTGAAGCGGACCATCTCCGACTTCCTGAGCGAAGGCATCCTTGTTGAGACCGGGCGCCGTCCCTGCCGCAACGGCTATACCGTCGTTTACCGCATCATGATTGATCGCATTCGTACGCTTGAATCCATCGGTGAGCCCGAGCTCGACACGGGGTCCACCATGGACCCCGTCCAGCCTGGACCCGGTACGGGGTCCATAGTGGACGGGGTACGGGGTCCACAGCGGACCCCAAACCACCCTAAAACCATCCATAAACAACCTACGCGCACACGCGAGGCGGCGGAGGAGGTAGAGAACCCTGAAACCGAAAAGATCCTTGCAGCCTACCCGAAGGACAGGATCAGGAACCGACGGACGACCCGAAGCCTAATTTCAGCAGCGTTGAAGGAAAGCGCGGTCCCCGATGACCTGCTACAGGCGGTGAAGGCCTACGCGAAAGAGAGCGAGGGCTATACGCGTAGCAAGGTCTGTTTCTCGGACAACTGGTTCAAGATGCGCCGATGGGAGACGAGGCTCACGCAAATACAGGCTGACCGCGAGAAAGCAGTGGAGGCTGAAACCAAAGGGCGCGCCAATCTTGTCGGATGGATCCGAGACCGCCACCCCCTGTGCCGCCATATCACCCAACGGCAAATCGATGGGCTCATTGCCTCGAAAATGGTGACGGCTGAGCAAGTACTTGCGGCGGGTCTGCATCCATGAGCTTGCTTACCAGACTCGAAAATCAGGCCCGAACTATACCTGGCACTTATGATCAATGGATCATAGAATTGATTTATGGCTTCGAAGCCATATTGACAAATTATGATCGATGGGCCATTTGGCGTTATGGGAGAACCGCCATGAAGCATCTTGTCCGCACGCCAAAAAACATCGGCCATGCCATTCGCGAGGCCCGAAAGGCCAAAAGCCTGACCCAGACGGACCTCGCCGCGATGAGCGGTGTTTGGCAAGAGACCATCTCCAAGATCGAGAACGGCAGCGGCGGTACCAAGCTGGAAACGATCTTCGAGTTGCTCGCGGCTCTTGATCTTGAACTCACGGTCACCGAGCGCAGCAAGGGTGCCTCTGACGGGTTCGAGGATATTTTCTGACATGGGCCGCAAGCGCAGCTACACACCGCTGAACGTGTTCCTGAACGCGCGGCTTGTCGGCCAGTTGGTGCGGGAGTCCTCAGGCGGCATCAGTTTCGCCTATGCCCGAGAATGGCTCGACTGGGAGCACCGGATGCCTGTTTCCCTGTCCTTGCCGCTGCAGGAAAACCGCACCGTCGGCGCGCCGGTGATGGCGGTATTCGACAATCTGTTGCCCGACAGTGACCTGATCCGCCGTCGGGTCGCGGAGCGCGTTGGCGCTGAAGGCGTGGATGCCTTCAGCCTGCTGTCACAGATTGGGCGCGATTGTATCGGCGCGTTGCAGTTTCTACCCGATGGGCAATCCCCACAGCCAATGAACGAACTTAGCGGTGAGACGGTGGACGACGCGCAGATCGAAGCCATTCTGAACGATCTCGACATCGCGCCGCTTGGCATTCGGCGTGAGAATGATGTCCGCATTTCTGTCGCAGGCGCTCAGGAAAAAACGGCCCTTCTGCGCAAGGACGGTCAGTGGATCGAACCAACCGGCACGACGCCCACCACGCATATCATCAAGCCGCAAATCGGCCGGCTGCCCAATGGCATGGATCTGTCCGACAGCGTGGAAAACGAATTCCTGTGCCTGAAGTTGATGGAGGCCTTCGGCCTACGGGTCGCCAAGGCCGAAATGGCGCGGTTCGGCGAGAAGAAAGCCTTGGTCGTTGAGCGGTTCGATCGGCGATGGACGTCTGATGGCCGGTTGATCCGCCTGCCGCAGGAAGATTGCTGCCAAGCATTGTCCGTGGTGCCCACGCAGAAGTATCAGAACGAGGGCGGCCCAAGGATCGCGGACATCATGAGCCTGCTGCTCGGGAGTGATGACGCCAACACAGACCGGAGGGACTTTTTCAAAGCGAATGTCCTGTTCTGGCTTCTGGGCGCGACGGATGGGCACGGCAAGAACTTCAGCATCAGCCTCCTGCCAGGCGGCCGCTTCCGCTTGACGCCGCTGTACGACATCCTGACCGTTCAGCCGACCGTCGACGCTCGGCAGATCGAGCGAAAGCAGTTCCGGCTCGCCATGAGTTTCGGCAACTCAAATCACTACAAGGTGGCGGATATCGTGGGGCGCCACCTTACGGAAACCGGCGTGCATTCCGGATTGTCCCGCGCGGCCGTGCAGAGCTTATTCGACGAATTGCAGGATACCGCGCTCGAGCGCGTTGATGCCACCCTCAACCGACTGCCAGGCGATTTCCCTGGGGCGCTGATGTCTTCAATCGAGGCGGCCGTGAAGGCCCGACTGTGCCTGTTGGGTTGAGGGCGGAAAGGTGGAAGATGGTATGAGGTTGCCAGCCCTAACACTAGGCCACTTGATGAATTTGCACCCCCTCGCCGCAGACATCTCGCGCAATATCGACAACGTGCTGGTGATGAGTCAGGTAGACTGCCTGCCCACGCCGCCCGATCCGCTCCATGACGCGGCAGGCTGAACGCGTGCGCTCCTCGTCGAAAGTCTCGAAAATGTCATCGCAAAAGAAGGGAAGCGCTGCCCCCTGATCTGCCAATTGCTCATAAGCTGCTGCCCTTAGGGCAAGATATAGCTGGAACCGGGTGCCCTTTGACATGTCTTGGGCCTGCTTCGCCATTCCTGCAGAATCAATGGCAAGAAGGGTTTCTGAGTTTCCATCCACTTGGGTTTGGAGCGTTGAATAGGCGCCGTTGGTTAGTTCCGCGAAAGCGGTTTCGGTAGCTTGCATCATCATGCTGCGATGAACGTCGCGATATCGGCGGATCGCTGTCTCTGCGAGGCGGTGGCCGAGGCTCAGCTCGAGATGCCGTAGGGCATTCTCCTGCATTTCGATCTCAATGGTCGCCTTGCGCTCGACGAGAAGGGCAACATCAGCGTCACCGCCGATGGATCGGAGCTGTTGCTCGGCCGCGCTGCGGGTCTCAATTGCCGCCTTGTAGTGCGTATCAATGCCCTCAAGATCGGCAATGACCTCATCCAGCTGGGCCTGCAATCCGGCTTGTGTTGCACCAGTGAGGAAAGAACGCGCTTCCTCGGTATTCTTGAGATCAAGAAGTGTGGCGACCTTTCGCTGTTGTTCCAGTCGTTTTGACCGGCTGTCGATAACGTCCGAAGCCCTATTGACAGCCTGCCGCAGAGCGGTGAGAGATCCCGTGTCAACGTCGTCGGGAAAGGCACGCGCCAGCTCAGCCACCATGCGGTTGATATCGCCGAGGGTTTTTTGCGCCGCCGCCATTGACGCTTCATGCGCATTGATGCGCTTTGCTAAATCCTCGGCCGTTTTTTCTGCCTCAGCAGCGCTCTGAACCAGCGCCTTCATCTCGGCATAATCAGCCATTGGCTCGCCAAGGGTCATGGTGCCAAGGCGCGCGATCAACGCCTCGACGCCTTTGCCAAATTGGGCCTGATCCTCTTCCATGGAAGAGATTTGCCGCTCCAGCAGCCCCCTTTGCGTGTCGAGCTCGCGCAAATCCTGGAGGGGTTTAAGCGCGTTTTCGAGGGCATTCACGTCGATGATGTCCGGCAGCACATGTTTGATCAGCGCGAGCCAATCGCCGCGGGCAGTCGTGGCTACGTCTTCAAGCGCTGAGAGTTTATCGGTGCGCCTTTGGTGGTCCTGCGTAAGATCGTTGAGCCGCGATGAAGCGCTTCGTAGCCGTTCTTGATGGCTACGCTGCGCTGTCAGGCTCGCTTTTGCGGCGCCGACAAGCTCTTCGAATTCTGGTGTATCCCGATTGAAATGCGCCGCAAGCGCTTGGGTTAACCGATCCGCTTTCTGAAATGTATCCTGGTGCTCAGCTTCTAGTCTGCGCAGCGTGTCTTGGGCTTGCCTGGCGAGATCGAGTTTGCGCAGCCAAGAGCAGAAGGTGTCGGGGGTAATCGAGGTTTTGATGCCCGCATCGCGCGCCGCACCGGCCATTCGTTCCAGTATCTTGTCGCGCGCTCGTGTGAGTATGGCGACCTTCTGTGCCGCTGTTTCCAGCTTTGCCTGATCGGATGCAAGATCCTGCTCTTGTTGGCGCAGTGTCCCGAGATCGGCGGCCTTTGAGAGCCGCAGGTCTGTCACTGTGTCAACGCGCGCCATGGCACCCTCGAACGCGTCTGCAGTTGCAGCACTCAGGCTTGCCCGATGTGCCTGCCAAAACGCGTCGCGTTCTGTGCGCAGGTGGCGGGCCTCGGCATCGTCAACCAACCCATCACTGTCTTTTATGACGGCAATCCGCGCGGCGCGTTCCTCCACGGTGGCCTCAATCGACTTGACGTCTTCTTCTGCAGCACGGATTTTTTGAACGGTAATCTGCAGCTCGCTATGCTGTGCTTCCGCCTCCTCAGCGGTCAAGGGGCTGACCGGCAGAGCTTCAAAGCTCTGTCCCTTGAGCGTGAGCGCATCGAATGCCACATGTCGTGCGCCACGCGCGGTTTTCAACGCCTCTGACGCGGCTGCATAGCGCGCAGAAAGCGTATCAATGTCGAAGCGCTCGAAGAGATCAGCCAAGTCAGCAGAAGCGGATGTGCCGTCATTCAGCTCGGCGAGCTGCGTCTTCGCGAACCGGACTTTGTCATTGAGGGTCGCGACCTCATCTTGCTCATGCCTGACAGCGGCATCAGCATCACGCATCCGATCCCGCGCTTGTTCAAGCTCTGACAAGGTGGCGGCCGGCAGGACAAGTGCCTTTGGGTCAATATCCTCGGTGATGCCCATGTCGCGAACGGCGATACCCATATCAACCAGAACCTGATCGCGGTTCTTTCGCCGACGGTCTAAGTCCAGTTGGGCGGCCGCATATTTGCTTCTCAGGGGATCGAGGTCTTCCAGCGCCTGCGCGAGTGCCACGTGCTCCGGATGATGCTTGATCGCCCCCAGTTCCGCACGAAGACTTTCCAGCTCTTCTTTGAACTTGGTGATGTCGCCGGTGGCCTTAGTCTGGTTGGCGAGCATCTGAACCAGATCCTCTGGGTCAACATTCAGCTGCGTCGGCCAGTTTTCAAAATCCGCCAGCTTGTCATCAAGCTCATCAATCTCATGCAGGATCGGCAGCGCCTGAAGTTTGGCCTCTAATTGCGCCTTTAACGCAAACAACTCCTTACGCCGCCCGGAAACCTCGGTTTCCTCCTGTAATGCCACGCCGAGCGCCTTCTTCAAGCTGCGATATTGCGCGGCGGAGATGTCAAGATCACGGATTTGTCCTTCGACATCGGCCAGTTCTTTTTTCAAAGCCGCGAGCCGGGTTGTGCTGGCCCGTTTGCGATAGAGGGTATCGGCCTGCTCTCGCACGGTGTCGAGAACTGCGGAAAGCTCGCTGATCCCTGCCGCGGCTGAAAACAGCAGGCGCCCGATATCGCCTTTGGCTTTCGTAATCTCCTCGCCGCCTTTTTCGATGGTCAAATCATCAAGGCACAGCAGGTTCCGGTAATCGTCTTCAGACAGCCCGCCAAGATGGGCCTGCAAGGCGCTGTTTGGCAATTCCCGGCCCTCGGCATCGCGCAGAGAGGGATCGCGAGTCGGCATCCGCGTAAAGCTTGTCTCAGCGCCATCAATATCCAAGAGCCCCGTCACGCGAAGGTTCTTGCGTTGATGCAAGAAATCGTAGGGCTCGCGGTGCGGGAACCCATAGAGCAACCGAAGATAGCCTTCCATGGTCGTGGTTTTGCCAGCCTCGTTCAGCCCATAAATGACATGGAAATCCGGCGTGTTGGCGTCACGGCGCGCTCCAAAATCGAATGACTTGCCGGAAAACCGGCCGAAAAACTCCAGATCGAGCCGACGCAGACGCATCATTCAGAAGCTCCCTTCATCGAGGCGAAGAGATGCTCTGATCCGGCTTTCGCCAGTTCGTCTGTAAGAGTTGCAAGCGCTGCAGGATCCGACAGGAGCGCGGTCCGGCATGCAGAGGGTAACTGCGATAGAACCTCCTCCACTTCTGCCTGCGCCTGGGCCACAAACCCATCCTCAGCCGCTATCTTGGCCATGAGCTGACCGAGCTCCTCTGTCGCGCTTTTGTCAGATGCCACTCGGGGCGCCTCAAGCGCAAAGCTGAGTTTCTCAACCCAAAGCCGGCCCGTTTCTTCCGCGATTTGCGTGACAGTTTCAAACCAGACGTCCCGGTCTCGGAGCACATGCCAGTGCCTGGTTGTGTGCCCAGCCAGCGAAAGCCGTAAGATTGTGCGCTCCGCACGGCCAAGCTCCGAGGTCATTTCATGAAGATCGGCCCGGATTTTCTGACGGATATCATCATCGCTTTCAGCGCCAGAGAGATCAACGGCATGGCTTAGGAATAAGACAACCGAGGTTGGGATTTCCGTTACCGTGATCTCTTCCTCATCAATGCTCAGAAGCGTGGCGGATTTGCGCCCTGCTTCACCGATGTCACGCCCCTGTGGGATACCGGGCATCACGACCCAGGGCGCCTCAGAATGCACCTGCCGTTTGTGCACATGGCCGAGCGCCCAATAGTCAAAACCCATGGCTGCAAGCTCAGCCACCGAACAGGGCGCGTAATTGTCATGCCCGACGGCGCCCCCAAGAGAGGTATGCAAAATCGCAATATTGACCGCACCGGAAACGGGCGCGGCGAATTTGTTGAGAAGACTGTCTGGAGCGTGCTTGCCGCTGAAGCTCACACCGTGGATCCAGATATCGGTATCGGCCAACTGGACTTTGCCGCCACGACCGTCAAACACATGGACGTTATCGGGCAGCGTGACTTCGCCTGTAATCGGGTTTTCTGCATCATGGTTGCCCTTGATGTAGAAGACAGGGATGCCCGCCACCTGAAGCCGCTCAAGTTGCGCTGTCAGAAAGGCCGCCGTCTTGGCGCTGCGCTGCGCGCCATCATATAGGTCGCCAGAGATCAAAAGTGCCGCCACGTCCTCCGAGAGGGCGGTGTCGATAATCCTAACGAAAGCCGAGCGTGTGGCAGATTGTATATTTGCACGTAGTTGCTCATCACGAAGCGCCAAAGAGGTCAGCGGCGAGTCGAGGTGAATATCGGCAGTGTGTAAGATCTTGATCAATCTCGCATCTCCGGGTTGAAACGTACTTTCTCAACACTGAACCGCAAAGTTATTGGGTCATTTCTTGAACAAGCTTCGAGACATATGTGTCCCGCTGATCGTCCATAAATAACACGTGCATATCTTCCAATTCGTGGATCGTCTTGCCCCAGTTCAGCTTGCCGAAGCGCGTTGGCGTGACAATAAAGCTGTTCAATGTGACGTTTTCAGTGGCGAGCCTTGCCTGAATGTCTTTGATGACCTGATAAAACTCGATCTTCTTGTGGCCGGGACCTTCATGTTGCAGGCCGTGGGGCTCGACGAAAGCCAAGTGCTGTCTGCCGTCCTTCACGAGCCATAGAAGGAAGTCAGGATAGAAATTTCCCGCCTCAAAGAAGCCCACCCCGCGCCCACGGCTCTCATTGCGAAGCAAGAATAGTTCAATTCCTTCTGACGCCAGCCGCGCTTGATCCTTTTCGATAAAGAGGCGCAGATCATCCAGGAACTGGAATTCACTCTCATTCAATGAAACCGGCGCAATCTGTATTTTGCTTCCCTTGGTCGCATGAAGCACCGGCTCGTAGAGATGCGCACCAAACAGGCAGCCTTTCAAGTCGCCAGCGCGTAACACCCCGGCTTTTCGAGCCGATATCTCGCCGGTGAGGTTCTGGATGTCGTTAATGAGCGCGGCTTCGCTGGCATCGACGATTAGCTGGTATTCCTCCGCTTCAGGCAGGCTTCCGTCACGGGCTTCGATCTCACGGAGTTCAAGACGTGGCTCGATAAAGGCTGCCTTGCAGTAGTTGTAGTATTCTTCCGATAATTTCTGCAACAGCTCCGCCGCCATCTCCTGCCAGAGCGCGACGTTTCCAAAATCCGAGAACTCCATCTTACCCGAAGGCACGACGACCTTGTACCAGGTCCGGTCAGTGAGCAGCGTTCTGATCATGGACTTCGTAATGTTGAGATTGTGCCAGGTGCGCTCACGCTTGAATTTCTCAAGACGGAAGAAAAGGTCATCGTAGTCTAGGAAGTTCAGGTGGCCAGCCTCGAAAACGGTCTCCTCCTTGGTGCCCAGCTTGCTGCCCTTCTTGGACTCAAGAGACTGGATGCGGGGATACCAATCTATCGCGACGCCCTTGTGGCGTATCTTTTCTGGGATCAGCGTCAGGGCCGGCACTGCGCCGTCCCTCTTGAAATCGTACTCGCGACCGTCACCGCGCTTCTTTCGGGGGCGCAGCACCTTGAGGCGTTGCCCGAAGTCGTATGTGACCGTCAGCGGAACTGTGAAGACCTGCTTCTGATCGTTGCGAGGCAGCTCTTCCTCTTCGAGGAACTTTCGGAAACGCTCCATGAAATCGGCTTCGATCCCGAAGACATTCAGTGTCTCGACGTACTGGATGAGCTCCGGTTGATGGGTGGGGGTGGCGAAGCCGCTGCGCTGGAGCGACCAGTCATACCCCTTTAGACGGACGCCGCGCCCGAAAAGCTGGATAATCTGCGCGCCTTCGCTCTTGCCGACATGCATGAGACCAAGGGTGCTGACGCGCCAACAATCCCAGCCCTCGACAAAACGCTTGGAACCGATGAGCAGATTGACCGGGGAGCTGGAGAGGTTGATCTGCCCGAACATCGTCTCGGCAAACTCGGATTCCAGGACCGCGACGTTGTCGAACCCCTGCTCAGCGATATGGGTCGCCAAGCCGGATGCATCGCCGACGTTGATGAGCCCGAAAGGCCTTTCGGCCTGACCGACACGCAGCATGATCTCGTTCTCGTCGCCCTTGATCCGGGCAATCGACAACTCGCCACCGGCCCGATTCTGAAAGAGCTTTTCGAGGATGTCTCGGAACAGGTCGCCGGACTTCCAGCCCTCCCTAAGCATGAGCTGCTGCAGATAGACGAAACCGCCGGCGAAAATGTCGCCGCCGTTCTCATCGAGGAGACCGGTCTCCTGAGCGTTACCGGTGAGGATCCGCTCGATTTCGGCGGCCGATGTACCCTCGCTCTTCAGGAACTTCGCGATGAAGGCGAGGATCTTGCCTACGTCAGAAACCGTGGCCTTCTCAGCCTTGGATCCGGTGGCCTTGGTCACGCTGGAACCGACGAAAACCCAGAGCGGCTTCTCGATGTTGTAAGTCGCATAGAGCGTCTGCTTGTCCTCGTAGAGCTTCAGCTGCTGATAGAAGCTCAGAAGACACGCCGTCAGGTATGAGAATTCAAGCTGAGAGAAGGTCCTCGGAAGGTTGAAGATGCGGTAGTCCTTGCCGTAGCCGTCCTCGTAAAAGTACCGGTACGAGTAGTCGAACAGGATCGTCTTCGCGTAGGATGCCTCGATTTCGGGACGCTTTGCGGCAGTGACAGCCTCCTTCAGCGTCGCCGAATATTCGAAAACGAAACCCTTCTCCGACAGGCGGGCGCGGCTTCGGAACCAGCCGCGCTCTTCCTGGCTTCCCAACCCGCGATGAGCTTCGTCGACAAGCAGCAGGTTTTGGTCGCCCAGATTGCGCGTCGCGATGACGTTGGGCCCGTCGGTGTCACCGAGCTTTGTGACCTCGGTGTAGTCCACCTGGCGCAACCCGTTCTTGCCGGAGGACAGCAGGTCGCCGCTGTCCGTCAGCAGGCGCGACGCGACGATATTGCTGCCCTTCATCTCGCGCGCGTGCTGCAGGGAAAGCTGCTCGTTCGGAGTGATCAGCACCGTCCGCGTAAGGTCGTGCTTGAGTGGCGACTTCGAAGCGTAGTGCCGGAATTGCAGGAAGTTGACGTGCATCAGCAGCGTCTTCCCCGAGCCGGTGGCGTTCTGCAGGCAGAGCTTGTTCAGATCGTCGAGCTCGTAGGGCGTGATCCCCGGCTCGTAGCCCGCATCGGTCCAGTATTTGTCGAATTCATCGACATAGGCGTTCAGCGAGTCCAGCAGCACCGCGCGGTCGGCGAAGAACCGGTCGAGATAGATCTCGGCAAACAGCAGCGAGAGCCACTGGTAGTACTTCCAGACGATCGGCCGGTCGCGCTTCTCGTTGATCGCGAGCGTGTGGCTGACGATGTTGTGCTCGTAGCGCAGCAGGTCTGCCCGCGTGATCTGGGCGCCCGCCTGCAGGTGAACGTCCAGCGCCTTGTAGAAATGGTGCAGGTTCTCGGACGTCATGCCTTCGGGCGCGTCCTTCACCGTCTTGGCCAGCGGCTGCACCGGCCGCAGGGTGCGCTTGCCGTCCTTGTGGTCCTTCAGTGGATCGAAGCCGAACAGGCTGACGATCCACTGGTTCAGCACCAGCTTGTGGCCGAAGGGGAGCGGCTTGATCTTGGATTTGGACTTTCTCGCCATCGGTCAGCCCTCCACGTCCCACATCGCCTGGTGGAAGGCTTCCTCGATGAGGCGCACCTTCCAGGTCTCCTCGTCCTTGCGGAGGTTGAACAGGTTGTTGGAGCCGTTCACGTACATCACGTCGAACTCGGTGTCCTGCGCTGAGAGGCGGTACTTCCGGAACCACTCGTCCAGCATCAGGTTGTCCTGCTCGAGATCGCCGGTGAGCTTCCGCCAGACCACCAACGCCCTTTCGCGATCGTTGTGATCGCCGGGGGTGCGCAGGGTGTAGCCCTCGACCTTACGGAAGCGCCAGGCGCCGTCATCCGTCTCCTTCAGCGCGCCGTCGAGCATCAGCCGGGTGTTCGTGTCCCCCGGCAGCTCGGGATCGACCTCGCGCTTAAAGGCGGCGTCATAGCCGCGCCAACGGTCCAGATGCTCGACATGCAGGCCGATCAGCCAATTGAACGTCTCGACCAGGTCCACGGACTTCTCGACATACTCGTCCGTGCCGGGCTTCTTGATTTTCAGCTTGTAGGCGGTCGGATCGTCGAACCATTCGATGTTCAGGAGCGACGGGCTGCCCTTGGTCTCGAAATCGAGCCAGTAGCGAAGCATGTAGTCGCGTGCGAAGTCGCCTTTGGCCCCCTTGAAGTCGGTCCCGGGGAGGAGCGTAAGGTTGTTCAAGGCATCTTCGTAACTTTCGAGCCGAACATATTTGAACAGAGCGGACAAGCCGTCGTTCGAAAGCGGTTTCCCGTCCCGCCACTGTGACGCGTAGATTGCCTTCTGCATTCTCGGTCGCGTAACCGTATCAAAATATTCGCCCATCTCAACCAGACAGAACTTGCGGGAGCCGTGATCAGCTCTGTTCAGCGATATCACGGCATGCCCAGTGCTTGCCGAGCCGCCGAAACAATCAAGGATCGTCGAGTCTTTTTCTGCCGCGTGCGTTATGAAACGAGAAACAAAATCAGCATGCTTCGGCGCAAGAAAAATACCAGACTGACCAAACATCGCAGAGGTTTGCTTTTCCCCGTCCGAATAATCTACAAAAATACTCTTTCCGACGTTTGTTTCGACTTCATGGAGCATTCTCTTGATTTGGGGAACCTTGGCTTCGGTGTCGCCCCATGCAATACGCCCGTCCTCGTCCAACGTCTTAAGTGTTGTTCGATTTGTGTCATCCTCCGCTCGGTCATACGGAAACTTCCAGCCACTCTTGGGCATTGTGACCGGCTTTCCTGTTATTGGATGATTGGCGGAATAGAATCGATAGTTAGGGCTCTTGGGATCACGTGTACTTGCGGCTTGTTTGGTCGCTGGTAGTGCGAGGTCAGACTCCCTGAAGACCCAGATCTGCGCTTGAAGCTCTCTAGCAACAGACTCGTCAACGATCTTCCCATCAGCATCGCGATATTCTGCATTCTTATAGTTAAACAGTCCCTTCCACGGGTCGTCCTTCTGAAGGTCCTCCCAGTCAAGACCTTGCGCTTCAATTTCTTCGCGATAAGCGATTTTGTGATCGTTGTATAATTTCTTGATTGCCTCTTCAATTTCCGAGATCGGCGGGTAATCTGCGTTCAGAGCTGCTATAAGCTCCATCACTTCCAGATAACCCGGCTTGGGTTCTCTGAACATGTTCCGGTCTTTCTCAGCGGTTGGCTTGTCCTTCGCGTAAACCAAAACGTATTCGTGGTTGGTCGAATAGTTTGGAACTTGGCTATTATTGGTGTTCATCGACCAGATCAGCTCTTCAATCCGGTTCTCCGGACCGAAGACCGCATCCATTGCATGCTCAAGTACCGTTCTCTCGGCCTTGTCGATACTCACAAAAATCGCGCCATTCTCAGGCAACAACGGCTTCATCGCATGAAGTCTGTCGTGCATCAGTGTTGCCCAAGACGAATGCTTATAGCTGTTCTTGTATGGAATGGAACTGCTGTCGGTGTTGTATGGCGGATCGATATAGATACACTTGACGCCGCTCTTAAGTTTCTCTTTTAGAACCCTCAGAGCCTGAAAATTATCAGAGTGCAGAAGCTGCCCGATTTGTTCGGCGTCGATATCTTGAATTTCTGAAACTACACGATCTCTGAAATCGGCCTCAAAAAGAGCGGTATCCAGAAGAAGCTTTTCGTTCTCTTGCAGGAATTCAACTGTTAGGGGCACCGAGTAATTGTCGAGCTGATCGATGGCGAAAAGCTGAACCCACTGTTCACGCTGCACGTCGTTGGCCGCAATCTCCGGATAGAATTCCTCCGCGATACGGTCGAGCGTGATGCAGTAATGCGTATCGACAACGAACTTTTTCTTCAGCCACAGCCGCTTCTGAAAGTCCTCAAGCTGGGCGAGGAAGTCAATCAGGTGCCGCGCGATGCGGCGCAACACCTTGACCTTGGCGAGGTAGGCTTCCACCCGCGGCACATCGCCGGACTCGATGTCGTCCAGCCGCATGACCTCGTTCTTGATGTAGAAGTCCAGCTCGCGCCGCAGGAACCCGCCCAGATCCTTGTGGATGAAGTAATCCATACTGTTCCGGCCGGTGTAGTGGGTGAGATATTTCTCCAGCAGCGTCCGGTCCTTCTCGGCCTCGGTCGGCGCCGGTGTCATCAGGGCGGTCACATAGTCGTCCCCGCCCTCCAGCTTATGCAGCAGTTCTTTCACCTTCTTGGCCGCATCGACCACGCGCTTCTTTCGCCATGTCCCGTCCTGGCCCGTCTTCTCGGGATCCGGGCGATACTGGAACTGGATCACCAGCTCCGGCTCGCCGGTGTCGCCCACCTCGATCTTCACCGGTTCCGGCTCGTGGATGATGAAGTAGCGTTCGGTCTGTTCGGACGCCTTGACGTTGTTGTGCTCGCCTTCGGACGCCGAGACGATCCGGCAGTGGACCTTGAGCGGCTTCTGCTCTAACAGCGCGCCGTGCTTGTCCTTGAACTCCTTCGCCTGCGTCGGATCGAAGGTGAAGTTGGTCAGGTACTCGGACGTCTTGATGTAGTACTGGTCACGGTTGGCCCAGTGCAGATAGACCTCGCGCCCGTCATAGGGGACGGCATAGGGGGCGGCCTTGCCGTCCGTCTCGCGCGCGAAGTAGCGGCGGCTCATGAAGTCGCCGTTGTCGTAATAGCGCTCGAAGAAGCGGTAGAGGTGATCGTAGACGTCGCCTTCGTTGCTGCCGCTGTCCTTGGCCGCATCCCAGGCCGCCTTGGCTTCCTTCACTTTCGGAGCGGCATCCGGATCGGGTGCGCCGAATTCCTCGGCCTGCTTGCGCGCGGCCTCATAGGCGGATTTCGCCTGCTCGACACGGGCGCCGTCCGCCTCGCCGAAAGCATCTCGGATGATGCCCAGCAAATCTTCCTCGAGAAACTTCGTCACCTGGCCGGCCTTCGCATGCATGATGCGATAGAAGCCAAAGTCCAGGTCGGGCTGGTCGAGCTGGAACAGCTCCTTCAGCAGGCTGATCAAGCGTTCTCGTTGTTTCTCGACGTTCGGCATATAGCGGGTTTCTCCTGCGTTCTGTTGGCTCACACGACCGTCCAGCGGATGGCGAAGAGCTCTTGCTTGCTGATATCCTGTTGGAGGCGGGCTTCCAGGTCCGAGATCATCTGATCGCGCTCGTCGATGATCTCGTCCTCCACCTCGAAGATGCGCTGGCGCAACCGGCGCTTGGATTTTTCCAGATCCTGGATCTGCTTCTGGATCCGGTGCTGCTCGTCGGGGGATTCGGCCGTACGCGCTTCGCGCTTGAGCTCGAGGATCCGCGCCTTCGCGTCCTTCAACTCCTTCTCGGCGGCGAAGACCTTGTCCTCAGCCCACCTCTCGAGCTTCTGGCTCTCGGACGAGAACCACTCCGCGTTCTGGCGCTTCAGGGCGTCGGTCACGGCTTGTTCGCGTGCAGCGAGCGGACCCTCCAATCGGGAGCTTTCGATCGCCGCAGCCCCGCCTGTGATGCGGCACGGCATGTCGAAAAGGCGTCGAACGACATCTTCTTCGATGAGCTCGCCCTCATCGGTCATCGCCGCGAACAGGATGTGGTCCTGCGCATCGAAGCCCGAAAAGCTGAGGCAGTGCGCCGCGAGGATACCGCCGCGCCCCACAAGCGGTTCGATGGTGACGGCCTTGGCTGGCCATGCCGAGTAATCGAATGCCAAAGAGGATCCTCCGAGGGTTCGGGCCTTGGCGCACTCGATGACATGTTGCGCCAGCGGGTGACCCAAACGGTATCGGTGTTCACTCAGACCGTTCTTGGCGATCCCGTAGCCTCCGGCAGGCACAGCGAGCCCGCCTGGCGGCTCCTTCAGCGTGAAGGTGAGGTGTTCGTCATCGAACTGAGCTCGGTCGCGGAGCTCATGCCGGGTCACCGCCCAGAGCATCCTCTCGTATCGTCCGATGTACTCCTTGCTCTTGTCGAGATTGATCTTCAGGCGGTCATGAACCTCGGCGTCGAAGTTCTCCAGCAGCTTCCGCCGAGTGTCCTCCATCGCTGCGCTGATGTTCTCGTCCATTTCGCCACGAAGTTGGGAGAACTCGGACTCGATCTCCTCTGACGTACGACAATTCTGGTAAATGGAGACGATCCGTTTCTCGAATTCGACCCCCGATTCAATCGATCCAAGGACCTCATCCGAGGCGCCGAATACCCCAGAGAATAGCTGAAATTTCTCAGCCAGGAGCTCGTAGACACGTTGGTCCGCCGCGTTGTTCTTGTTTAGGAAGTTGACGACAACAACGTCATAAAGCTGGCCGTAGCGGTGGCATCGACCGATGCGTTGCTCGATTCGCTGGGGGTTCCAAGGCAGATCATAGTTCACCACGATGGAACAGAATTGCAGGTTGATGCCTTCTGCGGCGGCCTCTGTTGCGATCATTATCGACGCATTCTCGCGGAAGTACTCGACCAATGCGGCACGTATGTCGGCCGTCCTTGAGCCAGTAATGCGATCGCTGCCTTTGTGCTTCTCTAGCCATGCATCATAGATCTGTTTGGATTGCGCATCGGTGTTGGACCCGTTGAAAAGAACGAGCTGATCGCCGTAGCCGTTATCTGACAGGAGTCGCACAAGATACTCTTGGGTGCGGCGCGACTCCGTGAAGATGATGGCTTTCTGGGCGGCACCAAGTTCTTCTGTCTTCGCGAAACCAGCACTCAACGCGCTGAGAAGTGCTTGCCCCTTCGCGTTCTCAGAAATCGAAACAGCGAGGTCGCGGAATTCGCGTAGGTCGGAGATTTCCTTCGTGATCGCGTTCACGTCTTCCGGGGACAGCAATTCGGGCTGGTCATTGCCTTCTGGCCACTCGTCTGCAAGTTCATCGAACTCCTCGTAGTCTTCCGCTAGTTCCTCCTCGAGCTTGCTCCGCAGGTCAGTGTCTTGCTTGAGTTGCCGCTCAAGCTTCCGCGCAAGGGTGTCGAGAGCGCCTGCGATGGCGAAAGTCGAGGATGCGAGCAGCTTCCGCATGATCAGCGTCATGAGGGTTCGCTGCGATGACGGCAACGCGTGCAGAGAAGGCCTTCGGAGGTAATCTGATACCATGTCGTAAAGAGCCTGCTCTGCCTCGGTTGGCACGAACTCCTGCGTGATCGGAATGCGATTTGTGTAGCGTATGTATTCGAGCACCTGGCGACGGAGCGTTCGATGGCAGACAGCTTGCAGTCGCTGCTTCAGTTCGTCGAACTGATCATCACCGGTGAGCCGCGCGTACTTGGCCCGAAAGCTCTTTGCGTCACCGAAGGTGAAGTCATCGATCAGGCTGACGAGTCCGTACAACTCCATCAGCGAGTTCTGCAGGGGCGTAGCTGTCAACAGGATCTTGGGCGCGTTCATGAGTGCTCCCTTCAGAGTGCGTCCGATCCGATTGTCTGGTCGGTACACGTTCCTCAGGCGATGTGCCTCGTCAATTACCACCAAGTCCCAAGGGATGACCATCAAAGCCTCGGCGTGTCGAGCCGCAAATTGAAAAGAGCAGATCACAAGGCGCTTCTGATCGAACGGGCTACGCACCCCGTCCTTCGACAACTTGTTGTAGTTTTTTGCTTCGAGGATGAGTGTGGGGAGGAAGAATTTTTCCTCAACTTCCTGCGACCACTGCTTCCGCAGGTTGGCTGGCGTGATGATGAGGATGCGACGCTTCCCCTCAGCCCATTTCTGGGCAAGGACCAATCCGGCTTCAATTGTTTTTCCGAGGCCCACCTCGTCAGCCAGAATCGCCCCTTTCGAGAGCGGTGACTTGAACGCGAACAGTGCAGCCTCAACCTGATGAGGATTGAGGTCCACCTGCGCGTCCAGCAATGCGCCAGCGAGTTTCTCAGTGTCGGCAACTGAATGCCGCTTGCTCAATTCGTACGCAAATAGTTTGGCGTGATATTCCGTAATCAATTTAGCTCTCCGGAACCTGTTTTTGCGGGACCGGAGGCACTACCAACGGAGGGGGTGAGGCGACCTATGTGCTCTCGATTGAGGAGCACGATCTGCTGATCCTGCGGCCTCCTAGCTGCCGGGTCCGTATCGAGCCCAAGCCGCCTCAGCGCGTAGTAGAGGAGCGCGCGCCGCACCTTGATCTTGGCCTTGCCACCCCGCATCCCGTAGTCACGCGCGATGACCTTCGCCTGCGTCTCCGAGAGGTCAGGGTGGGGACCGACCTCCAGGGTGACCTCGGAATGCCAGTCGCGATCTTCGTCGGCCGACGTTTCGCTTTCCCGTGATCCGCGGATGTCGATGATCCGTGAGAGTAGGAAGTCCTTGAAGCAGTCATCGGTCAGGCAGAACGCCCGGGTGTGCCAGCGGAACCCGTCGAACGCGATGGCGTGAGGCGCGATCCAGCGCCAGCGCGGCTCGGGGCTAGACAGGGACTGGTACTTCACCTCGATCGCCTCGGACCGGCGGATGGCGCCGACGACTGCCCGGAGTGTTACAGGGTCGACGCCTCGCACGGGAGTGGGCGAGGCTGCATAAGGCGGCAGGTCGGCTATCCAAGAGTCTTCTCTGTCGAGGATACCATCAGCGACAGACCGCAGCTGGGCCAGATAGCGGCTTGCGTCAGGCTCTAGGAACTGTGGCTTGAACTCAGGCCCGCGCACGTAGGTCCGGGCGCTTTTGTCGTAGACCATGTTGCCGGGGGCATATTCAGCATAACGGCTGAGATCGCTGGACGCTTGATTGATCGATATCCCGAACTGATCCATCAGGTCGCCACGGTTGACATGCCCCTCCCAAAACAGGCGGAACTCAATGAATTCTAGGCGTTGTTCTACGCCCCACCGTAGCTGCCTGTCTTTTGTCTTTTCCAAGCTGTCGCCTTCCAACGAATCCATTTGCCGCCAACAGCACAATTTCTGTGCTGGTACTTTGCTAGCTTGGAAAACGCCTCACTTCAAGTTCGACCCGCCAAGTTTGTGTGCGGATGAAGGTAATAATGTGGGTTTTTACATTTACACATAAATGGAACTATGGGACTCTTGCCTCATGATCATCTCATTCCTCAACCAAAAGGGCGGCGTCGGCAAAACCACGCTGGCCGTGAACGTCGCGGCGCAGCTGGCACAGCAGGGCCACAAAGTGCTGTTAATCGATGCCGACAAGCAGGGCTCGGCGGGGACCTGGGCGAGCCTGCGCGACGAGGCCCCTTTTCAGGTGGTGAGCATGGCCCGGGCCAATATGGCGCGGGATGCGCTGAAGCTGGCAGGGGACTACACCCATACGATCATCGACGGCCCGCCGCATGCCGAAGAGGTCGCGCGGTCCTGCATCATAGCGTCCGACTTCGTGGCCCTGCCGATCGAGCCCTCGGGGCTGTCGGCCTGGGCGTCTGATCTGACCGTGCGGCAGGTGCGCGAGGCGCAGGACTTCAAGCCGTCCCTTAAATGTGGGTTTGTTGTTTCCCGCAAGATCGGCAAGACGATCATCGGCCGTGAAATCCGCACCATGGCTGCCGAGGCCGGCATCCCGATCCTCGATGCTGAGATCGAACAGCGCGTGGCCTTTGCCGAAAGCCTGACCATGGGCCAGACGATTTTCGAATGGGCGCCATCGAGCCCCGCCGCCCGTGAAATCCAAGCCCTCACCCAAGAGATCGAGACCTATGTCCAAGAAGAGCTTTTCGACGGCGCCGAAGCCCAAGCCGCCAACGGATGATCAAATACGGGCCTTCGAGCAAGGCGGTGCTGGCCATGACCGTCGAGATGGCAGTGCGCCTTCTCTGCGGTCGACCGAGCCCACCAAGCGCCTGAGCCTCGACCTGCCAGCCTCCATGCACACGCGGTTCAAGACGGCCTGCAGTGCGACGGGCCGCAAGATGGGCGCGGAGATTCAGGCCTTCGTCGAGCAGCGGATCAAGGAGCTCGAAGACGAGGCCGGCATCTTCCGCAAATGAAGGTTTGCGCTTACCCACATTTGCACAAAGCATGATCTGAGGGCGCCGCATGGCGCCTTTTCATAGTGAACCCGCGCTTTCGCGCGCGGGCAGCACAAGGCCATAGACTTCGCAGGGGTTCGACGGGCCATTGGCCCGCTCACCCCTCCGAAGGCCTTTTTTCTTCTCTGTTGGTCCGCCCAACAGCCGTGTCCCGTCCCGTCAATGGGCAAGCGCCGCGTGCCGCGTCGTCTCCGCCGGGCCCCGTGTCCTCGGCCTGAAGGCCTGCGGGCCGCGCCAGGCCCGTCTCCGACCCATGGACTGTCCGCTCCCCGGCCGTGGGTCGGGCTTCGCCCCCACCCACTCTGTTCCGCCGAATACATGCGTATTCGGTCAGATCAGGTGGCCGAGGCGCAGCCCATCGGCGGAAGGGAAAGCGCCCTTTCGCGTCACCTTGAGAGGAGGCCACACATGGCACCGAAATTTGACGTCTACACCCATGTCACCGACACCATCATTGCCGAGATCGAAGCGGGCACGCCCCCGTGGCGCAAGCCCTGGACCGGCAGCACATCCGGCATCGCCTTTCCCACCCGGCACAATGGCGAGGAGTATCGCGGCATCAACGTTCTGATGCTCTGGGTGATGGCGGCCAAGCATGGCTACCTGTCGAGCCGCTGGATGACCTACAAGCAAGCCCAAGAGCTTGGCGCGCAGGTGCGCAAGGGCGAGAAATCCGCCACCGTCGTGAAATACGGCACCTTCACCCGTGAGAACGAGGCCGGCCAAGAGGAGGACATCCCCTATGCCCGCGCCTATCGCGTGTTCAACGCTGATCAGATCGAAGGCTTGCCAGCGGAATACTATATCCAGCCCGAGCCCCCGCGCGACCTTGGCACCGAGACCGACCCCGCGCTGGAGGCGTTCTTTGCCCGCACCGGCGCGGAGATCGTGACCACAGAGGAGCCGCGCGCCTATTACAGCCCGGCAAAGGATCACATCCACATGCCGCCCGTGGCGACCTTCCACAGCGCTAAAGGGTATTTTGCGACCCTTGCCCATGAATCCGTCCACTGGACCGGCAGCGAAAAGCGCCTCGACCGGATCAAGAAGTTTGCCAACCGTGAGGCCTACGCGTTCGAAGAGCTGGTGGCCGAGATCGGCGCCTGTTTCCTTGGCGCGCAGATCGGCATCGAGCCGGAATTCGATCAAAGCGCGGCCTACGTGGAAAGTTGGCTACAGGCCATCAAGCAGGACAAGCGCGCGATTTTCCGGGCAGCCTCGGAAGCGCAGAAGGCGGCCGACTACCTGCTGAATGCGGCAGGCCAGACCAAGGAGGCGGCGGCGTGAGCGCCCCCGCGATCCTGCCGCCCATGACGTGCCGCAAATGCGGCGCGTCAAACCCTGTGGTTTTTCTCGCCCCCGTCGTGGTGGCCGGCGCTGGAACATGCATCTGCTACGCCTGCGCCCGCGCCCGGCACTGGCTGGACCCGGACGGCAACCTCAAACCCGGGATCGAGCTTTGATCCGACGCCCCGTACCCCCGCCCATGCCGGCGGCGGTTTTGCTTTGAGGACGGCAGGATCTAAAAATTTGTCCGGTTTGACGCCGGGGCACGCCCGACCTCAAACCGGACCGGCGCTATCCGCGCGGGAGCCGCAACCTCTGTGTACGGCAGTGGCACAAGCCTACGACTGCTGTGCAATATCCGGACGGCGACGCAAGTCTGCGCTACCGGGACAGCTGCCCCAAGAGAGAACGAGACTGCTCCTTTGGGGTGCTGGCACGTGTCGGAAGGGGTTTGAACTTAATCGATTTTTACGGGATTGTCGGCGAAGGTAATCGAGA
This sequence comes from Paracoccus sediminicola, assembly GCF_027912835.1. NCBI lineage: Bacteria > Pseudomonadati > Pseudomonadota > Alphaproteobacteria > Rhodobacterales > Paracoccaceae > Paracoccus > Paracoccus sediminicola. Next base: position 2,852,919 of record NZ_CP115768.1, read on the forward strand.
GCCATAGGGGGGCGCCATGAACTTAAAGTCAGAGCTTTCAGAGCAAGAAGAGCACCGCCTCGACGCATATCTTGCCCGCGTGCAGGGTGGCACCATTCCCAACATCGAAGCGCTTGATGGCTTTTTCGCGGCATTAGCTTGCTGCCCGGACCTGATCATGCCGAGCGAGTACATGAGCGTTCTGCAAAGCGGAGAAACCGAAGACGGCGATCTGGTTTTCGAAGACCTGGCCGAGGCCCAGGAGTTCACCGAGCTGGTCGGCCGTCACTGGAATCATGTGAACCGCCAACTTGATACCGCCGACGTCTACCTGCCTCAACTGTACGAGGATGAAGAGGGTAACGTCCGAGGCAATCATTGGGCGCAGGGATTTCTGGCCGGAACAAATCTGCGTCACGAAATCTGGCGCGAGCTTGTCGACGATGAGAACGAGGGCGGTGCGATGATCCCCATTTTTGCGCTGGCCTATGAGCATCATGAATATCCCAAGATGCGCCCCTACGAAGAGCCCGTGAGCGATGAAAGGCGTGAGGCGCTGATCATCGGAGCGGCAGCCGGCGTCATGCGCATGCACCGGTATTTCCTCAAGCGCCGTGCGGCATACAGTATGCCGTCGGGCACATTCGCGCGATCCGGTGCAAAGACCGGGCGGAACGATCCGTGTCCTTGCGGTTCAGGTAAGAAGTTCAAGCAATGCTGTGGCCGGCGCACCATGCTGCACTGATGTCCCGGCTTGGGAATATGCCGCGCCAATGGTCATCGACCTTTGTGAGCGCATAACTCGATCGCAATCTGGTTCGCGCTGGTGAACTGGGATCGGTCTGTATCATCACAGGCTGGTGCCATTCGAGCAAGATATTGGCCCGTCCCTGACGGGACCGGGTCCTAGTCCGGCGCGCCGGACCCGAGCCAGCGTTCCGCCGTCTCGGCCCATGCGGGTGACGCCCCCTCGTGCGGGGTAAAAATATGGCGCCCGCCGCGCAGGCGCGCGGGCAAGTAGGGCAATGGTCTGCGCCGGGCTTCAACGGGCCTTTGGCCCGCTCAGCCCCGCGCAGGCTCGATCCTGTTTGATTTGGGCCGCCCAACATCCCGGGTTCGGAAAGTAAAAAGACAAGCGCCGCGTGCCGCGTCGTCTTCGCCGGGGACCCCGTGTCCTCGGCCTCTGCTTTTGCGGCCAAAATCCTTATTCAGCCTGTTCCAGCCTGAAACGTTTTTGACCTTTGGGGCCTGCGGGCCGCGCAATGTCCCCGTCTGCGATCCTTTGACTGTCCGCCCCCGGGCCGTGGGTCGGGCTTCGCTCCCACCCACTCTGTTCCGCCGGAAACATGCGTTTCCGGTCAGATCAGATTGGCCGCGGCGCAGCCCATAGGCGGAGAGAGGGGCACGGGGCCCCGCCCGCGAGAGAGAAGGAGGCCACAGATGGCTTGCAGATATCAGCCCCCGAAGTTCTGGACCTGCGATTGTGATCGCACCACCGGCGGACACATCATCGCAGGGCATTATTCGGCATGCGTCTATTGCGGCAAGACCCTCGCGAGCTTGAAAGAGATCGTCGTGCCGTCTGGCCTGGGCGGTGTCTTCACCGTGGAGATCCTCGAGGTGGGCGACGCACGCGCCAAGGTGCAGGTGGTGGGCAGTGCGAACGGCTATAACCAGCTGCCCCCGTTTGACGTGGCGCTGAAGGACATCGCGCCGCGCTGGAAGCGGGAGGCGACGGTATGAGCCTGCAGCCCGATTATCACAGCGACGACTTCGCCACCGCCCGGCTCGACGCCATGGTCACCCTGCGCGACGCCGCGCGGGAGGCCCGGGCCGCGCTCTATGCGGCCCTCAATCGGCTGGAGCTCAAAGACCTCGACGGCGAGGAAGGCCCGTTCATCGACGATTGCCTCGTGGCCATCGCCATGCTCGAGGAGGCGCTCAAGTGACCTTGCAAGAGATCAAGGCAGCCGTGGACGCGGGACACCGCGTTCACTGGGCCAACCCGGGCTATCGCGTCACCCGCGACCAGCTTGGGCAATATCTGATCCTCTACACCCGCACCGGTGATGCCATCGGGCTGACGGACCAGACCGGCACACTGCTCAATGGCGCGCCGGATGAATTCTTTATCGGCGAGACGGCAGAGGAGGCCGCGCAATGACCAAGGTTCAGATCACGCAAGACCTGCGCCGCGAAGACGGCACCGGCTGGCAGGTGGGCGAGGTAGACGGCTGGCAGGTCGCACGGGAATTCGTGCGACCGCTGGACAGCTTCGATCCGGAGACCGGCAGCTTTGCCTATGCCCTCGGCCCGGCGATCCCCGGGCCATGGTGCTACAATGTCACAGGCTTCACCACGCGGCCCGATTGGCCGGAGCATCCCCAGTATGACGGCAATTGCGGACATGTCGCGCGTAGCGATGGCAGCACGCAGCCTGTGCGCCTCTTTGGCCGCACGCTCTTCGTGACGCCCCATGGCACGGAGAGCTGGACCCACTGAGCACTGCCGCGCTGCCGGAGCCCCCGGCGGCGCTGCATTCAAAATTTCCGGTCGGCGCGCGGGAGGCCCCCGCTTGCCGACCGGAACGGCGCAAGGCGCCGGATTGCGCGATGGGTGTCCAAAGGAATGGCCGACATCTACATGTTGTGCCGTGCTCGATAGGGTGCATAACATGGTTGACCTTGATCCCCTTTTGTTCCAGTCTGGGGCTATCAACAAAGGAGCTGCCCCTATGTCTGATGCCGCTGAACTTCAGCACGCCCCGACGCCGCTGCCGCCGACGCAAAAGCAAATCCTCTATGCGCGCCAGCTGTCCCTGCAGGCCAACGCCGTGCTGCCCTGGCAGGCGCAGCAGGATCGCCGGGCTTTGTCGCGCTGGATCGATGAGCAGAAGGCCGTGGCGCGTAATTCGGATGCTGCCCGCCGGCCGACCTCCAAGCAGGTCGCCTTTGCCGAGCGTCTGGCCGCCATGAAGCGCACCCATGTGCCGGATGAATGTTTCCAGGATCGCCAACTGATGAGCCGGTGGATCGACAGCCAAACCCACTGACACTGTCTGTCTCAGATCGAGCGCCGCCGCCTGGACCTCGATCGCTGCCTCGGCCCGGACTGCTCTGCCCAGTTCGGGCCGCTTTTTGCGGGTGAGCGTCTCCTCGGGGTCTGTGATCATGCCGCGGTGAGCAGCGCGCCGTTCGTCGCCACGATCCTTGAGCTGGACCAACGGAGCTGAGCTGCCCCCGGGCCGATCCGGAATTCCCTCGGTCTCGCGCTCCATGCCTTGCCTCTCCTGTTCGCGTGGGTCTCACAACGCAACCTTTGGCGCGGGCCGGGCTTAGCGAGCGGACGCGGGGCGCCCTTCAACCACAAAACCGGTTTCCACGAGGTGGACCCTCCGATTTTGCAGTTGATCGCGGCCCGTCCCGGCCGCGGGCGTTTGTCATCGAACCACGCAATGAACAGGAGATGAGATCATGCGGAGCTTCAGCGAATTCCAGATCATCGGCCGGGTTGGCAAACTCAAAGAGGTTGGCCCGACCCTTCGGATCAGCCTCGCCTCGGAATACGGTCGCAAGGACGACCGCGGCGAGTTCCAGCAGAACACCTTCTGGAACGAAGTCACGCTCTTCAACGAGGCGACCATCACCTGGGCCAAGGCCAATATCCGCCCCGGCGATATCGTCCACGCCCGCGGCACGATCCGCCAGAGCCAGTGGGAGGCCCAGGACGGCTCGACCGTCTACGGCGTCACCCTCGCTGCCGAGCAGATCGACGACTTCAGCCATGATGAACGGCGCCGGGCTGAGGCAGCCGTCATCGAAGACTGATCCTGGTGGCGGGCCTTCGGGCCCAAACACCGCTTGCAAATCGCATAACGCGCTGCCGATCGTTCGGTGGCGCGTTGTCATGTTTGGCTGCGCGGCTTGGCCAAAACACGCCGGCCCGCAGCCCTTCCAAGCCCGGGATCGCCCCGGTGCTTGAAGACCCGCCGGGGTGCATCCTGCCCCCGGCGGAGGAGGCAGCCTGAGGGCTGCCACACGGAATACGAGGCATTTGATGCAAAGCTATAGCATTGCGTCAATCGTTATGATCCGTCATAACGACCCTGCCTCGTATGAGAGTGGCAAGAAATAGGGATGATTACTTCACATGGCCGCCCGCCCCGCCAAATCGATGATCCGGCTCACAGGAGAGCAGCGCTTCGCCATCGTGCGCAAGCGCTCGGAGGGCGTGGCGGTGGCCGATCTGGCGCGGGCGTATGGCGTCACGGAGCGGACGATCTACTACACGCTGCAGGGCGATCAGAACCGCAAGGTCGATGGCAGGGTGCGCACCGAGTTGGTCAATGTGCGGCTGACCGAGAGGGAGTTGCGGGACTTCGATGCGCTGCTGTCCCGGCGTCAGATCGCCAGCCGGGCGGAGGCGCTGCGGCGGCTGATCCATGCGGCGAGCGATCTCTTCGTGCCCGATGATGATCTGGCCTCGGAAATGCGCGGGCTGTCGGCGGCGCTCAACCGCGCAGGCAACAACGTGAACCAGATCGCGCAGCGCCTGAACGAGGCCAAGCAGCGCGGCAAGGTGGCGCCCTATGGTGAGGGCGCCCATTCCCAAGTGCGCGCCATTGGAGCGCTTGTCTTCGACATTGCCGACCAGGTGCAGGAGATGGCTGAGCGTCGGCGCAAGGCGCTCTCGGGCGAGGTCGCGCGCGTATTGCAGGGAGTGGGCGATGGCGCGGAATAACGCGATAGCCGCGCATCGCGACGCCTTCTTCGATCGTGACTGGAGCCGGATCAGCGGCAGCGCACCGCGGGGTCGGCAGAAGCAGATGGTGCGCGCCGCCATGGGGCATACGCCAGCCATCTTCAAAGCCATCCGCTCGGGTGGCACCCATTCCCGTGCGCAGCTCAGCAACCAACTGGGCTACCTCACCTCGAAATCCTCCCTGATCATCGACAGCCGTGGCACCTATGACGGGCAGGCCCGGCTGAGCAACAAAGAGGTCGAACAGGTCACCCGCCGCTTTGCGGCGCAATGGGATGAGCGGTTCAACCCCAAGCTTGGCCATACCTCGCATCTCTTGATGGCCTATCCCATCGGCACGCGCGGGGAAGATGTGGGTGAGATCACCCGCGAGATCTGCGAGCGGTTCTTCCAAGGGGACGGCAGCCACTTCGACTATATCGCCGCCGTGCATGAAGACCGTGATCACCCCCATGCGCATATCGTGCTGAACCGGCGGAGCAAGGATGGCGAGCTGTTCTTTCTCAAGGAAGGCCATCACTTCAACTACGACGCCTTCCGCGAGGCGATGGTGGAGGTCGGCGACCGCTACGGGCTGCGGCTCGAGGCCACCCGCCGGGTCGAGCGTGGCCACACAGCGAAACCGCCCGCGGACGCCGAAATCCGCCGCGCGATGGAAACCGGCCAGGAGCTCTGCGAGCGCCAGCGGGTGGGCCCGGAGCTGGACCGGACCTTGGCCGAGATCGCGGGCCATTCCCGGGCCTATCGTGGGCTCGCGGCCGAGGCCTCCAAGCAGAACTACGAGGACATCGCTCGCGCCCTGGAGAAGGCCGCGATGGCCTTGGACCGGGGGCAGCCCCTCACAGCAGATGGAAAGGTATACGGCATGGCAGAGGACCAGCCCTCATTCGACGCGGTCGTGGAGGCCTTCCATGACAAGATCGCCCAGGCCGAGCGTGTAGTGGCCGAAGCCCCCGCGGAGCGGCGCGTGGAACTGGAATATGAGCTGAACGAGATCTACCGCGACATCTCCCATCTGAGCCCGCTCGGGACACAGTCCCACACGCTGCTCGAAGAACCGTCGAGCAGCGGTGTCTATTCCGCGGCGAATATCGACTTTGAGGTCGTGGACCGACTTGGCACCGATGCGTTGGCCGACCGGATCGAGCGTGCGCTCGAGGGCACCGGCATCTCAGCCGAGGACGTGGTCGCCCGCGTGGAGCTTGGCGCGGAGAACGCCGCGCTCGAGCGGCAATGGCTGGCCCGCGACCTGCGCGCCATTGCCGAGACCGAAGGACTCGATCTGACCCGGGCCGATGAGCTGGAGCAGGCCATCGACCGGCTGGATACCGTGCATGGAGAATTGGGTCGCGCCCTGGCAGAGGCCGAGGTGCTGCGCGACAGTGGCGAACGCGACATGCTCGATGACACCGACCGCGCGGCGCGGGACGCAGATTTGGCCGGCCTGCCGCCAACCGCGGCCGAGGTGCTCGGCCGCCTGCGGGATGACCCGGCCAGCGATCCGTTCCGCGATGAGGCCGAGCGCCTGGCCTTCCGCGGCGAGATCGACGCGCGGATCGGGGATGAGCGCGCCATCGATCTGGCCACCGGCGATGAGGATGCGCTGGAGGAGGTGCTCGAGGACCGGCTGGACCGGCTCTACATGGCAAAAGCCTATCTGCAGAGCGATGCGGCGCTGGCCCAGAGTGCGGCCATGGAACATGTGTTGGACGAGATCGCCAATGAAGAGATCGACGTGCAGCGTGAGCGCCATGGCGACACCGATGGCGAAGGGGGACCGCGTCATGGGTAAGGGACGGATAGTCATCGGCGTGCTGAGCTTTGCCCTGCTTGGCGCGGCCTTGGGCTATGCGCTGGCTTCGGCCTTCCTCGCCTTCCATTGGTATGGCATGGGCGCCGAGATCGACTTCCTGGTGATTGCCCGCAGCTACGCTGAGCTGCGCACCGCCCATCCCGGCGACATGACCATCGTGCATCTGATCATCGGGACCAGCACTGGGGCCGGGCTGCTACTGAGCGCGATCCTGATGAACGATATGCTCACACGGTTTGGCGAGACCCACTGGCAGACGCGCAGTGAGCTCAAGCGCAACGGCTTCATGGGCGAGCCCGGTCAGGGCTTCATCCTCGGCAAGACAGGGCCGCCAAAGCGCTCAGTGCCGTTCTTGCTCTCCACCGTATTCCCGCATGCCCTGATCGTGGCGCCCACGGGACGCGGCAAGACCACGGGCTTCGTGATCCCGAACCTGTTGACCTATCAGGGCAGCACCGTGGTGCTCGACGTCAAAGGTGAGAACTTCGAGGCCACGGCGCGGCACCGCGCCGCGCAGGGCGACGCGGTCTTCCGCTTTGCGCCCACCGATTGGAAGGATGGCCGTTCGCACCGCTACAACCCGCTTCTGCGCATCGCCTCGCTGGAGAATGTCGACCGTCAGCAGATGGAGCTGCAGCTTCTGGCCTCGCTCTTTCTGCAGGCCGACAGTGACCGCGTGCAGGGCCTGCTGGATGGCGGCATCGATCTCTTCGTCGCCGCGGGTCTCTTGGCCTTCGAGCGCAAGCGGCCCACCTTGGGCGAGATCTACCGCATCACCGCCTCGGGCGGCGACAAGCAGAAGGAATATCGCCGCCGCGCCGATGAGGTGCAGAACCCCGCTGCCCAGCTGATCTTCATGCGCATGGCCTCGACCAACAACGATACGCTGACCTCGTACCTATCGCTCTTGATGACCTCCGGCCTCAAGCAATGGGCCAACCCGGCCATTGACCGCGCCACGGCCACGTCAGACTTCGACTTCCGCGATATCCGCCGCACGCCCTTCAGCGTCTATCTCGTGGTCGAGCCGCTGATGGTAAAACCGCTGGCGCCGCTGATCCGGCTCTTCTTCTCCGACCTGTTGGCGTCTCTGCAGGACCATGAACCAGGCGAGGACGAGCCCTGGCCGGTCATGATCATGCTCGACGAGTTCAACCGCCTGGGCAAAATGCCCATCGTGCTCGACAGTATCGAAACCCTGCGCTCCTACCGTGCCAATCTCGCCATCGTCACCCAGACCATTCCCGCCCTCGACGAGATCTACGGTGAAAACGCCCGCCGCGCCCTACAGGGCAATGCCGGGATCAAACTCTACCTCACCCCCTCTGATGAGAAGACCATCGAAGAACTGAGCAAGGCCGTCGGCAAGACCACGAAACGCGTGGTCACACGCTCCCGCGCGATCGGCCGCAATCCCTTCGCCGGGCGCAGCATGTCCGAACGCACCGAAGAAACTGCGCTGCTGCCTGAGGATGAGGCCCGCCGCATGGCGCTCGACGACATTGTCATGGTGGTCGATGCTCAGATGCCCGTGCGCGCCAAGCGGATCAAGTACTATGAGGACAGCTTCTTCAAGGCGATCTATGATCAGCAGAGCGGCCCACTGCCATACCCGTCTGCCAGCGATCAGGTGCGCGGGCTGGAGGGGCAGATCAAGGCACTGGAGGCAAAGGTGGGGGCGTTGGAGTTGCCCGGAGCGGAGCCCAACGCGCCGGCGAAGAAAAAGGCAAAGGCGGGCGGCAGGCGCCGCGCGGAGGTTGAAGCCATGAAAGACAACAGAGGCAAGAAGGCATCGAGGTCTGAGCCGAGGCCAGCGCCCAACGCTGAGGCCTACCAGAAAGGCACGCGCCAACTTGATCAGTTCCTGAATGAGGCGGCAGCCGGTTGAGGGCGGTCGCGAGGCAATCTGCTACAGCGAAGCGGGTCAGCGCATAAGGCTGGCAATGACCTTGCTCGCCTTCGGGTGATCGATGGTTTCCAGCACAGCAATGACCGGCTCACACCATTTCGGACTTTGACGTGCGAGCTGACCAAGCCGGATGACAACATCCTCGTTGGCGACGAAGCTGAGCGCGTCAAGGAGAGTTCGGCTTGGGCGCACACGGATCTCGTAGAGCAACACGTCGCGCGCATCTTCTTCTCCCGCCTCCGCAAGGGCGACTGCAGCTGCCCGGCGGACCTCGCGCACAGGGTCTGTCAAATAGGGGTAGATGTCATCGAGCGAGACATCCGAGGCCACAGCCAAACTCAAGGCCGCACAGCGCACATCTGCTTGTGCGCTGCTCAGCCCGGCCTCCACAATGGATTTGGGAAGAGTAACTCTACTGGCGGCTGCTGCCCGAACAAGGAATGGCTCGAAGCAGGGTAGAATCTGCCCCATGCGCAGGATTGCCTCCACCAAGTTCCGATCAGCCGTGGTGATCGCCATGGTGAGGACGAGCTCTTGCTCTACCGTGGGCCTCTCGCCCCCAAAGCCAAGAAACCGACCCCAGAGTTTGAGGGCTGCCTCTTGCCAGCCCAAGGGGCGCCGCTTGATCAGCTCGGCGCCAAGACCCGAGACGGACGCCACCGACGCTTTGGGAAGCTCCGCCAGCAAGGCCTCGTCGCTCATCTCTTCTGGCCGCATAGGGGATGATGTGACGGGCGCGGCGCCGCGCGCATAATCGGCGCAATCCTCCAGATGGGCGGGAGACGGCGCCGGGGCAAAAAGGTCGAGCTGGACAGGGTCCGAGGATGACGTGGGCTTGCGCATGTGATGTCTCAAAGAAGGGTAGGCCAAAGTTTACAATGGTTTGAGCAGCATGTCATGTCGGCCCAGGGTCCGGAGTCGCCAGAGGAATCGGAAGGCTCTGCTGCGCCCTATCGATAATACATCTTGCTACCTATGATATATTATTGAAAATTGATCGCGTGCAGCCAGGGCAGCAGTGCTGCAAACAGCGGGAGCAAGACCATGGCTTGGGAAAGTACAGATCTGGATATCGCGACTGAGGCCCGGTTTCGGGCGCTAGCTAAGAGCGGCTATCGCATTGAAGTCCTTTGTCTTGAGGCCGCAAAAAAGAAAGGCCCCACGTACTACGGTTTATGGGTCATGCGCGCGGTATCCGAGGAGGGAGATCAGAAGCGCCTTGTAACAGCACGCACGCGCAAAACGAACAATGACATCAAAATCCGGGAGTTCAAGACGGCTGCTGGTGTGATATCTTTCCTCGCCGGGCTTGGCCTAGATTGCGCAAAGATTCCCCTCCACGAGGGCAAACATGCGCGGCACAAGCTTGAACCTGCCGCCGGTGTCAGCGCCGCCGACGATCTAACGGGGTGACCGGTCGGAGGTTTGCGTCGCGACGTTCCTTCGCCGCCCCAACCGCGTCGCGACCGGCCCAGAGCGGACTTTTGCGCTCGGTTCGGCGCTACATTGCAGCAATCACCAGACCTGCCATTGCATGCTTGGCGCGGCATTTTACGTTGGCCCGTTGACGGCAAGCGGCAACCACTTACTTCCGACCACGATTGTTGATCCCCCAGTGGCAGGAACCGCTCGCGCTGGTTCTCGATCCGGCGGCGTAATCCCGATGCCGAATTGTCCTCACGCCAGCCCAGCTTTGCGCATAGGTGAACATCTTTCGGAGCACCTCGCCGACCCGGTTGGCGCACACCGGCGTTGATTTCGATCCCTTGAGCTTGCGGGCGCGTCCCTCCCGTCTTCCTTCACGCCCAGCGGGTCGCCACCGGCATCGATGTTGCGGCGCAGCTCCTTTGCCCGTTCCCGCGTCGCCGCCGTCGACCATTCCGGCCAGCGCCCCAGCGTCATCCGCCGTTGCCGCCCGGCATGGCGGTAATCCAGCGTGAAGGCCCGATTGCCCGAGCGGTAGATGCAGATGGCAAAGCCCCGCACCTCGCTGTCGAAGATCTGATAGTCCCGGCCCGGTTCCGGCGCGGCCTCCCGCACCGATTTCTCGTTCAACCTCAATCGCTTCACCATGCCCAGTGCCTCCGACTTGCATCCCACATGAGGCTCAGCCTCGCGCGCATGGCAAGTCATACATCGCCGGTCAGACCGGCGGGGAGGCGGAAGGTGGCAGAACCTCGGGGGAGGGCTGCCGGTCAATGGCTCTGAAGGGAGAAACCTACACCCTCTGTTGATTAAACCGTGAATTGCAACGAGAGCCTGTCCTGCGTATTGTCAAGCTAGTTTCATCGGTTCCAACTCAACCACATGATGTGCCGCGCGATATGTTCTGTGCTTGTTGTTCTGCTCGTGTTGGCGGGCACGACGGAGCATGGGCAAAGTGCTGGCCCAGCCGGACTGCCGACCGATCACGTTGTCGCTTCGATCAGCCATCCCGGCGATACAACCGGGCATGAGCACGGTTATTCAGGAGAGCCTTCTCGGCACGATATGACCGATGCCTGTGCGATTGTATGTGTCGGCACACCTACGCCCTGGCTTGCTGCCGCGCAACTTGCGCCTGTTGAGACCGAGCATTCGCTGAAATGGCACTCTATAGCAGTGACACGTGAGGGCCGTCTGGTCGGCCCCGGATACCGCCCTCCGAAATCCATCTGAACACTTGCTTGCCGCACCTTTCAAGGTGCCGAACATGGTTCGCCCTACGGGATCTGATGGATTATTCATATGACTTGCACACTGAATCGCCGCGGCTTTCTGACCGCATCCGCTGCCATGGCCGCAGCTTTTGTCATCCCGCGCGCGGGCTTTGCGCAGCCAGCCGCGCTGGCATTGCAGGCAACGACGCGCACGCTTGACATCGATGGCCGCGCCGCCACTGTTTTCGGGCTGATCAACGGCAACGGAACGCCCGGGCTGATTCTGGACCCCGGCCAGCGTTTCCTGCTGGACCTGACCAATGATCTGACCGAGCCGACGATCATTCATTGGCATGGACAGATCCCGCCGAACGCGCAGGACGGCGTTCCCGATATGCCGATGCCGCTGCTGAAGCCAGGAGAGACGCGTGCCTATGATTTTGAGGCCGCAGCAGGCACGCACTGGATGCACAGCCATGTGCCCATTCAGGAGATGCAGTTGCTGGCCGCACCCCTGATCGTCCGCCGCCCTGAGGATCTGCGAGTTGATCGGCAAGAGGTCACCATGTTCCTTCACGACTTTTCGTTCCGCTCGCCGGAAGAGGTGCTGGAAGAAATCCGCTCGGGAAAGGGGCATGACGAGGCCGCCGAAGCCGAAATGTCGCAACCAGCCGATCCCCATGCCGGTCACGACATGGGTGGCGGCATGCCCATGAACGGGATGTCGGAAATGGGTGGCATGACCATGGCCGGTATGAGCGGGATGCAGATGGACCTGAACGACTTCGATTTCGATGCCTATCTGGCGAATGACCGCACCCTGAGCGACCCAGAGGTCGTGCAGGTCGAGAAGGGCGGCCGTATCCTGCTGCGGGTCATCAACGGGGCTGCGGCCACGGTATTCTGGCTCGACAGCGGCGAGGTTCCGGGTCGGCTTGTTGCGGTGGATGGCCAGCCGGTGCAGCCCTTGCCAGGAACGCGCTTTGGTCTGGCCATGGGGCAGCGCCTGGATATCGAGCTTGACCTGCCCACCGGAGGCGGCGCATGGCCGATCCTTGCTCTGCGCGAAGGCGCGCAGGAGCGCACCGGCCTTATCCTTGCGACCGCTGGCGCCAAGGTGCCGGTCATGCTTGGAATGGCAGACGAGGCCGCACCTGCATTCGATATCGACCTTGCACAGGAAGCCGCCTTGCGGGCCGTTGCTCCGCTGACGGAACGAGTTGCCGATGCATCACCCATGGTGATGCTGGGCGGGCAGATGCAGCCCTATCGCTGGACCATCAACGACCGCGTGTTCGAGGATCGGATTCCGGTTACGGCCAAAACAGGCCAGCGGGTCGAGATCATGTGCCACAACATGTCGATGATGGGCCATCCCATGCATCTGCATGGCCATCATTTCCAAGTTGTCGCGATCAATGGCAGACGGTTTTCCGGTGCATTGCGCGACACGGTCTATGTGCCGCCCATGTCGATGGTCACGGTGGCGCTGGATGCGGGCGAGGCGGCGGAATGGATGCTGCATTGTCACCACATGCCGCATCTTGCCAGCGGCATGATGACGACGTTCGCGGTCTCGGCGTGACGGGAGTGACATGATGTTTCAGCGACGCATGATCCTGACCCTGGCCCTTACCGCCCCGGCGATGGCCATCGCACCGCGCCTATCTTGGGCTGGTCATTCGCTTCCACCCGAATTCCGCAGGCAGCTTGAACATGACGCGAATGCGCCGATCTTCGGCAATCCTGACGGCGATGCGACTCTGATCGAGTTCTTCGACTATAACTGCCAGTTCTGCCGTGCGATGATGCCAGTGGTGGATGCCGTGTTAGGAGCCGATCCCGGCTTGCGGATGGTGATGCGGGAATGGCCGGTCTTTGGCGAGGGTTCGGTTTTCGCGGCCCGCGCGGCGCTGGCGTCGCGCAAGCAGGGCCGCTACGCCGACTTTCATCGCGCCTTGATGAGTCAGAAACCCCGGGCCGAAAGGGCCAGCGTCCTGCGTGTTGCGCGATCCATGGGTTTAGACACTCAGCAGTTGCAGCGCGATATGGGCGGCCCGGAGATTGCCCAACATATCCAGCAGTCCAATGCGCTGGCCGAGGCGATGGGGCTTGTCGGCACACCCACCTTCATCGCCGGATCGGATTCGCGCTTTGGCGCCATTTCATCAACGGAACTGGCCGAACTGGTTGCGGCCTCGCGTGGCAATTGAAGCATTTCACGAAAGGACAACGCTATGGATAATTCTGATCGACACAATAGCCACGGAAGCCAGAGCGGCGGAAGCTATGGCCGTTTTGCGGCGATGATCGCTACCTCGACGGTGATCATGTTCGGGCTGATGTATCTGAACACCTGGGCGATGGATCATGTCTTTTTCAGCCAGACCCGGATGTGGATGGCGCTTTACATGGGCGGCGCCATGGCGCTGATCATGCTGGCCTTCATGCTTGGGATGTATCGCAACCAGCGCGCCAATATGACCGTCGCAGGCCTTTCAATTCTGGCATTTGCCCTCGGCCTGTTTCTGGTTCGCAGTCAGGCAACGGTCGACGACACCGCCTGGATGAAGGCGATGATTCCGCATCACTCGATTGCGATCCTGACATCCACCCGCGCGGATATCTCGGATCCTCGCGTGCGGGCGCTGGCGGACAGCATCATCGAGGCCCAGACGCTGGAAATCGCCGAGATGAAGGCGCTGATCGCCGATCTGGAAGGCGGACCTGCGGCGACGCCAGAGGTAGATGGGCGCTGAACTCGCTGCATTTACCACATTCTCTCAAGTTAGAAATAAATGAGGAGCAATCACATGCTGACACGCAGACATTTCATTCGGACGACAACCGCCCTGTTCTCGGCTGCCGCTGCCAATCCGTTAATGGCATCGACCTGGCCCGACGCGACGCAGAAGGCCGCCTGGGATGCCGAGGTGGAAGCCGGTGGCCCCAATCCCTGGGGTCTGCATCCGCGCTTCCTGCCGCAGCGGATCGTCGCGAATGATGGTCTGGTGCCGGGCGATATTCATGTCGATGCCGTGGCAAGATACCTTTACCACATCGAAGAGGGTGGCACGGCGATGCGCTACGGCGTCGCTATCGGCCGGGGCGATCTGTATGAGCCGGGCACCTATACGATCAAGCGCAAGGCCGAATGGCCGCATTGGACCCCGACGCGCAACATGATCGAGCGCGAACCCGAGATCTATGCGCAATATGAGGACGGCATGGAACCCGGCCCTCGGAACGCTCTGGGTTCGCGTGCGCTGTATCTCTATCTCGGCGACCGCGATACCTATCTGCGCATTCACGGCACGCCGTTTCCAACCTCGATCGGCAGCCGCGCCAGTTCCGGCTGCGTCCGCATGGTCATGGCCCACATCAACGAACTGTATCCGCGGGTCCAGATCGGCGCGACCGCATATCTCTATTCGCCGGAAGGCAGCGTGTCGGCCGTCAGCTAGTCGCGTGCCTTCCGGTAATGCCTGGCGTCAGGACGCGCGCACGTTGCAGATCTGGTTGCCATTCGCGGCGCGCAGCGGCACCAGCGTCGTTTCGACCGGCCCGGCGTGATAATACCAGTAGCAATCGTCCGCCGGGTCCAGCCGTGCCGTCGTCAGGTCCTGATTGGGGCCGGCGACGGCGACGACTTCGTCCGGGATCGGATAGGGGGACGCGGCCTCGGCTGCGACGTCGGGCGCCTGAGCCGCGCATCCGGCGAGGACCAGAAGCGTCAAGGATATGGCGGCGGTTCTTTTCTGCATTGGAATAACTCCTTGGCTATGTTGGTGACACGCCGGGTTGTCAAGGCGCGCTGTTGCTGGTCATGCGGCTCTGGATTGCGCGCTCCCGTTCGGGCCAGGTCGATTTGATATAGTCCAGAACGGCGGCAATTTCGGCGTCACTCATGACATCGCCGAAACCGGGCATGTCGCTTTCATACCCATCGCCGACCACGGCGGCCGTGCCGTCGCGAATGATCCGTTCCAGCAGCGGGTCGGCGTGATGCCATGTGTGGCCGGTCTCGTCATGCGGGGGCGCCGGATAGCGGCCATTTTCCAGCGGGGTCTGCCAGTCCGGCTGGCCTTCCAGATCGGCGCCGTGGCAACTGGCGCAGTTTTCGGCGTAGAGCCGCTGGCCAAGCGCGATCACGGCCTGATCCTGCGCGGCTGTCTCAGTCGCCGCGCTGCCGCGCCAGAGGATCAGGATCGCAGCGGCCAGACCGACCGCTGCGATGAGGATGAGTGCGTTGCGCGTCATCTGCTACCCGTCCAGCGGAAAGGCGCGACCGTCACCGGCAATGCCGCCCCAGGCGATGACCTCGGCGGTGGCCTCGACCTCGCCGCCCATTCCCGGCGATCCGGCGGGCATCCCCGGCACGGCGATTCCGGTAATATCGGGGCGCTGTTCCAGAAGCTGCCTGATGGCCGCGAAGGGCACATGGCCCTCGACGATATAGCCGCCAATCCGGGTCGTGTGGCAGGACCACAGGTTTTCGGGCACAGCGGCGTCGCGCTTCATACCGACATAGTCGCTGGCCTCAGTGATCTCGACCTCGAACCCCGCCTCGATGGCCAGATCGGCCCAGGCGCCGCAGCAGCCGCAGCCGGGGTCCTTGGTGATGCTCAGCAGGTTCGGCTTTTCGTCCGAGCCGGTGGCGGCAAAGGCAAGGGTAGAGGTTGTCGACAGCATCGCCGCGACCGCCAGGATCGCCCCGCGACGCGAGAAATTGGGATTGCTCATTTCTGATGTCCTTCAGGATATTACGCGCCGTAGGGGCATTCGCCCCTCTCGTGGCGCAATTGATCAGCTTGCAGGCCCATCGGGCCAGGCGGCGTCAGAGAGCAACGGGTCGCGGAGGGGGCAGCGGCAAACGCGGCCTGGCGGATTTCATATCCTGCAACGCGGGAATGTGCCGGATGCGGCGTGGCAAACGGGCCGCGTTCGGCGTGACTTCGGCATGGCCGATGGCGGCACAGGCTGTGCAGTCGCCATGCTGAGAGTCCGGCTGTGGGGTACAGCATTCATGCGCGGCCGGCGGCACGGATGTTTCGGCTATCGAGGCCGTCTGCGACGCTTCCGCCGTTGCGGCGCCGGTCAGGGCCAGTGGCATCGTCACCGCCAGCATGACGGCAAGCAGTGCCGATAGCAGGAACCGCATCAGTCGCGTACCTTTTCCATCAGTTCGACGACCTCGCGGAACATCACCCGCTGACGGTCCTGATCGCCGGATTGGATCGCGTCTTCCATGCAGCTTCGCGCGTGATCCTCGATCAGCAAGCGTTCGACGCCGCGCAGGGCAGACCGGATGGCGGCGGTCTGGTTCAGGATGTCGACGCAATAGCGCCCATCCTGGACCATGCGCGAGACGCCCTGCACCTGACCGTTCAGGCGGGAAAGCCGCTTCAGGATCGCGTCTCGGTTCTGCTTGTCATGCGCCAAGGAGGGCTCCGAACTTCAACATCTGAGGCTTGTACTATACCCTCAAGGGGTATAGAGCAAGTCTGATATACCCCCTATAGGTATCTGCCGGGAGAGAGTCATGGACCACAAGCACGATCATTCGCATGGGCATCACGATCACGGGACACACGGTGGCGCACCGGCACAGGCTGATCCCGGTAAGGCCATCGACCCGGTTTGCGGGATGCAGGTGACGATCAAGCCCGAGGCCCGGCACCGCGACTATGAGGGACAGACGTTCTATTTCTGCTCGGACGGTTGCCAGTCGAAGTTCGACGGCGACCCGTGGTTCTACGCCTCGGGCGCGGCGGCCAAGGTCGAAAAATCCGCCCCGGCGGGCACGCAATGGACCTGCCCGATGCATCCCGAGATCGTCCGCGACGAACCCGGCGCCTGCCCAATCTGCGGCATGGCCTTGGAGCAGATGATTCCCTCGGATGAACCCAGCCATGAACTGACCGATTTCACCCGGCGGCTCTGGGTCAGCGTGGCCGCTGCGGTGCCGTTGTTGATCCTGACCATGGGCGAGATGGTGGGCATCCCGGTCCGTGACTGGATCGGGCACCGCACCGCCGTCTGGCTGGAATTCCTGTTAGCCACGCCCATCGTGCTCTGGGCGGCGCGGCCCTTCTTTCAGCGCGGGTTGGATTCCTTCAAAAACCGCTCACCGAACATGTGGACGCTGATCTCGCTGGGTGTCGGCGCGGCCTATCTCTATTCGCTCTTCGCCACCTTCCTGCCGGGCATCTTTCCCGAGGAATACCGAATGGGCGGCATGGTCGACACCTATTACGAGGCTGCGGTGGTCATCGTTGCCCTGGTCTTTGTCGGGCAGGTACTGGAACTCAGGGCGCGGGAACGCACCGGTGATGCGATCCGGGCACTGATGGATCTGGCGCCCAAGACGGCGCGGCGCATCCTGCCCGATGGCACGGAATATGACGCGCCGCTGGAAAACATCGCGGCCGGGGACCTCTTGCGCGTGCGGCCCGGCGATAGCGTGCCGGTCGATGGCGAGGTGGTCGAGGGGCGGTCCTCCGTCGACGAAAGCATGATCACCGGCGAGCCGGTGCCGGTCGAGAAGGTGCAGGGCGACCGCGTGACCGGCGGCACGATCAACAAGAACGGCACGCTGGCGATCCGCGCCACCGATGTCGGCGCCGATACGGTGCTGTCGCAGATCGTGCAGATGGTGGCCGGGGCGCGGCGGTCCAAGGCGCCGATTCAAGGGCTGGCCGACCGGGTGTCAGCGATCTTCGTGCCGACGGTGGTGGTGATCGCGGTGCTGGCCTTCATCGTCTGGCTGATCTTCGGCCCCAGCCCCTCATATGTCTTCGCCATCGCCTCGGCGGTCTCGGTGCTGATCATCGCCTGTCCCTGTGCGCTTGGGCTGGCGACGCCGATTTCCATCACCACGGCGGCGGGGCGCGGCGCGCAGGCGGGCGTGCTGGTGAAGAATGCCGAGGCGCTGGAGCTGATGGCCGAGGTCGATACGCTGATCGTTGACAAGACCGGCACGCTGACCGAAGGCAAGCCTGCACTGACCGATGTGACCAGCTTCGGTGACGTGCCCGAGGGCGAGTTGCTCGGTGCTGCGGCGGCGCTGGAACGGGCCTCGGAACACCCGCTGGCCGAAGCCATTGTCGAAGGCGCAAAAACGCGCGGGTTGAGCCTTGGTAATGGCGAGGAGTTCGAAGCTATCACCGGCAAGGGGGTGATCGGCAAGGTCGATGGCCGCGACGTGGCGCTTGGCAATAACGCGCTGATGACCTCGCTTGGGATCGACTGCGACACCGGCGAGGA
The DNA here is from genome assembly GCF_027912835.1 of Paracoccus sediminicola. NCBI lineage: Bacteria > Pseudomonadati > Pseudomonadota > Alphaproteobacteria > Rhodobacterales > Paracoccaceae > Paracoccus > Paracoccus sediminicola. Next base: position 2,871,286 of record NZ_CP115768.1, read on the forward strand.
CACTGCCGACCGCCTGCGCGGCGAGGGCAAGACCGCCATGTTCGTGTCGCTGGATGGCAGGCTGGCCGGTCTGGTCGCCGTGGCCGACCCGATCAAGCCAACTGCCGAGGCGGCGATCCGCGAGTTGCACGATCTGGGCATCAAGGTGATCATGGCAACCGGCGACAACGAACGCACGGCGCAGGCGGTGGCGAGCAAGCTGGGCATCGACGAGGTCCGCGCCGGGATGCTGCCTGAGGGCAAGAAGGATCTGATCGACGGGCTGCGCGGCAAGGGGAACAAGGTCGCCATGGCGGGCGACGGGGTAAACGACGCGCCCGCGCTGGCTGCGGCGGATGTGGGCATCGCCATGGGCACTGGCGCCGATGTGGCGGTCGAAAGCGCCGGGCTGACCCTGCTGGGCGGCGACCTGACCGGCATCGTCCGCGCCCGCAAGCTGGCCGTGGCCACCATGCGCAATATCCGCCAGAACCTGTTCTTCGCCTTCGCCTATAACACGGCTGGCATCCCGGTTGCCGCCGGTCTGCTGTATCCGTTCTTCGGAATATTGCTGTCACCGATGATTGCCGCCGCCGCCATGTCGCTGTCCTCGGTCTCGGTCATCGCCAATGCGCTGAGGCTGAAACGGGTGAAGCTATAAGGTTGAGGAGGTGGCGTGTGGGTTTGAAATTTCGGTTTCAGCCCGATCAGGGTAGTCCAAAACAGATGACGCGGCTTTCCATCAGGGCGACTACATAAACGACAACCGTTGGAGATGTGAGTTTTCTTCTCAGCGGGCCCTCTCTTGCTGGCAACGCATGGGCCGCACTTTTGTTGTCAGACTTACGATGCTGGAAAAATCATCTACCTCAACGCCACCTCAACCCTTGGCTGCAGTTCTCGTGCAGGTTGTTCCGTCAGATGTCGCTCAATGCAGTTGAGCGTCGGCATGGAAATCGCAATAAATCAATCGATTGTCCCGTAACATACTGAAATTACGGGGTGCCCGAATTTCGCCTCTGATCTGCTCATAACCTGAAGGTCGTAGGTGCAAATCCCGCCCGACCAGTAGCTCGTGCCGGTCTCTCGTGATCTTGCCCCTGAATGTCGGCTTATTACAGATTGTTGCCAATGCTGCGCCGCACTGCCGCAAGTCGGCTCTCCGCCCATCACGTCAAATGCTGCGCGTGCAAAGTGCCCGCGGAATTTTCAACTGAAGCGTAGTGGCCTTCAGCGCCCGAGCAACAGCCGCGGTGTATTTCAAAGCTCAGCGGCCACATCGATCACCGACTCTCTCACCCCAACCTCTTCGCCCGCTCTGCAATCCTCTGCGCGGCGCCCACAGCCGCCCCACCGGCCTGTCGAATGCCCGCTCCGGCGATCTCGCCTGTGCTCTGCGTCCCGAACCTTGCCCGGGCGCGAGACCCTTTGGTTCCAACCAGCCCTTTGGTAAACCCGCCGACCCCCGGCATGCTTGGCGGGGCGGCCATCATGAAGTTCCCGGAGATACCGCGCACGATGAGGGGCGTGGCGAGGATCATGCCGCCGGCGAGGAACATCATCATGAAGAAGGGCACGAGCGCGCCGATATTGCTGGCGCCATCGGGATCGCCGAGCTCGGCGAGCAGCGATTGCGACATGCCGACGACTGTGGAGAAGACGCCTGCGATCACCAGCGGATAAAGCGCGTAGGAGACGGTCGAAGACAGCCAGCGCAGGAAATAATCCTTGGTTACGTCAAAGAGCGAGAGGGCAATCATGATGGGGGCTATGCCGATCATGACGGCGAGCATGATCTTGGCAAAGATCAGCACGAGGCCGCAAAGCGCGCCGATGACGCCCAAAAGAAACGCCCCGATCGCACCGATGATGGCGCCAGCCATCCAATGCATATTGTCACCGGCGGCATTGAGGTAATTGCCGAACTCTTCGATCAGATCATCGAAGGCGGCGGCAAAATAGGCCGACCCCGCGCCACCGCCGCCCAAGCCTGCCACCATGCCTCCGGCAAGCTGGTCGAGCCCGTTCGTGATGGCGCTGGCGATCGCATTGAACTGCACCCAGTTGAGCGCAAAGAGCGTGATCAGCAGGAGCTTGACCGCGAACCAGAAGGCGGTGCGCCCGTCGACGGAGCGCACCTGCAAGGCCATGTTCACAAAAAGGCCAATGACGGCGAGGGTGGAGCCCACGGCGATGATCCCGCCAAGCTGGCTGGCCACATTGCCGAAAGTGGTCTCGGCGGCCCCGTCGAGATAGCCGTCGGTGGTCTCGACCATCCAGGTGACAACGCCCATCCCGCGCCTCAGGCGATGCGGCGCTTCAGAAACGCAGTCAAGATATGCTCGCCGTCAAAATCGGGCGTGACGGCAACCAGCTCCCATCCATCGCGGGCAAGCGCGTTCAGCACATCGGCATGGGCCCGTTTGGCGCGGGCGGTGTTCAGCTCCACAGTGCGGTATTCAAACATCGGCGGTCTCCTTGGTGTCGGCGCGCGGCTCTTGATGGGCCTCAGCGCCCGGCAGGTAAAACTCGGTGATCCCCCGCGCGCCGTCATGGCGGCCGGCCTGGATAATCACGTCGATCGAGCGGGTGATGTAATGGATCATGTCCTGGTAGGTCATGGGCACGTCGGTCTTGAGGGCGGCGATGGCGAGGCGCTGGATGGCCAGTTGCGGCGTCTCGGCATGGAGCGTGGTGAGCGAGCCGCCATGGCCGGTATTGATGGCCTCAAGGAAAGTCATGGCTTCCTTGCCGCGCACCTCGCCCAGAACGATGCGGTCGGGCCGCATGCGCAGGGTGGCGGTCAGGAGCTGATCGGCGCTGCGCTCGGGCGCGTCGCGATCGGCCATCAGCGTCACGGTGTTGGGCTGCGTGGGACGCAGCTCGGCGGCGTCTTCAATGGTGATGAGCCGCTCGGCTTTGGGCACGAAGGAGAGGATCTTGCGGGCGGTGACGGTCTTGCCGGTGGAGGTGCCGCCGGAGACGATCATGTTGAGCTTGTGATGGACGCAAAAGCCAATGGCGGCCTCGATATCGCCGGTGGCCACCACGGCGCGCAGCTCGGCATTGCGCGCGCGCCGCGTGGCCTCGGCGCTGCGCTCGGTGCCAAAGAGATAGGCAAGCTGGATCTGGTCCAGCGGCAGGTCTGCAAAGAAGCGCAGGGAAATCGCAAAGCCGCCCTCCACGGCGGGCGGTTGGATCACCTGCGCGCGGATCGGCCGGTCGCGATAGAGGATGCTGACCGAGACGATGGGTTTGGCGCGGCTGAGGGTGGTGTTGGCGGCGGAAGCAATCTGCGTGCCTAGATCCCGGGCCGCATCAGGGGTCAGCGGCGCGCCAAGCGCGCGCATAAAATGATCGCCCTGGAACTCGCCCCAGACCGTACCGTCGGGGTTGATGCAGAGCTCGATGAGGGTGGGGTCGCGCGCATCGGGCAGCTTGTCGAGCGAGGATTGGAGATAGCTGGCGGCCATGGGTCAAAAGATCTCCAGATCGCGGTCGACCATCACGGTGACGCGCGCGCCCTGGTCGACATGGATGACCGGGCCAAGCGCGAGATACTCGCCGATCACGCCTTGAGTGGTGTCTTGCAGGCTCTCGGCCGTGCCTTCGAGCGCGTCTGCCGTGGTCTCATCCTCGGTCGATCCGGCTGCGGCCGTCGGCAGCCCGCCGATGAGCGAGATGAGAGCGGCGGAGCCAAAGCGCGTGGCGAAGCGGCTGTCGACAAAGCCGGTTGTGCCGGAGCGGCCAAGCTCATCGCCCCCGAAGGCGCTGATCTCGACGCTTTGGTTGTCGGGCAGAATGATCCGGTCCCAGGCGATGGTGATGCGCTGTTGCGCAATATCCACGCCGGATTGGTAGCGCCCGATGAGGCGCGCGCCGCGCGGGATCAGCACGCGGCTGCCATCGAAAGCATGGACATCTTCGGAAACAAGGGCTCGCACCGGCCCGGCGAGCTGGCTGTCGATGGCGGTTTCCAGCACGGCCTGGATCAAGGTGCCTTGAACCACGGTGTTGGCGGGGTTCACGATGGTCTGTGCCTGGGTCACTGTGGCCGGCTGCGCGCCGTTGCGCACGAACTCCGTCTCGCCATCCAAACGGCGCTGATCCGAGGGGCTTTCGTCGCCCACACTGCCTGCGGAGCCAAAGGCGATGATGGGGCTCGCGATCCGCGCCTCGAGGATGGCGCGCTCTTCCTGACGGCGGCGTTCGAGCTCTTGCAGGCGCTGCTCTTCCTCGGTGGGGCCGGTCGGCCCTGGCGTGACGGTGGGTGCCTCAAGGCGGGCAAGCTCCAGATCGGTCTGCAGGCGTTGGATTTGCCGCGCGCGGTCCTCGAGTTCAGCGCGGAGGGCGGCTTCGGACTCCGCCGCCTCGGAGCGCAGAGCGGCGATCTCGACATTCAGCGCCTCGAGCGCGGCGGTATCCATTGCCGGCGGGTCCGGCGGCGGCGCATCGCGCAGCGCGGTCAGTTCGGCGCGCATCGCGGCAAGCTCGGCGCGCAGGGCCTCGGTCTCGGCGCTCTCGTCGGTTGTCGCGGCGACGGGCGGCGCGGGGTCTGGCGGCGCCACAGGATCGAGTGCGCCAAACCCCGGGCCCGTATCTTGGAACTCCGCCGGCGCGGCTGTTTCCATGGGCTCAGGTTCTGAGCCGGTGGAAAACAGTGAAACGGCCACCAGCAACACAGTCGCCCCCGCGATCCCCGAAGCTACCAGCAACAAGACCGGACGCTTGCGGCTGCCGGAACCGCTCTCCGCTCCGCCACCCTCGAGCGCCTCGAGGCGTTTGCGCAGCTCGGCGGTCTCAGTCATCGGCGGCGCCCTCGCGCATATCCTGGACGCAGACCTCAAGATCGCCGAGACGCAGGACCCATCGGGGGCTGACACCGGAGACGCGGATCACGCCCTCTTCGGTGGCTTGCGCGTTGACGCTGCGCTCGCGGCCTGAGGACCAACGGAAGATCGCGGGTACGGGCGCGTTGGCGCCAAACCGGAAATACGTGAAGGTCCCATCATCCCAAATCTCCAGCGGGGTAATCTCGGAGCGAACGCTGACGCCATAAGCATGGTTCAAGGGGCCCCGGGCAACGGCGCGTGTCTCACCTCGCTCAGCCTCCGGATAGCGAAACCTGATCACATAGAAGGTCGGATCCGGGGCTTCGGTGACGTTGAAGTAATAGCTCCGGCGGTTGGTATAGACGGTGATATTGGTATGGGCGCCGCGCACCACAGGCTTGATGGCGAAAGCTTGGCCGCCGGGCACGCCGTCGAGCAGGAAGCCTTCGGTGTCGCCTGCGATGATCGAGCGGATGGTCTCACCGGGGCCGAACTCGATGCTGGTGACATGGGTCAGGCTGGTGCGGATCTGGTAGACCTCGCCATCGACAAAGGTGGCGAGTCGCACCCGGGCATCATGGGGCCCACGGCGGGGCTGGACCTCGGCGAGCGCCGTGCTGGCAAAGACCACGCTGACCGCGGCAAGGGTCACGCTGAGCCGGAATACCATGCGCCTCTACTCCTCAAGCCGATCCGAGCGGATCGCATATTCCGTGACGGTAAAGCCGAAGGGGTTTTGCCAGACCTCATCGATCGAGCGGCGCTCTTCGGGGCGGAAGGCAAACATCAGCGTGGCGGTGAAGAGCCCGGTCTGGCTGCCGCGCGGCGAGCTAAGGCGCTTGCGCAGCCGGACCTGGGCACGGTTGGCGCTGATAAGCGTGATCGAGAGGATCTCGACCTCGAGCCGTGCGTCCTCGCCATAGGTGTGTGGCGGATAGGCCTCGCTGCCACTGGTCCAGAGCGCGCGCAGGCTGGCAGCCGCGGCGCCATCCGATTGTGACAGCACATTTTGCACGCGCAGATCATTGTCGAGCTGGTTATAGGTCTCGCGGTCGGTGACATAGCGAAACACCTGCGCCTCGATGATGGCAGGGCGCTCGGCGAGCGACACGGCCTCGACAGCGGCATTGGGCAGCGCCATGCCGGTCTCGCTGTCGAAGGGCACGATCATAGGCGCGGGATCGACATCGAGGATGGCCACGAGAGCGGCCGCGAGGCAGCCAAGCCCGCCAAAGCCCAGGCCTGCAAGCCCGAGCTTTTGCCAGAAGAGCTCGCGTCGGCGGGCGCCATAGACCAGTTCTTCTTCAATGATCTCCAAACCATGGGCCATCCGTCACCGCAGCTCCGGCAAGGTGAAATCCATATACCGGCGTTCCTCGGCGAGGGTGGCCGCATCGGCGACCCCGGCTTGGCCCGCGCCCACGGTCTGGATCGCTTCGAGCTCCCACATGCGGGTCATGGCGATGGCGAGCTCAGCCGTGACGCGGGTGTTGTGATCAACGGCTTCCTTGAGCGTTTCCATATCGGGGATGAGATCGACCAGCTGCGCGACCCGTTCGAGCGATTGGGCAGCCTCAGCATAGCTGTTTTGCGCAGCCGCTGACATGACCGCGCCGGTGCTGGCGGTTGACGCGGTGCGTTCTGCGCCCGGGTTGCCGCTGGTCGCCATTGTGGACAGCGTGTCCTGGTCAAAGCCCGCGTCTTCGAGGGCTTGCGTCATGCGGCCTTCCATCTCCGGCCCGGCATTGCCGATGAGCCCGGAGAAATCGCCGGTCTGGATCTGGGCAATCACATCGAGAAGATCGCCGAATTCCTGATCGAGCAGCCCGTCGAGGTCGCCGCCCATGGCCATCTCGAGGATATCGGACGCGCCGGTCAGCGCGGCATAGGTCTCGTTCAGCGTATCGAGCTGATCCTGGATGAGATTGATTTGTTCGAGCGCGGCGTCGAGCTGATCGGATTGGATCCCGAAATCCTCCAGCATTTGCTGCAGCTGCCGGATCTGCTGGGCGATGTTGCGGGTGTCCACCGTGGGCACACCCTGGGCAAGGATGGGCGACGCCGCAAACAGGGCGCAGGTGGATATCGTGGACAAGAACCGAATTGCCGTCTGTCTCATGGCAAAACCTCCAGGTCGAAATTGAGAAACGCTTGCTCGCGCGCTTGCGCGGCAGCCATGGCCAGAGCGGCGGCGCTGAGAGGCTGGGTATGCGCCGCCTTGAGGCGAGTTCGGATGGCCATGAGTCGGGCGAGCTCCGCGCGGGCATAAGTGTTGAGGGACATGGCGGCATGGATATCCTCCGTCTCTCCGATGCGGGTGATGATGTCCTGCAGGCGCAGGGCGGCGGCCTGGACCGAGACCAGGGAATAATCGCCATAGATCCCGGCGCCATGGGCGCTGAGGCTCATGGAGGCATTGGCGAGCAGCACCGGATCGATGGTGCCGAGCGCGTCGATCCCGCCCACGCGGGTGAGGTAGAGATTGTAGCGCTCTGGGATGACCTGGACGTAGTGCTGCGTCTCGGCAAACGGCGGCACGCCATCATAGCGCTGCACATTGCCGGGCCCGGCATTATAGGCCGCAAGCCCGAGGATGATATTGCCGCCGAACATGTTCAGCATCTGCGCGAGATAGCGCGCGCCGCCGGTGACTTGGATATACGGGTCCTCGTAATATGCAGGGTAGATACCAAGGTCTTGCGCGGTGCCGGGCATGATCTGGGTCAGACCAAAGGCGCCGACGGGCGAGCGCGCCCCGATCGAAAACCGGCTTTCCTGCCAGATCATCGCCTGAATGAGACAGCGCCATTGCACCAGCGAGAGGCCGGCGCGGCCCACGCCGGGCAGGCCATGGGTCTCGCGGGCCGCGCGGATGATGAGCGTCTCGATGGAGCCGGCCGCATCGCCAAACATCTGCGGTGCGGCGGGGTTGGGATCCATGGGGCCGAAGAGCGTGCCCGCGGCGGTCTCGTCGGAGCGCCCGGCCTCGAGACTTGCGATGCTCGCGCCAGTGTCGCCCGAGCCAAGGGCCGTGGCCTCGAGCAGATCCTCGAGCGCGGCCAGTTGGTCTTCTTCAAGGGCGGACAGCTCTTCTTCGCGGCTGAGGCGGTCGCGTTGCAGAGCGAGGTCCCGGTCGCCTTGGCCCAGGATCTGCTCGCGCTGCAGAAACGCGCCGAGATCGAAGGTCGGCACGCCTTGGGCTCCGGCCAGACTGGCCGGGCCGAGGGCAAGGAGGAGCCCTACGATGGGCGCGCGCCGCTTAGCCATCGATGGACGCCGTGGAGCCCGTCGGGCCAATGCCGTTCAGCATCTCGAAGCTGCAGTTGCTGCGGGTCACTTCTGCGAAACTGTTGAAACACTCCGCCTCGGACGGTCGGTAGGTGGCGCAGGCCGAGACGCTCAGGGCCAGACCAATCAGCAGGAAGTGTCGAGCCCAACGATTGGCCCATGGATTGATCCGTGTATGCGTCATGTCACTCTCCAGAAGTCCGGCTGATTACGATAATCCGCGCCGACCAGCGCCTCACCCTTCTCCATGCCGCCCAAGATGGTCAGATACGGGCCCAGGGCGCTGAGATCGGCGTCGATCACGACCGAGCCTTGATCGTCGCGCACAAGCGCCAGCCGCGAGCTGCTGCCGGTGCCCAGAAGCACCTCGAGCTCTTTGTCGGTCAGGCCAAGCACGGCGTAGTCAGACGCCGCGGCGCGGATATTGGGCAGGAGGAGCTGCGTGGGTACGGCTTCCACGATGGTCTTGCCGGTGCGCGTCTTCTCGAGCTGGCTTGCATATTGCGTCATCATCACGACGACGGCGTTTTGCTTGCGCGCGGTGACCAGCCAGTTCGACAGCCGGTCCGCGAAATACGCATTGTCGAGCGCCTTCCAGGCCTCATCGATGATGATCAGCGTGGGCCGGCGGTCCTCGATCACCCGCTCGATCCGGCGAAAAAGATAGGAAAGCACCGCCATGCGTTCCTTCTCGCTCTCGCTGTCGAGAATGCCCGTGAGGTCAAACCCCACCACATCGCCCGCCAGAGAAAACGTATCCTCCCCGCTCTGGCCAAAAATCCAGCCATAGCGGCCCTCGGCGGTCCATTCCTGGATCCGCTCGAAGAGATCGCCCTCATCGGCCCCGGCTACGAAGAGCGAGGCCAGGTCCTGCCAGTTGCGCAGGGCCGGATCGGAGGCCGTGGCGTTCTGGCGGACCACGTCCTGGATGCGGTTGATCTGGACCGGGCTCAGGGGTTTGTCGGTGCGGTGCAGCAGCGTGGCCAGCCAATCGGCGAGCCAGGCCTGGCCCCGCCGGTCGATCTCGGTGCGCAGCGGGTTGAGCCCGGTGGTCTCGCCCGCCTTGATGGCCGCATAGCGCCCACCATTTGCGCGCACCGCCATCTCCATGCCGGCACGGTAGTCAAAGACGAAGACCCGCGCGCCGCAGCGGCGGGCTTGGGTCATCAGGAAGGCCGAAAGCACGGATTTCCCCGAGCCGGGCCGACCGAGGATCAGGGTATGGCCGCCGGTCGGCTCTTTGTCGGGGCTGCCCGCCTCATGGTAGTTGAAGAGAAAGCCAGAGCGTTCCGGTGTCGGGAAAAGCGCGATCGGCTTGCCCCAGGGTAGCTGATCGCCCGCTTTGCCCAAGGGGCTGCGATGGAGGGCGGCCAGGTCCGCGAAGTTGAGATTGGTGATGGCGGCCTTGCGGCTGCGCATCTGCCCATTGCCCGGATGCTGCCCGAAATAATGCGTGCGCGCGGCAAAGGCCTCGCTGACCAGCGTCACGCCTTCGCTGGCCGCGATATTGCGGATCTCGGCGGCGATGGTGTCGAGCTTGTCTTCCGTCTCGGCAAAGACCGTCACGGTCATATGGTGGTCCCCGAAGCTCAGGCGCTTGGCTTCCAGATCATCGAGCGCATCGACCAGCTCTTCTGTCAGCGAAATCGCCCCGTCATCACTGGCCTTCATCAGCCGTTGTTGCCGCTTGATGCGGCTTGCCATGATGTTGCTGTTGATGGGCGTGAAGGAATGGGTGACCACCATGTCGATGGGCAGGCTTAGCTCGTCGAACATGGTGGGCCGGGTTTTGGCCGGATAGGTCTTGATGGCAAAACTGGTGCCGACCCGGCGGCCGGCGGTGCCATCCTCGAGCACAAAGGTTCGGCCGTGGAAGGTCACGCGCGTGTTGGCGACATCTTCCGCAATGATGCCAAAGCGGGATTTGGGGAACAGCGGGCGTTCCGCGCCAATGTTGAGCCCGCCGAGAAAGCCCAGAAGCTCACCGCTTGCGGCCCCAAGCAGGCGGGGGCGCATCTCGGCAAAGGACGACAGCAGAAACCCGACCACTTCCTCGAGCTTGCGCAGCTCTTTGGCGGTCTGCGCGCGCATCTGCTTCAGCGAGGCCGCAGCGCGCAACGGCAGGCGTGTGCTTGAGGACGGGCGTTTGAGCACGGTCAGCGTCAGGGTCTTGTCCCGGAGCCCCGCGGCGGCAAGCCCTGCGCGCCAGCGCTCGTCGACGGCGCGGGCAAAGCCGTCACCCTCAACCGCGGGCAGATCCACATCGATCGCCTTCGAGACCTTGTGGACGTAGAACCCATACTCGGACCCGATCTGGGCGATGATGGCCGCAAGCCGGGCGCGGGTCTTCTCAAGATGGGCGTCCTCGCTGGTCATGCTGTTGACGCCTTCGAGGCGGATGCATTCGAAAAGCGCATTGCCACGCGTGCGGATGGTCACGTCATCGACGAGGCTCACATAGGGCAGCATCAAAGCCATGGGCCGCTCGCGCGCCGCCCAGGCCGGCAGGCCGGTCAGATCATCGGCATCGGGCTCAAACCGCTCAGGGCGCATAGCTGTCGCCCCCGTGGATCTGCCGATTGCCTGTCGGCGGCGTCTCCTGCAACGCAGTGACCACCACTTCGAGGAAGGCCGGGTCCCAATCGGCCGCCTTCCACAGCGCCGGATAGGCGAGGCCCGCGAGGATGATCACAGGCCAGCTTTGCACCCAGAGAAACACCAGCACGAAGCCGAAGAGCCAGACCATCGCATACATGATCGGCAGGCCGATGAGCTTGGGCGGGCGGATGAGGCCCAAAAACAGCCGGGTCTCAGCCGCCATAGCTCACGCGCCCCAGATGGCCGTCACGATGGTCGGTGCCGCCGCAATGCCCGCGATCGCCACCAGCACCCAGAGCGCTTGACGGAAATCGAGGATGCCGAAAAGCCAGGACAGAAAGACGCCAATGAGCGCCAGCGTGCCGATCACGATGCCCAAGGGGCCAGTGATCGTATCGACAATGCCCTGCAACAGGTTCTGCACAGGTGAGAGATCGATGCTTTGCGCCAGCGCAGGGTCGGCGAGGATGAGACCGGCCAGAGCCAGCCCGAGGAACAGGCGGAATTGGGAGGACATCAGGAGGCTCCTGTCAGGCGATCACGCACAGCGAAGACGCGGCGGACGTGATTTTGGGTCTCGGAATAGGGTGGGATGCCGCCGTGGCGCGCGACCGCGTCTGGCCCCGCGTTGTAGGCGGCAAGTGCGAGCTCGGCCGTGCCGAAGCGGGTCAGCATGGCGAGGAGATAGCGGGCGGAGCCGTCGAGGTTCTGAGCGGGGTCGCGCGGATCGACGCCGAGCTCACGGGCCGTCTCGGGCATGAGCTGGCCGAGGCCGATCGCGCCGGCGGAACTCACGGCAGAACGCCGATAGGCGCTTTCCACTTCGATATTGGCCTGAAACAGCGTCAGCCAGTCGGAGGCGGTGAGGCCCGCGGCACGCAAAGCGGGGTGGCCGGCGTAGCGCAAGGCCGTGTCCTGGAGCGCGGCGAGGATCTCGGGGTGTGGGGTCGTAGGCGCAGGCGCGGGCGTAGAAGGTGCAGCAGGTGCCTGACGCGCGCCCGCATCTTCGCCGAAGACAACAAGACCCGTGGGGCCAACCGGCCGCCCCGCCACATAGCTCTGCGCAAATCCCGTCTGCGGGGCCTGCGCTGCCAGCTGGCCATCGGCGGCCATGGCGAGCACAAAACCCTCCGCCAGGACCGGGGAGGAGAGGGTCAGGGCAACGCAGGTGAGGAGCGCAAACGCGGGGCGATCAGCCCGGCAACTGGTGCGTGCCGATCTTGCCTTCAACCATCGGGATCGAGACCAGATCCAATCCAAGCCCGGTAAGGAAGCTGGTAAGCCCGTTGATCGTTCTGAACTCCCGCGCAGCCATGTTGTTGCGCGCGGTAACCAGAAGCCGTCGCTCGCCATCCGGGGCCACGCAATGCACCGTCCAGACGCCCGACCATTGGGCCCCCGTCCGTTCCGGCGTGACCCGGCACAGCACATCGCAGCTATGGTCCTCACCGAGGAGTTTGCGCAATCCGTCTTCGCTAACGACATTCGGGGCGTCTTGCATCCAGTTCATGTGATCCGGGCCTTCCAACAGATCGGAGAGCCCGGCTGTCCCCCATGGACAGGCAAGCCCTACAAGATTATAGCAATGCATTCAAGCCGTATATATTCGATTGAATCGGCCCTTATGCGACATCGCAGAAGTACCGCGACAGGGGCGGCATGCCAAGGTTCTATGGGCGCCTGGAGGGTCGGGATTGCCGCTTGTGTGGTTCTGGGCGCCGCGACGGCAGTGCATGCGGGGGCCTGCCTTGCGCCCGAGGCGCCGTTTATCCCGACGGATCCCGCAGACATCCGGGCCTATGCCGATCTTTTGCGGCAAGACTTCGAGGCCTACTTCGCCGACGCGCAAGCCTACTTCCGGTGCATGGAGCAGGAGCGCCAGCGAGTCTTCCGCGAGGCGCAGGACGTGACCGAGGCCTATGGGTGGATGATCGAGGTGGTGGGGGAGTGAGCCCCGCTCAGAGCACCAATCCAGGTTTGCCGCCGCCGCAAGACGGGCATTTCCGCTCGGCGATCTCGAGCTCCGGCGCTCCGTAGTTCAGCCCGCAGGTGCTGCAAGCCATCTGAAAAACACGCCGAGCCTTTTCGGATCCAGCGTCATGCATGACACGGATGACAATCTGCCCATTGAGATTGCAATATCCAGGTTCCGTAAGGCCGGATGTTTGCCGGCTTTGGGGTGCCAGCGCTTTGGCGCTCTTTTGGGTCTTACGGGCAGGCGGCCCCGCGTCGACACCCAGTATCCAGCCCTCATACGTCGCGGCCAGACGCTGCTTGTCAGACAAATCCGGCTGAAACGCTGCCGCCAGGCCATCGTTTTGATCCGCATCCCTGAGCCACGAAGCAATGGAAAATGCATTGTGTTGCGGGACGGACCGTTCCCCCCTGTCATATAGATTCTTGAAGACGTGGGCGCGTGCCTCAACCAGGCAAGAGCCACCATCGGGCACCGTCCAGCCGTCAAAAGGCCAAACGTGAAGATCGGGGCAGTCCTCGCGTAGACTTCGCAGAAACGGCAATCCCGCGTGCGTGGCTGTTGCGACTTGCCGCGGAACATCAAAGTCGAAAGGCGACTTTGCCTTGCAGGCTTTATCCGTCACCCTGAACCAGGTCTTCAGCCCGCTGCGGCCCGCCCCGGTGGACCTGCGGCCCTGCCGCAAGAAATCCACGTAGTAATGCTCCATGTCTGCGGGCCAATACTGATAGAAGTCATCGAGAAAAATGTCCCAATCCCGACTGACGCCATGCCGTTTGAAATAGGCCTCTGGAAACGAAAACGCGTGATCAATGGCCACGACTGTCGCAGTTGGCTCGGAAAGGCATTCTCTGAGCCAATGAGACAGCTCGCGTCGTGACCAATACTTGCTGCCTCCAGGCGGCGGTGACACCTCTTCTGCGGGCCCACCTGCCGTGCTCATGTACACGCGCAACCCTTTGAGGCCCGAATCTGGTGTCTCAGCGCCGGAATAATTGATACCGATTGTCCGCTGAAACCTCATTTGGGCGCATCTTCAATGCGATAGCCTCGTTTCCGTTTGGCCGCCATCAGGTCCGCCAGGGCGTTGATCGCGCGGCCTTCATCCGGATGATGATCAATCCGGACTTGCCCAGAACTTCCAAGTCTGCCCCACTCCCGGATCAAGGATGCACCCCCGAACAGGTCGCGCTGCACGACCATCATGTAAAAGCGGCGCAGGTTTTGCGCAGGCTCTTCGCGCCGTAGTCGAATCTGGTCTGGGAATACTTCGAACTGCATGATTTGATACTACATGTTGTGGCTGGAGTGCGTCCATACTCAATTTAGAGCTTGCGTGATGTCCCATCGTTGACCACGCTGATGGTGAAGCTGCCAAGAACGGGGGGCATTATGAGCGATTCCATTTCCAAAACGTGCTGCCCTTGGTGTGGTGGCTCCGCGCGCGAGGCACAGGTTGGTGACAATTGCGGCGAGGCCGTCGCAGTGCCGTCGCCGAAACACTGCGCTTCGCAGGCGCCGCAAGTGGTGTTCCGCACCGTGCGTGACAAATCGCTAGAGGACAGCCGGCACGCGGCCTGATCACACTCCGCGAAACAGGACGCCGGCCGTCATCAGTCCCCAGGCAATCGTCATCATCCAGAAACCTGATGTCGGCAATGCCACTACCGCGATGCCAAAGACCGGGAGGAGCGCCAGAACCGCGCAAATCACTGACATCAGGAAGATGATGAAAGAAGGGGCTGTCAGTCGCATATCGTACTCCGTTCATTGAGGATTTTCCTCCTCAATGCCAAAGAGCAGGCCGAAACACTACCCTTCAATGGCGGGTGGCGTTTCTGGTCGCTTCAAACTCCGCCAGCTTGGTGGCCAGCCGGTGCGCCATGAGGTCTTCGCTTCGCGCTCCGTTTCGCGCTCCGTTGACCAATTTGTTCAACTGGGTGAGAGCCCATTCTTTGGCGTCGATCCTGTCGCTGGCGGCGATCAAGTATCCGAAGGCCTCATCGATATCGAACGGGCTCGCTTCGTACCCACGACCCGCCAAAAGCTGGTTGAGGGCGTGCAGCGCAACCTGCGCTGCAAATCTGGGCTCGGTCTCCGCAAAATCCCGCGCGGCCCGGGTAAGGGTTGCCGGAGCGGCGTCCATATCGGCCGCACAGTCGAGCGCGATATCCAGAAACCCCGCCGTCTTGGCCGTGGCGAACCATTTGCCCTTGTTGCCGTAAAGCGCAATCAGGTCTTCGAGCACAGCCCGCGGATCGCGATCCGGATAGCGTTTGATCAGGTCGCGCCATATGGCGAGCCAGGTGGTGCCGGTGGCACTGGGTAGGCCAAAGCGGTGGTAGGCCTCGTCGTGTTTGCCTTGGTCCTTCAGGATGTCTTCGCAAAAACATTGGATGTCACGGGCCCGCCAAACAGCCCGGTCACTCTCAAGCAGACTGCTCGCCACGGCGAGCGCCTCGTCATTCAGTCCTTGACGCACCAACGCTTCGGCCCCGTATTTCTCATAGTGCCACATCCGTGTCTTGGCCAAGTTCAGCAGCGCGAACACTTCGTCGTATCGTCCGGCTTCCAGCAGGCACGACAGTGTCAGGGTCGCGGTTGGCACATGGGAAAAGACCGAATGATCTGCCCATGCTATACGAATAAGATCGAGATCGCGGTCGGCATGGTCTTGTTGCAAAGCGGGAAACACCGCGATTTCGCCGAAGCGGTCGGCGAGGGGCGAGAGATAATCGACCCCATCTTCTGCGATGGCGTCCCGCAGGCGTTCGAGCCAGGCCGCCCGTGTTGGCTCATCAGCTGGTGCCTCGATCAGGATCGGAAGGAGTTGTTCGAGCGTGCGATAGACGGCATTTCCCAACGACCCCGACGAGGTATCGATATGTTCAAATGCCGGCCAAATACGCTCGGCCAGTGCAACGCAGCCTTCCGCCGCAGCGACAGGATCCTTGCGGCGCACCGCTTTGATTTCGCTCACAGCGGCTTTTAGGCGCGCGACAGCCTTAGCAGACCCGCGCCACCCGAAAGCGCCGGCGCGCATACCCGCCTTGAATCCCCATTTGTGTTTTGACGCCCGCGCCATCCGTGCCTCCCTCGCCAAGCGCGAAGATGGCACGGGAACCGCGGGTTTTGAAGCAGCAACGCCATCGATCGACTGCTGCAATCCGCAGCCAAGCCGATGGACGGGCACGCACAGCAAGAGACCGCGAGCGGTCGGGCGCTAGCTCTTCGAGGGCATTTCCGCGGGCACGTCGTCTTCTTCGAGCTCCGGCTGGGTATTGTGCAGGACGATCTGGGTGGCCCCATTGTTCCACAGATAGACCAAGCCGATCTCTTCATCGCTGTTCATGGCGTTGATCCGGCCGAGCGGCTCGGCCTTCATGCGACGTTCTTCACTGTCTAACATTTTGCCTGGCATCCTTCTCAGCAAATCCGGTGGTTCCACACCCAGAATACGAGCGATCGGAGCCAGCTTGTCCGAAGACACCGACGTCTTGGCCAACTCGATCCGCCCCATGTAGCTGCGGTCAATTCCAGCGCGCAACGCAAGCTCTTCCTGGCTGATCCGTAGCAACCGCCTGTAATTCTGAATATTTAGCCCGATGAGGTTCCTCAATTCCATGGCCTGTAATTGGCCAAGTCACGGGTGCGCTCTACGGATTATAATCCGCTTTCGTACAGCGCGCTGCGAGAAAGGCTTGACCTGCCGCTCATTCATCCACATTGCTGTCAATATGATTCATTACTATAGCAATGTTGAGGGCGCCGATATGAGATCACATCGACTACGCAACTGGGTCAGCGGCGCCGCGCTGGCAGTCTTCTCGAGCATCGCGCCTCAAGTGGTCAAAGCTTACCCGGTGGATTGCGCCATCTTGCTTTGTCTTGCGGGTGGTTGGCCGGCCTCTGCAGAATGCGCGCACGCCCGTGCCGTCTTCATTCGCAGGATCACGCCATGGCCCATCGAGCCACCGCTACAAATCTGGCGGTGCCCCATGGGTGTCGCTGATCGAGCGCCGTTGCAAAGCGTGCCGCCGACCATTTTGCAGGCGAGCGGTTTGCCAGGTCTTGATCCATCCGACCTTATTCGCGTCAACGCAGAGAGCGGCAGCGCCGATATTGATATCAGCGGGATCGAGTTCGATTTTGTCAGATCGATCCGCGTCTGGGATGTCCGTCACTACAGCCATCGCGAGCGCGGTGAAGATGGCGATTGTGAAGAACGATTCTCTATGCGGCTCGGCACCTATGGCGCGCAGGGCGACTTCGCGTGGCACCCGGCGACCCCATCTGCCGCACCAACATGGGTATTGCCGTCGCGCAGTTGTTCATGGGGCAGCACGCGACGCGGCGTCGGTGTGGAGTGGGAAGACCACGAAGGCAATCACGGCTTCGAGTGGGTGAGTTACTGATGCCGGCCCAGTTCGCGCTTTCCCCGAGGGGGCAGAGGGACAGCGACCTCTCAATCTCGGCCGCGTTCCTTCGCGCTCCGGTCAATAGCATCGGCTCGCGTGATGATCTCCGCGGCAATGCTCTCATACATTTGCGCGCGCCGGTCGCGCGTCGATCCGGGCTTGGGCTCTTGGCGCCTGATCCGTTTTGCAAGCCAAAGCAAAATACGCGCTCCGGGCTCCTGAACCGTCTCAGGTGTTTTCGGCGGGTAGTGCTCTTCCAGAAGGGCAACAATCTCAGCGTTCATGCTGCGCCGGTTCGCCTCGGCCTTTTCGCGGATGCGATCCCGCAGGCCGTCGGGCATGCGGATGATATATTTGTCTTGGGTTACTGAAGGATAATTCGTCATGATGGCCACCCGCCATAATTTAGCCGTTGACGCAATGCTGGCGTGTCGCCATGTTTAAGTCAAACCAAATCGGGAGAAGACCTGTGGGGCATCGTGAACAGTTGCAGCTGCGGCTGCCCAAAGAGCTCAAAGACTGGATCGCACAGGAGGCTGCGCGCAACTGCAGCTCGCAAAACTCAGAGGTCATTCGGGCGCTTCGGGTCGCGAAGGATATCGCGCAAGGAGCAGGTCAAAAAAGAGGATAAATCGATGAAGAACCTTGCTCTTCAAAAGCAGTTTTCTTGTCGCCTACTCAGCGCCGGGGCTGTCTCAAATGCCTAATCGTCCCGCAAAAGTTACGCGCACAGAGATCAGCCGTGCCCTGCGTGGCGCTGCTGAGGCTGATTTTATCGTTGGAGCGTATACCGTGAACCACGAGACCGGCGAAGTGACTGTCTATCGCGAGGGTTACACCCCGATTAAGTCCAGCGGTCCGGATATCGACCTTTTATTGAGGAAGAACGATGGTGAAGCGTCGTAAGAGATTTCCTGGCGTCACCAAAGCAACCGATCGTCATGGAAAAACCCGGTGGCGGTTGCGCAGGACGATAAAGGGCCGACGAATCGATTGCTACATCGATGCTGTTTTTGGCTCTGAGGATTTTCGGACTCAGTATGAAGCGGCGCTTGCAGAACCTCAAAAGAAGAAAACCTCTGGTGTGGCTGAGCGCACCATTTCTTTCCTAATCGAAGACTACCTCGGTTCTCGCGCCTTCAAGGAGCTGGCGCAGGCCACACGCTATGCGAAACGGCTAAGGCTTGACTGGATACGTTCGACCATTGGTG
Source organism: Paracoccus sediminicola (assembly GCF_027912835.1). Lineage (NCBI taxonomy): Bacteria > Pseudomonadati > Pseudomonadota > Alphaproteobacteria > Rhodobacterales > Paracoccaceae > Paracoccus > Paracoccus sediminicola. The sequence goes on from NZ_CP115768.1 coordinate 2,889,587, forward strand.
AAGCGCATTATCAGGACCTCCTGCCGCGCCATGTTACGGCTCTCATGGATCGCAAAGGCGGCCCTGAAGCTGCAAACCGCTTACACAAAGATTTGGCGCAACTCTATAAGTGGGCTAGCCGGCAACATGGGTACACAGGCCGAAATCCCACGGTCGAAGTCGACCGCCAGAAGATCGAAACTGACGGATATCACACGTGGACGCGTGAACAGATCGCACAGTTTCGAGCTTTCTACCCATCTGGAACTAAGGAGCGCCTCGCCTTTGAGTTGGTTCTGGGGACCGGGGCTGCAAGGCAAGACGCTGCACGGATGGGGCCGCTCAACATCCGGGGAGGTGTTATCCGGTATTCGCGCGGCAAAACTGGAGGCAAAGTCGAGTTGCCACTTGCGAAGCTACCGGATCTCGCGCGAGAGCTTGGCGTTCACCAAGAAAACAGGGACGTATTCGTCGCCCGCAAAGATGGGCGGCCCTACACCACTGAAGGTTTTGGCAATTGGTTTGCCACGATGGCGCAGGCCGCAGGCCTCCCAACCGAGTGCCGCATACATGGGCTTCGCAAGCACGGCGCAATGCGTTTGGCTGAGGCTGGCGCCACAGAAGCGCAAATCGCGGCCTTCTTGGGACACCACTCTCACCACGAAGCAAGACGCTACATCGCTGCTGCGAGTCGCATGACACTCGCCTCTTCAGCGCTCGATTTGCTTACAAATTTGCCCAACCTCGACGGGGGGTTGGGCAAAACCACCCTTCAAGATACTGATAAGAAAGGCATAAAATGACCAATTGGCGACCCCGGCAGGATTCGAACCTGCAACCTGCCCCTTAGGAGGGGGCTGCTCTATCCAGTTGAGCCACGGGGCCACGGCTCTTCTTGTGCCGGGGTGGGCGAGGTTTGGCAAGATGCTTGCCCTGCGGGGTTGTCATGCGCTAACTCAAGAAAACGATCTGGAAAATCCGCATGTCGAACCGCAAGACCCGCCGCCCTCTGACGCTTCGCGATGTTTCGGAGGCGTCCGGCGTGTCCGAGATGACGGTCAGCCGCGTCCTGCGCAATCGGGGCGATGTGTCGGCGTCCACGCGAGAGAAGGTGCTGACGGCGGCGAAGACGCTCGGATATGTGCCCAACAAGATTGCCGGCGGGCTGGCCAGCCAGCGGGTCAATCTGGTCGCTGTGGTCATCCCGTCACTGTCGAATCTGGTGTTTCCAGATGTGCTGACAGGCATCTCTGCCGAGCTTGACGATACTGCATTACAACCTGTGATCGGTGTAACGAACTATTCGCTCTCTCGAGAAGAATCCGTGCTTTACGATATGCTGTCTTGGCGACCATCGGGCGTGATCCTCGCCGGGTTGGAGCATAGCCGCACGGCGCGGGCGATGCTCGATGCGGTCTCGGTGCCGGTGGTTGAGATCATGGATACGGATGGCGATGAGATCATCGATACCGTGGTCGGGATCAGCCATCGCGAGGCCGGGCGGCAGATGGCCGCGGAAATCCTTGGCGCAGGCTATCGGCGGATCGGGTTCATCGGCACGCATATGCCAGAGGATCATCGCGCGAAGAAACGGCTGGAGGGGCTGGAGGCAGCGCTGTCCGAGGTCGGCATGACGCTGGCGGCGCGGGAATACTATCAGGGGAACTCCTCGCTCGCGAAGGGCCGCGAACTGACCGAGCGCATCCTCGCGCGCGAGCCGGATCTGGATTTTCTCTATTATTCCAATGATATGATCGGTGCGGGCGGGCTGCTTTGGTGTCGCGAACAGTGCTATGATATTCCCGGCAAGCTGGGGCTTGCCGGGTTCAACGGGGTCGATCTTCTGGACGGATTGCCGATTCGCCTGGCGACGACGGATGCGCGGCGGGTCGATATCGGGCGGCGCGCGGCGCGGATCGTTTCGGGGAAAGAGTCGCGGCCCGATGGTGGGAAGCTGTCTCTGAACCCGTATTTCATGCCTGGCGATACGATCCGCTCGCCCCGCTGAAACCAGCCTGCAAAGCGCGCGCACAGGCCATACACCGCGCGGAGCCAGAGCGTCCACCGGACGAGCAGGCCGCGCCATATCACAGCCAGAGACAGCCCTGTTACAACTATAAGTTGTTTTCCTTTGGCGACGGTGTCGTGATTTGCGTCTGCTTTACCAAAGGGGCGAATTATGCAAGGGGCTGATCTGGCGTCGGAAGATCTTCGCTTATCATAAAAATGATTTCATTTCAGGGTTGCGCAGAGCCTTCACTCCGGGTTCCATCACGCATGTGACTGGCGCGCGAAAGGCCGCGACGCTGCGCCGCCCGCGAACCCGTCACGATGACAGGCAGGCAGACCCCGAGGGAGGATTTCATCATGGCCGAAACCGAGCCGACAGACGCACGCGCGCCCGCGCGCCCGCGCCGCGCGGCGGATTCCGGATGCCGGATATTTACGTGATCCTGTTCGTGTTCACGGCGATCGCGGCGATTGCCACGCATTTCATACCGGCCGGTGAGTTCGATCGGGTTGAACTGCCCAATGGGCGGGTTGCCATCGATGCCGAATCGTTTCGCTATGTCGAGGCTGATCCGGTCGGTCTGACGCAATTCATGATGGCGGTGCCGAACGGTCTGGTCGATGCTTCGGTCGTGGTCTTCTTCACCTTCATCATCGGCGGAATGTTCATGGTCATCCGCCGAACCGGGGTGATCGAGGTCGCGGTGGACAAGCTGACCCGGCGCTTTGCGGGACGCTCGGTCCTGGTCATTCCGGTGCTGATGACGGTCTTTGCCGTGGTCGCCACGCTGATCGGCACGCAGGAGCTTTCGCTGGTCTATGTGCCGGTGATCCTACCGCTGATGATCGCGCTGGGATTCGACTCGATGACCGCCGTGGCGGTGGCGCTGGTGGCGACCACCTCGGGCTTTACCGCAGGGGTGCTGAACCCGATCAATACCGGGCTGGGGCAGACCATCGCGCAGGTGCCGCTCTGGTCCGGGCTGGGGCTGCGGGCGGTGCTGTTCGTCTGCCTGCTGGCAGTGGGTATCCTGTACACGGTCCGCTATGCCGCGCGGCTGCCTGACGATAGCGGCAAGAGCCTGCTATCCGATGATCCCGCCGAAGCGGATAAGCGGAAGCGCTATCGCCATGCGACAAGCGATGCGCCTTTGCAGTTCAGCTCGCGCCAGATGGCGGCGGGGATCGTTGCGCTGCTGTTCTTTGCGGTGATGGTCTGGGGCGTGCTGAGCCAGGGCTGGTTCATGCTGGAGATGTCGGGGCTGTTCGTCATCATGGGCGTTGTCGTCGGGCTGGTCGCCGGGCTGAAACCCGGTGAGATCTGCGACGGGTTCAACGAGGGGTTCCGCGACGTGCTGGTCGGCGCGATGATCGTCGGGATCGCCCGCGCCGTCGCGGTGATGCTGGAACAGGGTCAGGTCATGGACACGATGGTGAACGGGCTTGGCACACTGGTCGGCGGCTTCCCGGAGGTGCTGTCGGCGGTGGGGATGTTCATCTCGCAGCTCGGATTCAACTTCGTGATCCCGTCTGGCAGCGGTCAGGCACTGGTGACGATGCCGATCATGGCACCTCTTTCGGATCTGATCGGGGTGACGCGGCAGACCTCGATCCTCGCCTATCAGCTTGGCGACGGACTTTCGAACATCATCTTCCCGACTTCGGGCTATTTCATGGCGACGCTGGCGTTGGCCGGGGTCAGCTGGGATCGCTGGGTCCGGTTCTTCCTGCCGCTGTTCGGGATCTGGGTCGCGATTGCCGCAGGGTTCATGATCTTTGCGCAGAGCACCCAATGGACCGGCTGAGGGAGCGCGCCCGAGCGCCCCTGTCTGCCGCGAGAGCGCGACAGGAGCGCCGGGATTCGACCTCGGGCCGACGCCGGCCCGGCAGGTATGCGAACTGTATTCCGGGACAGGAAGAGGCGGCGGCTCAGACCGCCGTCTTGCGCATCTCGTCGAGATAGATCTCGCGCAGGCGGGTCGCAATGCGGCCCGGCTTGCCCTCGCCGATCTGCGCGCCGTCGATCTGGACCACCGGCATTACGAAGGCTGAGGCCGAGGTGACGAAAGCCTCATCGGCGCTGGCGGCCTCTTCGGCGGTGAAGCCACGCTCCTCCACATTCATCTGAGCCTCGCGCGCCAGCCGCAGCACAGCGGCGCGGGTGATGCCGTGCAGGATGTCATGGGACAGCTCGCGGGTGATGATGGTATCGCCCTTGACGATATAGGCGTTGTTCGAAGTGCCTTCGGTGATCTTGCCATACTCGACCAGCCAGGCATCGTCTGCGCCTGCCTCCTTGGCCATCATCTTCGCCATCGAGGGGTAAAGAAGCTGCGTCGTCTTGATGTCGCGCCGCCCCCAGCGCTGATCGGGCACGGTAATGACCGACCAGCCGGTCTGTGCTGCCGGGTTCTCGGCCAGGCCGGGCTTGGACTGGGTGAAGGCGACCACGGTCTGCGGCGTGTCGGCGGGCGGATAGGTGAAGTCGCGATCGCCGGGATTGCCGCGCGTCACCTGCAGATAGATCATACCGTCGCGCATTTCGTTGCGCGACACCAGCTCGCGGAACATCGACAGATAGTCATCATCGCTCATCGGGTTGCCGATCCCCAGCGCCTCGAGCGAGCGGCCGAGCCGGGCCTGGTGGCCCTCCATGTCGATCAGCTTGCCGTCCAGCACGCTGACCACCTCATATACGGCATCGGCCATCACGAATCCCCGGTCGAAGATCGAGATGGTGGCGTCTTCTTCGGGAAGATATTCGCCGTTCACAAAGACGATACGGGACATTTCGGGCTCCTGACTGGCGGTTTCTTGCCGTCTTGCGCCTGTCTTAGGCGTGCGTCAAGCGCCCGCATTGACGCCTATGGTTGACAGAATGACCTGTGCTCAGGCAGAAGTGATGCATCGTCAGGCGATGTGAGTCTGGCGCAATGATATACGCAGGGTGTCTGACGGGGAGGTCAGGACATCCGACGCGGGAGGAGACAGGCCCTTCGCCATGATGCGAAGGGCCTGTTTCTTTGTCACATCGAGAGTCTGCGCGCGCGGCGGGATCAGCGGCAGGCGCTGAGCTGGGCGTGATACATCTCGGCGCGGGACTGGACGCGGTTGGCGACGCTCATCAGCCACCCCTTCGAGCGATAGGAGCCGCGCGCGTAGCCCGAGCGGCCTTCGTGATAGGCGAGATACTGCCCGCGTGCATCCCATTTCGAGATCCCCAGACGGCGGGTTGTCTCGTTCATGTACCAGCCCATGAAGTCGGTCGCGTCGCGGATATTATCGCGGCGGGCGCGGCGATTTCCGGTGTCCTGCTGGTATTCCTCCCATGTGCCGTCGAGGGCCTGGCTGTAACCATAGGCCGAGCTTTGACGGCCGACCGGGATGACGCCGAGCGCATATTGATGCGGGGTGCGGGCGTCGCCGATGAATTTCGATTCCTGGTGAATCGCCGCCATCTGCACGGCAACGGGGATGCCCCAGCGGCTTTCGGTGCGCTGCATGGCGCGATAATAGGCGGGACGCTCTGCGACGATGGCGCAGGCGTTTTCGAGGTCGCGCGGTGCGGAATAATTGCCTCCGCCGCCGCAGGAGGCGACGAGCATCAGAATCGCCAGCTTCAGAAACCTGTTCATGACTGCCTCTCGTTCTTCATTTTTCCCGGCAGTCTAGGGCAAAGCGGCGGCGGGTTAAACATCTTCCGCATCTGCCGCGAAAACAGGCAGCGTTCGGAACTTCGCCGCAGAAGCCCCGTTAGATCAAGGCGGTCGCTTTCAAACCGCCGCGCGGCGCGCCATGCTGTCTGGCCGGGCGCAGCACGCAGCCGGTCGCCGAGGGAAGGGGTGAGAATGTATTACAACGAGATGTTCGACGGCGAGAAGGTCCGCGAGGCCTATACCAGCCTGTCGGATTGGGTCGAACGGATGCCGGAGGATCTGCGGCAGATGAAACAGGCCGAGGCGGAAGCGCTGTTCCGCCGCATCGGCATCACATTCGCCGTCTATGGCGATGGCGGCGACCCGGACCGGCTGATCCCCTTCGACATGATGCCGCGCGTCTTCACCCAGGACGAGTGGCGCGGGCTGGAGCGCGGCATCCGTCAGCGCGCCAAGGCGCTGAATGCCTTCCTGAACGATGTCTATTCGCGCGGCGAGATCGTGCGGGCCGGCAAGATCCCGGCGCGGCTGGTTTATCAGAACGAAGCCTATGAAAAGGCGGTGGTCGGGTTCATGCCGCCGCGCGGGGTCTATAGCCATATTATTGGCACTGATCTGGTACGGACCGGGCGCGACGAGTTCTTCGTGCTGGAGGATAACTGCCGCACCCCGTCCGGCGTCAGCTATATGCTCGAGAACCGCGAGATCATGATGCGCATGTTCCCCGAGCTGTTCCGGGGCAACAAGATCGAGCCGGTGGACGGCTATCCCGAATTGCTGCGCCACACGCTGGAATCCGTTGCGCCGAAGAAATGCCAGGGCAAGCCGCGCGCGGTGATCCTGACACCGGGCCATTTCAACAGCGCCTATTACGAGCACAGCTTTCTCGCCAATCTGATGGGGATCGAGCTGGTCGAGGGCGCGGATCTGTTCGTCGAGGGCGAGTTCGTCTATATGCGCACCACCGAGGGTCCAAAGCGGGTCGACGTGATCTATCGCCGGATCGACGATGCGTTTCTGGACCCGCTCACCTTCCGGCGCGATTCGATGCTGGGCGTGCCGGGGCTGATGGATATCTATCGCTCGGGCGGGGTGACGATCTGTTCGGCGCCCGGTGCAGGTGTGGCCGATGACAAGGCGATCTATACCTTCGTGCCCGAGATGGTCCGCTTCTATCTGGGCGAGGAACCGATCCTGAAGAATGTCGATACCTACACGCTGTGGGAGGATGACGACTACAAATATGTCATGGATCATCTCGGTGAGCTGGTCGTGAAGGAGGTTCACGGCTCGGGCGGATACGGGATGCTGGTCGGGCCGCGCTCGACCAAGGAAGAGATCGAGACCTTCCGCAAGCTGATCCAGAAGAACCCTCATAATTATATCGCGCAGCCGACCCTGGCGCTGTCCACCTGCCCGACCTTTGTCGAGGAAGGCATCGCGCCGCGCCATGTCGATCTGCGTCCCTTCTGTCTGTGCGGCGACCGGATCGAGCTTGTGCCTGGCGGGCTGACCCGTGTGGCACTGAAGGAAGGGAGTCTTGTCGTCAACTCGTCTCAGGGCGGGGGCGTCAAGGACACCTGGGTCCTGTCGGAATAAGGGGGATAGTCATGCTCAGCCGTACCGCATCCAACCTGTTCTGGCTTGGCCGCCATATGGAACGCGCCGAGACCGCGTCGCGCCTGTTCGAGGTGGGCGCACGCATCACCATGCTGCCCAATACCGAAGAGGGCTATCGCAACGAATGGGAATCGCTGCTGCGCGCTTCGGCGGCGTCGGATCTTTATCGCCGCGCCTATGACGAGGTGAACGAGGAGAACATGGAGAAATTCATGATCTTCGACCGCGACAATCCCTCTTCCGTGGCAAGCTGCATGTATAACGCCCGCGAATCCGGGCGCATCGTGCGCACCGCGCTGACCAGCCGGGTCTGGGATGCGCTGAACGTTGCCTGGCAAGAGATCCGGTCGTTGGGGCCGGGACAGGAAGATGCCGCCGATCTGGCTGATATGGTGGCGCGGCACGCCTCGACCGTGCACGGCGCGATCGACGGCACGCAGCTGCGCAATGACGGGTTTCATTTCATGAAGCTCGGCAATGCGCTGGAACGTGCGGATTCGACGGCCCGCGTGCTGGACGTGAAATATTTCGTGCTGCTGCCGCGGGTGGAATTCGTCGGATCGGGGCTGGACAGCTATCAGTGGCAGGTGATCCTGCGCGCGCTGTCGGCGCATCGGTCCTTTCATTGGGCCTATGGCGACGATGTGAGCGCCGGGCGGGTCGCGCATTTCCTGATCCTCAACGGAGAGGCGCCGCGGTCGCTGATCACCTCGGTGCACGAGGCGCTGTGGCATCTGGACTCGCTGGTGCGCCGTTACCGCGATGACGTGCCGCATACGGCGCGCGACCGGGCGCAGGCCCTGGCAGACCGGCTGAACGGGCTGGATATCGACGAGATCTTCTATGAGGGGCTGCATGAGTTCCTGACCGACTTCATCATCGAGATCGGCCAGATCGCGAGCTGCGTGCAGGCCGATTATTTCCACGGAAGGGGCTGAGAATGCGGCTCAGGATTAGCCATCACACGGTGTATGATTACGAGCGCCCGGTCAGCTTCGGGGTGCAGAGCCTGCGGGTGACTCCTTCGGTTTTCCAGGGCCAGAAGGTAATTTCGTGGAATGTCGATATGGGCGCGCAATGCGAGGCCGGGGCCGGGTTCCGCGACGGGGCCGGGGACTGGGTGCAGCTATGGACCATTCGCGGCCCGATCACCCAAGTACCGGTGCGGCTTGAAGGCGAGGTCGAAACCACCGACATGGCCGGGGTGCTGCGCGGTCACCGCGAGATCATTCATCCGGCGGTCTATCTGCAATCCACCGAGGCCACCGAGCTGAATGACGAGATCCGCGATATTGCGGCAGGGCCGGAACAATCCCTGTCCGCGTTGGACCTGGCCCATGCGCTGTCGCATCTGGTCCACGAGCGCATCCCCTACAGATCGGGCGTCACCAATGGCCGGACCACGGCGGCCGAGGCGTTTTCGATCGGCGGCGGCGTCTGTCAGGACCATGCCCATGCACTGATCGCGCTGGCGCGCGCGCGGGATTTGCCGGCGCGCTATGTCTCGGGCTATCTGCACGCCGATGCCGAGGGCAACGCCCATGAAGCCGCACATGCCTGGGCCGAGATCCATGTCGGCGGCCTCGGCTGGGTCGGATTCGACGCGGCCAACAAGACCTGCCCGAACGATCTTTACGTGCGCACTGGCTCGGGGCTCGATTCGCGCGACGCGGCACCGATCCGCGGGGTAACCGCGATGGGCGGGGCCGAGAAGCTGGAGGTTAAGGTTGCGGTGAGCCGAGTCGAGGCGTAGACAGCGGCGCGTGAAAACTCGCCTGGAACGAAAATGACCTATTGCGTCGCACTGAAGCTGAATGCCGGATTGGTGCTGTTGTCGGACACGCGCACCAATGCCGGGTTGGACAATATCTCGGTCTATCGCAAGATGTTCTTCTTCGAGGAGCCGGGCGAGCGGGTGGTCGGGATCATGACCGCGGGCAGCCTGTCGGTCACCCAAACCACCATCGCGCGGTTGCAGGAGGCCATCGATTCGCCCGAGGCGAGTGAGCATAATTCGATCATGAAGGCGGGCTCGATGCTTGGCGTGGTCGGCATCATCGGCGACACCCTGTCGCGCACCCGCCGCGAGATCGCCGCCCAGCATGCCGATCTGCGCCAGAGCCAGGCCTCGGCCAGCATGATCGTCGCCGGTCAGCGCTCGGGCGGCGATATGCGGCTGTTTCTCGTCTATCCCGAGGGCAACCATATCGAGGCGACGGAGGACACGCCCTATCTTCAGATTGGCGAGCATAAATACGGCAAGCCGATCCTCGACCGGGTGGTGACGCCGGCGACCAATCTGGAGGACGCGCAGAAGGCGGTTCTGTTGTCGATGGATTCGACGATGAAGTCGAATCTGTCGGTGGGCATGCCGCTGGATCTCGCGATCATCGAGAACGATGCCTGCCGGGTCAGCGCCAAGCGGCGCATCCTGCAAAGCGATCCGCAATTTTCGGCCATGTCCGAAGCCTGGTCGGAGGCGCTGCGGGAAGCCTTCGTCGAGATGCCGCTTTAACGGTCGGTCAATCCCTTCAGCTCATAGATCAGATCCAGAGCCTCGCGCGGAGTCAGCGCGTCGGGGTTCAGCCCGCGCAGCCGGGTTTCGGCTTCGCTTTCCTTCGGTTTGGCGGGGGCCGGCGGCGGCGCGGCGCGGAACAAAGGCAGGTCGTCGATGATCTCTGCCGGATGGACCGCACCCTCGCGTTCGCCGGATTCCAGCAGGTCCAGAATGTCGCGGGCGCGTGTCACCACCGCGTCGGGCAACCCGGCCAGCCGCGCCACCTGCACCCCATAGGAGCGATCGGCGGCGCCCTTGCGCACCTCGTGCAGGAAAATCACCTCACCCTCCCATTCGCGCACGGCGACGGTGGCGTTCTCCACCCCGTCCAGCTTGGCGGCGAGCGCGGTGAGCTCGTGGTAATGCGTCGCGAACAGCGCGCGGCAGCGATTGACCGCTTGCAGGTTCTCCATGACCGCCCAGGCGATGGACAGCCCGTCCCAGGTCGCCGTGCCGCGCCCGATCTCGTCGAGGATCACGAGCGCGCGGTCGTCGGCCTGGTTGAGGATGGCGGCGGTCTCGACCATCTCGACCATGAAGGTGGACCGCCCGCGCGCGAGATCGTCCGCGGCGCCGACGCGGCTGAAAAGCTGGCTAACCAGCCCGATATGGGCGCGCGTCGCGGGGACGAAGGAACCGGCCTGCGCAAGGATCGCGATCAGCGCGTTCTGGCGCAGGAAAGTCGATTTCCCGGCCATGTTCGGGCCGGTCAGCAGCCAGATTGCCGGGGTTTCGCCGCCGGTCAGCGCGCAGTCATTGGCGACGAAGCTGTCCGCCTTGCGTTTCAGCGCCCGTTCCACGACCGGGTGGCGCCCGGCCTCGATTTCGAAGGCGCGGCTGTCGTCGAGCTGCGGGCGGGTCCAGGCTTCGCCGGTGGCCAGATCGGCGAAAGCGGCGCTCAGGTCGATCTCGGCCAGGGCCCGCGCCGCCTGACCGATGGGCGCGGCGGCGGCCAGAACCGCCTCGCGGAGCCGGGCGAAGATCGCCCGCTCGATCTCAAGCGCGCGGTCGCGGGCATTGACGATGCGGGTCTCCAGCTCGGACAGCTCGACCGTGGTGAAGCGGATCTGGTTGGCGGTGGTCTGGCGGTGAATGAAGGTTTCCGACAGAGGCGGGGCCATCATCTTCTGGGCATGGGTCGCGGTGGTCTCGATGAAATAACCGAGCACGTTGTTATGCTTGATCTTGAGGCTGCCGACCCCGGCGAGTTCCGCATATTCGCCCTGCATCCGGGCGATGACGCCGCGCCCCTCGTCGCGCAACTGGCGGGTCTCGTCCAGATCGCCGTCAAAGCCCGCCGCCACGAAACCGCCATCGCGCGCGAGCGGGGGTGGTTCGGCGATAAGTGCGTCGTCCAGCAGCTCGATCAGATCGTCATGGCCGGTCAGATCGCGCGCGGCCTCGGCCAGCACCCGCGGCGCGTCCTCCGGCAGCATTCCCGACACCGAGATCGCCTGCGTCAGCCCCGCCCTGACCGCCCCCAGGTCGCGCGGCCCGCCCCGGTCGAGCGCCAGACGCGACAGCGCCCGGTCCATATCAGGCACCCGCGACAGCGCCTCGCGCAGATCGGCGGTCAGCCTCGCATCCTCGGCCAGATGCTGCACTGCGTCGTGGCGGGCATGGATCGTTGCGAGATCGCGCGACGGGGCCGAGATGCGACGTTCCAGAAGCCGCGCACCCGCTGCGGTAGAGGTCCGGTCGATGGCCGAGAGCAGCGAGCCCTCGCGCCCGCCGGACAGAGACTGCGTCAGTTCCAGATTGCGCCGGGTCGCCGCGTCGATCTGCATCGCGCCCGCGACCTGCTCTCGCTGCGGGGGGCGGATCAGGGGAAGCTGTGATTTCTGGGTCAGTTCCAGATAATCCGCAATCGCCCCCATCGCGGCGAGTTCGGCGCGGGTGAAGCTGCCGAAGCCGTCCAGCGTCTCGACCTTGAACAGCGCCGCAAGACGCCGTGTCGCGGCTGTGGAGTCGAAGCTGTTGGGCGGCAGCTCGGTCAGCGCGGCGCCGGCCTCTTCGGCAAGCTCGTCCAGCCGCGCGCCTTCGGCGACCAGCAATTCGCGCGGAGCGATGCGGGCCAGTTCCGGCGCCAGCCGCGATTGCGGACAGGCCATGACCCGCAGCGCCCCGGTCGAGATATCGACCCAGGCAAGCGCGGTCTCGTCCCGCACCTGCGCGAAGGCGGCGAGGAAATTATGCCGCCGCGCTTCCAGCAGGGTCTCTTCGGTCAGCGTGCCGGGTGTGACCAGCCGCACAACGTCGCGGGCGACGACGGATTTGCTGCCGCGTTTCTTCGCCTCGGCCGGGTCCTCCATCTGCTCGGCAATGGCGACGCGGAAGCCCTTTCGGATCAGCGTCAGCAGGTAGCTTTCCGCCGCGTGCACGGGCACGCCGCACATCGGGATCGGCTGGCCCTGATGGGTGCCGCGCTTGGTCAGCGCAATGTCCAGAGCGGCGGCGGCCTGCACCGCGTCGTCGAAGAACATCTCGTAGAAATCGCCCATGCGATAGAACAGCAACGCACCCGGATTGGCCTCGCGGATCGCAAGATACTGGGCCATCATCGGGGTCGGCTGATCGGACATGATGCCTCCTTCTGGGCGCCTGTTCTAGCGCATCACGCGGTGATTGCCAGAGCGCGGAGGCTGGGGCAGGCTGATCGGATCAGGGAGGATGCGGTTATGAAATACGCAATTGCGATTCTGGCGGTCTCGGCAGGCCCGGCCCTCGCGGAATGTCCTGCGCCCGAGACGATCTATGCCGCCGCCGAGGGCTGGCTGGCCGGCGAAAGGCTGCCCGATCCGGGCGTGGAGAATATGGAAGACGCGGCCTGCGCCTATACGCATTGGCGCGAGCGGCTCGAGGATGAATATGGTCGTCCGGTCGGGGTGAAGGTCGGGTTTACCTCGGCCCCGGCGCAGGAACGCTTTGGCGTAGATGGCCCGGTGGCGGGCGCGCTGTTCCGGCCGATGCTGCTGGAAAACGGTGCGGAAATCAGCCTGAACGGGTCGCGCACGCCGTTCTTCGAGGCCGATCTGGTGGTTACGGTTGCCGACCCCGAGGCTCTGGCGGCAGCGACCACGCGTGAGGAAGCTGCGGCGGCTCTGGGTGCGGTGCAGGCCTTCATCGAACTGCCTGACATGGCTCTGGCCGAAGGGGTCCAGCCCAACGGTGCGATCATGGCCTCTTACGGCGTGATCCCGTGGCGCGGGGTTCTGGGCGAATCGCTGCCGCTGGCCGAGTTGGCCGACCCGGTGGACGAGCTGGGCGCGCTGACCGCGACGCTCTCTGCGAATGGCGAAGAGATGGACCGGGCCAGCGGCGAGGCTTTGCTGGGGCATCCTTTGGATGTCGTGCTGTGGCTGGCGGGGCAGGGGAATTACGACCTCTCCGAAGGATCGGTGATCTCGCTGGGCTCCCTCGGCGCGCTGCACCCCGCCGAACCGGGGCTGGAGATCCGGGCCGATTACCAGATCGGTGACAAGGCGCTGAGCGTGACGGCGGTGACGGTGGAATAGCGCACGGCGTCTCACTGACCGTTGGTGCCATGCGCCGCGCTTGCGCAGTCGGGCCGCCGGGCAAGGACGCGCCGGTCGCTGACTGGATTGACGGGCCGCGTCCCGCCGCGCGGTTGGCTAGACCCGAAGCCGCGCCCCGTCATGTCCGCTGATGGTCACGTCTATCATCGTGCCTTCGGGCATGTCGCGGTCGAAGGCGACTTCGGTGAACTGCTCGGTCCGCCCGGTGCGGGGGCCTTCGGTCAGGATGCGGTGGCGGCGGCCTTGCTGGGCGTCGAGATGGGTGCGCAGGGCCACGTCCCCCGCGGCGCGCAGGCGGGCGGCGCGGTCGTTGATCGCCTTGCCGTTCACTGCCGGCATTCGCGCGGCGGGGGTGCCTTGCCGGGCCGAGTAGGGGAAGACATGCAGGAAGGTCAGGCCGCAATCCGTGACCAGCTTCAGCGAGTTTTGGAACATCGCCTCGGTCTCGGTCGGGAAGCCCGCGATGATGTCGGCGCCAAAGACGATCTCGGGGCGCAGGCGGCGGGCATCTTCGCAGAAGCGGATGGCGTCGTCGCGCAGATGGCGGCGCTTCATGCGCTTGAGGATCATGTCGTCCCCGGCCTGAAGCGACAAATGCAGATGCGGCATCAGCCGCCGCTCGGTGGCGATGGCCTGCATGAGGTTCTCATCCGCCTCGATGCTGTCGATCGAGCTGATCCGCAGCCGGGGCAGGTCCGGCACCAGCTTGAGGACCCGCATCACCAGATCGCCCAGACGCGGCGTGCCGGGAAGATCGGCCCCCCATGAGGTCAGATCGACCCCGGTCAGCACCACCTCGTTGAAGCCGCGATCCCGCAGGCGCTTGATCTGGTCGACAACGACACCGGCGGGCACGGACCGCGAGTTGCCACGACCATAGGGGATGATGCAGAAGGTGCAGCGATGGTCGCAGCCATTCTGCACCTGCACATAGGCGCGGTGCCGGCCGAATCCGTCGATCAGATGGCCGGCGGTTTCCTCGACCGACATGATGTCGTCGACGATCACGCGCTCGGTCTGGCCGATCAGGTCGGGGGTGAGGCTGGCCCAGGTCTCGGGCTGCATCTTTTCGGTATTTCCGACGACGCGGGTGACCTCGGGCATGGCGGCGAAGGTCTCGGGCTCGGTCTGCGCTGCGCAACCGGTGACGATGACCGGCGCGCCGGGATTGTCGCGGGCCAGCCGGCGGATGTCCTGCCGCGCCTTACGGACGGCCTCGGCGGTGACCGCGCAGGTGTTCACGATCACCGCGCCTTTCAGCCCCGCGGCTTCAGCCATTTCCCGCATCGCCTCGGATTCATAGGCGTTCAGGCGGCAGCCATGGGTCGAAAACACCGCTTTTGTCAGCTCGGGCGCGCTCATCCCCGCCAGACCCCGTCAAAGACATACGCGGTCGGGCCGGTCATCCAGACACCGTCATCGCGCCAGTCGATCTGCAACGTGCCGCCCGGCACATGCACCGTGACCTCGCGCCCGGTCAGCCCGCGCCGCGCCGCCGCCACCGCCGCCGCGCAGGAGCAGGACCCCGAGGCCAGAGTCGGTCCGGTGCCGCGTTCCCAGATGCGCAGTCTGATCTCGCTGTCCGAGATCACCTGCACAATCTCGACATTGGTCCGCTCGGGATAAAGCGCGTGATGTTCATATTCGGGACCGAAACGGCCCAGATCGATCGAATCGGCATCCTCGACGAAGAAGGTCAGATGCGGGTTGCCCATGCCGGTCGCCGCCGCGTCGCCGTCGATGGGCAGATGGTCGATATCCACCTCGCGGGCGAGGGGGATCTGCCGCCAGTCGAGCACGGGCGGGCCCATATTCACGCGGGTGAGCCCGTCGACTGCATCCTCGGCCACCAGCACGGCATGATCGGTCCGCAGGCGTAGTGATGCCGCGCCGGAGCCCTCCATCAGAAACCGTGCGATGCAGCGCGTCGCGTTTCCGCAAGCCGCCGAGCGCGACCCATCGGCGTTGAAGAAGACCAGCCGCGCATCGCTGTCGGCATCGGTTTCGATGGTGGCAAGCTGGTCGAACCCCACGCCGCGATGCCGGTCGGCCATGGCGGCGATGGTCGCAGCACCCGGCGCCCCGATCCCGTGACGGAGATCGATGACGACGAAATCATTGCCGAGCCCATGCATCTTCATGAAGGGCAGGCCAGAGGTGCGGGCGTGTTCCATTCCCGCGATATAGTGCGGGCGGAAACTTTTCGCCAGATGCGTGTTTTTGAGGTTGACGCCACCGGGAGGCAAAACTAGGAAAGCGCCCTGTGACGTGGGCCGTTAGCTCAGTTGGTAGAGCAACTGACTTTTAATCAGTGGGTCGCAGGTTCGAATCCTGCACGGCTCACCACTTCTCATAAACGACTGTCGGACATGTTGGCCGGTTGCGGCAGTTTCTGTCCGTCGAAGCAATGTCTCTGGTGCGGCGAGCGTAATTTCGCCGCCGTCTTGCACAGTGCCGACGTCCTTCCCACGATCTGAGCTAAATTACTTTGCTGTCACTGACCCTCTGGCTCTCGTACCAGTGCAGCCCCGCAACATTTTTCAGCGGCGACGGTTCAGCAGTTTCTGGATGACCCCGACGATGCCTTCGCGGAACAACAGCACGCTGACCACGAAGATCGCGCCCTGAATGATCGTGACCCAGGCGCCGATGCTGGCGAAGTAATTCTGCATCAGCACGATGGCCGCGCCGCCGACAAGCGGGCCGAAGACCGATCCCATGCCGCCGATCAGCGTCATCAGCACCACCTCGCCCGACATGGCCCAATGCACATCGGTCAGCGATGCAAGCTGAAAGACCAGTGACTTGGTCGCCCCGGCCAGACCGGAAATCGCCGCGGACAGGACGAACACCGCCAGCTTGTAGCGCGCCACCGGATAGCCGAGCGACAGGGCACGAGGTTCATTCTCGCGGATCGATTTGACGATATTGCCGAAGGGCGAATGCACGATCCTCCAGATCAGGAACAGCCCGCCGAGGCAGATGATGCTGACCAGCACGTAAAGCCGCTCATCGCTGGAGATGTCGATCAGCCCGAGCGCGGGGCGGCGCGGGATCGCCTGGATACCGTCCTCGCCCCCGGTGAAGGCCAGTTGCAGCGCGGCGAAATAGACCATTTGGGCGAAGGCGAGGGTGATCATCGCGAAATAGATTCCCTGCCGCCGGATGGCGAGGCTGCCGATCACCAGCCCCAGCAGCGCCGAT
This sequence comes from Paracoccus sediminicola, assembly GCF_027912835.1. Classification (NCBI taxonomy): domain Bacteria; kingdom Pseudomonadati; phylum Pseudomonadota; class Alphaproteobacteria; order Rhodobacterales; family Paracoccaceae; genus Paracoccus; species Paracoccus sediminicola. Next base: position 2,906,149 of record NZ_CP115768.1, read on the forward strand.
ACCGCTGTCCCGGCCAGGATCGACAGGATCGGGTCCAGCCCCCATTCCTTCGTGACATGGCCGCATATATAGGCGGCGGTGCCGAAAAACGCCGCATGTCCGAAAGAGAGCAGCCCGCCAAAGCCGAGCAGCAGATTGAAGGCACAGGCGAACAGCCCGAAGCACATCATCTTCATCAGCAGAACGGGATAGACGAAGAACGGGCCGACCACCGCGAGCACGGTCAGCGCGCCAAGCCACAGCAGCGCGCCACGCTCGGCCCGGTGCTCATCGGTGCGGATCGGTTTATCCAGAGCCTTGTCCGCCATCATGTCGCCTTTCCGAACAGTCCCGCAGGCTTGACCAGAAGCACGATCGCCATGACCACGAAGATCACGATCGAGGCGCCCTGCGGATAAATCACCTTGGTCAGCCCCTCGATGATGCCCAGCCCGAAGCCGGTGGCGATCGAGCCGAGGATCGAGCCCATCCCGCCGATCACCACAACAGCGAAGACGACGATGATGAGATCCGCGCCCATATTCGGGTTCACCGAATAGATCGGTGCAGCCAGCACCCCGGCAAAGGCGGCAAGTGCCACCCCGGCGCCATAGGTCAGCGTCACAGTCATGGGCACATTGATGCCGAAGGCGCCGACCAGTTCCGGGTTCTCGGTAGCGGCGCGCAGATAGGTGCCGAGCTTGGTCTTCTCGATCACCAGCCAGACCGCGAGGCACATCACCACCGAGGCCAGGATCACGAAGGCGCGGTATTTCGGCAGGAACATGAAGCCCAGATTATAGCCGCCCGAAAGCGCCTCGGGCGTCGGGTAGGGCAGGCCCGAGATGCCGTATCCCTGCCGCACCAGCCCCTGAAAGATCAGGGCGAGACCGAAAGTCAGCAGCAGCCCGTAAAGGTGATCCAGCTTGGCCAGCGGCGCGAGCATGGTTCTTTCGATCACCACGCCTGACGCGCCGATGATCAGCGGCACCAGCACCAGCGCCGGCCAGAAGCCAATGCCCAGATTCTGCGCCAGCCACCACGCGGCGAAGGCGCCCAGCATATATTGTGCGCCATGGGCGAAATTGATGATGTTCAGCAGACCGAAGATGACCGCGAGGCCGAGCGACAGCACCGCATAGAAGGCCCCGTTGATCAGACCCAGCAGCAACTGGCCCATCCACACCTGCAAGGGAATGTCCCAGAAACCCATCTAAACCCCCAGATAGCGTTTGAGATCGTCGGTCCGGGCGTCGACCTCTGCGCCCGCGATCTCATCCACGACGAGACCCTGATCGACGATATAGTGACGGTCGGCAACGGTCGCGGCGAAGCGGAAATTCTGTTCCACCAGCACGATGGTGAACCCGCGTGTCTTCAGTGCCTCGATGGTGCGCCGGATATGCTGGATGATGACCGGGGCCAGACCCTCGGTCGGTTCGTCCAGTAACAAGAGCCGCGCGCCGCTGCGCAGGATGCGCGCAATGGCCAGCATCTGCTGTTCGCCGCCCGACAGCTTTGTCCCCTGGCTGTTCAGACGTTCGAGCAGGTTCGGGAACAATTCGAAGATCTCGTCCTCACTCAGCCCGCCATCGGCGATGCGCGGCGGAAGGTTCAGGTTCTCGCGCACGGAAAGCGAGGCGAAGATGCCGCGCTCTTCGGGGCAGATGGCGATGCCGTGCCGAGCGATATGGCGCGGCTCCAGCCCGATCAATTCGCGCCCGTCCATGGTGACGGAGCCCTCGCGCTTGCTCATCAGCCCCATGATTGCCCGCAGCGTGGTGGTCTTGCCCGCGCCGTTGCGGCCCAGCAGGCTGACCACCTCTCCGGCGGAGACATCGAAGGCGATGCCATGCAGGACATGGCTTTCGCCATACCAGGCGTGCAGATCGCTTACTTTCAGCAAGGGTTCAGTCATGGCCGGCCCCGATATAGGCGTCGATCACGTCGGGATTGTTCGAGACCTCGGCGTAATCGCCTTCGGCCAGAACCGCCCCGCGCGCCAGCACGGTGATGCGGTCCGACAGGGTTTCGACGACAGAGAGATTATGCTCGACCAGCAGGATCGTGCGGTCGCGGGCGATTTCGCGAATGAGTTCGGTGATCCGGGCGACATCCTCGCGGCCCATCCCTGCCATCGGCTCGTCCAGCAACAGCAGCCGGGGATCGAGCGCCACCGTCGTGGCCAGCTCGAGCGCGCGCTTGCGGCCATAGGATAGCGCAGCGGCCTTTTCATCGGCGAACTCTGCCAGGCCGACACGGGACAGCAATTCGCGCGCCTCGTCATCGAAGCGGTGCAGACGCTTTTCGCTGCGCCAGAAGTCGAAATTATGTCCGCGCCGCCGTTGCAGGGCAATGCGCACATTCTGAGCGGCGGTCATCTCGGGGAAGACCGCGGAAATCTGGAAGCTGCGCACCATGTCCTTGCGCGCGATGCGATCCGCGGTCCACGAGGTCACGTCCTGCCCGTCGAACATGATGGTTCCGGCAGTCGGCTGAAGAAACTTTGTGAGCAGGTTGAAACAGGTGGTCTTGCCAGCGCCGTTCGGCCCGATCATCGCATGGATCGAGCCGCGGCGCACATTCAGATCGACGCCATCCACGGCCCGGAAGCCGCGGAACTCCTTCGTCAGGTCGCGGGCGACCAGTATGTCGTCATTGGTGCTTGTCATCTGCCATCCGTCGCAGGTGAGGAACGCGGTCCCCGGCCGAAGCGACCGGCCGGGGATGCGGGACTTATTGCCCGAGCTGCGGGCAGGTGCTTTCCTCGATCGGCAGGAACACTTCGTCACCCGGAATGGTGCGCAGGATCTCATAATAGTCCCACGGGCCCTCGACCTGATCGGGGGACTTCACGCGCGCCAGGTACATGTCATAGACCATGCGACCATCTTCGCGCAGCGTGCCGTTCTGCGTCAGCACGTCCTCGACCGGCATGCTGCGCGCTGCCTCCATCACGGCTTCGGGTTCCAGCGAGCCCGCCGCTTCAACGGCTTTCAGGAAATGCAGCACCGAGGAATAGACCCCGACCTGCGCCATGGTCGGCTTGCGTCCGATCTCTTCCTCGAAGCGGGCGGCCCATTCGCGGCTCGCATCGTCGCGATCCCAGTAATAGCCGGTGGTCAGGATCATGCCTTGGGCCTTTTCGGGGGTGATCGCATGCACATCGGTGATGAACATCAGCAGACCGGCCAGCGACTGGCCGGCCGAGGTGATGCCGAACTCGGCCGCCTGGTTCACTGCATTGTTCATGTCGCCGCCTGCCGATGCGAGGCCGATCACCTTCGCGCCGGAAGCCTGCGCCTGAAGCAGGTAGGACGAGAAGTCATTTGTGCCGAGCGGGTGACGGATATTGCCCAGAACCTCGCCGCCCTTATCGGTGACGACGGCGGTGGTGTTTTCCTCAAGGCTCTGGCCGAAGGCGTAATCGGCTGTCAGGAAATACCACGTGTCCAGCCCCTCATCGACCGCGGCGGCCCCGGTCCCCACAGCAAGCGCGCGTGTGTCATAGGTCCAGTGCATCCCCGTGGGCGAGCAGGCCTCGCCGGTCAGCGCGGTCGAGCCGCCGGTCGAGACGGCGGTGAACTTGCCGCGTTCTTTCGCAAGTTCCTGCACGGCCAGAGCGGCGGCGGAGTTGCCGAGCCCGAAAATCGCATCGACGCTTTCATTGTCGAGCCATTCCCGCGCCAGCGACGAGGCGACATCGGCCTTGTTCTGGTGATCGGCCGAGACAAGCTCGATCGGCTCGCCCAGAAGATCCTTGCCGAAATCCTCGACCGCCATCTGCGCGGCATAGACAGAGCCTTCGCCCGACAGGTCGGCATAGATGCCCGACATGTCTTCGAGCACGCCGATCTTGACCGGCTCTGCCGTGGCGGCAGCGGCGGCGAATGTCAACGCAGTGCCGCAGAGCAGTGTTTTCATCGTGTTTTTCATTGGTCTTCTCCTCCCTAGGAAATGCGCCGGGTGATGCTTAGCCAGCCGGTCGCATGATCGTGTGACTCTGTTCTCGCATAAATTGCGGCAAATACCATGCCCCAAGTCCGCCTTTCGAACCGGTCCCCGAACCTTTCCAGCCGCAGAAGGTCTGGGTGCCAGGCCAGGCGCCGGTCGTCGCCCCGCTGGGACGGTTCGCATAAAGCGCCCCGGCGGCGGCGCGGTTCAGGAACAGGTCCAGCTCGGACTGGTCGCCGGTATAGATCCCTGCCGTCAGCCCGAATTGCACCGCATTGCCGCGAGTGATCGCTTCGGCCAGATCGCTGAACCGGCGCACGGTCAGAAACGGCGCAAACAGCTCTTCGCGATGCAGCCAGTGATCGTCCGGCAGGCCGGTGACGAGCGCCGGGCTGACATAGCAACCGTGATCGTAGATCCCGCCGCTGAGCCGTTCGCCGCCATGCACCGTCGCACCCGCCGCCTTTGCCTCTTGAACTGCATTCAGGAAGCGGTCCAGCGACGTGTCATTGATGAGCGGACCCATGAACACGTCGCGTTCCGCCGGATCGCCTATCTTAACGGCATTCGCGGCGTCTCGCAGCCGGGCGACGGCATCGTCGTGTATATCGTCGTGCAGAAACGCGACCGAGCAGGCCGAGCATTTCTGACCCTGTAACCCATAGGCCGAGCGCACCAGCCCCGACACAGCGTCGTCGAGCGTCGCGGAGCCGGTAACATAGCACGGGTTCTTGCCGCCCATCTCGGCCAGAACCGGGCGCGCGTGTTGTCCGCCTGCGCCGACCTCTCGCAGCAGCTCCATCCCCACCCGATGCGAGCCGGTGAAGGCGATGCCGTCCAGATCGGGATGGCCAGCGATGGCGCGGCCGGTTTCCTCGCCGCCGCAAACCAGGTTGAAAACCCCCGCGGGCACGCCTGCATCGCGATAGATCTCTGCCAGCAGGCGCCCGGTCAGCGCGGCGTCGGGGCTGGGTTTATAGACCACCGCATTCCCCGCAAGCAGCGCCGCCGAGGTCATTCCCACCGAGAGCGCGACGGGGAAGTTGAAAGGTGCGATGACGCCGAACACGCCGAAGGGGCGCATCTTGTCGAATGTCTCCTCGCCCGGATTGACGCGGTCGAGATCCACGTCGAAGCCCTGCGCCTCTTCCATGAACCCGGCATAGGTGCGGATGATGTCGACCGTTTCCTCGATCTCGCCGATTGCCTCCATCCGAGATTTTCCGACCTCGAACAGGCAAGCTGCCGAAACCTCGTATTTACGATCCTCCAGCACATCCGCAGCCTTGCGCAGCACCGCCACCCGATGCGCCCAGCCAGATGCAGCCCACTCTGGCTGGGCGCGCCTTGCCGCGGCGAATGCGCGGTTCACGGCATCCGCATCGGCGGCAACGAATCGACCGAGGGTCAGGCGGCGATCGATCGGGCTCTGTGCCGTCATCTCAGCGCCCGCGCGGTCATCCTGCCCGTCGATCAGGTTGGGTTGATCCTGGCCCAGCATAGTCTCGCGGACCCGAGGCAGCACCCCGTCGAAATGGTCATGCACCCCAGAGAAATCCTCGCGGATATTGGAATAGGTCACACGCGGCAGATCGCGCGGGTTCTCGGCATTCATGAGCTCACCTCGAATTTTGTTTCGTGGAGGACCGGTTTCAGCGCTGCGTCAAGCGCGCGGGCGAAACGGTCCACGATCTCGGCAATGTCGGCACTGGTGCAGATGAAAGGCGGCGCCAGCAGGATGTGGTCGCCGGCCACGCCATCGGCCGTGCCGCTGCCCGGATAGACACAGAGGCCGGTCTGCATCGCGGCCGACTTGATTCGCGATGCAAGACGCAGATCCGGCGAAAACGGGGTCTTGCTGTCGCGATCCGCCACAAGCTCGATCCCGCGCAGAAGGCCGCGCCCGCGCAGATCGCCGACATGAGGATGCGCGCCGAGCCGGGCAGCAAGCGCTTCGGCCAGTTCGTCCCCGAGTTCGCGCACCCGAGCCAGCATGTCTTCGTTTGAGATTTCCGCGGTCGCTGCCAGAGCCGCGGCGCAGGCAACCGGGTGGGCGCTATAGGTATGACCATTGCGAATCGCACCGCCATCCCGCGCCAGCGCGTCGCGCATCTGACCCGAGACCAGCACCGCGCCGATGGGCTGGACGCCGGCGGCAAGCCCCTTAGCCATGGTGCACAGATCCGGAGTTACCCCTTCGGCCTCGAAGGCGAAGAAATGCCCGGTGCGCCCGGCACCGCACATCACCTCGTCGAGGATCAGCGTGATGCCGTGTTGATCGCAGAGCGTACGCAGCCCGCGCAGATAGCCCGGCACCGGCGTTGCCGCCCCAATCGTGGCCCCGCTCACGGTTTCGGCGATGACGGCGAGAACCGTGTCGCCGCCCATTTCGGCAATCTCGGCCGCTAGCTCGGAGATGAGGCGCGCCCCATAGTCCTCCGCTGTCTCGTCGGGACGACGGTGGCGATATTCATAGCATGGCGCGGTGAAATGCGCCTCGGTCAAAAGCGGCGCGAAGCCCTGGCGGCGCGCAAGATGCCCGCTGACGCCAAGCGCGCCGAGCGTGTTGCCGTGATAGCTCTGCCGCCGCGCGATGATCCGACGGCGCGATTCCTCGCCGCGCTGAAGCGCCGCCTGCCGGGCCAGCTTCAGCGCGGCCTCGACCGCTTCAGAGCCGTCATTCACGAAATAGACCGAGGCAAAGGCGCCGTCGCTCAACTCGACCAGCCGTGCGGCCAGATCCTGTGCAGGGGCGGAGGTGAAGAATCCGGTATGTGCGTAGTCCAGCGTCATGAGCTGCGAGGTGACGGCTTCGATCAGCGCCGGATGGGCATGGCCAAGCGCGCTCACCGCCGCGCCAGATGACGCATCGAGATAGCGATTCCCGGCCTCGTCGACGATCCAGCAACCCGATGCCGCCGCGGCACGCGGCGGCGTGCTGCCAACGATGCGGTGAAGAACGGGGTCGGACATGGTCAGCCTCTGTCAGGGGTCGAGGCGCAAGCTAGCAGCCGCGCCGCGGAACGAAAGATGGCACCTGTCCGAAAATCGGACAGCCTCTCTGCCGCCGGTTTGCGCGACCTTCCCCGCTGCATCCGGTGGTTGCCGGGCGTTGCGGCGCTGGCAGGCGCTGCGATAGGATCTCTTCGCATCCCCAACCCTCGTGAGGAAACCCGTGGCTGCGTCGAGACCCGCTCCAGATAGATCGCGCGTGGCCCCGCGTGACGACGTTTCCAGCACTTCCGGTCAACGCGGTCAGGGGGATTCCCTCGGCTCGCCGCTCGGGCGTTATGTGGCGATTCTCGAAGCGTTGTCGGCCAGCTCGGTTGGGCTGACGCGCAAGGATATCGAGCTGATACTGGGTATCCCGCGCACGACGACGCTGCGGCTGCTCGATAATCTGATCGCCGAGGGGATGGTGCGCGAATCGAACCGCACCGGCACCTATGTGCCCGGCGCGCGGATGGTCAGGATTCTCGGCACCGACCGCACCTGGCTGGAGCGTGATGTCCGCCCGGTGCTGCGGGCGCTCTCGGTCGAAACCGGGGCGACGGTGTTTCTGGCCCGTCTTATCGGGGATCGGGTCAAGGCGGTGCTGCGGGAAACCGCGCCGCAGGCCGAGGTGACGTTGGCCTCGCCCGGCTATAATTTTCCCGCTGATACCACCGCGACAGGACGTATCATGCTGGCCCATAGCAGCCCGGCGATGCGGCGACGCATCTATGCGGCGCTTGGCAAGCACGGGCAGGAACGCGCCGCCGTCGCGATGTTCCACGAGATCGTCGCGCAGGGCTATGCACGGGAAACCGGCGAACATATCCCCGGCCGCTCGAGCCTGGCCGTCCCGGTCGCGGCCGATTCCGCCTGGCCGATCGAGTTTGCGCTTGGGCTGACCGTGCCCCATGCCACGATCACCGCGCACGAGACCGATTTCCTCCTCGGTCCGCTGCGCAAGGCGGCGGCTCGGATCTGCGTCGGGATGCCGCGACGGGGGTGAGGGGTTTCGCGCGCAGTCGTGAAACCCTGACATTTGCCAGCTATTTCAGCGGAGGCGACGGCAATGATGCACCGCGCGAGGGGTGAGGGCATATCCGTGTCTCTGTTCCCGACATCGAGGCCGCCTGCGCCTTCCTCGAAAACGCCTGCCCGACTTTCCAGAAAAATCTGGGAGAGGGCGTCATGAAACAGATCGCCATTACCAACGACCCGGCTGGATACTGGATCGAAGTTGTTCTAACCGTCCCCGATGCCAGAGTTGATGCGGGCCTATCGCAACATCGATTGGGCCCGCCGAAGCCAGTCCTTGGCAATATGTGCATCGAAAATAAATTTGATGCACATGCTTGCGCACTGGATGTGTGTGCATCAATATATAATTTGATGCACATCGGGGACTGATTTGAATATTATCGCTCACAGCCGACCCGCCGTGGTGGCTTATCAGGATCTGTTGCGCCTTCACTTGGATGAGCGCGCGGCGGCGCTGACCGGGACCGTCGAATCCCGCGCCCGTAATGGGCGTGTCTATCTATATGAGCGTTTCCGGCTCGGGACCGAGATGAAAAGCAGATATATCGGCGAGGACACGCCGGAACTGCGGGCGCGGCTGGACCGCGCTCAGATCCTGCGCGACGAAAACGACGCGCGGCGCAAGCGCATGACCCGGCTGGTGCGTACGCTGCGCGCCGAGGGCTTCATCAGTCAGGACCGCGAGACCGGCTCGATGCTGCTGGCTTTCGCCCGCGCCGGCGTGTTCAGGCTGGGCGGCACTCTGGTCGGGACTTCGGCCTATGGGTTGTATCAGGGCGAACTCGGCGTGCGGATGGATTACGAGGAACTCGCCCAGACCGGCGATGTCGATCTGGCCAGCTTCGAGCGGCTCTCGGTGGCGTTGCAGGACCGCGTCGAAGAAGATCCGGGCACGATGCTCTCGGCGCTGCGCTTCGACCCGGTGCCGGGGATACATGACCGGCAGGTCTGGCGGTGGCGGCAGAGCAGCTCGGAAGCGATGGTGGAGTTCCTGACCCCCGCTTTCGGAGATGAGACGGTGAAGCCGTTGCCCGCGCTTGGGGTGAGCGCGCAGGCCCTGAACTATCTGAATTTTCTGATCGCCGATCCGATCCATGCGGTGGCGCTTTATCGCTCTGGCGTGCTGGTGCAGATCCCCCGACCCGAACGCTATGCCATCCACAAGCTGATCGTGGCTGACCGGCGTCGCGACGGACCCGATCAGCTGAAATCGCGAAAGGACCGGGCGCAGGCGGCGTTTTTGATCGGGGTGCTGGCCGAGGACCGCCCCGACGAGTTGGCCGAGGCCTATGAGGACGCGCTGTCTCGCGGCCCGAGATGGCGGGCGCGGATCGAAGCCACGCTCGACCGGATGCCGGAGGCTGCGGATCGGCTGGCGATGCTAGGATGAGACGCGGCCATATCAGCCATGGGTGGTGATCGAATAAAGCGCCGCGGGATGTGACATCCGCACCATGGTGAGCGCCTTGCCGTTCAGGAAGGTGCGTCGCTCAAGCACGAAGACCGGCGCGCCCTCGGGCAGTTGAAGATGCTGTGCCACCTCGTCCTGCGCCCCGTCGGCCCGCAGCGTGGTTTCGACATCCGTCGCGGGAATATGCCTGACCAGCCATTCATTCGGACTCTCGCGGGTGAAATCCACGTCGATGCTCTCCGGCAGGGCATCGAGGCTGATGCGGCGCTGTTCGATCTGGAACGGCTGCGCGTTGGCCAGATGCAGGCAGTCGATATGCAGCACCCCGGCCGGCCCGCCGAAATCGGCGCTTGCGGGACGCATATCGCGTGCCAGCAGGCGGTAGGAATAGCGATCGCCACGCGCCTCGATGCCCAATCGGACAATGGGAATGGTCATCCGCGACGCATGACCCTGCCGCGCCGCGACCCGCGTGCCGGCGCGCTTGCGGCGTAGGATCAGCCCCTGATCGGACAGCGCATCCATCGCGCGCCGGATCGTGCCGCGCGCCACGCCGAATTCCTGCGCCAGCTGAGGCTCGGTCGGCAGCTCATGCCCGACCGGCCAGTCGCCATCGTTGATCCGGCGCAACATTTCGTCGCGTATTGCAGCAAATCTCGTCATCTGTCCTCTGCCATTGCAACCGTCGCCGGCGGGATTGGTTGCGGCGCGCCGCAAAATAAGATTGAACATAACCTAAATATGTATGAACATAAAGGCTGGGAGGAGGAGCCAATGATTCGTCGAGTGCTGGAAAATGGCCGCGTGGCCTCAATGCAGCCCGGGGCCGAGGGCTATGCGCCACGCCCGGCCCGGCTTCTGATCGAGGGAGAGGTGATCGCTGATTGTCTTGCGCCCGATGAGGATCTTCCCGATGGCTTCCGCGACGCTCCGGCCGAGGATCTTGGCGGGCGGCTGGTGACACCGGCGCTGATCGATTGCCACACCCATCTCGTTTATGGGGGCAGCCGCGCCGAGGAATTCGAGATGCGGCTGAACGGTGCCAGCTATGAGGAGGTGGCGCGGGCCGGGGGCGGAATAGTCTCAACGGTGGAGGCCACCCGCGCGGCGTCCGAAGATGTGCTGCTGGCAGGGGCGCTGCGCCGCGCCGACCGGCTGATTGCCGAAGGCGTTACCACAATTGAAATCAAGTCGGGCTACGGGCTGGACCGTGACACCGAGCTGCGAATGCTCCGCGTTGCCCGGCGCGTGGCACGGGAACGCGCGGTCGATGTGGTGACCAGCTTCCTCGGCGCTCATGCCATCCCGAAAGGGCAGGACGCGGATCGTTATATCGACGAGATCTGCATTCCGGCACTGCGTGACGCGGCCGCCGAAGGTCTGGTCGATGCGGTGGACGGGTTCTGCGAGAATATCGCGTTCACCCCGCCCCAGATCGCCCGTGTCTTCGACGCCGCCGCCGTGCTAGGCCTGCCGGTCAAGCTCCATGCCGAGCAACTCTCCGATCTTGGCGGCGCGGTGCTGGTGGCGGAACGTGGCGGGCTGTCGGCGGATCATCTGGAGTATCTCGGGGCGGAAGGCATTGCCGCCATGGCCGATGCCGGGACCGTCGCCGTCATGCTGCCCGGCGCGTTCTACACGCTGCGCGAGACGCAGCTGCCGCCGGTCGAAGCGCTTCGCAACGCGGGCGTCCGCATGGCGGTTGCAACCGATTCCAATCCGGGTTCTGCGCCGATGAGCTCGTTGCTGCTGGCGATGAATATGTCGGCGACGCTCTTCCGCATGACGCCCGAAGAAACGCTGCGCGGTGCCACCGCCAATGCGGCCGCCGCGCTTGGATTGAACGACCGGGGGCGCATCGCCAAGGGGCTGCGCGCCGATCTGGCCATCTGGGATGCAGAGACGCCGGCCGAGCTTACCTATCGCATCGGCGACGCGCCGCTTTACACGCGTTACTATAAAGGAACCCCATGCTGACCCTCACTCCCGGCGCGGTGCGTCTGATCGAGCTGGAAAAGATCTGGGCGCAGGCCGCCCCGGCGCGGCTGGAACCGTCCGCGCTTGATGCGGTGCGCCGCGCGGCGGAACGCGTGCAGCAGGCGGCGATGGGCGATCAGCCGGTCTATGGCGTCAATACCGGCTTCGGCAAGCTGGCCTCGATCCGCATTCCGGCGGAAGATACGACAACGCTTCAGCGCAACCTGATCCTGTCCCACGCCGCCGGTGTCGGTGAGCCGAGCCCGCCTGAAATCGTGCGGTTGATGATGGCGCTGAAGCTGATCTCGTTGGGGCGCGGGGCATCAGGCGTGCGGCCTGAGATTATCACGCTACTGGAAGCGATGCTAAAGTTGGATGTCATGCCGGTCGTGCCCGCCCAGGGCTCGGTCGGCGCGTCGGGGGATCTCGCGCCGCTGGCGCATATGGCTGCGGTGATGATCGGCGAGGCCGAGGCTGAGGTCGGCGGCCGGTGTCTGCCCGGCGCCGAGGCGCTGCGCTCGGTCGGGCTGGAGCCGGTCGAGCTTGGCCCGAAAGAGGGGCTGGCGCTGATCAATGGCACGCAGTTCTCGACGGCCAATGCGCTTGCGGGCCTGTTCATGGCGTGGCAGGCCGCGCAGGGTGCGCTGCTGACCTCGTGCATGTCGATCGATGCGGCGATGGCTTCCACCGCGCCGCTTGCCACCGAGATCCACATGCTGCGCGGTCATCCCGGCCAGATCGAGGCGGCGGCGGTGATGCGCGCGCTTTTGGACGGCTCGGAAATCCGTGAAAGCCATCGGCAGGACGATCCGCGCGTGCAGGACCCCTATTGCATGCGCTGCCAGCCGCAGGTCACCGGCGCGGCGATGGATCTGCTGCGGCAGGCAGCGGTGACGCTGACGCGCGAGGCGAATGCCGCCACCGACAACCCGCTGGTGCTGATCGCCGAAGATCGCATCGTCTCGGGCGGCAATTTCCACGCCGAGCCGGTGGCCTTCGCCGCCGATATGATCGCGCTGGCAATGGCCGAGATCGGCGCCATCTCGCAGCGCCGGATCGCGCTTCTGGTCGATCCGAGCCTGTCCTTCGATCTGCCGCCTTTCCTCGCCGCCGATCCGGGGCTGAATTCCGGCCTGATGATTGCCGAAGTGACCTCGGCGGCGCTGATGAGCGAGAACAAGCATCTCGCCAATCCGTGCAGCACCGATTCCACCCCGACCTCCGCCAATCAGGAGGATCATGTCAGCATGGCCGCCCATGGCGCGCGACGGCTTCTGCGCATGGGCGACAATCTGTTCCGCATTCTCGGGATCGAGGCCTTTGCCGGTGCAGAGGGCATACGCCACCGCGCGCCGCTTCAGCCGAGCCCCGCCGTCGCCGCCGCGATCGCGCGGCTGCGGGACCAGATCGCGCCGCTGACCGAAGACCGCTTCATCGCCCCCGATCTCGACCGCGCCTCGGCGCTGATCGCGGGCGGCGCGCTGACCGAGGCGACGCGCATCGCCTTCCCTGAACTGGAGAACAACGCATGATCGACCGCCGCAAGAACACCCGCGAAGTCCGCCCGACCACCGGCACAGATCTGACCGCGAAATCCTGGCTGACCGAAGCGCCGCTGCGGATGCTGATGAACAACCTGCATCCCGACGTGGCCGAGAACCCCGCCGAGCTCGTTGTCTATGGCGGCATCGGCCGGGCGGCCCGGACATGGGAGGATTTCGATCTCATCGTGGACAGCCTGCGCCGGCTTGAGGAGGATCAGACCTTGCTGGTGCAATCCGGCAAGCCGGTCGGCGTCTTCCGCACACACAAGGATGCGCCGCGCGTGCTGATCGCAAACTCCAACCTGGTGCCGCATTGGGCGACATGGGACCATTTCAACGAGCTCGATAAGAAAGGGCTCGCCATGTATGGGCAGATGACCGCCGGGTCGTGGATCTATATCGGCTCTCAGGGAATCGTGCAGGGCACCTATGAAACCTTCGTCGAAGCCGGGCGTCAGCATTACGGCGGCGACCTGACCGGCAAATGGATCCTGACCGCCGGTCTGGGCGGCATGGGCGGCGCGCAGCCTCTGGCCGCGGTGATGGCCGGGGCCTGCTGCCTGGCCGTCGAATGCGACGAAACGCGGGCGGATTTCCGGTTGCGCACGCGCTATGTCGATGAAAAGATCCATGACCTCGACGAGGCGCTTGCGCTGATCCAGCGATGGACCGAGGCGGGCGAAGCGAAGTCAGTCGCACTGATCGGCAATGCGGCCGAGATCTATCCCGAACTTGTCCGCCGCATGAAGGCAGGCGGTCCGCGCCCCGATATCGTGACCGATCAGACCTCGGCCCATGATCCGGTGCATGGCTATCTGCCCCTCGGCTGGAGCGTGGCGGAGTGGCGCGCCAAGCAGGAAAGCGATCCCAAGTCGGTTGAGAAGGCCGCACGTGACAGCATGAAGACCCATGTTGCGGCAATGGTCGATTTCTGGAATGCCGATGTGCCGACGCTGGATTATGGCAACAATATCCGACAGGTCGCGCAGGAAGAAGGGCTGGAGAACGCCTTTGCCTTCCCCGGATTTGTTCCCGCCTATATCCGCCCGCTTTTCTGCCGAGGCATTGGTCCGTTCCGCTGGGCGGCGCTGTCCGGCGATCCCGAGGATATCTATAAGACCGATGCCAAGGTGAAAGAGCTCATCGACGATCCGCATCTGCATAACTGGCTGGACATGGCGCGCGAGCGGATCAGCTTTCAGGGCCTGCCCGCGCGGATCTGCTGGGTCGGGCTGGGGCTGCGCCACAAGCTGGGCCTCGCTTTCAACGAAATGGTCCGCAACGGCGAATTGTCGGCACCCATCGTGATCGGGCGCGACCATCTGGACAGCGGCTCGGTCGCCAGTCCAAACCGCGAGACCGAGGCGATGGCAGATGGCAGCGACGCGGTCAGCGACTGGCCGCTGCTGAATGCGTTGCTGAATACGGCGTCGGGGGCGACCTGGGTCAGCCTGCATCACGGCGGCGGGGTCGGGATGGGCTTCTCGCAGCATTCCGGCATGGTGATCTGCTGCGACGGCACCGAGGATGCCGATCGCCGCATCGCCAATGTGCTGTGGAACGACCCGGCGACCGGCGTGATGCGCCATGCCGATGCGGGTTACGACATCGCAATTGATTGTGCGAAAGAAAACGGGCTTGATTTGCCGGGCATACTTGGCCGCCAGAGCTGAGACCGGCGATACGGGCAGATTGTCACCAAGGGAGGACGACCCATGAAGAGAAGAAATTTCCTGACCACTGCCGGGATCGGCGCCGCCGCCTCGGCCCTCGCTGCGCCGGCCCTCGCGCAGGATGTGCTGCAATGGAAAATGGTCACCAGCTGGCCGAAGAACCTGCCTGGCCCGGGCGTGGCCGCGCAGAAGCTGGCTGACCGCATCACTCTGCTGTCAGGTGGACGGATCGAGGTCCAGCTTTTCGCCGCCGGAGAGTTGGTGCCCGGCAATGGCGTGTTCGACGCGGTGTCGCAGGGCACCGCCGATCTGTATCACTCGGTTCCCAGCTACTGGGGCAGCAAATCCAAGGCGATCCTTTTGTTTTGCAGCCAGCCTTTCGGCCTGACCGCGATGGAGCAGGTCGGCTGGATGGCCTATGGCGGGGGGCAAGAGCTTTATGACGAGGTCTATGCCGGTTTCGGTCTGAAGCCCTTCCTCTGCGGCAATTCCGGTCCGCAATGGGCGGGCTGGTTCCGCGAACCGATCAGCTCGCCAGAGGATCTGAAGGGGCTGCGCTTCCGCTCGACGGGGCTGGCCTCCGAGATGTGCACAAAGCTGGGCATGTCGGTGCAGGCGCTCTCTGGCGGAGAGATGTTCCAGGCGCTGCAATCCGGCGCGCTCGATGCGGGCGAGTTCATCGGGCCGTGGACCGATGCTGCGGTGGGCTATCAGCAGATCGCCAAGAACTACTATTGGCCCGGTATCGGCGAGCCCGGCTCGGCCGAGGAATGCGCGGTCAATCTGGAAAGCTGGGAGGGGCTGCCGGACGATTTGAAGGCCGCCGTGCGCGCCGCCTGCGAGAGCTTGTATAACGAGGTGCTGACCGAATACCTGACCAACCACGCCCGCGCGCTGGAAAAGCTTGTGGCCGAGGACGGGGTGCAGGTGCAACGCCTGCCGGACAGCGTGCTGGAGGCGATGGCGACGGCGGCGGACGAGGTCTTTCAAGAGCTGCTCGCCGGTGACGACACGACGAAGCGCGTCACCGAAAGCTTCATGGCCTATCGTGACCTGATTGCAGGCTATCAGATCCGCTCCGAGGGCGGTGCGATCAATGCACGTGCCACGGCCATGGGCATCGAATGATGAAGGCAGCGGACCGTCTGGACGCGATCAATCGCGTCGTCGGCCAGACGGTCCGCTGGCTGGCGCTGCTTCTGCTCGCGGTGCAGTTTGCCATCGTGCTGCTGCGCTATGTCTTTGGCATTGGCGCGATCTGGGCCGATGAGATCGTGCTGTATACGCACGCCAGCCTGTTCATGCTCGCGTCGGGCTATACGCTGCTGATGGATCGGCATGTGCGAGTGGATATCTTCTATGCGAAGTGGTCCCCGAGGGGCCGGGCGCTTCTCGATCTTGCAGGTCATATGTTGCTGCTGATGCCGACGCTGGCGGTAATCGCGTGGTGGAGCTTTCCTGCGATCCGCAATTCATGGGCGATCCGGGAAGGGGCGATCTCGGTCGGCGGGTTGCCATTTTCGTATCTGCTGAAATCGCTGACGCTCGCCTTCTGTCTGCTGCTGGCGATCCAGGGGCTGGCGCTGATCCTGCGCGATCTGGCGCGGCTGACCGTCCAACGCGATGAAAGGCAGGGAAATGCTTGATCTGTGGATGATCGCGGCGCTGATCGTCGGGATCGTGCTTGGCTATCCGGTCGCCTTTACCATCTCGGGGATTGCGGTGCTGTTCGCCGGGATCGGCTGGCTGACCGGCGGCTTCGATGCCGGGCTGTTCGGCGCGATCGGGCAGCGCTTCTTCGGCGTGATGACCAATCGCACGCTGATCGCCATCCCGCTTTTCGTGATGATGGGCGTGATCCTGCAACGTTCTGGCATCGCTGAAAGACTGCTGGAGACAATGGCGCGGATGTTCGGACATCGCCGCGGCGGGCTTGGGATCTCGGTCGTGCTGGTGGGGGCATTGCTGGCCGCCTCGACCGGCATCGTGGGTGCGACGGTGATAGCGATGGGGATGATCGCGCTGCCGACGATGATCCGCAACGGCTATGATGTGCCGCTGGCCTGCGGCACGGTCTGCACGGCGGGCACGCTTGGCCAGATCATACCGCCCTCCACGCTGCTGATCATCCTGTCGGACGTGATGTCTTCGGCCTATCAGCAGGCGCAATATGCGCAGGGCAAGTTCTCGATCCAGACCATCTCGGTCGGCCAGACCTTCGCGGCGGCGATGCTTCCGGGTCTGGCTATCGTCGGGATCTATCTGCTGTATCTGGTGATCCGCGCCTGGCTTCGGCCGCAAGACATGACTCCGGTGATGGATGAAACCGGACGCCCCTCGGCGGCCGAGATCATGGCAGCGGTGGTGCCGCCCATCGCCCTGATCGTCGCGGTTCTGGGCGCGATCCTGGGTGGCATCGCCACGCCGACCGAGGCAGGCGCCGTGGGGGCGGCGGGCGCGCTGCTGTTGGCGGCGCGTCATGCCGGCATGCCCGGCTGGCAATTCTGGGCGGGGTTTCTCGCGCTGCTGGCGCTGGCGATCGCGGCAGGGGTGGCCCCGGTGAGGATGCAGCGCAATGATCTGACCGAGACGCAGCAATTGCTGGGTATGGTCTATGCTGTGCTGGCACTGGTCTCGATGCTGGTGCTGGCACTCGGGGCGTGGCGCATCCGTCTTGGCGGAATGCTCAGCGCCGTGGTCACCGAGACCGCCACCGTCAGCGCAATGATCTTTGCCACGATCCTCATGGCCGGGATGTTCTCGCTGGTGTTCATCGGGCTTGGCGGAGAGGAGCGGCTCGCCGATCTGCTGGAGTCGATGCCGGGCGGGCCGACCGGCGCGCTGCTATTCACCATGGGGCTGATCTTTCTGCTCGGGTTCTTCCTCGATTTCGTTGAGATTTCGGTCATACTTCTTCCGCTCGTCGTGCCGATGCTGATCACCATGGGACATGATCCGATCTGGCTGGCCGTGCTGATCGCGATCAATCTTCAGACCAGCTTCCTCACGCCGCCTTTCGGGTTTTCTCTGTTCTACCTGCGCGGGGCAGCGCCGCCGGAAGTCTCCACCGGGCAGATCTATCGCGGTGTGGTGCCTTATCTGGCTTTGCAGGCGGCGGCGGTTGCGGTGGTCTGGCTGCTGCCGGTGATCGCGACCTGGCTTCCCGGGTGGCTTTATGGCTGAGCACCGACCCCCTGTCGAATGGACCGGCCGCAGCGACCCCGAGGATGGGCCGCAGGCGCTGCGGATGCATCATCTGGAAGGCAAAGAGGGGGCGGCGGTCGCGCTTCTGGGCTTTGCCTGCGACGAGGGTGTGCGCCGCAACAAGGGCCGACCCGGCGCCGCCGAGGCACCTGCTGCTCTGCGCAAGGCCATGGCCGGGCTGGCGGCTCCTCCGGCATGGGGCGGTTTCACCGATCTTGGTGATATTGCGGTGCCGGGCCAGGGGCTGGACCAGGGGCAGGAGCGGATGGCGGCAGAGATTTACTCGGCGCTTGCCACGCATGGGCGCGCGGTGGTGCTCGGCGGAGGGCACGAGACCGCCTTCGCCAGCTGGCAGGGACTGCGCCGCGCGAGGCCGGGCCGGATCGGCATCGTGAATATCGACGCGCATCTGGACATTCGGAAGACCGGGGCGGAGGGGCCGTCCTCCGGCACGCCATTCGCGCAGATCCGCGACGAAGATCCGGACGGGTTCGACTATCTCGTGCTCGGGGTCGCGGCCGAGGCCAACACGGCGGCGCTGACCGAGCGGGCGCAGGGCTGGGGCGTGACCATGATCGCGGATTCGGCGCTGCAACTTGGGCCGGAGGCAGCGGAGCGTGCGATTGCCGACCTCGCTTCGAGGGTCGATCACATCTACCTGACGCTGGATCTCGACGTGTTGCCGCAGGCCACCATGCCCGCCGTCAGCGCGCCCGCAGGCCGTGGAGTGCCTTTCGCGGTGGTTGAGCGTCTGATCGACGCCGTGTTCGCCGCCGCACCCGACATCGCGGTGGCCGATATGGTAGAGTTCAATCCCTCGCTCGACCCCGCCGGGCTGGCCGCGCGCAGTGCCGCGCTTCTCGGACGGCGGCTGCTGCTTGGGCCAGAGGCGGTGTGATCCCGAACTGCCGTCAGGCCGGATTGGCCGCGCGCCAGCCACCATCGCGCCATGTTGCGCTCAGCCGGTAATCGTCATCGAGAAGGCTCAGGGACACGGGGCGGCCCGGCGCGATGGAGCCGAGGCGATCCTCGACCCCGACCGCGCGGGCGGGAATGGATGTGGCCATGGCCAGCGCACGTTCGGGCGCGACGCCCAGCCGGGTCACCAGCGTCGAAATTGCCGCATCCATGCGCAGATCCGCCCCGGCCAGCGTGCCGTCGGGCAGCGTCAGCCGCCCCGCCTCACGCCGGATGACTCGTCCGTTCAGAGTCATTTCGCGCGCCTGTGTCCCGGCAAAGGCCATGCAGTCCGTCACCAGAAAGATACCGTCTTGCCGCGCGCCAAGAGCCGTGCGCATCGCCGCAGGGTGCACGTGAATACCGTCAGCGATCAGCCCGGCAAATGGCGCATCCCCGGCCAGCACCGCCCCGGCGAGACCCGGCGCGCGGTGGCCGAGCTGGCTCATCGCGTTGAACAGATGCGTGGCGCAGCGCGCCCCGGCGGCATAGGCGGCGCAGGCGGTTTCGTAATCGCAATCGCTGTGGCCGATACTGACCACCGCTCCGGCCTTTGCCAGCGTGCTTATCTGATCTGGCGTCACCGATTCCGGTGCCAGCGTTACCATCAGCACGGGCAAGGCCCGCGCCGCTTCGCAAAGCCGCGCAAGATCGTCCTCGCCCATCGTCCGGATCAGTCGCGGGTGATGCGCGCCCTTGCGCCGTGGATCGAGATGAGGCCCCTCCAGATGCAGCCCGAGGAAGCCCGGCACCCGAGTTGTCGCCGCCTCGATCCCGGACGCGATCACGCGCGCGGTGGTCTCGGGCGTGTCGGTGATGAGCGTCGGCAGCACCGCAGCGCAACCGAGGTCTCGATGGATTTCACAGATTTGCGTCAGAGCCGCGAGATCGGTCTCTGCCCCGACCATCAAACCGCCGCCGCCATTGATCTGAAGATCAAGGAACCCCGGCGAGATCAGCCCTTCGCAGATCACATCCGGCGTTCCGGCATCCGCCGCTGGAAGCAATGCCTCGATCCGGTCATCCGACAGGACGAGGGCATGGTCCCGCAAGATGCGTGTCCCGTCGAAGATCCGAGGGGCAGAGATGGTCAGCCGTGTCATACAGTCTCCGTGACCTTGCGCAGATGAGGAGGCGTGTCCGGATCGAAGCCGCGCCGCCGGGCCAGCCCTTCGACGCAAGCGTAGAAATTCGCAATATTAACCAGCGGAGCCACCATCGGATGCAGCCCGCCGACCGTTGGCAGCCTGGTGGTGCCCTTGGCGTCGGCGCCGGTCAGGAACACATCCGCGCCCTGTTCGGCAAGCTTTTCGACGGTAGCCACGACATGCGGCAAGGCGGCGTCCTCGACGCCGAGCGCCAGCACCGGAAAATTCGCCTGCACGATCGCCGAAGGGCCGTGCAGCACCTCGGCCGAGCTATAGGCTTCGGCATGAGTGCCCGAGGTTTCCTTCAGCTTCAGCGCCGCCTCGCCCGCGATGGCATTTCCGGGACCGCGCCCGAGCACATAGGCCGAATTCGCGCTGGCCAGCCGGTCGGACAGGGGCGACCAGTCCTTGCCGGCGGCTTCGGCAAAAGCATCGGGCAGTCCGGCGACCGCTGCGCAAAGATCCTTGTCCTGCGTCCATTCCGCCAGAAGCGCCAGCCCGGCCACGACCGAATTCACGAAGGTCTTCGTGGCTGCCACGCTTTTTTCCTCGCCCGCATTCAGCGCCAGACAATGCGCCGCTGTCTCTGCCATCGGGCTGTCGGCATTGTTGGTGACAGCGATGGAGAGCGCGCCGCCATCCCGGGCCGAGCGGATCATGTCGACGATGTCAGGGCTGCGGCCCGATTGCGAGATGCCGATACAGGCCGCGCGCGACAGTTTCAGCGGGCGCTTGTAGATCGAGGCGATGGACGGCCCTACCGAAGCCACCGGCACGC
This sequence comes from Paracoccus sediminicola, assembly GCF_027912835.1. Lineage (NCBI taxonomy): Bacteria > Pseudomonadati > Pseudomonadota > Alphaproteobacteria > Rhodobacterales > Paracoccaceae > Paracoccus > Paracoccus sediminicola. Next base: position 2,926,803 of record NZ_CP115768.1, read on the forward strand.
CCGTCTGCAGCTCGATCGCATATTTCATATAGGCGGCGGCGTGGTCTGACGATCCGCGGGCAACGGTAATGATTACGCCCGGATCGGTGTCGCGCAGCGCAGCGGCGGAGGCGGCGACGCTATCGCGCGAGCGGTCGAGAAACCGGGCGACGGATTGCGGGATTTCGGCCACCTCTCTGGCCATATGTGTCTGGGTCATTTGGCGGTCCTTTCAGGCTCTGGCGCCAGTTTCAACTCGACGGCGAAGTCATAGGCGTCGCCGCGATAGATCGAGCGGGTGAATTCGACGACTTGCCCCGAACTCAGATAAGAGACGCGCTCGATCCGCAGCCCTGCCACGCCCGGCGACACGCCGAGCAGCTCGGCATCCTTCCCCGAGATATTCGTGGCCGAGATGCGTTGCACAGCGCGCACCGGTCGTTTTCCGCGCGACTCGAGCACGGCGTAAAGACTTGTCTCTACGGTATTCGGGTCCGCAAGGATCGCCGCGGACAGCGAGGCGCGTTCGATGGCCAGCGGTACGCTGTCCGAGCTGCGCACACGCTCCAACCGCGCAACGCGATCATCGGTCCCGAGCCCGAGCGCCATCACCTCTTCCGGGGTTGGCGCGTGAAGCCCGCGCGCAATCCAGTGGCTTTCCACCTGCATGCCGCGCCTTGCCATGTCTTCGGTGAAAGATGTCAGCAGCGACAGCGCCTGTTCCAGACGCTCGACCTTCGGCGCGACAAACGTGCCCGAGCCGCGTTTCTGGATCAGCTGACCCGAGGTGACGAGCGCCTCGACCCCTTTACGGACGGTGACGCGAGAAAGCCCGGTGAGCGATGCCATCTCGCGTTCGGGCGGCAGGTTGTCGCCGGGCTTCAGATCGCCCGAGGCAATCGCGTCGGCGATTCGTTTCTGCAATTGCAGATAAAGCGGACCGCCACCGCTCTCCGAGAAATCCGCGGGGCTGAAAAGTCTGTTCATGTCTGCTCACCCAGCTCGCGGGCCATGCTGAGCGCGCCGTCGACACCGTTTCCAAGCGGGGCGCGGATGGGCCAGCGTTCGCCGATGCGGGCCGCATAGCTTTGTCCCAGCCCGCCGATAAAGACCACCGGCAGCCGGCCGCCATCCTGAAGCGTTTCCAGCGATGCCGCGACCTGCGCGGTGGCCTCGTCGAAGATCTGCCGGGCGGCTGGGTCGTCCGAGCGGGCAATGCGAGGCGCGAGCCGACCGAAATCCGCCGGGCTGGCGTGATTGCCGAAGCTGATGATGCCTTCGATCCCGCCATATTCGCCAAGGATCTCTTGCAGCAGCGGGGTCATCGGCGAAAACCCGTCCGCCGCGCGCAGGGCCTGCGACAGGAGCGTGCGGCCCAGAACCGCGCCGCCGGCTTCGTCGCCCAGCAGGAAACCACGACCGCCAAGCTGTGTGATCCGGCCTTTGCGCTGGACTGCATAGACCGACCCGGTGCCAAGTGCCGCAAGTATCCCGTCATCCGGTCCAAGCGCACCCCGTGCGGCGGTGATCGCGTCATTGACGATCTGGCTGCGCGCGAAGGGCAAAAGCGCCTGCAACCCGCGAATTGCATCCGGCATCGTGCCGCCGGCGAGGCCGAGCGTGGCGACGATATTCTCGGGGCGCGCGCCGCTGTTACCGATGGCCTCACGGGTCGCGGTAAGAATATTGTCCGCGGCTGTCTCGACATTCGTGTTGATATTGGCCGGACCGCCCGCGCCGCGCCCGATCACGCGGCCCTGCGCATCGGCCAAAGCCGCGCGACAGCCGGTTCCGCCCCCGTCGATTCCCAGAAAATGAGCCATAGAAGCCTCCATACGGATAACATACCAAAGCAATACCAAATGAAAAGAGCAATCTTTCCGATGGCCAGTATGCCTGTATTTTGGCCGTTTCATGTGTTATTCTCACGGCGCAGCAAAGTTTCTGTTTACAATTGGTATTGCTTTGGCATTATATGGGCAAAAGGAGGAATCAGATGGCATTGCGCAGTACTGAAGCTCGGCATCCAAATTCCGTGCAGCTGCATACCCAGCCCGCGACGCGCGTTTTGTCGATGTTGCTGGACGCGCAAATCGGTGCGCTCGGTGCGCTGCGGCCGGCCTTGTCCTCGATCGATCAGGCGGCGGGGCTTGGTGCCGACGCGCTGCGCCGGGGCGGGCGTGTGGCCTATGCCGGGGCAGGCAGTTCAGGCCTGATGGCGTTGGCGGATTGCCTGGAACTGGCCGGGACATTCGGATTGCCGCCTGAGCGCACGCCGATGCTGTTTGCCGGCGGGGCCGAGGCGCTTTTGCATCTTCGGGGCAGCGTCGAGGATGATGCCTCGCTGGCGCAAGACGATGTCGATCGCATCGCGCTTGGCGAAGACGATGTGCTGGTGGTCGTGTCGGCGTCCGGCACAACGCCCTATGCTCTGGCGACGGCCGAGGCTGCCAAGGCACGTGGCGCGGCGATCATCGGCATCGCGAATGTTCCCGGTTCTCTGTTGCTGGCCGTCGCAGACGCTCCGGTTCTGCTGGATACCGGGCCAGAACTGGTCTCTGGCTCCACCCGCATGGGGGCCGCCTCGGCGCAGAAAGTGGCGCTGAACATGATGTCGGTGATGATTGCGGTGAGGCTCGGCCATGTTCATGATGGGCATATGGTGAACCTCATCGCGGACAATGCAAAGCTGATCGCGCGCGCTGCGCGCATCGTGGCCGATATTGCCGATGTGCCAGAAACCATTGCCAAGGCGGCGCTCGCCGCTACGGGCGGTGTGGTCAAGCTGGCGATCCTCGTCGCGCGCGGCATGGGGCCGGATCAGGCCCGCGCCGCGCTGTCCGAAACCGGCGGACATCTGGCCCCGCTGGTGGAGTGAGGCGCAACCATATCAACCAGGGGCCGGGAAGGTCCGAATTCAGGGAGTGAGACATGACTAGAACCCTTCGCATCGCGCTTTTGGCGAGCACCGTCCTGGGCGGAGCAGCCTCGGCGCAGGAGGTCACGCTGACCGTCGAAAGCTGGCGCAATGACGATCTGACCATCTGGCAGAACACGATCATCCCGGCTTTCGAAGAGGCGCATCCCGATATCAAGATCAACTTCGCGCCGACCGCGCCGGCGGAATATAACGCGGTGCTGAACTCCAAGCTGGATGCGGGTTCGGCAGGCGATCTGATTACCTGCCGCCCCTTCGATGCCTCGCTCGAACTGTTCAATCAGGGACAACTGGCTGATCTGACAGATCTGTCGGTGATGTCGAATTTCTCTGACGTGGCGAAATCCGCATGGCAGACTGATGATGGCAGCGCCACGTTCTGCGTGCCGATGGCGTCGGTGATCCACGGTTTCCTCTATAACAAGAACGCCTTCGAGGAACTCGGGCTGGAGGTTCCGACCACGGTCGACGAGTTCTACGCCGTGCTGGATGCGATCAAGGAAGATGGAAGCTATATCCCGATGGCGATGGGCAGTGCCGATCAGTGGGAAGCCGCGACGATGGGCTATCAGAATATCGGTCCGACCTATTGGAAGGGCGAGGAGGGTCGCAAGGCGCTGATCGACGGCAGACAGAAGCTGACGGATGAGCAATGGGTCGAGCCGTTCCGCCAGCTCGCCCGGTGGAGCGAATATCTGGGAGACGGCTTCGAGGCACAGACCTATCCGGACAGCCAGAACCTGTTCACGCTCGGACGTGCGGCGATCTATCCCGCCGGCTCGTGGGAGATCGGGGTATTTACCCCGCAGATCGACGGCATGTTCGAGATGGGCGCCTTCCCGCCTCCGGTCCCGGCAGAGGGTGACAGCTGCTATATCAGCGATCACACGGATATCGCGCTTGGCATGAATGCGGCGACCGAAAACCCCGAGGCGGCCCGGACATTCCTGGAATGGGTTGGCTCGCCCGAATTCGCGACGCTTTACGCCAATGCATTGCCGGGCTTCTTCGCGATGAACTCGACCCCGGTCGAGATGGAGGACCCGGTGGCACAGGAATTCGTGTCCTGGCGCGAGGAATGTGAGCCGACGATACGTTCTACTTATCAGATCCTGTCGCGCGGAACCCCGAACCTGGAGAACGAGACCTGGAACGCCTCGGCGAATGTCATCACCGGCGCCGAGACGCCCGAAGATGCGGCCGCGCGTCTGCAGGAAGGCCTCGCCTCCTGGTACGAGCCGCAGCAGGAATAACCCCGGTTCGGGCCTGACGGCCCAGCCTCCCCACCGGGGCAGGGGGCTTTCAGCCCCCGACCGCCCGCCAGGCCGGGCGGTTTCCCCCGAGGATATTTGTTTCAGGATGAAAGGAAGAGCCATGGCGCAGCGGAAAGCGTTTCGCTGGCATATCGCGGTGTTTCTGGCGCCGGCGGTGCTGGTCTATACAGCGATCATGATCATCCCGCTGATCGGCACGCTGAACCTGTCGTTGTTCCGCCTGGCCGAGACCGGCGAGCGCGTCTTTGTCGGGCTGGCGAATTTTGCCACGCTGTTCGGCGATCCGCGTTGGGCGGATTCCTTCTGGAACGCATTGGCCAATAACGGCTGGTTCTTCCTGATCCATATGCTGGTGCAGAACCCGATCGGGATCATGCTGGCGGCGATCCTGTCGTCACCCCGTCTGCGCGGCGCGGCCTTCTATCGCACGGCGATCTTCATCCCGACGATTCTCAGCTTCGTCATCGTGGGCTTTGTCTGGAAACTGATCCTGTCCCCGATCTGGGGGATTGCGCCGGGAATGCTGGATGCGGTCGGGCTGAAATCGCTGTTCGCGCCCTGGCTGGGAAAAGAGGAATATGCGCTGACCACGCTGGCGCTGATCTCGGTCTGGCAGTTCGTCGGCATTCCGATGATGCTGATCTATGCGGCGCTGCTGTCGATCCCGGACGAGGTGATCGAGGCGGCCGAGATGGATGGCGTCACCGGCTGGTCGCAATTCTGGAAGATCAAGCTGCCGCTGATCCTGCCCTCGATCGGCATCATCTCGGTGCTGACCTTCGTCGGCAACTTCAACGCCTTCGACCTGATCTATGTGAGCCAGGGTGCGCTTGCCGGGCCGAACTATGCCACGGATATCCTCGGCACCTTCCTCTATCGCACGTTCTTCGGGTTCCAGCTGCAACTTGGCGATCCCCATATGGGCGCGACCATCGCCACCGCGATGTTCGGCATCATTCTGGTCGGGGTCTGCGTCTATCTGTTCGGCATCCAGACCCGCCTGCGGCGCTATCAGTTCTGAGGAGAACGAGATGAATTCAGCACGTCAATCCATGAGCCGCAGCGTCGCCGCGCATGGCATCCTGATCCTTTATACGATCATCGCGCTGTTCCCGGTCTTCGTCATCGTGGTCAACAGCTTCAAGTCGCGGCGCGCGATCTTTGCCGATCCTCTGGCGCTGCCCAATGCCGAGACCTTCGATCTGGTGGGCTATCAGACGGTGCTTCAGCAAGGCGATTTTATGCAGTATTTCCTGAACTCGCTGACCGTCACCGTGGGCAGCCTGTTCTTCGTGCTGCTGTTCGGGGCGATGGCCGCCTTCGCCCTGGCCGAGTATCGCTTTCGCGGCAACCGGATGATGGGGCTGTATCTGGCGCTTGGCATCATGATCCCGATCCGGCTCGGCACGGTAGCCATTCTGCAGATGATGGTCGCCTCGGGATTGGTCAACACGCTGACCGCGCTGATCCTCGTCTATACGGCGCAAGGCATCCCACTGGTGGTGTTCATCCTGTCGGAATTCATGCGCGGCGTTTCGGACGATCTCAAGAATGCAGGGCGGATCGACGGGCTGAGTGAATACAAGATCTTCTTCCGGCTCGTGCTGCCTCTGGTCCGTCCGGCGATGGCGACGGTCGCGGTGTTCACCATGATCCCGATCTGGAACGATCTCTGGTTTCCGCTGATCCTTGCGCCGTCCGAGGAAACCAAGACCATCACCCTCGGCAGTCAGGTCTTCATCGGGCAATTCGTAACCAACTGGAACGCGGTGCTGGCCGCGCTTGGGCTGGCAATCGTGCCAGTGCTGGTCCTGTATCTGATCTTCTCGCGTCAACTGATCCGCGGCATCACCGCAGGAGCGGTCAAATGATCCGGGTTCTGGTCGCCGGTCTGGGACAGATGGGGCAGAGCCACGCGCTCGCCTATCACCACAGTCCCGAATTCGAGATCGTCGGGCTGGTCAATCGCAGCACGCCCGATCTGCCAGACGCGCTGACGGGCTATCCTCTCTCTGGTGATTTTGACGAGGCGCTGGCCGAGCTGAAGCCGGATCTGGTCTGCGTTGCGACCTATTCGGACAGTCACGCCGATTACGCCGTCTCGGCAATGAAGGCGGGCGCGCATGTCTTCGTCGAGAAGCCGCTTGCCACTACGGTAGAGGATGCGAAGCGCGTGGTCGATTGCGCGAGTGCGACGGGGCGCAAGCTGGTGGTGGGGTATATCCTGCGCCATCACCCGAGCTGGCAGCGGCTGATCGAGGAGGCGCGCGATCTCGGCGGGCCATACGTGTTCCGCCTGAACCTTAACCAGCAATCCAGCGGACCAAGCTGGGATGTGCATAAGGCGCTGATGCAGACCACCTCTCCGATCGTGGATTGCGGCGTCCACTATGTCGATGTGATGTGCCAGATCACCGATGCAGCCCCGGTCGAGGTGCGTGGCATGGGTCTGCGGCTGAGCGACGAAATCGCCCCGGAGATGTATAATTACGGGCATTTCCAGGTGCTCTTCGCCGATGGTTCGGTCGGCTGGTACGAGGCCGGCTGGGGACCGATGATGTCGGATACGGCATTCTTCGTGAAGGACGTGGTGTCGCCCAAGGGCGCTGTGTCGATCCGGATGCCCGAGACGGCGCGCTCGGACGATATCGACACCCATACCATGACCTCGACGCTGCGGGTTCATCGGGTCGGCGGCAAGGATGAAGATCTCAGCATGGCCGATGAACCCGGTCATCAGGCGCTGTGCGACCGCGAACAGAGCTTCGTGGCGCGTGCCATCAATGAAGATATCGATCTCGGCCGGCATATGACCGACGCCGTGCGCTCGCTGGCCGTCTGTCTGGCGGCGGATGAAAGCGTGCGCCGCGGCGTGGCCGTGAAACTGTGAAGGAACGCAAATGGGAACTCTGAATCTGTCCAATGTCACCAAATCCTTCGGCAAGGTCGAGGTGATCAAGGGTGTCGATCTCAGCGTGAATGACGGCGAATTTTGCGTCTTTGTCGGCCCCTCGGGCTGCGGCAAGTCCACCTTGCTGCGCATGATCGCGGGGCTGGAGGATGTGACCTCTGGCGATGTGCTGTTGGACGGCGAGCGGATCAACGACGTCGCGCCGGCCAAGCGCGAGATCGCGATGGTGTTCCAGACCTACGCGCTTTATCCGCATCTGACCGTGCGCGAGAATATGGGGTTGGGGCTGAAACAGCTCGGCACGCCCAAGGCAGATATTACCGCCGCGACCGAGAAGGCGGCGGCGATGCTGGCGCTCGACCCGCTGATGGATCGCCGCCCCTCCGAGCTGTCAGGCGGGCAGCGTCAGCGTGTCGCGATTGGCCGGGCCATCGTGCGGACGCCGAAGCTTTTTCTTTTCGACGAACCGCTGTCCAATCTCGATGCGGCGCTGCGCGTGGCGACGCGGATCGAGATCGCCCGGCTGCACCGCGAACTCGGCGCGACGATGATCTATGTGACCCATGATCAGGTCGAGGCGATGACGCTGGCCGACAAGATCGTGGTTCTGCGCGCCGGGAAGGTCGAACAGGTCGGCCGTCCGATGGATCTGTATAACGATCCGGATAATACTTTCGTCGCAGGGTTCATCGGTAGCCCCCAGATGAACTTCCTGAAGGCAGAGGCGCTCGGGCTGCAATTCGACACGCTCGGCATTCGTCCCGAGCATCTGGAGATCTCGGAATCCGGCGGCGAGATCGAGGGCCGGGTCAGCCATCTGGAGAAGCTGGGCGGCGAAACGCTGACCTATGTGCGGACCGATCTGCACGGGCTGCTGACGGTGCGCCAGTTCGGTGAGCACGACCACCCGGTCGATGGCACGGTCTTCGTCACGCCGGATCAATCCCGCGCGTTCCGTTTCGATGCGGAAGGTCAGCGACTTCGCGGTTGACTGGGCTGTGCGCGGCGACCCGGACCTGGGTTCCGGCCGGCCCGAAACACCTAGCCAGCGCGATGAAAAGATGGCCGCAACATATCCACAGGGCTTCCGGGTGAACAGAAAAGGTCGAACAACGGAATAGAGCCGTTCCTGCGAAGGAAGTTGCTGCCTGACTGACTCCATAGCTATTGAGCCAACCCCGTAGCGCGAATTTTTGAACCATTGCGGGTGGGGCGTCGGTGGAATCCTGTTTTTTCAAAACACCGCTGGTGATAATGTCCTGAAGCTGTCTTGCCCGATATCAGCTTTGCGCGATTATATCGGAAAAGCGGCTTGCAAAACATGGTAAGCTGGCTCCAGTTTGCCAGCGAATCTGGTTTGGGAATTAGTTAATGCTTGTGCCCGTTGACGAGTTGTCGCCAACCCTGCGCTGTCCGCTCTGCAAGGCGGCGCTATCACGATCGGCAGATCAGAGGCTCTCCTGCGATCGAGGGCACAGCTATCCCATAATGCGCGGCAAGCCGGTTCTGGTCGATTTTACGGACTCCGTCCTGTCAGAAGACGCGATCATGGCCACCGAAGCGGACAGCCAGATCGAGCGGACCGAATATCGCGGCATCACCGCACGGGTGAAAAAGCTGCTTTCGCCGGACAAAAAGGCGACTGCCGAGAATGTGCGGCGCCTGATCGCGGATCTTGAACAGCTTGGCCGAGCGGCGAATTTGCTGGTGGTCGGCGGCGGTAGCGTCGGGCAGGGGATGCAGCCGCTTTACGATCATCCCGACATCCGCATCCACGCCTTCGACATTTACGACACGCCGAACGTCCAGTTTATCGCGGATGGGCACCACCTGCCTCTGCCAGACGATCACTTCGATGCGGTGGTGGTGCAGGCGGTGCTGGAGCATGTGCTGCAACCTGCTGAGGTGGTGGCCGAGATTCGTCGCGTTCTGCGGCCGGGCGGGCTGGTTTATGCCGAGACCCCATTCATGCAGCAGGTCCATGAGGGCCCTTATGATTTCACCCGTTTCACAGAAAGCGGGCACCGCTATCTGTTCCGCGGCTTCGACGCTATTGCGTCCGGCGCCAGCGGCGGGCCGGGGGTGCAGTTCATGTGGGCGGTGGATTATCTGGCGCGCAGCCTGTTCCGGTCACGCAAGGCGGGCAAGATCGCCAAACTGGCCTTTTTCTGGACACAGTATCTCGACCGGCTGATCCCGCCCGATTATGCGCAGGACGGGGCGAGCGGGGTGTTCTTTTACGGTCGCAAGGCCGAAACGCCGATCGGCCCGCACGACATCATTGCCTACTATCAGGGCGCGCAGAAACCCTGACGGCGCGTCGTCGGGAAGCGGGGCGCGCTTTCGCGCAAGATTCGCGCGAGACTGGCGCAAAACCATGAAACGATGTTAGGACTTTGGTCAACTCCCCGTTATCCGGGGAGCGTGATAACAAACGTCCAACCAACAGAGAGACTTCAGATGAACGCCAAACTTCCCCTCTTCGCCACGGCCGCCGCGCTCGCGGCGTCGGTGGTGTCCGCCGAAACCTGGGACATGCCGGTGGCCTATCCCTCGCATAACTATCACACTGAAAATGCGGAAGCCTTCGCTGCCGAAGTCGGCGAATGCACGGGCGGCGAACTGGAAATCACCGTCCATCCGAATGGCTCGCTGTTCAAGGGCGACGAAATCAAGCGCGCCGTGCAGACCGGCGACGCGCAGATCGGCGAGCGCCTGCTGTCGGCTCATGCCAATGAGGATGCGCTTTACGGCTATGATTCGGTGCCGTTCCTTGCCAGTTCGTTCGAGGCCTCGGAGAAGCTGCGTGCGGCGGCCGAGCCGGTCCTGGCCGAGCTGATGGCCGAGCAGGGCATGACGTTGCTTTATTCCGTGCCGTGGCCGGCGCAGGGAATGTATTTCAATCAGGAGATCAACTCGGTCGAGGAGATGGAAGGGATCAAGTTCCGCGCCTATAACTCCAGCACCGCGCGGGTGGCTGAACTGGCCGGTATGGTCCCGACGCAGGTCGAGGCGGCCGAGCTGAAACAGGCCCTTGCGACCGGGGTCGTGGCGTCGATGATTTCCTCGGGCTCGACCGGCGTGGATGAAAAGACCTGGGAGGACATGTCCCATTTCTATGATGTAAAGGCATGGCTGCCGCGCAATACGGTTTTCGCCAACACCGCAGCGCTTGAGGCGCTGCCGGCCGAGGTGCAGGATTGCGTTCGTTCGGCCGCGGAAGCCGCGCAGACCCGTGGTTCAGAGGAAGCGGAATCGCTCGCCGGAGGTTTCCTTGACACGCTGGCCGAGAACGGCATGAACGTCGCCGAACCGGGAGAGCAGCTTCAGGCCGATCTGGCCGAGATCGGCGATCAGATGACGAATGAATGGCTGGAATCCACCGGAGATAAGGGCCAGACCATCGTCGACGCCTATCGCGCCGAATGAGGCACTGAGCATCCGGCTGCGGCCAAAACAAAATCCTGTCGGCGCGTCTGTGAGCAGGCGCGCCGATTTCTGAACTGCCCGAGGTGACGATGCGATCTGCCCTGAATGGCCTTTATACCGGAGCCGGGGTGCTGGCGGCGCTGTCGCTTCTGGCGATCCTTCTGCTGGTGATCGCGCAGATGGTGGCCCGCTGGATGGGGCTGCTTCTGCCGGGCGGGGCCAGCTATGCGGGCTATGCGATGGCGGCCTCGTCCTTCCTCGGCATGGCCTATACCTTCGTGCACAACGAACATATCCGTGTCGGCCTTTTCGTCGATCGCAGCGGCAATCTGCGGCGCGGATTCGAGATCTGGTGCTATGGGATCGCTACGGCCATTGTGCTGTATTTTGCCTGGTATGCGATACAGGCGCCGATCCTCAGCCACCGCTTCAACGACGTATCTCAGGGGCAGGACGCCACACCGCTGTGGATCCCGCAGCTCTCCATGGCGGTCGGGGTCAGCATCATGGCCATCGCCGTGGTCGATACGCTTCTGAAGGTTCTGCTGACAGACAGCTATGGCATCGATCCGCCCCGCGAAATGCCCGAGCGCGACGCCCTCGCGAAGCGACGGCAGCGGCTCATCCTGCTGGGGGCGTTCCTGCTGGTGGTCTATGGCGCGATGCAGCTGATGACCGGCCTTGACCGCGACGCCACAGGGCTGAAAATCGGCGTTTTCCTGTTTGTCATGTTCTTCCTGCTCGGCTCGGGCGTCTGGGTCGGGCTGGCGCTGATGGGTGTGGCCTATATGGGCATGATCGGATTCACCTCGCGCAATCCCGGCAGCTCGATGTCGATCACCATCTGGACCGGAGCGTCAAGCTGGACGCTCACCTCGCTCCCGCTGTTCATATGGATGGGAGAAATCCTGTATCGCACGCGGCTCTCCGAGGATATGTTCAAGGGGCTGGCACCCTGGCTGTCCCGTCTGCCTGGCGGATTGCTGCATACGAATGTCGTTGGCTGCACGGTGTTCGCGGCGGTGTCCGGCTCATCTGCGGCGACGCTGACGACAGTTGGCAAGATGTCCATCCCCGAGCTGCGCAAGCGCGGCTATCCCGAATTCATGATTATCGGCACGCTGGCCGGCGCAGCGACGCTGGGGCTGATGATTCCGCCTTCGCTGACGCTGATCGTCTTCGGGGTGACGGTGAAGGAGAGTATCACCAGCCTGTTCATGGCCGGGGTTCTGCCGGGGCTCGTGCTGGCTTCGATGTTCATGCTCTATATCGCCGGGTGGTCGATTGCGCGTCCGCAGGACGCAGCCGAGCCAGAGCCGCGGCTGGGTTTCCTTGGCGCGCTGCGGAACTCGGTGCTGCTGATCCCGGTCATCGCGCTGATCGTGATGGTGATCGGCTCGATGTATATCGGCATCGCCACCGCCACCGAGGCCGCTGCCTTCGGCGTGGTCGGCGCGCTGGTTCTGGCGCTGCTGCAAGGCTCGCTGAACTGGCAGAGCTTTTCGGAAAGCCTGCTCGGCGCGACGCGCACCTCGGCGATGATCGCGCTGATCCTGATGGGGGCGAGCTTTCTGACGCTGTCCATGGGGTTCACCGGGGTGCCCCGGACGCTGGCCGAATGGATCGGGTCGATGGATCTCTCGCCCATCGCGCTGATCGCGGCGCTCACCGTGTTCTATATCGTGATCGGAATGTTCCTCGACGGGATCTCGGCGGTGGTGCTGACCATGGCGATCATCGAGCCGATGGTGCGCGGTGCCGGGATCGATATGATCTGGTTCGGGATCTTTGTCGTCGTTGTCGTCGAGATGGCCCAGATCACACCGCCGGTCGGGTTCAACCTGTTCGTGCTGCAAGGCATGACCAAGCATGACATGGGCTATATCGCGCGAACCGCGCTGCCGATGTTCCTCATCATGGTGCTGATGGTGGCGATCCTCGTCGCCTTCCCCGGTCTCGCCACCTGGCTGCCGGACATGGTGATGCAGCGGGCGCCTGCGGGATGACGATCCGCGCCGGGCTGGAACGGGTCGGACGATCCGCCCGCTTGCTTCTTCTGTCGGGGCTGTTCGTCGTGCCACTTCTGCCGGTGCCGCACGGGGTTTTCCTGCCGGTGCTGCCGGTTCTGGTCAGTATGCTGATCGGTCTTGCGCTGTGCCGGCTGGATCTGCCCGCAATCATGGCCGACCTGGCCGATCCGCGCTTTCTGTTGCTGCTTTTCGGTGGCATCGCGCTGTTTCATATCGGCGCGGCGATGCTGTTGCACGGCGTCGGCCAGGCGCTGGGATGGGGCGCGGCAGTGCTGCTGATCCTGGTCTCCTTCGCGACCGCGCCGACGCTGACCTCGGCACCGAACATCGCGCTGCTGCTCGGCTATGATGCGCGGCTGACGCTGATCTGGACGCTTGCGACGACCTTTTTCTCCCCGCTGCTGATCCCTGTCGGGCTGGCCGTCTCAGGGATGGAGTTGCCGATTGAACCGATGCGGATCGCCGGGAACGTGACACTCATCCTCGCCGGAGGTCTGGTCCTGGGCGTCGCGCTACGTCGGATCATGGGACCGGTGCGTATCGCCGAAAGCGGCGCGGCTCTTGACGGAGTCTCAGCGCTGGTGATGCTGGGGTTCCTGATCCCGCTATTGGACGGCGTGCTGAGCGAAGTCGTGGCGCGGCCCGAACTGGCGCTGGGCCTCGCGTGTCTGGCGCTGACGCTCAATCTCGGCGGTAATCTGGCGATGCGGTTTCTGGCCGGGCGGATCTTTCCGAGCGCGCGGGCGCGTGCGATCGGTCTCGTTTTCGGGAACCGCAATATCGCAATCATGCTGGCGGCGCTGCCCCATGATCCGACCTTCAGCCTGTTCGTGGCACTGGCACAGATTCCGATCTACAGCTCGCCCATGATCCTGCGCGGGCTTGACCTCAGGGCCGAGTGCGTATGACCGGTTTTATCGGCATTCTCAGCCTCGACACGCGCTTCCCGCGAATTCAGGGAGATTCCGGCAACCCCGAAAGCTATCATCTTCCCGCGCGGGTGCGGGTCATCGATGGGGCGAGCGGGGCCGCTATCGTGCGCGATGGGCCTCCTGACGAGGCTTTCGTGGCGCGCTTCATCGAGGCTGCCCGCGCGTTCGAATCCGAGGGTGCCGTGCTCATCACCTCAAGCTGCGGGTTTCTCGTGTCGGTGCAGCATCGTATCGCCCGGGCGGTCAACGTGCCGGTGATGCTTTCTGGGCTTTGCCTCGTGCCCCTGGCGCTGCACATGACCGCGGGCCGTCCGGTCGGTGTGCTGACCGCGTCTGCACAGAGCCTTGGGCCGTCGATCCTCGCCGCTGCGGGGATAGATCCCGACCAGATCCGCATCGCCGGGCTGGAGCATCGTGCGGCGTTTGCCGACACCTTCCTGCCCTCGCGCGCATCGCAGAATGTCCGATTCGACGTGGCGCAGATGGAACGCCTCGTCGTCGAGGAAGGCCGTGCCCTGATCGCGCGCGCCCCCGAGATCGGCGTCGTGATTCTGGAATGCGGCAATCTTCCGCCCTATGCCGAGGCGCTCCGGCACGCGCTTGGGCGGCCCGTCCTGAGCATTCTGGACGGGGCGAGGTTGCTGTCGGGCTGAGCGCCTGCGACGTCAGCCTGGCTCGCGCCGGCCCGTGGTGGCGTCCAGCAAATCGACCTGGCGCGGCACCATTTCGTCGCCGTGACCGGCCTGGACCAGATCCGAAGCGCTGTCGCGGACGGCGCGCGCAATCGCGGATGCGGTGCCGAGTTCCTCGGCCATGGCGTTGTAATAGCTGAGATCCTTCAGGCTGTTGCTCAGCGAAAACCGCATCTGGTCCACAGCGCCATCGAGCAAATAGGGCGCAATACGATCCAGTGCTGCGCCATGACCTCCGCCGCGACGGAGGCAGTCGACCAGAACCTCGTCGGCGATGCCCGATTTGCGCGCGCAGGCCGCCGCTTCAGAGATCAGCGCCGCCGCCCCGAGCGAGACGTAATTATGCAGCAGCTTCAGCCGATGCCCCGCCCCAACCGGACCGGCATAGAAGCGGTTCTCCGAGAAGCTTTCCAGCAGGGGCATGATCTGAGCAACGACCTCTTCCGGACCGCCGATCAGCAGGTTAAGCCGGCCCTCCTCAGCCTCTTTCGGGGTGCGGGTCATCGCTGCATCGACGAAATGCGCGCCGGTCGACTCGACCTGCCGGGCCAGAGCCACCGTCGATTCCGGGATCGCCGTCGAGCAGTCGATCACCACCATGCCTGCCTGCAGCGTCGCCAGAACCCCGCCCGATCCGGTCAGCACATCTTCGACCTGCGGCGTTCCGGTCACGCAGAGCAGCAGAATCTCGCAGCTTTCGGAAAGCGCGGCGGCGGTGTCGGCAGCGGACGCGCCCGCGGCGTCAAGGTCGTCGGTCGGCTGGTTTCCCTCATGCCGCAGATAGGCCAGCGGCCAGCCATTCTCCAGGATGTTGCGCGCGATCCCGTGGCCCATCAGCCCGACACCGATCAACCCGACCCTTGGTTTGCTCATCTTCACGCTCCCGCCTATGCACATCGCCCTCAGCGTTACCGCAACCCGCCGCACCGGGCCAGAGCAAGCGGATGGAACCCGGCGCCAAAGGCGGCTAAAGCGGGGAAGGTGAACAGGATGACGCAGGAGAGGGCGGCGATGCAGATCCGGGACAGCTTGTGGTTCGATCCGACGATGATCTTTCTGGGCGGTCAGTGGCGCGCGCCAGAGGGCGGCGGGCGGATCGCGGTGGAAAATCCGTCGACCGGCGAGATCATCGGGCATATCGGTCACGCAACCAAGTCTGATGTCGACGACGCGGTGCAATCCGCCGAGATCGCGCTCAGCGGCGATTGGGGCCGGATGCCCGCAGCCGAAAGAGGCCGCATGCTGATGCGCATGTCGCAGATCGTGCTCGAACGCGCCGAGGAGCTCGCTTTCATCGAATCCACCGATGTCGGAAAGCCGATGAAGCAGGCGCGCAACGATTCGGTGGCCCTGGCGCGCTATCTGGAATTCTATGGCGGCGCGGCGGACAAGCTGCACGGCACGACCATTCCCTATCAGGACGGGTTCACCGTCTATACCCTGCGCGAGCCGCATGGCGTGACTGCGCATATCATTCCGTGGAACTATCCGATGCAGATCCTCGGGCGTTCGGTCGGGGCGGCTCTGGCGGCGGGCAATGCCTGTGTGCTGAAACCCGCCGAAGATGCCTCGCTGTCGTCGCTGGCCTTCGCGGCGATTGCCGAGGAAGCAGGCCTTCCCGCGGGGGCGCTGAACGTGGTGACAGGGCTTGGCAGCGATGTCGGCGCGGCCCTGTCGTCGCATCGCGGTGTGCATCATGTCTCGTTCACCGGATCAGTGACGACCGGGCGTCTGATCCAGGAGGCCGCTGCGCAGAGCGTGGTGCCGGTCACGCTGGAACTCGGCGGCAAGTCACCACATATCGTGTTCGACGATGTGGATCTTCAGCCGGCGCTCCCGGTGCTTGTCGGGGCCTGTATGCAGGCCGCCGGGCAGACCTGTTCGGCGGCATCGCGGGTCTTGGTTCAGCGCGGCATCTATGACGAGGTCCGCACGCGCATGGCCGAGATCTATGCCGGGCTGACGGTCGGTCCGGCGCAGGATAATCGCGATCTGGGTCCGCTCGTCTCGGCCAAGCAGAAGCGCATCGTTTCGGATTATATCGAGCGAGGGCGGCTGGAGCTCGCCGTGGCTGCCGAAGGGCGTATCGCGGATGACGCCCCCGAGGGCGGGCATTACGTCGCCCCGGTTCTGTTCGCCGATGTGGCGCCGGATCACGCGCTCGCGCAGGAGGAAATCTTTGGCCCGGTGCAGGTTCTCATACCATTCGAGGATGAGGAAGAAGCGTTGCGCATCGCCAATGGCACGGAATACGGGCTCGTCGCCGGGGTGTGGACACGCGATGGCGGGCGGCAGATGCGCATGGCGCACGGGCTGAATGTCGGGCAGGTTTTCATCAACAACTATGGCGCCGGGGGCGGGGTCGAGCTGCCTTTTGGCGGGACCGGCAAATCCGGCCACGGGCGCGAAAAGGGGTTCGAGGCGCTATACGGCTTCACGCGGCTCAAGACCGTCGCCGCGTATCACGGCTGATCCGGTGCGGGGCGCACGGGGCGGGTGCTGATCCCGCCCGCTCGATGCACTCCTGCGAATTGCGCACACGGCATCACTCGCCCGCGGCGGCACTCGCATCGTCGCGGTCTGGACCCTCGTCGCGATAGGACGCGACGGTGTCTGCGCTCACTGCGGCGGCCTCATTGCCCCATGCCGAGCGCAGGAAGCTGGCAAGCTCGGCCACTTCCTCATCCGAGAGCCGGTCGGCATAGCCCTGCATGCGCAGCTCCATCGGGCGCAGATCCGTGCCCGGCACCGAGGCACCGTCAAGGATGATCGACACCAGCGGACCGGGCTGCGAGCCGGTAACCAGATCGTTCCCGGCAAGCGCGGGGAACATGCCCGGCGCGCCTTTGCCGCTGACAAAGTGACACCCCGAGCAATTGTCCAGATAAAGCCGCGCCCCAAGCGGCATGTCAGGCGAGGCAGAGGCCAGCATCTGCGCGGTCTCCTGCCCGGCATCGTCTGCTTCTGGCGCGGGGATCGCCTGCACGCCTTCCGGCATCAACCGTTCGGGCAGCTCGACCTCGCCCCCATCGAGCCCTTTCAGGAAGGCTGCGATGGCGATGTTATCTTCGTCGGTAAGATGCTGGAGCGAATCCTCGATCACCAGCCCCATCTCGCCATTCGCCGTCGCGTGATCGTTGCGCCCGGTGGCCAGATATTGCGCCATTTGCTGCACGCTCCAACGCTGTGAGACAGAGCCTTCGCCGCGCAGGGCGGGCGCATCCCAGCCATTGATGACGCTGCCGGTCAGGAAATTATCGTCGCCCGCCGCGATCCCGTCCTGCGTCATCAGCGCCGTTCGCGGGCTGTGGCAGGCGGCGCAATGCCCCGGACCTTCGACCAGATACTGACCGCGATCCTGCGCTTCGGAGACGCCCGCCGGGGTGAAACCCGGATCGTGACGCAGCGCGGCCCAGTTCCAGGCGCGGATGCCAAAACGGAGATTGAACGGAAACGAGAGCTTGGTCTCGGGCACCTCGTTGCGAACCGGTTCGACCTCGTTCATGAAATAATCGTAGAGGCCGCGCACATCTTCTTCTGTGAGATTGCGGTAATTCTCATAGGGCATCGCCGGATAGAGATGCACCCCGTCGGCGCGGATACCGTCATAGAGAACCGCCCGGAACTGGTCGAGCGTGTAACCCCCGATCCCGGTTTCCGGGTCCGGGGTGATATTGGTCGACCAGATCGTGCCCATCGGGCTTTCCACCGGCAGGCCACCCGCGAAATCTTCGCCATCTTCCGCGGTGTGACAGGCCAGACAGTCAGAGGCATACATAGCGTATTCCCCGGCGCCCGCTTCCGGCTGCCAGTCATCTGCCAGCGCCGACACCGGTTCGGTGGTGCGCACCGGCAGAAAGACAAAGGCCAGAAACGCGACGATGCCGACCAGCAGAAGCAGGGCGAGGAAGCGAAGGAAGTTAATCATGTCTCTGCCTCCTCAGACGAGCGGGCGCGGATTGGACAGATATTGAGAGCGGATCGCATCGGCGGTCCAATAGGCCAGCCCGCCAACAAGCCCGGTCGGGTTATATTGCGTGTTCTGCACGAAATTCCCTGCGCCGGTGACAAAGACGTTATGCGCGTCCCAGCTTTGGCAATATCGGTTCACCACGCCCTCGCGCGGATTGGCCGACATGATGTGCCCGCCTGTGTTATGCGTGGTCTGGTAGGGCCGCACGTCATATTGCGCCCCCGGCCCTTTGAAGCCCGAACTCATCGAATCCGGCTCCATCGAAGCGGCGAGCGGCTCCATCTTGGCCTTCATGAACTGGTTCATGCGCAGATCATTGTCGTGCCAGTTGAAGGTCAGACGCATCAGCGGGCGGCCGTGACGGTCCGTATAGGTCGGATCCAGATCCATGTAGTTGTTCACATAGGACAGGTTCGACCCGTGAGAGCCCATCGACATGGAATGGCCATACCACTCCTTGATGCCGGCCTTCCAACCGGCCCCCCAGCCCGGCGTGCCCGCGGGCAGGCGCATGGACCGGATCGGCTGTCCGTTGAATGTCCCGGCCCGCCAATAGGCACCGCCGATAAAGCCCTCGGCTCCGAAATCGATATTGTTCATTCCGAAATCGTCCAGAGCCATGCCATTCGCGCCGTGGCCGACGAAGGGATTGAAGTGCTCCTCCTTGAAGAACAGCGAGATGCCGCCATTCATCTGATAGCCGTAGCTCTTGCCGGTCACGCCGTCACCGGTGACCGGGTTGTAAACCTCGCCGATGCCGGACAGCAGCAGCAGATGCACGTTATTGAGCTGATATGAGGCGAGGATCACGATATCGGCGGGCTGAAACACCTCTTCCTCCGCGGCCTCGTCGAAATAGGTGACGCCACGCGCGGTGCGGCCATCCCCGGCCATCTCGACGCGCAGCACCTCGGCATGTGTGCGATAGGTGAAGTTCGGCTGCCGCTTCAGCGCCCCGAGGATCGCCGTCTGGGGCGATGACTTGGAATATTGATAGCAGCCGAAACGCTCGCAGAAGCCGCAGAAATTGCACGGCCCCATCTGCATCCCGTATTCGTTCACATAAGAGGTCGAGGCGATGCCCGAGGGTGCCTTGAACGGCGAATAGCCCATCCCACGGCAGGCATCGGCAAATTTTTCGGCATCCCAGGTGTTGGGCATGGGCGGCATCGGAAAATCGCGCGAGCGCCAACCCTCGAAGGGATTGCCGCCGGCGACCTTGCGCCCGTTCAGATTGCCCGCCTGTCCAGAGATGCCCGCGACATATTCGAAACGGTCGAAATGCGGCTCCAGCTCGTCATAGCTCACCGGGTAGTCACCCAGCAGCATGTCTTCGGGGATGATCTCTTTCCCCCAGTTCTCGGTGACATAGCTGCGCAGCCGCAATTCTTCGGGCTGCGGGCGCCAGTTCAGCCCGTTCCAATGCGTTCCGGCCCCGCCGACGCCATTTCCCGGCAGGAACGAGCCGAGCTTGCGATAGGGCAGCGCGGTTTCGTCCAGCGTGCGCCGGATGGTCAGGGTCTGCTGGCTCGGTTGCTGCATCAGCTTGGTGCGCACGCCATAGCGCAGCTCGTCGATCATGTTGGGATATTTGAAATCCGGCACCGTTTCCTGATCCGGGCCACGTTCGAGCGCGACGATATCCAGCCCTTCTTGGGCCAGTTCCATTCCCAGGATCGAGCCGGTCCAGCCCAGCCCGACAATCACGACGTCCTTTTTCTTTTCCTCACGCGCCATGGGTTACGCCCTTTCGCCCGAAATCGAGACAGGCCCCAGCGGGTAAGGCTCGTTATGACGGGTCGCCCATTCGCGATAGGCGGCGCGCGCGCCGGGAAAGCCGATATAGACCCAGGCCTGCATGCCGTGATTGCCGCCATACATCGGATCGGCGAAGTAGCCTTCCTTGGTATTCGAAAGAAGCAGGCTCCAGAAATCGCGGATCTCCGGTTGCAGCTCTATGTCGCCATCCTGCAAGGCGGTCAGCGCGGCGTCCTGCTGACCTGGCTCCAGCTCGGCGAAAATGGCACCGTGCTGTTCCTGACACCAGAGATCGAAGGCCAGGATACCCTCGCGATAGACCTGCGCCGGGTCCAGAGGCGTCTGCCAGCCAAGCTGAGGATCGGCGTCGGGATCATGCGGGCCTTCCATGTACCAGTCATCCGCAGCCCCGTAATCGCTGGCCAGCTGACGGTCGATGAAAACCGGCACGCGGCATTCCAGCGCGCCGGGGCCGTCGCCTTCGGACGGGATCAACCGCGCGGTTGCAGCCATGATGAAAGCCCATTCGTCGGCGTTAAAATATTCCGGCTGGTATTCCTCCAGCGGAGGCGGCGGCTCGGCGGGCTGTGCCTTGGCCGATACGGCCATGCCGGTCAGCGCGACGCCCGCGGCAGAGGCCTTCAAAAAGCTGCGGCGGCTTGGAAATCCTGGGGGTTCAGTCATCTCGTGGCTCCTGCCGTGGCGGGTGGGAAGCGCGGTTTCAATACGGAAAGCTTAACGCGTTAAAACTTTATGTCCAGACGCGGGTGACTTGGGAATATCTGCGCCTTGCCCGGGCCGGCAGAGTTTTGCGGAAACCGGGCTGCGGCAGCGGCGTTTTTCCGTATGAAGGTCCGGCAGAGGACAGCCCGGATCGCCACTGATGCGCAGGAGATTGCAATGCCCACCATTCTCGGACTATCCGGCAGCCTACGGAAAGCGTCTTTCAATGCAGGCCTTCTGCGCGCGGCGCGCGACGTGGCTCCGGACGGCACCAGCATCGAGATCGGCGAGATCCACGACGTGCCGCTTTACGATGCGGATGATGAAAAGGCGAATGGTCTCCCCGAGGCAGTCAAGCGGCTGCAATCACGTCTCGATGCGGCGGATGCGCTGCTGATGGTGTCACCGGAATATAACAAGAGCATTCCCGGCGTCTTCAAGAACACCATAGACTGGATGTCGCGCGGAGACGGGTTGAAATATTTCACCGGCAAGCCGGTGATGCTGATCGGTGCCTCGCCAAGCGGATTCGGCACGATCCTGGGCCAGAATGCCTGGTTGCCGGTGCTGAGGACGCTGCGCACGCGGCTCTGGACGGGCGGTCAGCTGATGGTGTCGGGCGCCGGAGACAAGTTCGACGAGGACGGCAATCTCACCGATGGCGAGACCCGCGACCAGCTCAGGAAACTGATCGCGGAATTCGTGAAGACGCTCTGATCCCCGAGTCGGCAGGAACCGGCTTCGTCCCGGCCTAGCCTGACCCGGCCTCGTGATCGGCCAGCCAGTGGCGACCCGCCTCCAGATCGGCATCGGTCAACTCGTGCCCGGCCTCGACCAGCCGGGAATCCAGCGCTGCGCCTGCGGTGTTCAGCGCTTTCTCCAGAGGCGGCGCCATGCGTGAAAACGGGTCGCGCGTGCCGGTCAGCATCAGCACCTGCGTGCCGCCCAGATCGACCTTCGGCGCGCTGTCCAGCGCCTGCACCGCGCGCAGAAGAATGGCCCGGCGGATCACGCCGGGATGAAGCTGCATCACGGCCCCAAGCAGATTGGCGCCGTTGGAATAGCCGAGAAAGCTCAGCCGCCCGGCATCAAGCCCATAGCCGGCGATCGCGCCGTCGACGAATGCCGCGAATGCCTCTGCTTCAGAGGCGATGTCGGCCTGATCATAGGTCACCGCGTCGAAGCGTCGGAACCAGCGGTTGATACCTTCCTCGGTCGAGCGGCCACGCACCCCGAGCAACGTCGCGCGAGGGTTCATCTTCGCCGCGAGCGGCATCAGATCGGTTTCGTTCCCGCCCGTGCCGTGCAGCAGCATGATGCTGCTGCCATCGGGATCATCTGGCGTGCGAACACGGTGAATGAAGGGCAGATCGCGCATGGGCATCCTTTCCTCGCCGGGGCGGGCGAATTGTGGCAGCATCACGGCCAGATCGGCCGCGCGAGAGGCATCCTGCGGCGGCACCATCAGCGTCTCACCGAGGCTTTCGAGCGGTTCGTCAACGGTCATGCCGGGACCGTCCGTCGCGTATTCGAACAGCGTCCCGGCGGGCTCGCGAACGTAAAGCGACAGGAAGTATTTCCGGTCGTGGACATTCGTGATCCCCTCTGCGTCGCGCAGTTCCAGCCGCATCCGGCGCACCGCCTCGGCATTCTCAGCGCGGAAGGCAACATGATCAAAGATCGACGCGCCGGGAATGCCGGGAAAATACCCGCGCGCGTCCCGGATATCGAGGATGTCGGTGTCCGATGCCATGCGCTGTGTGTTCCCCTCGCTGCGCTCGGGCCGATAGCCGAAAAGCCGGGCGAAGCTGCCCGTTGCCTCGGGCTGATCGGTGAGGATGGTGACGCCGCGAATACGCCGCGGCGCGAGCGGGTCAGCCAAGGCGGCCGCCGCCGGCATGTCGGTGCCCACCAACTTGACGATCAGACCGTCCGGATCCTTCAGCCGCAGCACCGTTTCGCCAAACTCGCGCGAGGGGCCGTCAAACGGCACCTGCGCGCTCATGGCGCGCTGCATCCAGTCGCCGATCGCATCGGGCGGCACCGCGAAGGAAACCTCGCTGACCTGTCCCAGCCCGGTGCGTCCGGGTGCGCCCGATTCCCATACCAGGAATGTCACCAGGCTCCCGGGACTGCCCGCCTGGTCGCCATAGATGAGGTGAAGCTGCTCGGCATCCTCGAAGCCGCCGGTCTGTTTCACCAGACGCAGCCCGAGAAACCCGGCATAGAAATCGACATTCCTCTGCACATTGCGTGTAATGGCAGTGACGTGGTGTATTCCGCTGGTCATGTCAGCCTCTGGCCTTGTGATGTGTCGGCGTCTGCCCCGACGCGTCGCGCCAAGATCGCCTGCCCCTTCGGCGGGGCTTGTTCTGAACGATGGGTGCCGCGTGGCCCGGCGTCAACGCGCGGCGCGGCGAACACCGGGTTGCAAATTCCAAGACGGCGAAACCGCGCTTCTCTCGGTCCGGGCGAAATTGGCCGCTCTCATCATGGTGCATCTGCGCTATAGCTGCGCACGAGGGACCGCCGCGCCGCCGGTCATGATGCAGAAGGGAGATTCACGGCCATGAAGTTCTACGGCTATTTCCGCTCATCCGCAGCCTATCGCTGCCGGATCGCGTTCAATCTGAAAGGGGTGCAGCCCGAATTCGTCCCCGTCAATCTGCGCGAGGGCGCGCAAGCGGATGAAGGCTTTCGCCGGATGAACCCGCAAGGGCTGGTGCCGGTGCTCGACACCGGCGCGGCCAAGATCGCGCAGTCGCTGGCCATCATCGAGTGGTTGGACGAAACCCATGACGGCACCGCGCTGCTGCCTGCGGATCCGGTGGCGCGGGCCCATATGCGCGCCTTCGCCCAGATCATCGCTTGTGACATCCATCCGCTGCAAAATCTGCGTGTGCTGAAATACATCAAGGCGCATCACGGGCAGGAACAGCAGGGCGTCGATGGCTGGTGTCAACACTGGATCGGAGAGGGGCTGAAAGCTTGTGAGGCGATCGCGTCCGCGCAGGATCATGGCGGAAATTTCGTCTTTGGCGAGCAGCCCGGTCTGGCCGATATATTTCTGGTGCCGCAGATGTTCTCGGCCGACCGGTTCGGGCTGGACAGTGCCGCTTTCCCCCGGCTGAACCGGATACGCGCCGTTTGCGAGGCGCTGCCGGAATTTGCCGAGGCGCATCCGTCACGTCAGCCGGACGCGATCTGACTCTCGCCCATCGGGCATTGCGTCGCGCGCAGAACTCGTTTCTCGTGGCGACCGAGTTGTGCAATCCTCATACACAGGAGGGGATGCCATGCGCACACAGGTCGTCATCATCGGTGGCGGACCGTCGGGATTGCTGCTCGGTCAGCTTTTGCATCGGCAGGGCATCGAGGCGGTGATCCTGGAACGGAAGACCCGCGACTATGTTCTGGGCCGTATCCGTGCCGGGGTGCTGGAAACCGGGCTGGTCCGGCTGCTGGAAGAGGCCGGGGTGGCCGACCGTCTGCATCGCGAGGGCTTTGTCCATGACGGAACCGAGATCGCCTGTGACGGCGAGATGTTTCATATCGATTTCAGAAAGCTGACCGGCACTCCGGTGATCGTCTACGGCCAGACAGAGGTCACCCGCGATCTCTATGACGCGCGCGACGCGGCAGGGGCGCTGACCGAGTTCGAGGTGGATCACGTCGTGATCCATGACGCCGACGGCGACGCGCCTTATGTGACTTTCGACCAGCACGACGAAAGCAGGCGCATCGACTGTGAATTCATCGCCGGCTGCGACGGGTTTCACGGCGTCAGCCGCCAGTCGATTCCGCTGGAAGTTCGCCGCGAATATGAGAAGACTTACCCTTTCGGCTGGCTGGGCGTTCTGTCCGAGACGCCGCCCGTCCATCACGAGCTGATCTATGCCAATTCCGAGCGAGGCTTTGCGCTGTGCTCGATGCGGAATGCGCAGCTTTCCCGCTATTATATTCAGTGCGCGCTGTCGGATCACCCCGAAGACTGGACCGACAAGGCCTTCTGGCAGGAACTCAGGCGCCGGATCCCGGAAGAGACGGCCGAGCGGCTGGAAACCGGTCCGACCATAGAAAAATCCATTGCTCCGCTGCGCAGCTTCGTGACCGAACCGATGCGGTGGGGGCGGCTGTTCCTGTGCGGCGACGCAGCGCATATCGTGCCGCCCACCGGCGCGAAGGGGCTGAACACGGCGGCGAGCGATGTGCATTATCTTTATCAAGCTCTCGTCCAGTATTATCAGGATAAGGATGGCGAAGGCATCGACCGCTATTCCGAGCGCGCGCTACTGCGGGTCTGGAAGGCTGAGAGGTTCAGCTGGTGGTTCAGCGGGCTGCTGCACCGCTATCCCGATCAGAGCCGTTTCGATCTGAAGATGCAGCGGGCCGAGCTCGCCTTTCTGCGCGATAACGAGGCGCAACAGCGTGCATTCGCCGAAAACTACGTGGGGCTGCCATATTGATGAAGATGATCGACGCAAACGGGATCGGGCTGCATTATGCCGATCAGGGACCGCAAGACGGCGCGGCTCTGGTGTTCGCAAATTCTCTGGGGACCGATCTGCGGCTCTGGGATGCGCTTGTTTCGCATTTGCCGGGAGGGCTGCGGCTGGTCCGCTATGACAAGCGCGGCCACGGGCTGAGCGCGTCTCCGGGCGGAGCGTGGGGCATCGGCGACCTGGCGGATGATGCGGCGGCGCTGATTGACGCGTTAGGACTGCGCGATGTGGTATTTGTCGGCCTGTCCATCGGGGGGCTGATCGGGCAGGCTCTGGCAGCACGCCGGCCGGATCTGTTGCGCGGGCTGGTGATTTCGAACAGCGCCGCGAAGATCGGCACCGATGCGATGTGGGCCGAGCGGATCGGCGCGATCCGGGATGGCGGGCTGCGCGCCGTGTCCGCGCAGACGATGGAACGGTGGTTCTCGCCCGATTTCCGCGCCTCGCCCGAACTGGCGCTGTGGCAGCTTATGCTGGAGCGGCAGCCCGTCGAGGGTTACATCGCCTGCTGCCAAGCGATCGCCGAGGCGGATCTGCGAGAGGACGCCCGCGCGCTTTCGCTGCCGGTCCAGATGATCGCGGGCAGCCTGGACGGCTCGACCCCGCCTGAACTGGTCAAGGCCACGGGCGAGATGATCCCCGGCGCGCGCTATGCCGAACTCGCCGGGGTGGGGCATCTGCCTTGCGTCGAGGCTGCGCAGGATTATGCGTCTGTTCTTACTGCCTTTCTGAGGGAGATCGGCCATGTCTGATCATCATGACACAGGAATGCGCGTGCGCCGCGAGGTGCTGGGCGATGCCCATGTCGACCGTGCCGAGGCGACCAAGACAGAGTTCGACCAACCGTTTCAGGATCTGATCACTGCCTCGGCCTGGGGGACGGTCTGGGCGAGCGACGGGATCTCGCGCCGAGAACGCTCGATGCTGACACTGGCGCTGTTGGCGGCGACGGGGAATTTCGACGAAATCCCAATGCATATCCGCGCCACCGCCCGCACCGGAGCGACGAAGCGCGACGTGCTCGAGGCGTTCCAGCATGTCGCGATCTATGCCGGGGTGCCGCGCGCCAATCACGCATTGAAGCTGGCCAAGCAGACCTATGCGGAGATGGAGGAGAGTGCATGACCCCCGCCGAGTATTATCAGCGCGACCGCCGCCGCCATCCGCCGGCGCTGACGCCGGACTACAAGACCTCGGTGGCGCGCTCTCCCCGACACGGTCTGATCGCGCTTCAGCAATCCCTGTCCGAGATCACCGGGCCGGTTTTCGGCCACGACGATATCGACCCGATCGACAACGATCTTATCAAGAACTACGCCAAGGATGCCGATCCGGTCGGAGAACGCATCATTCTGCATGGCCGTGTTCTGGACGAAAATGCGCGTCCGGTTCCCAACACGCTGGTCGAGATCTGGCAGGCGAATGCCTCGGGGCGCTATCGGCACAAGAAGGACGGCTATCTGGGCGCGCTCGATCCGAATTTCGGCGGATGCGGACGGACATTGACGGATGAGAACGGCTACTACGTGTTCCGGACCATCAAGCCGGGCGCCTATCCGTGGCGCAATTTCGTCAATAGCTGGCGGCCGGCGCATATCCATGTCTCTGTCTTTGGCTCCAGCTTCAGCCAGAGGCTTATCACGCAGCTTTACTTCGAGGGCGATCCGCTCATCCCGCTATGCCCGATCGTGGCCACGATTCCCGATCCCGAGGCGATCGACCAGCTGATCGCCAGGCTCGACATGAATACGACAGTTCCGCTGGACAGCATCGCCTATCGCTTCGACATTGTGCTGCGCGGCCGCCGCTCGACCCTGTTCGAGAACCGGCTGGAGGGGAACTGACATGAAGCGCGGACCGGAATATCTGAAGGAAACCGCCTCGCAGACGGCGGGGCCCTATGTTCATATCGGGCTGGCTCCGGGTGCGGCGGGGTTCGACATCTATCGCGAAGAGCTGGGCTGGGACATTGCCGGGCCAGAGCCGAAGGGGCAGAAGATCCGCGTCGAGGGGCTGGTTCTGGACGGGATGGGAAGCCCGGTGAAGGATGTTCTGCTGGAGGCGTGGCAGGCCAATGCGGAGGGGATCTATGCGCATCCCGAGGGCGGCGGCGAGGTCGAGCCGGGTTTTCGTGGCTGGGGCCGGGTCATCACCGATTTCGAGACAGGCGTCTGGGGGTTCGACACGGTGAAACCGGGCCGGGTCAGGTCGCGAAGGCGCATGCAGTCCGGCGTGTCCGGGCGCCTGAGCAAGACCGATCCCGCGTGGCAGGGCCGGATGGAAAGCTCTCCGCCGATGGCCCCTCATATCAATCTGTGGATCGTCGCGCGGGGCATCAATATCGGGCTCAATACGCGGCTCTATTTCGACGACGAGGCCGAGGCCAATGCCCAGGACCCGGTGCTCGACCTCATCGATTCGGAGCATCGGCGCGAGACTCTGATCGCTGCGCGCGACGGCGACCGGGACGGCGTGCCGGTCTATCGCTTCACGATCCGGCTTCAGGGCGACAAGGAAACGGTGTTCTTCGATGTCTGACAACAAACCATGTATCATCTGCGTCGCCATCACCGGCTCGCTTCCCACCAAGGAAAACAATCCCGCCGTCCCGGTCACGGTAGCCGAACAGGTCGAATCCACCCAAGAGGCCTTCGAGGCCGGGGCCAGCATCGCGCATTGCCATGTGCGCGACGATGACGGCAAGCCGACCAGCGATCCCGACCGGTTCGCGGCGCTGAAGGACGGGATCGAGACGCATTGCCCGGGCATGATCGTCCAGCTTTCGACCGGCGGGCGATCCGGCTCGGGGCGAGAGCGCGGCGGCATGCTGCCGCTCAGGCCGGACATGGCCTCGCTGTCGGTCGGGTCGAATAATTTTCCGACGCGGGTCTATGAGAATGCGCCGGATCTGGTGGACTGGCTCGCCGCCGAGATGCTGCAATACGACATCAAGCCCGAGATCGAGGCGTTCGACCTGTCGCATATCTTTCAGGCGAAGAAGATGGCCGATGACGGCAGGCTGGCGGGCACGCCCTATGTTCAGTTCGTCATGGGGGTAAAGAATGCCATGCCGGTCGATCGAGAGGTGTTCGATTTCTATGTCCGCACGGTCAAGCGGCTTTTTGGCGAGGATGTGCCGTGGTGTGCGGCCGGGATCGGGCCGAACCAGATCGTGGTGAATGACTGGGCGATCTCTTCCGGCGGTCATGCGCGGACCGGGCTCGAGGATAATGTCCGCATCGACCGCGACAGGCTGGCGCCGTCCAACGCCGCTTTGGTCCGCCGCGCGGCGGAGCTGTGCGAGAGACATGGCCGTCCGGTCGCCACCCCGGCGCAGGCGCGCGCTCTGCTTGGGCTCAGGGCGACGTGATGGTGACGGCGATGTTTCAGCCGCTCTTCGGCGATGCCGAAATGGGCGCGTTGCTGGAGGATCGCGCCGCCATCGCTGCAATGCTGCGCGCCGAAGCGGCGCTGGCGCAGGCGCAAGCGCGGCTCGGGATCATCCCCGAGGATGCGGCCAGTGCGATAGCCGCGGCGGCGGGGTCGCTGCGCCCCGATCCGGTGGCGCTCGGTCCCGGTGTCGCGCGCGCCGGGATCGCCGCGCAGCCGGTGATCGCCGCGCTGAAGGAAGCGGTCGGGGTTCACGCCGCATGGGTGCATTTCGGCGCGACTTCTCAGGACATCGTCGATACCGGTCTGGTGCTGCAACTGACGGAGGCAACAGCGCTTCTGCGGGACCGGCTTTCCCGGCTGATTGCCTTGCTGAGTGAAAAAGCCGCCAAGTATGCCGATCTACCGATCCCGGCGCATACGAGGTTCCAGACCGCCGCGCCGACGACGCTCGGCGCCAAGATCGCCATCTGGGCGGCGCCGTTGCAGCGTCAGTCCGAGCGGCTCGAGCAGCTTTTGCCGCGCTTGCTGGTGCTGTCGCTTTTCGGTGCGGCGGGCAGCGCGGCGGCGCTTGGGCCTCAGGTGGACAGGCTGCGGCAGGACATGGCGGACCGGCTGGGCATCGGTGTGACCGAGATGCCGTGGCATTCGAGCCGGGACAATATTGCCGAGCTGGCCGGCTGGCTGGCCATGTTGACCGGCGCGCTCGGCAAGGTCGGCGTCGATCTGGTGCTGCTGTCTCAATCCGAGCTGGCGCAGCTCAGCGCCGGAACCGGCGGGGCGTCGTCGACCATGCCGCAGAAATCGAATCCGGTCGCGGCCGAGACGCTGGTGACGCTGGCGAGGTTGAACGCGGGTGATCTGGGGACGCTGCACCAGGCGATGGTCCATGCAAACGAGCGCGACGGCTCGGCGCTGGGAATTGAATGGTCCGTATTTCCGGCCATGCTGGAACGGGCTGCTGCCTCACTGCGCATTGCGCTCGATCTGGCGGCGACACTGCGCGCCGACGAAGACCGCATCGCACAAGGCTTTGCGGCCGATCGCGGCGTGATGATGTCGGAAACCGCCGGGTTTATCCTCTGCCGCGAAATGCCGCGGGCAGAGGCGCTGACCATCGTCGCCCAGGCGCTGCGCGAAGTGGAGGCCTCGCCCGATCTGACGCTCGCCGCCGCGCTGAGCCGCGTCAGGCCCGATCACGACTGGGCCAGTCTTCTGGCGCCAGAGGTCAATATCGGTCAAGCTGCCGAGATTGCGCGGCAGCCGCAATCACCAAGGGAGGACGACCAGACATGAAACATCTGCTTATTTCGACAGTGGCGCTCTGCGCGCTGAGCGCCCCAGCTTTCGCGCAGGAGGTGACGCTGCGCGTGCATCACTTCCTGTCCGCCGATGCGCCGATCCAGGCCGGCGTGCTGAACCAGTGGGAAAAGACCGTCGAGGAGCAGTCCGGCGACCGGATCGACGTGCAGATCTACCCGTCGATGCAGTTGGGCGGCAAGCCGCCGCAGCTTTTCGATCAGGCCCGTGACGGCGTCGTCGACATCGTCTGGACGGTGCTGGGCTATACGCCCGGACGCTTCCCCAAGGCCGAGGTGTTCGAGCTGCCCTTTATCGCCGGAACCGCGCTGGAAACCACCATGGCGCTTCAGCAATACCAGGAGAAATATCTCGCTGACGAGCTGGAAGAGGTGCATCCGCTGCTGATCCATGCCCCTGCCGCCTACAAGATCCACATCAAGGGCGACCCGGTGCAGGAACTGGCGGATCTGGGCGGGCTGAAGGTGCGCACGCCGTCTCGGGTGATGACGGATCTGTTGCAGACGCTTGGCGCGACACCGGTCGGGATGCCGGTGCCGGAGCTGCCACAGGCGCTGTCCACCGGCGTGATCGACAGCGCGGTGCTGCCCTGGGAGGTGTCCGGCTCGTTGCGTCTGGAAGAGATCGCGAAGGAACATACGGAATTCGGCCAGGAAAATGGCGGCATGGCCACCTCGGTCTTTGCCCTGGTGATGAACAAGGCGAAATATGACGGTCTGCCCGAAGATCTGAAACAGGTGATCGACGATAATTCCGGCGCCGCGCTTGCCCCGCTGGCCGGAAAGGCCTTTGACGCCGCCGAGGCGGAAGAGCGTCAGCAGGCCATCGATGCAGGCGGCACGGTTCATGTCATCCCCGAGGATCAGGTCGCGGAATGGGCCGAGGCAGGTCAGCCCGCGATCGACGCTTGGGTCGAGTCGATGACCGAAGCAGGTCTCGACGGGCAGGCGATGCTCGACGATGCGCGCGCGATGATGGAGGAGGCGCGGGCCGAATAAGCCGCGCCGGACGCAGAAAGCCCGGGGGCGCCATGAGCGAAGAGGTCACCGAAACGCCGCTTGACGTGTCATTGCCGGCATGGCTGGTGATGCTGTGCCGGATCGTGGCCGGGATCGGCGGGCTGGTGCTGATGGCGGCGATGCTGATGACAGTCATCAGCGTGACGCTGCGCACGGTCGCCGGCGCCCCCATCCCCGGCGATTTCGAGATGGTCGAGCTGGGATCGGCGGTGGTGATCGCCTGTTTCCTGCCCTGGTGTCAGGTCTCGCGCGGCAATGTTCTGGTGGATTTCTTCACCAGCCGTGCCGGGGCGCGGACCAACCATCTTCTCGAGGCGTTCGGAGACCTGCTGTATCTGCTGATCGGTATCCTGCTGATCTGGCGGATGTATCACGGCGTCACCGAGCTTTACGGCTATAACGAGCAGACCATGGTGCTGCGGCTCCCGGTCTGGCCGAGTGCGGCCTTGATGGTCCCGGCCTTTCTGCTGCTGATCGTGACCACCTTCTATACGATGATCGGCCATCTCAAGGCGGCGCGGGCATGAGCGGCATTGCCGCCGGGCTGACGGGGTTTGCGGTGCTGCTCGCGCTGATGGCGGTGCGTGTACCAATCGCTGTGGCAATGCTGACCACCGGGATCGGCGGCTATTGGCTGGTCAATGGCACGGTTCCGATGCTGGCCTATCTCAAGACCAACACATTCTACCAGTTCTCGAGCTATTCACTTTCAGTGATCCCGCTTTTCGTGCTGATGGGCGAGTTCGCCACCCATGCCGGGATGAGCCGCGCGCTGTATCGCGCGGCCGCCGCCTTTCTGGGGCAGCGCAGGGGGGGACTGGCGATGGCGACCATCGGCGGCAGCGCGGCGTTCGGGGCGATCTGCGGCTCGTCTCTGGCCACGGCCGCGACGATGGGGCAGGTCGCGCTCCCCGAGATGCGGCGCTATGGTTATTCAGGGGCGCTGTCGACCGGCTCGGTCGCGGCGGGGGGCACGCTTGGTATCCTGATCCCGCCCTCGGTGATCCTCGTGCTCTATGCGCTGATGACCGAGCAGAATATCGGCAAGATGTTCGTCGCCGCGATGGTCCCGGGGGTTCTGGCGGCCTTGGGTTACATGCTGGCAATCGCCTGGTTCGTCCGCCGCAACCCACAGGCCGGCCCCGCCGCCGAGCCGGCCAGCCGGGCCGAAAAGCTGGGCGCGATCCGCGAGACTTGGTCCATCGGGCTGATCTTCCTTTTGGTCATCGTCGGCATGTATCGCGGCTGGTTCACCCCGACAGAGGCCGCCGCGATCGGCGCTTTCGGGACCTTCGTTCTGGCGGTGCTGCATGGCGGGCTGCGGCTGAACGGGCTGATGGACTGCCTGCAGGGCACGGCCAGGACCACCGCCATGATCTTTCTGATCCTGCTCGGCGCCGAGATGTTCAACGCCTTTCTTTCGGCCACCCAGACCCCGATGCTGGCCGCGAATGCCATTGTCGAGAGCGGGCTTTCTCCGATGCTGGTCCTGCTGGCGATCCTGCTGCTCTATATGCTGATGGGCTGCGTCATGGATTCGATGTCCATGCTGCTGCTGACCATTCCGATCTTCTACCCGATCATCGCCGGTCTGGACTTCGGCATGACGCGCGAAGAGACGCTGATCTGGTTCGGAATCCTCGCCGTGGTGGTGGTCGAGGTCGGGCTGATCACGCCTCCGGTCGGCATGAATGTCTTTGTCATCAACGGCATGGCGCGGGATGTGCCGATGATGGAAAGTTTCCGGGGCGTCTTGCCCTTCCTCATCAGCGACTTTATCCGGATCGCGGTGCTGGTGATGGTGCCTGGCATCTCGCTGATGCTGGTGCGGCTGCTCGGCTAGCGCAGCGCAGAGGGGTATGATGATCGAATCGCTGGCGGTGGCCATGATCGCCTTCCTGATGGGCGGTATCCTGAAAGGCGCGATCGGCGCGGGCACGCCGGTCATCGTCGTGCCGATCACCTCGATCTATTTCGGCGTCCATCACGCCGTGGCGCTGTTCGTGCTTCCGGCGCTCGCATCGAATATCTGGCAGGCCTGGCAATACCGGCAGAATATCGAGGATCGCGGTTTTGTCTGGCGGCTGGTGATCTCTGGCGCCGTCGGAGCCTTTTTCGGCACGCTGCTTTTGGCGGCCCTTCCGGCTGATCTGTTGTCGATCGTCGTTGGCAGCCTGGCGCTGTTCTATGTCGGCTTCCGCCTTTTGAAGCCCGACTGGTCGCTGCGCTATGGGCTTGCGCGGATGCTGGCGGCGCCTGCCGGTTTGGCGGCCGGGCTTTTGCAGGGTGCGGCGGGGATCTCTGCCCCGATATCCGTG
This sequence comes from Paracoccus sediminicola, assembly GCF_027912835.1. Classification (NCBI taxonomy): domain Bacteria; kingdom Pseudomonadati; phylum Pseudomonadota; class Alphaproteobacteria; order Rhodobacterales; family Paracoccaceae; genus Paracoccus; species Paracoccus sediminicola. The sequence continues at coordinate 2,959,991 of NZ_CP115768.1, forward strand.
ACCTTTCTGCACGCCGTCCGCCTGCCGCGAGAGCGTTTCATACCCACCATCTCGGCGATGTTCACGGCGATGACGGCGGTTCAGTTCCCCTCGCTGATCGGGGTTGGGTTGATGAGCTGGCAGATCCTCGCGATCAGCGTGATCGCCTGCATCCCGCTTTTCGCCGGGATGCCGCTTGGGGCGGTGCTGGTCCGGCGGGTCGGCGTGAGGCTGTTTGACCGGCTCATCATGGCGTTGCTGTTCGTGATCGCGCTCCGGTTGATCCTCGGCGCAACCTGATCGCAGGCGCCGATCTGACTCAGTCCTGGTTCTGTGCCTCGCGTCTCGCGGGGGACGCGGCAACGCAGAAATTTCGTAGTCTTCCCAGAGGTATCCTCCTGTGCGACACTTGTGACAACGCTGCCATGCGGCGGGGTGTGACGAGGAATGTTGTGAAGATACTTGCCTTCAAGTCCGGGAAAGGCGGTGCGCTTGCCGCGGTCGATGCCGAATCCGGCGCTCTGCTGTTTTCCTACGAGGCCGAGAAGGACAGCTTTCCCAAGAACACCTCGGCCACTGTGGACACCTTCATCGACGGGGCAGAGTGGTTCAGCGACCTGCCCGACGTGCTGGCGCTCAGCGGCAATGCGGGGACCGGGCTGGAATATGCTTCGGCCAGCGGTGCGGGGTATTTCGGGATCGGCCCGCAAGCGCAGAGCGTGGGGAAGAAGAGATTCTTCGGGCAGATGGTGGATTTCTATTCCTCAAGCCATGAGCGGGCGCATCTCTGGTCGGCCTATGCGATGTCGCCTTTTGCGCAGGGGCAGCCCTGCAACATACTGCTCTGGGACGATGTCATCGGGGATTTCTACCGCATCGACGAAAGGCTTGAGATCCGGCATCTCGGTCGGGCAATCGAACATCCCTGCTATCGCTTTGCGCTCGCCTATGCCTATGCCGACGCTTCACGAAGCGACATGACAGAGCCTCCCGGCCCTGATGATTTCGGGCGCATGATGGGGGTGGCGTCTGGCGGTGATCCTCGGGCCTCCGACACGGAGGCCGATGCGCTGATCGCGGCGCTTTTGTCCGAAGGGACGATACGCCTGCCGCAGAACAATGACCTGCGCGGCATCGGCCACGACGCGCCACGTTTCCGCGACTTTGCGGCGAAGCTTTCGGATGAGATCTTCCGCCGGTTCCGGGACACCGCGGCGCGGTTGCTGGACCCCGGTCTGCCGCTGCTGATCTGTGGCGAGGGGGCGCTGAATTGCGTCTGGACCACTGCCTGGCGGGACGCGGGGATATGCGAGCGGATTTTCGTATCACCCGCCGCCGGAGATGCGGGCTGCGCCATCGGCACCGCCGCCGATGCGATGCGGCATTTCACGGGCCGCGCGAAGCTCGACTGGTCGGTCTATGCGGGTCAACCCTTTCAGGATGACGTGGCAGGGGTGCCGGGGCTGGAGGGGGCGGAGCTGAATTTCGATGTTATTGCAGATTCGCTTGTCGCGGGCGATGTGATCGGGTGGGCCTCGGGCAATTGCGAAATCGGACCGCGCGCGCTGGGCAACCGTTCGATCCTCGCCGCGCCTTTCGATCCGCAGATGCGCGCGAGGCTTAACCGCATCAAGGGCCGGCCTTTGGATTGCCCGGTGTCGCCGGTCTGCCTGGCAGAAGATGCCGCGCGGCATTTCGACGGACCGCTGCCTTCGCCGCATATGCTGTATCTGCATCAGGTGACCGATCCCGCGCTTGGATCGATCCGCCATGCCGATGGCTCGGCACGGGTCCAGACGGTGACGCCGAATCAGCACCCTATGCTCTACCGGCTTCTGAAGGCGTTTCGCGACAGGACCGGGACAGGCGTGTTGTGTAACACATCGCTCAACTTCCGCGGCGCCGGATTCATCAACAAGACGAGCGATCTGCACCACTTCGCGCGCGTGGCGGGCTTGGACGGGTTCGTTGCCGGGATCCGCTATTACCGCGTCTGAGCCGGTTTCGGGACGCCGCCGCGACAAGGTTCCGCAGGTCGGCGTGACGCCGCCGATCCGGCGCGATTGGGCACAATTCACGGAACTATCAATTTATACTAATTTTTAATTTCCCTTTTCCTTGATATATTTATGGCGTGTCATGTTATGGAATCGTTATGAGTGATCACCAGTCCAACGTTGATGTCAAAATGGGTTCGGAGCGGGGTTTCGGCCTTGTCTTCGCAGCTGTCTTTGCATTGATCGGGCTGTGGCCCCTGCTCGGCGGCGACTCGCCGCGTTGGATTGTGCTGGCGATCGCCGCTGTCTTTCTGGCTCTGAGCTTTGCGGCGCCCCATCTTCTGCGCGTGCCGAATCAGCTCTGGTTCAAGCTGGGGATTCTGCTTGGGGCCATCGTGGCGCCCATCGTCATGGCATTGGTCTACCTGGTCGCGTTCATCCCCATCGGGATGATGTTAAGAGTATCTGGCAAGGATCTTCTGGCTCTTGAAATGAAGCCTGATGCGCAAAGCTATTGGATCCGGCGGAACGACCCGCCGAAATCCATGAAGCTGCAATACTGATCCGCGCCGAATGTAAGGAGTTCACGATTGTCACTGATTTCCGAATTGTGGGGATTTCTGCGTGAGCGCAAGAAATTCTGGCTATTCCCCATTCTCATCATTCTTGGTGTCTTCGGCGCGCTGATCGTTCTCAGCCAGGGATCTGCCGTTGCGCCCTTCATCTATACGCTGTTCTGATCCGTGACCGCGATACTTGGCATTTCGGCCCTGTATCACGACAGCGCTGCGGCGCTGCTTGTGGATGGGAAGATCGTCGCGGCGGCGCAAGAGGAACGCTTTACGCGCCGCAAGCATGATCCGCGTTTTCCGGCGAATGCGATCCGCTATGTGCTGGAGGCGGGCGGCATCCCGCTGTCCGCCGTGGATCACGTCGCCTTCTACGACAAGCCGTTTCTCAAATTCGAGCGGCTGTTGGAGACATATCTTGCGGTGGTGCCTCGCGGATTCAATTCGTTCCGCATGGCCATGCCCGTCTGGCTGCGCGAGAAGCTGTTCCTGAAGGATCTGCTGAAGAAAGAGCTGCGGAATTTCGACAAGAACTTCAGCGATGACAAGCTGATGTTCGCCGAGCATCATATCAGCCACGCGGCGAGCGCCTTCTTCCCCTCACCCTTCGAAAATGCCGTCGTCCTGACCATAGACGGCGTCGGCGAATGGGCGACGACGACTGTCGGAATCGGGCGCGGCAACGCGCTGGAGATCGTGAAGGAGCTTCATTTCCCGCATTCGCTGGGGCTACTCTATTCGGCGTTTACCTATTACACCGGGTTCAAGGTCAATTCGGGCGAATACAAGGTGATGGGGCTGGCCCCCTATGGCGAGCCGCGCTTCAAGGATCTGATCCTCGACAAGGTGGTCGATGTGAAAGAGGACGGATCGTTTCGGCTCGATCAGACCTATTTCAACTATACCTCCGGCCTGACCATGACCTCGAAGGCGATGGAAGAGCTGCTCGGCCAGCCGGTCCGCAAGCCGGAAAGCGAGGAGCTGACGCAGTTCCATATGGATGTTGCCGCCTCGGTGCAGGCCGTCACCGAAGAGATCATGCTGCGCATCACCCGCAATCTCGCGGCCGAGCACGGGATCGACTCGCTCTGTCTGGCCGGAGGCGTGGCGCTGAATTGCGTGGCGAATGGCAAGATCCTGCGGGATGGGGCGTTCCGCAATCTCTGGATTCAACCTGCTGCGGGCGATGCGGGCGGCGCGCTCGGCGCGGCTCAGGCTGCGTGGCATATGGAACTGGGCAAACCGCGCGAGGTCGTGGAAGGCGATGCGATGCAGGGTGCCTATCTGGGCCCAAGCTTTTCAAGCGAACAGATCGCGCGTGAACTGACAGAGGCCGGCGCGGTATTCTCGACCCTGAACGAAGACGAGATGATTGCGCGCACGGCGCAGGGACTTGCCGATGGCAAGGCCGTGGGCTGGTTCCAGGGCCGGATGGAGTTCGGTCCGCGTGCGCTTGGGGGCCGGTCCATCCTTGGCGATCCCCGCTCGGAGACGATGCAGAAGCTGCTGAACCTCAAGGTCAAATATCGCGAGAGTTTCCGCCCCTTTGCCCCTTCGGTGCTGCGGGAGGATGTCGGTGACTGGTTCGAGCTGGACGGCGACAGCCCCTATATGCTGATCGTCGCCGATGTGCAGGAGCGTCTGCGCCGCCAGATGACGGCCGAGGAACAGGCGCTTTTCGGGATCGACAAGCTGAACGTCAAGCGATCCGAGATTCCGGCGGTGACTCACGTCGATTACTCGGCGCGGGTACAGACCGTGCATCGCAAGACCAACCCGCGCTATCACGCGCTGATTTCCCGTTTCAAGGAACTGACCGGCTGTCCTCTGGTCGTGAACACCTCGTTCAATGTCAGGGGAGAGCCCATCGTGTGCACCCCGACCGACGCGTTTCGCTGCTTCATGGGCACCGATATCGAGCTTCTGGTGATCGGCGACTGCCTGCTGGAGAAAGAGGCACAGGATGCCGCCTTGCGCGAAAATTACGAAGAGAAATACGAACTGGACTGAGCCGGGCAGATGCCGGGCGGGACATCTCTGGGGAGAGATCGAGTGACGACCTCGCGACGATTGCGGAAGGCTGCCGTGGTGCTGTGCCTGCTGCCCGCAGCCTATTTCCTGCTGACGGTGGTCTATGCGCTGCTGAACTTCGGCGACTATGCCTCGGACACGCCGCGTTTGCTGCGCTATGTGATCGGCCCGCTGGCGATTGCGCTGCTGCTGATGTTTTGCGCATTCCGGCTGTCGGACGAGACCGCGCTGATGGTCGGTGTCACGGCAAGCGCGGTGCTCGCCGCGCTATTTGCGTTCGAGGCCTATATCAGCGTCAAGCTGCTGCCGCAGCAGGTGGGTGTGGCAGGGGTGGTGGATACCGATGTGTCTCTGGAACCCTATCGAGGTTATATGCCGCCTGCCTATACGCTGAAGGCGATGAACATCAAGCGGCAGGCCCAGACTCTTGACGACGCGATCCTGGCCGGGATGCCTGATGTCGAGATGATGCTGTGCAGCGATGCGGGGCGTCCGGTCACGTCGCATTCGGACAGTTATGGGTTCCGCAACCCGGGGCCGGCGGCGTCCGCGCCGGTGGATCTGATGGTGATCGGGGACAGCTTCGCCGAAGGGATCTGCCTGCCCGATGGTGAACATTTCGTGGATCAGCTACGCGGCGAGGGAAGGTCTTTGGTCAACACCGCCAGCCGTGGCTCGGGGCCGCTGTTCGAACTGGCCGTCCTTGGACGCTATGGGCCCGAATTTCGGCCAAGAGTGACGCTGATGGCGTTTTTCGAGGGCAATGACTGGGAAAATCTCAGGAAAGAAGTGAATCTGGTCTGGCTTGACGATGCGCTAGAACCTTACGCGGATTTCGGGGCGGTCGAGTGGTCCGACTCTCATCGCGACAGCGCCGCCGAGATCATTGCAGGCTGGTGGGAGGGCAGCGCCGCCTCGGTCGGCAGCTTCTTCGAGGGGCGGGCCTTCCTGCGCAATTTCTTTGCGCTTCAGAACACGGCGAATATTCTCGGACTGCATTACCCGAAAGCGATGGAGCCGAACCCCGCCTATGAGCAGCTTCTGGTCCGCGCCCGCGATGTTTCCGCCGAATGGGGCGGGCGTGTCGTGGTGGTCTATATTCCTTCGCTCGACCGGTTTGGCGGCGTATTCCCGCATGGCTTCGTGCAAAACCCGTTGCGCAACATGGTCAAGGACGCTGCCGAGAGTGCCGGGATCGACGTGATCGATCTGACTCCGGTCTTCAAGGAACAGGGCGCGCCAAAGACGCTTTATGCGGCGGATGCGCATTTCAACGCAGAGGGTGCGGCGCTCGCGGCAGAGGCAATCCTCAACCATTCGGCTCTTGCCACGCAATAGAAGTGCGTGATCGCGCTGTATTGGTCACCCTAGCCCTGCAAGACCCGCGCGATTGTCAAATTCTTCCGATGAATGCTTCAGGCTGCGCGCGCCGCCAAAAACCTTGGCAAAGCGGAGACCCGGCTGTTTCATGATCCGCGAACAGCAGGAGAAAGCCATGACCGACAGAAGCTATTACGCCCCGATCGGAGGCTTGCCGCCGCAGACGCAGCTTCTGACCGACCGCGCCATGTTCACCGAGGCTTATGCGGTGATCCCGAAGGGCACGTTCAGCGATATCGTCACCTCGCTGCTGCCATTCTGGGAGGATGCGCGGTTCTGGGTCATCGCCCGTCCTCTCTCGGGCTTCGCAGAGACCTTTTCGCAGTATATCGCAGAGGTTCAGCCCGGCGGGGGCAGTGATCGCCCCGAGACCGACCCGGCGGCGCAGGCGGTGATCTTTGTCGTCGAAGGTGCGATGACGCTGACGCTCGACGGCACCGCTCATGAAATGGAGACGGGCGGCTATGCCTATCTGCCTCCGGGCAGCGACTGGACGATCCGCAATACCGGCAGCGCCCCGGTGCGGTTTCACTGGGTCCGCAAGGCGTATCAGGCACTGGACGGGCTGGATGCCCCTGAAGCATTCATCACGAATGAGCGCGATCACGACCCGATCCCGATGCCGGACACGAATAACGCCTGGGCCACGACGCGCTTTGTCGAGCCCTCCGATCTGCGTCACGACATGCATGTGAATATCGTGACCTTCCAGCCGGGCGGAGTGATCCCCTTCGCCGAAACCCATGTGATGGAGCATGGGCTCTATGTGCTTGAGGGCAAGGCGGTCTATCGGCTGAATCAGGATTGGGTCGAGGTCGAGGCCGGTGACTTCATGTGGCTGCGCGCCTTCTGCCCTCAGGCTTGCTATGCCGGCGGTCCGGGGCCGTTCCGCTATTTGCTCTACAAGGATGTGAATCGGCATATGGCACTTTCGCGTTGAACCGGTTTCCTTGCCGATCATGACAATTACGAAGCAGTTTCGTGAACGTCAAGAAAGTGCAGCAAATCTGGTCGCCTCTTAAGTGACTGCTTCATAATACTAAAATTTGAAAATGCGGCCTGGCCGCGTTGTCGGGAATTCGAAGAATTGCCTGCGCGCTCGCGGTAAGGTGAGAGACCAGAGGCGGGTTGCGGTCGGAGGGGCCGCACACGCGGAGGGAGAGGGTCCGCGATAGTCGCGGGCAACAGGGAGCGAGACGGCGGAACAGAGGGGTCCGCCCAAAAACAAGAAAGCCGATATTTCAGACAGGGAGTCCGACATGGCATCAGATATGATGGTCAATACAGTTGATGAAGTTCTGCCGGCGCCAAAGCTGTTTACCCTCGGGTTGCAGCATGTGCTGGTGATGTATGCGGGGGCGATCGCCGTCCCGCTGATCGTGGGCCGCGCGCTTGGCCTGCAACCCGAAGAAGTTGCGTTTCTTATTTCTGCGGATCTGTTCGTCTGCGGGGTTGTGACCATTATTCAGTCGTATGGGGTAACACCCTATTTCGGCGTCAAACTGCCGGTCATGATGGGTGTGACCTTCGCTTCAGTGGGTCCGATGGTGTCCATCGCGTTAGCCAATCCCGGAACCGAGGGCGCTCGGATGCTTTTCGGGGCGATCATGGCGGCGGGTGTCATCTCGATGCTGATCGCGCCGCTAATGTCCAAGCTGATCCGCTTTTTCCCGCCCATCGTGACAGGCTCGATCATTCTGGTGATCGGTGTCAGCCTGATGCGGATCGGGATCAACTGGATCTTCGGCTTGCCGGTCGGACCGACGGCACCCCGCCTGGTCAATCCCGAAGCGCAGGGCTGGCTGGACACGGTATCCAGCCTGAACGGCGTGCCGGCCCGTCCCGAAGGGCTCGTGCTGGCGCCGACGGTCGACAATCCCGCCTATGCCGCGCCTCAGAATTTTCTGATCGCGGCTGTCGTGCTGGGGGCAATCATCCTGGTCATGAAATATGCGCGCGGCTTCTTTGCGAATATCGCGGTTCTGATCGGGATCATCGTGGGCGCGATCATTGCCGCGATGTTCGGCCTGATGCATTTCGACCGCGTCGACACGGCGGGCTGGTTCGCGCTGATTACGCCGCTGCATTTCGGGATGCCCATCTTCGATCCGATCATGATCCTGACCATGACTCTGGTGATGATCGTGGTGATGATCGAGTCTCTCGGCATGTTCCTTGCCCTCGGCGAGATGTGCAATCGACGCCCGACCCAGCAACAGCTGGCGGCCGGTCTGCGCACGGACGGGCTTGGCACCTTCATCGGCGGGCTGTTCAACACCTTCCCTTATACCTCGTTCAGCCAGAATGTGGGTCTGGTCGGCGTCACCGGAGTGCGCTCGCGCTTCGTCTGCGTTGCCGGAGGGATCATCATGATTATCCTCGGGCTGGTTCCGAAGATGGGCGCTCTTGTCGAGGCACTGCCCACGGTCGTTCTGGGCGGGGCCGGTCTGGTCATGTTCGGGATGGTTGCCGCCACCGGCATCCGCATCCTGACCGCGGTCGATTTCAAGGAGAACAGGTCGAACGCCTTTATCGTCGCGGTGTCGCTGGGCATGGGGATGATCCCGCTGATAGCGCCCGACTTCCTGATGCATCTGCCGCATGCAATCCACCCGCTGATCGACTCGGGTATCCTGCTGGCCTCGATCACGGCGCTGCTTCTGAACATGATCTTCAACGGTGCCGAGCCGCTTTCAGATGAGGATCTGCGCGAAGCCGCGATGCAGTCGGACGGCGGTCACTGATCGTCATCTGAAGGGAAAACAGGGGCCGGTGCCGTTCCGTTCGGGGCGGCACCGGCTTGCCCATTCCGCCCAAAGCTGTCAATTGGTCCTGATAAATTTGCGGGGCAGGGTCCCCCTCACTTCGGGAAAGAAGGCGGCGGTCTGCTTGACCCCCGCGCGTGACAGCGAGGAACATCGAAAATGGGATACGATCAGAAGGCAGGGCTCCAGGTCGCCGATGAGCTGGTGGACTTCACCGAGAACAGGCTGCTGCCGGGCACGAATGTGTCTGCCGATGATTTCTGGGCCGGGCTGGCTGATCTGGTCAAACGCTATGCGGGCCGCAATGCCGACGCGCTCGCCAAGCGCGAAGAGCTTCAGGATGCGCTCGACCGCTGGCATGTGGCGCATCGCAGCAATCCCATGGACGAGGCAGAGTATCGCGATTTCCTCGACCAGATCGGCTATCTTGTGAAGGAAGGCCCTGATTTCGAGATCGAGACCGCGAATGTCGATCCCGAGATCGCCAAGGTCTCCGGTCCGCAACTCGTCGTGCCGGTGATGAATGCGCGTTTTGCGCTGAACGCCGCGAATGCGCGGTGGGGCAGCCTTTACGATGCGCTTTATGGCTCTGATGCTCTTGGCAGCCTGCCCGAAGGCCAGGGCTATGACGCAGATCGCGGGGCGAAGGTCATCGCCTGGGCCAAGGATTTTCTTGACCGGTCCGTGCCGCTCGACGGGGCAAGCCACAGCGATGTGACCGCCTATGCGGTCAAGGACGGCCAGCTCGTGGCGACCACTGATGGCGGTGAGGTCGGGCTGTCGGATGCGGCGGGGTTTGCGGGGTATATCGGCGCCGCTGACGTGCCCGAGGGCATCGTGCTGGTGAATAACGGCCTGCATATTATCATCGACATTGACCGTGATGACCAGATCGGCGCTTCCGACAAGGCGGGGGTCGCGGATCTGCGTCTGGAATCCGCGCTGTCGGCGATCATGGATTGCGAAGATTCTGTTGCCGCCGTCGATGCGACCGACAAGGTGCTGGCCTATGGCAACTGGCTGGGGCTGATGAACGGCGAGCTGGAAGAGACCTTCGAAAAGGGCGGCAAGCAGATGACGCGCCGCCTGGCCGATGACATCGACTATACCACCCCGGACGGGCAGGCGGCCAGGCTGAAGGGGCGCGCATTGATGTTCGTGCGCAATGTCGGCCATCTGATGACCAATCCCGCCGTGCTGACTGCGGAGGGGAAGGAAATTCCCGAAGGTCTGCTGGACGCGCTGTATACGGTGACGGCGGCGGTGCACGATCTGAAGGGCAAGCAGCTGAACTCGGCCAGCTCGGTCTATGTGGTGAAGCCCAAGATGCACGGCCCCGACGAGGTCGCGCTGACCGACGAAATCTTCGGGACCGTCGAAGAAATCCTCGGACTGCCGCAATACACCGTCAAGCTCGGCATCATGGATGAGGAGCGTCGCACCTCGGCCAATCTCAAGGAATGCATCCGCGCCGGACGGCATCGCGTGGCTTTCGTCAACACCGGCTTCCTCGACCGCACCGGCGACGAGATCCATACCTCGATGGAAGCGGGTGTGATGAAGCGCAAGGCGCAGATGAAAGACGAGACCTGGCTTCAGGCCTATGAGGATCGGAATGTCGATATCGCGCTAGCCTGCGGCTTTCAGGGCAAGGGTCAGATCGGCAAGGGCATGTGGGCCATGCCCGACCGGATGGAAGCCATGCTGGACGCCAAGATCGGCCATCCGAAATCCGGCGCGAACTGCGCCTGGGTTCCGTCGCCCACTGCGGCGACCTTGCATGCCACCCATTACCACCAGGTCAATGTGAAGGACCGGCAGGACGAAATCCTGAAAAAGGCGCCGCGCCGGACGCTGAATGAGCTGTTGGAAATCCCGCTTGCGCCGTCGAATCTCTATCCCGATGACGAGATCGATTCCGAGATCCTGAACAACGCGCAGGGCATTCTCGGCTATGTCGTGCGGTGGGTCGATCAGGGCGTCGGCTGCTCCAAGGTGCCGGACATCAACGATGTCGGCCAGATGGAGGACCGCGCCACCTGCCGGATCAGCTCGCAGATGCTGGCGAACTGGCTGCATCACGGCGTCGTCACCGAAGAGCGGGTGATGAAGGCGATGAAGAAGGCCGCCGAAATCGTGGACCGCCAGAACGAGGGCGATCCGAACTATCTGCCTATGGGCGACGGCTCGGATTCGCTGGCCTTCCAGGCCGCCTGCGATCTAGTTTTCAAGGGGCGCGAGCAGCCCTCGGGCTATACCGAGCCGCTGCTTCACGAGTATCGCCTGAAATTCAAGGACAAGCATAACGTCGCCTGACCGTGCCTTCAGCGCATGAAACGCCGCGCCCCATCTGGCGCGGCGTTTTGCTTTGTGCGAAAACGCGGGAACGGTTTCAAGTTTTGTCGAAAAGCTAATGGCCTATCTGGACAATATCCGCACCTTCGTTCGCGTCTATGATCTCGGGTCCATGTCGGCGGCCGCCCGGGACCTGCGGATCTCGGCGGCGGTGGCGTCCTCCCGCATTTCTCAACTCGAAGAACATCTCGGCGTCCGCCTGTTCCAGCGCACCACCCGGATGCTGAACCCGACCGAGCAGGGGCAGATCTTCTATCCCGGCGCGGTCAAGATCCTGGAAGCGGTGGACGAGGCCGAGGCCGAGATCAGCGATGTGACCGAGAATCCGCGCGGCACGCTGTATATTGCCGCGCCGCTCGGCGTCGGGCAGCGGCTGATCGCGCCTGCGGTGCCCGGTTTCCGCGATGCCTACCCGCAGATCCGTATCCGGCTGAGGCTGTCGGATCGCAAGCTGGACATTACAGCAGAGGGCCTGGACGCGGCATTCATCCTCGGCCAGCCCGAGGATTCATCGCTGCGCATCCGCAAGATCGCCGACTGCCCGCGCCTGCTGTGCGCTTCGCCCGACTATATCGCCCGGCGAGGCCAGCCGCGCAGCAGTGCCGATCTGGTGGCCGACAAGCATGACTGCCTGAATCTGCGCTTTCCCGGTGCGCCTGAATTTCAATGGCCGCTTGAAGGTCCGGAGGGGGTGCGCCGTGTCCCGGTCGAGGGGCCGCTGGAATGCGATCACGGCGAGGTGCTGACCGGGTGGGCGCTTGCCGGTATGGGCATCGTGCTCAAGCCGCTTTTCGAGGTGGTCGATCACCTGCGCGCCAAGCGTCTGGTCCCGGTCCTTCCGAAAGAGCCGCCGGTCCCGGTGCAGATGGCGTGCCTTTATACCCATCGCCGCAGGCAGGACCCGAAGACCCGCCTGTTCATCGACTACATGGTCGATCACATCCAGAAAGCCGTCAGCGAGGCCGGTCAGCTGCCGCGATAGGTCGAATAGCCATAGGGCGAGAGCAGCAGCGGCACGTGGTAGTGGCTGGCCTCGGTCATGGCGAAGCGCAGCGGGATCACGTCGAGGAAGTCGCGCTTGCCGAGATAGTCGCCGGCATGGAAGACCAGCTCATAGCTTCCGCTGGCGAATTCGGCCTCGGGCAGGATCTGTTCATCCGTCCGCCCGTCATCGTTGGTGGTGAGGGTTTTCAGGTGCTGGCGGGTGTCACCCTCCAGCCGGTAAAGTTCGATCTTCATCCCGGCGGCGGGCGTGCCCTTCGCGGTGTCCAGCACATGCGTCGTCAGATAGCCAGCCATGGTGGTCCCCTTCATGCGATCCATCTTGCCCGCCGCATCTGGCCATTCCGCGATGATGAATGCAACGTTAAGCTGCTTTCGGAAGAATGCGAAAGTCCCGCACCGCGCTCTGCGCTAGAACGGAAGCGAGAAGAGGGAGAGTTTCATGAATCGTTATCCTCGTGACATGCGCGGCTACGGGGCGAATCCGCCCGATCCGAAATGGCCGGGCGGGGCGAAGGTCGCAGTGCAGTTCGTGTTGAACTACGAAGAGGGCGGCGAGAACTCGATCCTGCATGGCGACGACGCGTCCGAGGCGTTCCTGTCGGATATCGCCGGGGCCGCGATGTGGCCGGGGCAGCGGCACTGGAATATGGAATCGATCTATGAATACGGGGCTCGGGCCGGGTTCTGGCGCCTGCATCGCCTGTTCACCGGCGCGGATATTCCGGTAACCATCTACGGTGTCGCCTCGGCCCTTGCCCGCAGCCCCGAGCAGGTCGCAGCGATGAAGTCCGCCGGATGGGAAATCGCGAGCCACGGGTTGAAATGGATCGAGCACCGCGACATGTCCGTCGAGGAGGAGCGTGATGTCATCGCCGAGGCGATCCGCCTTCACACCGAGGTCGTGGGCACGCCGCCAGAGGGGTGGTATACCGGCAGGTGCAGCTGCAACACCGTCGAACTGACCGCCGAAACGGGACAGTTCGCCTATATCTCCGACACATATGACGACGATCTGCCCTATTGGAAACGGATCGGCGGGCGCGATCAGCTTGTCATCCCCTATACGCTGGAAGCCAATGACATGCGCTTTGCAACTGCGCCGGGCTATATCACCGGCGAGCAGTTCTTCCAGTATCTGAAGGACGCGTTTGACGTGCTCTATGCCGAGGGCGAGGCGGGCGCGCCGAAGATGATGAGTGTGGGGCTGCATTGCCGTTTGATCGGCCGGCCCGGCAAGATGGCGGGGCTGAAACGCTTTCTCGACTATATCGCCGGCTTTGACGGTGTCTGGACACCGCGCCGCATCGACATCGCCCGGCACTGGGCCGAAACCCACCCGCCGCAGCATTACGACCGCCCAAGCGAGATGGACCGCGAAAGTTTCGTGTCGCGCTATGGCGGCATTTACGAGCATTCGCCCTGGATCGCCGAGCGGGCTTACGGGCTGGAACTCGGTCCCGCACATGACAGCGCGGCGGGCCTGCACAACGCGCTGTGCCGGATGTTCCGATCTGCCTCCGAAGAAGAACGTCTCGGCGTGCTGACAGCCCATCCGGATCTGGCGGGCAAGCTGGCCCAGGCGAAGCGGCTGACGGCGGAATCGACCGCCGAACAGGCGAGCGCCGGGCTCGACGCGCTGACCGACGAAGAGCGGGCAGAGTTCACGCGGCTCAACGACATCTATGTCGAGAAACACGGCTTCCCCTTCATCATCGCGGTGCGCGATCACGACAAGTCGGGGATCCTCGACGCTTTTCAGCGCCGCATCGACAATGATCGGGCCACCGAATTCGCCGAAGCCTGCCGCCAGGTCGAGCGCATCGCCGAATTGCGCCTGAATGAGGTGCTGCCATGAGCCGCGCTCCGGTGGCCTGTGAAGCGCTGACCGCCGAGGCATTTGCCCCTTTCGGCGAGGTGCTGCAGGTGGACGGCCCGCCCGATAAGCTTATCAACCAGGGCAAATGTGGGCGGCATCACGATCTGGCCCGGCTGGATTTTCAGGGCGGGCGGGCCGGGATCAGCCTGTTCAACGCCGAACTGCGCGAGATGCCCTATCAGCTTGAACTGGTCGAGCGGCACCCTCTGGGCTCGCAGGCCTTCATACCGATGTCTCAGTCGCGCTTTCTGGTGACGGTCGCCGAGGATGAGGGCGGCGTGCCGGGACAGATCCGCGCCTTCATCGCTCGTGCAGGGCAGGGGATCAACCTGCACCGCAATGTCTGGCATGGCGTGCTGTGCCCGCTTGACGGGGCGGGGCTTTACGCGGTCGTGGACCGGATCGGCGAGGGCGACAATCTCGAGGAACACTGGTTCGAGACGCCGGTGACCATCACCGGCTGAGCCGCGTCACGCAGGCTGCGCGCAAGAATGTTGCGCCGCCTAGTAGTGGTGCAGAACCAGAGGGCGCCCGTCATGCTGTGCCACATTGACCGGCGTGTCATACAGCATGCTGAGCGTCCGGTGGGTCAGCACCTCGTCCGGGCGGCCTTCGGCCACGACGCGACCGTTTTTCAGCGCCACGATATGATCGGCCCAGGCGGCGGCATAATTGACCTCGTGGACCACAACCACCACGCTTTTCTGCGCCTCACGGACCAGGCGCGACAGATGCGACATCAATTGGCGCGCATGTGCCATGTCGAGATTGTTCAGCGGCTCGTCCAGGAGCAGCCAGTCCGTGTCCTGCGCGAAGGTCATTGCCAGAAAGGCGCGCTGAGCCTGCCCGCCAGACACCTCGTCCAGAAAGCGGTCTGCCAACTCGGTCAGCCGAAATGTGTCGAGCGCCGACGCCACCGCCGCGCGGTCCAGTGGTCTCGGGCGGCCCCGATGATGCGGCCAGCGTCCAAAGCCGACCAGATCGGACAGGCGCAGGCGGCTGGCGATGGTGGTCTGCTGCCCCAGAACCGCCATGGTTTTCGCCAGCTCTTCGGTCGGGGTCGCAGCGACGTCCAGATCGTTCACGCGGATACTGCCGCGCTGTAACGGCTCAAGCCGCCCGATCAGCCGCAGCAGCGTGGATTTACCGGCCCCGTTGGGCCCGATGAGCGCGGTCATCTTGCCGCGCGGGATGTCAGCCGTAATGTCGTGAAGGATCGGCGCGGCGCCGATCTCGTGGCAGATGCCGGAAAGCTGGATCATCGGATGCGGCCCTTCAGCAGCAGATAGAGAAAGAACAGCCCGCCCGCGAACTCGATCACCACACCAAGCGCGGTCTGCTGGCCAAGCGCCCGTTCGAAGATCATCTGCCCGATGACGAGGATATTCGCGGCGATCAGCGCGGCTGCGGGCAACAGTATCTCGTGGCGGTGGCTGCGCACGAGCCCATGGGTGATGCCGGTGACGATCAGCCCGAAAAACGCCGCGCCTCCGAACAGTGCCATCGGCCCGACAAGTGCGGTCGAGACCGAGACGAGCACCGCCACAAGCCCAAGTGTCGACAGCACCATCGGCGCGAAGCGCAGCCCCAGCGAAACGGCGGTGTCCCGCCCGAGCGCCATCACGTCAAGCCGCGGAGACAGCTTCAGCGCGGCCAGCACGGCGGCCGCGCAAAGCGCCGCGCCGATCGGCAACAGCGTTGTATCGGCGCGCGAGAAATTGACCACCGTTGCCGCCTGCACAACCGCATATTCGTTGGGGTCGATCAGCCGTCCCAGAAGCTGGCTCGCCGAGCGGAACATGAAGCCGAGGATCACTCCGGTCAGGATGGTGCGTCCGATATCGCGGGTGCCGTGGCCAAGCAGCGTGCCGAACAGCACCATCGCCAGCAGGCACATCAGCGCCACTTCACAAAGGAACTTGGTCAGCTCTGGCACGCTGCTGAAACCGACCGCGCCGAGGCTGCTGATCATCGCCGTTTGCAGCAGCACATACAGCGCATCGAACCCCATGATGGACGGCGTGAGAACGCGATTGCCGGCCACGGTCTGGAACAGCACCGTCGACACGCCGATCCCGGCCCCGACAGTGATCATCGCGCCCAGCTTCACCGCCCGCAATTGCAGGATGAAGCCGCGATTCCCGCTGCTCAGCCCCTGAAACAGCCATATTGCCGATGCGGCGAGCAGCAGCAATGCCAGCCCGCCAACCAACCGGATCGGCGGCGCGGAAAGCGCCGGTCGGTGCAGCGCTGCCTCAGACACGGGCCGGCCTGCGATACAGCAGATAGAGAAAGATCCCTGCGCCGACGAAGCCCATCACCGTGCCGACAGGGATCTCGAACGGATAGCGGATCAGCCGGCCGACCAGATCGCAGCTCAGCAGCAGTGCGGCGCCTGCGGCGGCGACCATGGGAAGGGACTGCCGCAGATTGTCGCCCATAATGCGCGAGACGATATTCGGCACGACCAGCCCGATGAAGGGGATCATCCCGACGGTCGTGACCACCATCGCCGACACCACTGCGACCACGGCCAGCCCGAAACGCATGATGCCCCGCGTGCCCAGACCCAGCCCGGTGGCGACCTCTTCGCCGAGCGACAGGATCGCGAAACGGTCCGCGGCGAACCAGGCCAGCGCGGCTGCGGCTGCGGCGAACCACAGCATCTCATAGCGGCCCGCGATCACGCCCGAAAATTCGCCCAGCATCAGCCAGGTGCTGATATATTGCATCAGATCGGCCTGCCACGCGATATAGACCACGACCGAGCCGATCACGCCCGACAGAATGATGCCGCTGATCGGCACCAGCATGATCTCTCGCGGAGGGAGACGGCGGATCAGCGCCACGAACAGCGCCGTGCCGGCCATGGCACAAAGGCTCGATATCAGGATCTTGCCCCAGATCGGCGTGGCGGGCGCGATGAGCGTCACCGCAAGCAGCCCAAGCGCGGCGCTTTCAGCGGTGCCGATCGTGTCCGGGCCGACGAAGCGGTTGCGGACAAGCGCCTGCAGCAGCATTCCCGCCACCGACAGCGCCGCCCCGGTCAGCAGCACGGCCAGCGTGCGCGGCAGCCGAGATTCCATCAGCACCAGCATCGCCCACGGGTCGTCCAGCGCGCTGAAAATATCGACGCTGGCCGCCCCGGTCATGAGGCTGGCCAGCGTCAGCGGCACGAGCGCCGCCAGTGTCACCCCGAACGGGTGGGTCACGCCCCGGCGCTGCCCGACAGCACTTCGGTCAAAGCGTCGATCACCTTGGTCAGCGAGCCGAAGCCACCGCCACCGATGTAGAGTTCGCCGGCGGGCAGATAGACCACCTGATCCTCTTTCCAGGCGGTGGTGCCCTCGATCAGCGGCGAGCGCAGCGTTTCCGCGGCGCTCTGGCCTTCCTCGCCAATCGCCGCGCCGCGATCCAGCACGAAAATCCAATCGGGATCGGCCTCGGCGATGGCTTCATGGGTCAGGACATTGCCGTGACCCTCATCGCTGTCCAGACCGCTGATCGCGGGCTCCATCCCGGTTGCGTCATGAAGCCAGCCAAAGCGCGAACCGGCGCCATAGGCGGCCATCTTGGTGCCGTTGGTCATAACGATCAGCGCGCTGCCCTCGCCTTCTGCGGCGTCCCCGAGCGCGGCGAGCTTTTCGTCCAGCTCGGCGGTCAGCTTGCCAGCGGCGTCGGCCTTGTCGAAGATCTGGCCATAGGCGGCGATCCGTGCTTCTGCATCCGCGACCAGATCGGTGCCGATGGTCATGTCGATGGCCGGAGCCACTTGCGATACGGCGTCAAGCTGGCTGGCGGACCGGCTGCCGACGATGATGAGATCGGGGGCGAGACCCGCCAGCGCCTCCAGATCCGGCTCGAACAGCGTCCCGACGGCTTCGGCATCGCCTGCGTCGAGATCGGAAAGATAGAGATTATCCGGCACGCCCGCCAGTTCGACCCCCAATGCGCTCAGCGTATCCACCGCCGCGATGTCATAGACGACGACCTTTTCGGGGCTCAGCGGAACCGCGCTTTCGCCGCGCGCGGTCGTGACGGTGACCTCCTCGGCGAAGGCGGCAGAACCAAGGGTTACGGCGGTCAATATGGCGGCAGAAATCAGGCGCATCTCGCATCCTTTCGCGTCAATACATTCAGGGGCCGAGCCCCTGACAACGGCTCGTGTCTATCTCCGCGACCATAGGCGGTCCAGTACCTGAGTAAAATAA
The DNA here is from genome assembly GCF_027912835.1 of Paracoccus sediminicola. Taxonomy (NCBI): domain Bacteria; kingdom Pseudomonadati; phylum Pseudomonadota; class Alphaproteobacteria; order Rhodobacterales; family Paracoccaceae; genus Paracoccus; species Paracoccus sediminicola. The sequence continues at coordinate 2,978,159 of NZ_CP115768.1, forward strand.
TTTGTCTTTCGTCTTGCCGCATGTTTGTCTTGGGCGAAGTTCTGCCGGATTGGCGAAATGACGTCCTGCGTCAGATCCCCACACGCGGCGGACCGAGTTGGAGCATAAACATCCCGCGGAGCGGAGCCTGATATGACAAAACCGGAATTTCGCAGATTTTCCATCACCCTGCGCGCGTTGGAGGTGATCGCGATCCGCGACCTCTCACCCCGGATGCGGCGTATATCGCTCGCCGGGTCGCAGTTGGGGTGTTTCACCCGCGACGGAATCGACTTTCCGGCATTTGAAAGCCCCGGTCCCGACGATCACGTCAAGTTGTTCCTGCCCGACCCTGCGAGCGGGATACTCAGCCTGCCGGTTCAGGGGGACGGGCGGCTGCATTGGCCGGAGAACCCGCCGGTCATCTCACGAGAATACACGCCGCGCGGATTCGATCCGGCTGCGGGGCGGCTGGATCTGGATTTCGTACTGCACGGGCATGGCGTCGCCGGTGCATGGGCGGCACGGGCGCGGATCGGCGATCGGCTGCATCTCGGCGGGCCGCGGGCTTCCATGGTGGTGCCCAAGGCCGATCGCTATCTGCTTCTCGGCGATGAAACCGCGATTCCGGCCATCGCGAACTGGCTTGAGATGCTTCCCGCAGACGCGGACGCAACCGCGCATATCCTGATCGCACACGAATCGGCCCGGATCCCGCTCGCCTCCGAAGCGGCGGTGGCGGTGAATTGGCATCTGGCGGAAGCGGCGCATACGGACGCGCTCGCCACGCTGGCCGCGGCCGAGCCGATCAGCCCGTCCAGCTTTGTCTGGGCCGGAGCAGAGCGCGGGACCATCGCGCGTCTTCGCGAAACGCTCGAACGCAGCGGGGTCGCGGAGCACCAGATGAGATTGTCGAATTACTGGACAGCGGCGCAGATCTGATACCGGTCAGCCGCGCGGGCCGGCCCGACCGGTATCAGACACGATCTGGGCGATCTGAGCGAATCGGTTGGCGAGCGGATTAGACCTGCGCCAGACCATGCCGATGGTGCGGCTCGGGCGGGGACGGGACAGCCGGGCGACCGAGACAACTGCGTTGCGGGTCTCTAGCTCGACCGCCATTTCCGGAATCAGTGTCACGCCGATTCCCGCGCCGACCATCTGCACCAATGTGGAAAGCGAGCTTCCTTCCATCAATCCGCGCGGCGCTTGCGGGAGGTTGCAGAAGGACAGCGCCTGATCGCGGAAACAATGGCCTTCTTCCAGCAGCAGAAGTCGCATTTCCTTCAGATGATCGGCGCTAGGCACCATTGCGCCTTCCTCGGAGGCGGGGCGGACCAGCACGAACTCCTCTTCGAAAAGCGGCTCCTCGTGCAGCGCGGGTTCGGAGACGGGCAAGGCGACGATCGCAATATCGAGCCGCGACTCCAGCAGATCCTCGATCAGCCGCTGCGTGACCGTTTCGCGGGGCTGGGGATCGAGCGCGGGGAACTGGCGGCCCAACGCCTGAATCAGCCGGGGCAGCAGATAGGGCGCGACGGTCGGAATGACCCCGATGCGCAGCGGCCCGGAAAATTGGTCGCCATCGGCACGCGCCAGATCGCCAAGCTCATAGACCGCGCGCAGAATGTCGCGGGCACGTGCGGCGAATTGCTGGCCGAGCGTGGTCAGACGCACCCGCCGCGCACTGCGTTCGACAAGCGGTGCGCCAAGCTGCGATTCCAGTTCCTTGATCTGCATGGAGAGCGCCGGCTGGGTAATCGCGCAATCCTCGGCGGCCCTGCCGAACTGGCCGGTCCGGGCGAGCGCCTCGAAATAGCGCAGCTGTTTGAGGGTAAGTGATTTCATCAGTCGATCTTATCGATGACGTAAGAAAATGCAATTATTCATGATCGAATAGCCCTGCTACTGTCATCGCATGGATTCGGCGCAAGCGGCGCCAGCCCCGCCGCGATCTGCGGTCGGGGTGAGCCAGCTACGGAGGCTTTTATGGACGGAAACGACATTCCTCAGGGCAAATGCCCGGTCATGCACGGGGGCAACACCTCCGGCGGCAACTCGGTTATGGATTGGTGGCCTAATGCGCTCAACCTCGACATTCTTCACCAGCATGACAGCAAGCCCAACCCCATGGGCGAGGACTTCAATTATCGTGACGAGCTGGCAAAGCTGGATATCGAGGCGCTGAAGGACGATCTCCGCGCGCTGATGACGGAAAGTCAGGATTGGTGGCCTGCCGATTGGGGCAGCTATGTCGGCATGTTCGTCCGCGTCGCGTGGCACGCGGCGGGGTCTTATCGTCTGGCCGATGGTCGCGGCGGTGGCGGCACCGGCAACCAGCGTTTCGCGCCGCTGAACAGCTGGCCGGATAACGCCAATACCGACAAGGGCCGTCGCCTGCTGTGGCCGATCAAGAAGAAATACGGCAACAAGATCTCCTGGGCCGATCTGATGATCCTCTCGGGCACGATCGCCTATGAGGTCGCCGGGCTGAAAACCTTTGGCTTCGCCTTCGGCCGCGAAGATATATGGCATCCTGAGAAGGACACATACTGGGGCGCGGAAAAGGAATGGCTGGCACCCTCCGACCAGCGTTACGGCGATGTGACCACCCCCGACACGATGGAAAACCCGCTCGCCGCCGTTCAGATGGGGCTGATCTATGTGAACCCGGAAGGCGTGAACGGCCAACCCGATCCGCAGCGGAGTGCCGAGCATGTGCGCGAGACCTTCAAGCGCATGGCGATGAATGACGAGGAGACCGCCGCGCTGACCGCTGGCGGCCACACTGTCGGGAAATGCCACGGCAACGGCCAGGCGGAAGACCTCACCGATGCGCCGGAAGGGGCGGATGTCGAGGTTCAGGGTCTGGGCTGGATGAACACCAAGAAGCGCAGCATCGGTCGCGACCAGATGGTCAGCGGGATTGAGGGCGCATGGACGACGCATCCGACCAGATGGGACATGGGCTATTTCGATATGTTGCTGGACCATGAGTGGGAACTGAAGAAAAGCCCCGCCGGTGCTTGGCAGTGGGAGCCGGTGGATATCGCCGAAGAGGACATGCCGGTCGATGTCGAGGATCCCTCGATCCGCAAGATGCCGATCATGACCGATGCGGATATGGCGATGAAGGTCGATCCCTCCTATCGTGCCATTCTCGAAAAATTCCGGGCGAACCCGGCCTATTTCGATGAAACCTTCGCCCGCGCCTGGTTCAAGCTGACCCATCGCGACATGGGCCCGAAGGACCGCTATTTCGGCCCCGATGTGCCGCAGGAAGATCTGATCTGGCAGGACCCGGTGCCGAAGGGCCCGACCGGCTATGACATCGCGGCGGTCAAGCAGAAGATCGCCGATAGCGGCCTGTCGCTGGCCGATCTGGTCTCGACCGCGTGGGATAGCGCGCGGACGTTCCGCGGCTCGGATATGCGCGGCGGTGCCAATGGTGCGCGCATCCGGCTTGCGCCGCAGAAGGACTGGGACGGTAACGAGCCGGCGAAGCTTCAGCGCGTTCTGTCGGTGCTGGAACCGATCGCGCAGGAGGCGGGCGCCTCGCTTGCCGATGTGATCGTGCTGGCCGGGAATGTCGGGGTCGAACAGGCGGCGAAGGCTGCGGGCCATGACGTGACCGTGCCGTTCTCGCCGGGACGTGGCGACGCGACCGCCGAACAGACCGACGCGGAATCCTTCGAGGCGATGGAGCCGCTGGCCGATGGCTATCGCAACTATGCGCAGAAGGAATATGTCGTCTCGCCCGAAGAGATGATGCTGGACCGCACCCAGCTTCTGGGCCTTACCGCGCCCGAAATGACCGCGCTTGTCGGCGGGATGCGGGCCATGGGCGCCAATCACGGAGGCACCAAGCACGGGGTCTTCACCGACCGCGAGGGGCAGCTGACGAATGACTTCTTCGTCAACCTGACCGACATGCGCTATAGCTGGCACCCGGTCGGCGGCGGTCTGTACGAACTGCGCGATCGCAAGACGGGCGAGACCAAATGGACCGCCACGCGGGCCGATCTGGTCTTTGGCTCGAACTCGGTGCTTCGCTCTTACGCCGAAGTCTATGCCCAGGACGACAATGTCGGGAAATTCGTCGAGGATTTCGTGGCGGCGTGGTCCAAGGTGATGGAAGCCGACCGTTTCGACGTGAAGCTGGCGGCGTAAGCGCCCGATCTATGACAGAACGCGGAGGGGCTGGAACACCGGCCCCTCTTTTTCCTGGGCGAAGAAGCCCTCGATGCCGAAGACGCGGGACAGGTTGTCGGGCGTCAGCACCCTATCGGGCGGGCCATCCGCCACGATCCGGCCCTGATCCATCAGCACCAGCCGGGTGCAGTGCCGCGCCGCCAGCCCCAGATCATGCAGCGAGACGATCACCGCGCGGCCCTCATCGGCGAGGGCGCGGAACAGCGTCATGGTCGAGATCTGATAGGCCGGGTCCAGCCCGGCAATCGGCTCATCCGCCATCAGGATCGGGGTGTCTTGCGCGAGGGCGCGGGCGATCAGGGCGCGGGCCTGCTCGCCCCCCGAGAGCTCGGTGATCGGGCGATGGCGCAGCGCGGCCAGACCCATGCGGTCGATGGCCGTGGCGATGGCCGCCGGATCGGCATCGGGGCGGCGATGTGGGATGCGGCCCAGCCGGATCAGCGCTTCGACCGAAACCGGCCACGCGGCCTCCCGCGCCTGCGGCAGCCATGCGGCGGCAAGGGCGCGGCGGGCAGGCGGCAGCGCGGCGAGGGTCGAGCTTCCCTCGGCCGGGATCAGGCCGAGCGCCGCGCGCAGAAGCGTCGTCTTGCCCGCCCCGTTCGGCCCGATCAGCCCGACGCATTCACCGGGGCCGATGCTCACTGAGGCGGCATCCAGCGTGGTCCGCGGGCCGCGCCGCACGGTCAGCCCGTCGATCCGAAGCCGCGTCATAACCCCCGCCTCTGCCGCCAGATCAGATGCAGAAAGACCGGCGCGCCGATCAGCGCCATGACCACCCCCAGCTTCAGGTCGCGGCCGGGCATCACCACCCGTACGGCGATGTCGGCGGCCAGCACCATCGCCGCGCCGCCAAGCGCGGATGCGGACAGAAGCCGCCCCGGCTGCGCCCCGACCGCGCCGCGCAGCAGATGCGGCACCACCAGCCCGACAAAGCCCACCGCGCCAGCAACAGCCGTCGCTGCGCCCACCATCGCCGCCACGCCGAAGATAAGCCGCAGCCGCAGCGCGCGCAGATCGACGCCCATCGAGGCGGCGGCGTCTTCTCCCAGTGTCAGCGCGTCCAGTCCACGCCCGATCCGCCACAGGCTTGCCGCGCCGAGCGCCATGACCGGCGCGGCAATCGCGACATGCAGCCATGATCGGTCGGCCAGCGAGCCCATCATCCAGAACACGATCTCACCCGCGGCGAAGGGGTTGGGCGAGAGGTTCAGAACCAGCGATGTCAGCGCGCCGGCGAAGGCCGACACCGCCACCCCCGCGAGGATCAGCGCCAGCGAGCCGCCGCCCGGTCCGGCCAGCACGACGATGAGCCCGACCGCCAGCAGCGCCGCGCTCAGCGCCGCCATCGGCAGCGCAAGCGCAAAGACCGTCGCGAGCCCCGTCTGCAAGGCGATCACCGCCCCAAGCGCCGCCGAGGCCGAAACGCCGATCAGCCCTGGCTCGGCCAGCGGGTTGCGCAGATAGCCCTGCATCGCCGCGCCCGACAGGCCCAGGCTCGCCCCGATCATCGCCGCCAGCACGGCACGGGGCAGGCGGATTTCGCGCATGACCAGCCCCGCCGCGCCCTCGCCCGAGATCAGTGCGCGCAGGCTCTCACCCGGAGCGAGCGCCGCCGGGCCGATCAGCAGCGCGCCCAGAAACAGCGCCGCGCAGAGCAGCGAGAGCGGGGCGAGCAGCCTCATTCCGCCAGCCTCGCCGCGACGCTCGCGACCGCGGGCAGGCCGCAGATCCAGTCGCGATCCTCGATGGTCACGCGCTCAGCGCTCAGCGCGGCAAGGGCAGGGTGGTCCAGCAAGGATTCCGCACGCGAGGGCGTGTCGTAGCGGCTGCCGGTCACGATCAGCTCGGGCGCGGCCATAACCAGCTGTTCCAGAGGCAGCGCGCCCCCCGGATGGCCCAGCTTTTCAGCCAGCAGCACCAGCCCGGCGCGGCGCATCACATCGGCGGACAGCCCGGCATCGCCATTCGCCAGACCGTTCGCGGCATAGGTCGTGGCCAGCCTGCCGGTGCCCGCCGGGATAGCGGCCAGATCTGCGTCGAAGCTCGCCAGCAGCGCCGCCGCCCGCGCAGGCTGATCCAGCAGACGGCCCATCAGCGTGATATTGTCCCGGATCCCGGCGATGGACGACGCAGGTGGCACCGTTTCCACGCGCACCCCCAGCCTTTCCAGCATCTGAACCGTGGGCCGCGCGGCATAGGGTCCCGCCAGCACCAGATCGGGACGCGAGAGATAAATCTCCTCCGCCCCGCCATTGTTCAGCCCGATTGCGCGCGCCTGATCCGGCATCAGCGACACCGTCGCGTCCCCCGCCAGCCACGACACCGAGACAAGCTGTCCCGATGCCGCGATCAGCATGGCCAGCTGATCGGTGCAGAGATTGACCGACACGACGCGCTGCGGCGCGGCCCAGCCGGGAGCGGCGAGGCACAGCAGCAGCGCGGCGAGCCGGATTACCATCTGGCGCTCAACCCCAGATAGGCCTCGCGGCCCGGTGCGCTATAGCCCCAGACTTCGCTGTATTCCTCGTCAAGCAGGTTGGTCACGCGGCCGGTCAGCCGCACCCGGTCTGTCAGGTCATATCCGGCGGCGACATTCACCACGGTATAATCCGGCAGATCCTTGGTGACATAGCTGCCGAAGAACTGGCTGTCGGCGTTGGCCGCCACATGGGTCACATCGCCAGAGATGCTGCCTCGGCCCTGCGCGAACAGATATTCTGCATTCAGGCCGAGCGTATGGCGCGGACGGCGGATTTCCCGGCTTCCGCCGGGATCGCTCGCGTCGAGATAGGTATAGCTGCCGCCAAGCCGGAACGCGTCGTTCACCTGCATCTTGGCTGCGATCTCGACCCCGCGGCGCTGGCTCGTGCCGCTCTGGTTCTCGTAATTCGTGCCATTGGACAAGGTGCCGCATGTGTATGGGTCGGCGGTCGGCACGCAGACATAGGTGATCTCGCTTTCCAGATCCTCATGGAAATAGGTGAGATCTACCGTGCCGCGCCCATCGAGGATCGTGGCCTCGACGCCGAGATCGAACCCCCGGTTTTCCTCGGGTTGCAGGTTCGGGTTGCCGACCGAGCCATATTCGCCGAACAGCTCGCCATAGCGGGGATTGACGACGCCCGTTCCGGCCGAGGCATGCAGCCGAAGCGGCGCGTTGGGAAGCTGCCAGGACAGGCCGAGCGACCAGGTCGTCGCGTCGTCGAATACGTCATTCGCGTCATGGCGCAGACCCAGCTGCACATCCAGACCGTTATCATAGGCACCGCGATATTCGGCGATGATCGAGTTGCTGCTGCGGTTTTCATTCGAGGCGAGGCTGTTTTCGTCCTCGCGCCGCTCAAGCCCGAAGGCGAGGGTCTGGCTGGCCGTGTCATGCGCGCCATCGATCCCGTAGATCGCGCGATAGCGCAGAAACTCGGTGCGGGCCTTGTCCGCTGTGCCGCCGTTCTGGCGCAGCGCGAAGCGGGTCTGATCGTAGGACAGACGATGCAGCATCCTGCCTTCGGCGGTCTCGGCCTCGGCCCAGATCCTGCCTGCCGTCTCGTGGCGCTCGGCGAAATCATTGCTGTCAATGATGTAGTCATCGGCAGTCGTCGCGGTCCACGAGGAAGCGTCATAGTCGTATTCCTCATCGGCGCGGCGCAGCATGATCCCGGCGCGGATGGTGTCGGTCAGTTGCCGATCGAAGGAAAACTGTAGCTGGTTGCGCCGGATACCGTCCTTATCGCCTTGATCGCCGGAATGGTCATAGCCCTCGTCGTCCCGTTTCATCGCGGTGAAGCTGAGCCCGCCGCGGTCGTCGCGTCGGCTGGCGTGAAGCGATGCTGCCCAGCCATTGCCGATCTCGACAGTGCCGCCGGCGCTGACGCCCTGTTCAGCCTCTCGGGTAACGATATTCACCACACCCGCCGAGGCATCCGCCCCGAAAAACACCGATTGCGGACCGCGCAGCACCTCGATCCGCTCGATATTCGCAGTATCGAGGCCAGAGAGGAAATATTCCTCATCCCCGGCCGAGGCCCGCACGCCGTCGATCAGGATCAGCGTGTGGTTGGCCTCGGCGCCGCGAATGCGAAGCTGGGTGTTGCTGGCCCCGCTGGAACTGACCGCCAGCCCCGGCAGGCCGCGCAGCGCGTCCTGCACGCTGCGGACGCCGCGCGCCTCGATCTCATCACGGGTGACGACGCTGTGGGCGCGGCCATAGGCCTGCGCTTCGAGCGGGCTCAGCCCAGCATCGAGATAGATCATGTCCAGCATGATCGGGGTCTCTTGCGACGCGGCGAGGCCGGGAAGCAGTGCAAAGCTGAGAAATGTGGTTGTCGATAGCAGAGAGTGGCGCATCGGCATGCTCCTTGATCGGGCCTCGGCCCGTAGTCTGAGTTGCGTCTGCGGGATGCGGCCCGCAGGGTGAGAGTGTCACCGCTGCGGATCAAGCCGCTTCCAAGGCGCACCCCGCACCACGGAAAGGGTGATCGCCCGGGCAGGTCTCCTGGCTGGCGGGTCGTCGCTTCGCCGGCCTTCCCGGGCGGACCCAGTGGCGTGATCGGCGTCGCTCTCCGCTTACAGTTGCGGGGGCAGCCACGGTTGCGGCGCGATGCCGTGCGTGTTCCCTTTTCACCGGAGCGTACGGCACCGGAACCTGAGCAGGCTCTCAATGACCGCAGAGCCTGCGCCGGTCAAGTGTTTCATCATTCTGCGAAAATCTCCGGTTCCGCGTGTTGCGGCATATTATGCCGCAGGCGGAGCCTGTGGGCTTGCGCGAATCGTCTTGCCGGTTTCTGTTGTCAACGACTGTAACGAGGGAGTTTTTTCATGCGCTTAGTCTCTGGCGATTTCATCGCTCAAAAGTCGCCATTCGCGGCAACTGAACATGGTGGGCGTGGCTTTTTCACCCGTTCGGGCTGGAAATCCGCTTTGCCTGCCAGCCTCGTTACCGCGTCATTGCTGACCGGCGCAGCCCCAGCCGCCGCACAACAGGCAGACGATCAGGGTTTTTCGACCGTTACCGTTGTCGGCGCGCTTTTGCGGGCCGGGGTCTCCTATGGCCGGATGATCGCCGACATCCGCTATGACGGGTTCGAAACCGACAGCAGGCGCGGGGCGGTGGTGCTGCGCAATCTTGGGATCAGGGGGCTTGGACCGTATGAGAATTGCGAGATCACGCTCGGGCGGCTGCAACTCTCGGGTCTGACATTCTGGGGCGCGGAGGAGATGCAGGGCCGGATCGACGCCACCGATCTGAGCATCGCAAATAATTGCTTTGGCCCGCGCGCAGCGATGATCGGCGTGGTGACCGGGACGGACCGGATTCCGCTCGATACGCTGGCCATTGATATGCAGCAGGTGGTGGGCAGCGGCGCGGTGAAACTGAATATAGAGGCGATCAGCCCCGGCATCGCACGGATCGACGGCAGTGCCGATTTCGACTATGCAGCTCTTGTCGTGCCCGGTGCTCTGGAGAGCGCGATCGAAGGGGATGACGAGTTCGGCGACATGCAAGATATGCCGCAGGGCAACGACGCCGACCCCGAGGTGGATCCTTGGGCGGATCAGAGTGAAACGCCGGAAATCGGGCTGCGCGCGACCCTGAACGCGGCACATCTGTCGGTTGAGGATCTGGGTGTCTGGAACCGTCTACAGCCCATGCTGCCGCCCGATATCTCAAGCCCGGAGGGTGTGCAGGCCCTGATCACCGCCGAGCCCGGGACGGAATTGCATGCGGCGCAACAAGCTCTGGCAGAGACCCTCACCAGATTTCTCGCCGAGCCGGGCCGCGTCACGGTCGAGTTCCGGCCCGAAACCCCGGTCAGCTTCGACACGACCGACTGGATCGAGCTTGAGGATGCGGTCGCTGTGCTGAAGCCGCGTTTCTCGAATGAACTGCCGAGCCCGGCTGTGCCGCTGCTCGCCGATGCGCAAGCCGAAGGCGACTCGCTGGAACTGGCGATGGCCTTCGCCGAAGGACGTGGCATCCCGCGCAATCTCACGCGTGCGACCGAGATCCTGTCGGGGTTGAGCGACAACCCCGAGGCAGTCGCGGCATTGGCGCGGCTCAGCGCCGAAACCGATCCGGAGACCGGCTATGCCCAAGCTCTCGACGCCGCAGAGATGGGGGCTCCCGCGGCGACCGCGCTGCTTGACAGCATTGAGCGGCGCTTGACGACATCCGAGATACTGGAGGCTCAGCTTGCGGCCGACACCGAGCTGCCAGACGCGATGTTTGCCTCTCCGCTGAGCTTGAGAGATGCGGCAGCCGATTACGAAGAAGGCAAGCAGGTCCGCCGCAGCTATGCGCTGGCATGGCGGCTCGCAGCTTCGGCTGCGGCGGCAGGCGACGGGCTTTCGCGGGTGTTGATGGATCGGCTCGATGCGCGGTTCGGCGGCGACCCGGCCTGGATCGAGTCGCGGCAGGCGGCCTCGGATGCGGCGCTTGAGGATTGGACCGGGCGCGGCCTCGCCGAAAGCTTCTCGGGAAGTGTCGCTGCGCAGTAACTGCCAGCGCGCGAGGTCGGCGGGTCAGTCCCACCGACCGATGAGCCGTCCGACTATCGTCATGTTGCAGATAACCGCCGAAACGCTGAGTGACAGCCACTGGTGATTTGCGAATCGCCGTCATAGTGTGGCGCCAAGCTGGCGCGCATCCGGGGGGAGCGACAGGGCGGCGTGCGACGGAATGACCTGCGATTCTTGGTCCGGGGTCGCTTGGCGGAAACGCAACCGCGCCGCTGGTTCCGTGCAGGACCTCCTCACCCCGAACGGGCCTTTCGATCCGGCGACGGACCGGGGTCGGGTGGGCGAAGCTGACGTCAGGGCGGTTCTTCCGCCGTGCCGGAAATGACTGGTCCGGGGCCGTTCCGCCCCCTCTTGGAGGACGACACATGCCTGAATTTCTGACATTCATTGTGGCGCTTCTGCCGATTGCGACGGTGTTCGTGCTGCTCGTGGTGCTGGCGAAATCGGCCAAGTTTTCGATGCTGATCGCCTATCTCGTGACCTCGGTGTCAGCGCTGCTGATCTGGGGGACCGCGTTCAACAAGGTGCTCGGCGCGACGCTGAACGGTGTGGTGACCGCGCTAAGCCTGCTTTACATCGTCTTTGGCGCGATCCTGATGCTGTATACGCTGGAGGAAAGCGGCGGCATTCGGTCGATCCGCAGCGGCTTCACCAGCATCTCGCGCGACCGCCGCGTGCAGGCGATCATCATCGCATGGATGTTCGGCTCGCTGATCGAGGGCGCGTCAGGCTTCGGCACACCGGCAGCCATCGCGGCACCATTGCTGGTTGCCATCGGCTTCCCGGCCATGGCGGCGGTCATGGTGTCGCTGATCATCCAGAGCACGCCGGTCTCGTTCGGCGCTGTCGGCACGCCGATCCTGGTCGGGGTGAATACCGGGCTGTCGGGACAAGCGGCGGTCGAGACGGCCATCGACCCGATGCCGTTCACCGAATATCTTTTCGAGATCGCCGCCCGCGTCGCCATGATCCACGGGCTGATCGGTTTCCTCATCCCGCTTATCATGGTGGGCATGCTGACCCGGTTCTTCGGCGCCAGCCGCTCTTTTTCGGAAGGGTTCAGGATCTGGAAATTCGCGCTGTTCGCGGGACTGGCCTTTACCATTCCCTATTACATCATCGCCTCTCTGCTCGGCCCGGAATTCCCCTCTCTCGTCGGCGGCATCATCGGGCTGATGATCGTCGTTCCGGCAGCGCGGCGCGGGCTTTTCATCCCTGATGACGTGTTCGAGTTTCCGAACCGGAAGGATTGGGATGACGCTTGGGTCGGCAAGTTGGACGATATCGAGGACCACCGCGCCGATCAGCCGCTGATGTCGCTGGTTCGGGCCTGGTCGCCTTATATCTTCGTCGTACTGCTGCTGATCCTGACCCGGACCATTGCACCGCTGAAGGCGTTCCTCACCTCGCCGAGCTTCACGCTGAGCTTCACGGATCTCTTCGGATCGGGCATCAATTCCAGCGTGCAGATCCTGTGGCTGCCTGGCACGATCCTGATCCTGGGCTCGTTGTTCACCTTCTTTGTGCACGGCATGAAGGGTCGCGACTATGCGCGGGCGCTGCGCTCGTCCGGGACGGCGATGATCGCGGCGGCGCCGGCGCTGTTGTTGGCTGTGCCGATGGTGCAGGTCTTTCTGAACTCGGCCTCGGAGCGCCTGGCCAGCATGCCCATCGGGCTGGCCGAGGGTGTGTCGTCGCTGGTCGGCAGCGCCTGGCCGATGTTCTCGCCGCTGATCGGTGCGCTCGGCGCCTTCGTCGCCGGATCGAACACGATCAGCAACATGATGTTCTCGCTGTTCCAGTTCTCGACCGCCGAGCAGATCGGGTTTGGCGCGGCGGGCGCGGGCACTGTCGTTGCGCTTCAGGCGGTGGGCGGTGCTGCGGGCAACATGATCTGCGTGCATAATGTCGTCGCTGCCTCGGCCACGGTCGGCCTTGTGGACCGTGAGGGCGAGCTGATCCGCAAGACGCTGATCCCGATGAGCTATTATGTCGTGCAGGGTGGGCTGATCGGTCTGGCGCTGCTGACCGGCGGGCTGAACATGTGGTGGCTTGCCGCGGTGATCTGGGCGGCGGCGGTGCTGTTCGCCATGTCGCGCAACCGTGGCGCTGCACCGAAGGCGGCGATCGCCTGAGGGATCAGCACGGCGCGATTCGGGCGGGCCCGGTCGTCGGGCCCGCCTTTTTCGTCGGTCGCGATGGTGCGGAAGGCGCGATCAGGCCGCCGCAGACGATGGCGCGGCGTCGTGCAATGTCGCGTGCAGTCTCATCACGCGAAGCGCAGCATCGGCTGCCTCGCGCCCCTTGGTGACGAAATGCGCGCGGAAGAAGTCCTCATGCGCCGCGCCCGGCTGGAAATGATGCGGGGTCAGCGACACGGACAGCACCGGCACGCCGGTGTTCAGCCCTGCCTCCATCAGCCCGCTGACGACGGACTGCGCCACGAATTCGTGGCGATAGATCCCGCCATCCACCACAAGCGCCGCCGCCGCGATGGCATCGTATCTTCCGCTTGCGGCCAGTTTCTGCGCCAAGAGCGGCATTTCAAAGGCACCGGGCACATCGAATATGTCGACCTCGGCGTCAACATCCAGCTCGGTCAGCCTGTCCTTGAAGCCGACCAGCGCCTGATCGACGATATCGGCATGCCAGCCTGCCTTGATGAAGGCGAAATTGGGGGATTTTGTCACAGCTCTGGGTCCTTTCCACATGACAAGATCCCAGAGCGCACAAGACGGAAGGACCTGCTGGCCCGCCCGCCCCATTCTCTCTCATCCGGACTGTGACCGTCGGCTCCGGAATTTCACCGGGATCTGCTGACCCGTCCGAAGACGGCGCTCGCGGGCTATAACCGCCGGTGGGGAATTTCACCCCGCCCTGAGAATGGGTCGAAATTAGCCGCTGGGCGGGATGCGGTCAAAGCGATTTCGTCTATGCGTCGCTTGCGCTACGCGCGGCGTCCTGCAAGGCGCGGAAGGCGGCGTATCTGGCATCGTGAAGCGCGGCATGAGCGTCTGAGGGTGCAAAAACCTGCGACGGGTGCGACATCGCCCCCATCGCTTCGGGCAGCCCGCCGAAGCGACCGCAGGCAATCGCGCCAAGCATTGCCGAGCCAAGCAGCACCGGTTCTTCTGCTGTCACGGCCAGCACTGGTTTGCCGGCGCTGTCCGCGAGAAGCTGGCGCACCAGATCCAGCTGTCCCGCGCCGCCAGAGATGACGATGCGCTCGGTCTCGATCCCCGCTGCGCGCTGGGCATCGAGGATCTGGCGCAGCCCATAGCCGATGCCGCATAGCCCGGCGATGTAAAGCGCGATCAGGCTGTCCAGACCCTGATCCATGCCCAGCCCGGCAATCACGGCGCGGGCCGAGGGGTCGGCAAAGGGGGCGCGATTGCCCAGAAACTCCGGCACGACATGCAGTCCCTTTGCCAGAGCCGCGCTGTCTGAAAGCTGGCCCGCCTTCGCAGCGGCGCGATGCGCAAGCCAGACCGGCAGCGGCTGACCTGCCTCAACGGCCAGCTCCCTCGCCTGCATCTCGGCGGGATGCAGAGAGATCAGCCGCTCGATCGCGGCCCCGGCAGCGGATTGCCCGCCCTCGTTCACCCACAGCCCCGGCACCATCGCGCCGTAATACGGCCCCCACACTCCGGGCACGAAGACCGGCGCATCGGTGGAACTCATGGTGCAGGACGATGTGCCGAACACATATCCCATATTGCTCTGTGGCTGTCCCTGAGCCCCGACGGTTCCCAGCCCGCCGGCATGGGCGTCGATCAGACCGGCGGCGACGGCGATGCCGGGGCGCAGCCCCATCGCGGCGGCCGCGTCAGTCGTCAGCCCTTTCCGCAGCGCCGTTCCGGGCGGCAACACGCGCGGCCCGATCCGGGCAAAACCGTCTTCGGCAAGATCGCCAAGCCCGATGGCGTGAAAATAATCCGCATCCCAGCGCTGCTCATGCGCGAGATAGGTCCATTTGCAGGTTACCGTGCAGGCCGAGCGGGTCGCATCACCGCTGGCACGCCAACTGAGAAAATCGGCAAGATCCATGAACTGCCAGGCAGTGTCATAAGTCTCGGGCAGGTTCTCCTTCAGCCAGAGCAGCTTCGGCGTCTGCATCTCGGGCGAGATGGTTCCGCCGACATAGCGCAGCACGTCGTGGCCGGTCGCGTTTATCCGTGCCGCCTGTCCGGTCGCGCGGTGATCCATCCAGACGATGATGTTGCGCGCCGCGTCGCCTGAGGCACTGACGCTGAGCGGCGCTCCGCCGGGGCCGAGCACCACCAGCGAACAGGTGGCGTCAAATCCGACACCCGCGATCCGGGCCGGGTCGATGGATGCATGCTCGACCGCGTCGCGCGTGGCGATACAGACCGCTTGCCAGATGTCGTCGCCGGATTGCTCGGCGATGTCGGGCGCGTCCTGCCAGATGGCGATGTCGCGCTTGGCCGTGCCGAGCATCCGTCCGGAGACATCGAATATCCCCGCCCGCGCGCTGCCGGTTCCGACATCCACGCCCAGGAAAAGTCCCGGCTCTGCCTTCTGAGTCATCGTCCCTCCGGCCTGACCATGCCGCAGGGTAGGGCGGTGATGCGAACATGGAAAGGGCCGGAGATCGCTCTCCGGCCCGATAGGCTCGCGGTGGTCCCGGCGTCAGTATCCGACCGTGGCCGCTCCGGCACGGCGCGGGTCCGAGGCGCCCAGAAGATAGCCGCTTTCGGGGTCGCGCATGACCGATTGGGTCGAGCCCATCACCTCTTGAAGCGAGATGTTCTGCCCCATTCCCTGAAGCGCGCGCTGGGTGTCGATGCTGATCCCTTCCTCGATGCGCAGCTCGTCAGGCAGCCACTGATGGTGAATGCGCGGGCTGGCGGTCGCCTCGGCCACGTTCATGTCATGGTCGATCATGTTCATGATGACCTGAAGCACGGTGGTGATGATCCGCGCCCCGCCGGGCGATCCGGTGACCAGCCAGACTTCTCCGTCCTTGTTGACGATGGTCGGTGTCATCGAGGACAGAGGGCGCTTGCCCGGTTCGACCGCATTCGCGTCGCCGCCGATCAGCCCATAGGCATTCGGCACGCCCGGCTTGGCCGAGAAATCGTCCATTTCGTTGTTCATCAGCACGCCGGTGCCCTCCGCGACCAGCCCCGACCCGTAGGAGAAGTTGATCGTATAGGTGTTCGAAACCGCGTTGCCGTCCTTGTCGATGATCGAGAAATGCGTGGTTTCGTTCGACTCGTAGGGCGCGAGATCGGCGGGCGCGATCTGTTCGGATGGGGTCGCGAAATTCGTGTCGATCTTTTCACGCATATCCGCCGCGTAATCCTTGCTGGTCAGGATATCGATGGGCACATCGACGAAATCCGTATCTCCCAGAAACTCCGAACGGTCTGCATAGGCCAGCTTCATCGCCTCGGCCATGAGATGGATCGTCTGGGCGCTGTTCGCCCCGAGCGCGCCGATCGGATAGGCTTCGAGCGCGTTCAGGATCTGCACCAGATGGATCCCGCCGGAAGAGGGCGGCGGCATGGACACGATCTCATAGCCGCGATAGGTGCCGCGGATCGGCTCACGCTGGACGGCTTCGTAATTCGCCATATCCTCGGTGGTGATGAAGCCGCCCGCCTCGGTCACCGAGCTGACGATGGCCTCGGCCACCTCGCCGGTATAGAACCCCTCGGGGCCCTGTTCGGCGATCGTCTTGAGCGTGTCGGCCAGATCCGCCTGCACGAGCGTATCGCCGGGACGGTAAAGTTCGCCGCCCTCCTTATAGAAGATCTCTGCCGCCGACGGATAGCGGGTCAGACGCTCTTTCAGCGCTTCGAGACTGTCGGCGAGATCAGGCGTCACCTCGATCCCTTCCTCGGCCAGCCGGATCGCAGGAGCGATCACATCGGCCCACTCCATGCTGCCATATTCATCGAGCACCAGCTTCATTCCGGCTACCGTGCCGGGCACCCCGGCGGCTGCGCCGGTGAAGCGCGACTTGTCGCTGTCGGCATTGCCTTCCGCGTCGAGGAACATGTCGCGCGTCGCCCCTGCCGGGGCCATTTCGCGATAATCAATTGCATGGGTCTCGCCGGTTTCGGCATCATGAACCAGCATGAAGCCGCCACCGCCCAGATTGCCCGCGCGCGGCAGCGTCACCGCAAGCGCGAACGCCACCGCCACGCCCGCATCTATCGCATTGCCACCCTGTTCAAGAATATCCCGGCCGATTTCGGCGGCGACGCGTTCCTGCGCGGCAACCATGCCGTTTTCCGCCCAGACGGGGTGCATCCGGTCCATCCCCGAATAGATCGCCACCTCCTGCGCGCTCAGCGGCAGCGCCGCCGTCGCTGCAAGCGCCAGAGCCGCGGCTCCGGTCCTGCGCAGGCTTTCCAGAATCGCCATCTTCCACCTCCTCCAGTTTGATCCCTGAGCGGTCAGCACAACCGCAAATCAAGGCCGGGTCAACCGCCTTGATGGGGCGCAGAGGACCGGGACTTGCCTCAGGAGGCGCCGAAATCCGCGAGTGCTGCGTCGATATTGCGCTGGCGGTTCGACAGGATCGCGCTGCCGTCATAGCGATAGCCCGAGCCCTTCAGCAGAAGATCGGGCGGCATGTCACGGCGATAGGCTTCGTACAGCCGCAACATATCGGGCGCGCCCGTTTCGGACCCTCGCCGAATGGAGGCGGTGTCCGGCGGGACGGCGCACCCGCGCCGATCCAGTAAGAAAGACTGTCGGGCAGGGGCAGCAAGCCATGTGCGCCGGCATCGCATCTAGCAAGGGCTGCGTCGCCTTGGCAGAGCCAGTATCGCGGGGATGCCGCTCGTTGAGCGAGGTAATGGGATGCCCGCCCAAGGTGTCGGTGAGGTCGACGAAACTGAAATTGCCGTATTAACTCTGAAGGATCATCAGATCGGCCCGGGAGTGATCGACGAGCGCCTTCGGAACCGCGCGGCCGACACGCAGTTGGATACCGGCCTTGTTGAATGGAACCCCGAATTGTGTCTTGCCCTAGCAAGGAAATGGCATGTCATACCCGCGCCCGAAGATAAGCATCTCGAGAAGGTTCAGCATATCTCCTTTCAGAGCATTCTCTGCTGAGACCCTGTTCTGATAAGGAGTGAGCAGTCGCACGGCCGCCCCTAGCCAATCAGCTTTGAAATGATGCTAGTTCATCGAGGGGGTGAATTCGGCTGAGTTCATCGCTTCCCGATATAATTCAGTGTGCTTTGAGAAATGCGATATCTATCGCGGCGGCACGCTTTCGCAGCTCACCGCGATTGGCCGCGCGCTGATGCCGGGATGGGCGCGGCCTGTTCAGGACCCAGCCGCCTCTGCCCCAAGCGCATCCGGCCCGCGCGATGCATCGCGCCGGGCATTACGATTTGCCGCGCGCTTTTCGCTGCGGCGTTCGCCCAGCATCAGCATGGCCGGGGTCACGACCAGCGTCAGGATCGTCGCGATCACCAGACCGCCCGCAATGGCGCTTGAAAGCTCGGTCCACCACTGCGTGGAGGGCGCACCATAGACGACCTCGCGGGTGAAGAAATTCAGGTTCACCCCGATCACCATCGGCATCAGCCCGAGCGCCGTCGTCACCGAAGTCAGAAACACCGGGCGCAGACGCTGCGCACCGGTGCGCAGCGCGGCCTCGAGCGGGTTCTGACCGCTGCGGCGCAGATCATTATAGGTGTCGATCAGAACGATATTGTTGTTCACCACGATCCCCGCGAGCGCGATCACCGCGATCCCGCCCATGACCACCCCGAAGGGCCGTCCGGTGACGACCAGTCCCAGAAGCACCCCGGCGATGGAAAAGACGATCGCGCTCATCACCACGAAGGCCTGATAGAAGCTGTTGAACTGCAAAACCAGTATTATGACCATCAGCGATAGCGCCGCGATGAAGGCACCGATCAGGAAGGTCATTGCCTCCTGCTGGTCCTCGGCTTCGCCCTCGAAGGAATATGAGATTCCTTCAGGCAGGTCGCCCTGATTCAGCGCCGCCTGCAGGGAGTTGATCTGATCGTTGACCAGCAGGCCGGGCGCGACATTCGCCTCGATGGTGACGACGCGCTGTTCGTCGACGCGGCGGACGATGCCGACCCGCTCGGTCGGCTCGAAGGCGACGAAGTTCGAGATCGGCACCAGCCCCGCTGTGGTCGGCACGCGCAGATTGCCGAGCTGCGCCAGCGAACGCTGGTCGCGCGGGAACCTCACCCTGATGTCAAGCGCGCCATCGGTGTCGTCGGGGCGGTAATCGGTCACGGTGATGCCCTGCGTCAGAAGCTGAATCGACTGACCAAGCATGCTCACATCAGCGCCGTAGCGCGCTGCTTCGGCACGATCCACGATGATCGAGACCTCGACGCCGGGCAGGGGGCGCGTATCGGTGACGTCGGTAAAGCCGCCAATCTCCGCCATCATGCCCAGAACCTGATCGACGGCCGCGTTCTGCGTCTTGGGGTCGCGGATTTCGATCTGAAGCTGCACCGGCTTGCCCTGCGTGGGCCCGCCGCTTTCGGTCTGCACCTGCACATCGATCCCGGCAATATCGGCCACATCGCTGCGGATCCGTTCGCCGATCTCGGCAGCAGTCGGGCGCTCGTCCCATTCGATCAGATCGAGCTGCAACGTGCCGATGGTTTCTTCATCGCCTTGCCCCGCGCTCATGGTCGAGCGGGCATAGACGCTGTCGATCTCGTCATAGCCGAGCAGCCGGTCCTCGACCTCGCGCACCAGCGTGTCGCGCTCCCAGATCGAGAAATTGTCCCGCGCGCGCACCTGAACCTGCATGAATTCCGGCTCGACCGAGGGAAAGAAGGACAGGCCGCGCCCGAACTGGCCGTAAAGCGCAAAGCCCCCCATCAGCAGCGCCACGGCCAGAATCACCGTCGCGCCGGGGCGCAGGATCGCCCATTGCAGCAGCCGCACATAGGCCCCGGTAAAGCCCCCCATCCGGCGCGGATCGCCGAGCTCGGCTGCATGCAACGCTTCCTTGGCGCTCGCGGATTGAGGCTGGCGCTTGCCGATCACCCCGCCCACCACGGGAATGAAGATGAGCGCCATGAACAGCGAGGCAAACAGCGTCAGCAGAACGGTCACCGGCAGGAACTTCATGAACTCGCCGACGAGTCCGGTCCAGAACAGCAGCGGGAAGAACACCGACAATGTGGTCGCGGTCGAGGCGATGATTGGCCAGGACATGCGCTTTGCGGCGAAGGCATAGGCTTCCTTGCGGGTCGCGCCCTCCTGCAGGCGCCGGTCGGCGAGTTCGACCGTGACGATGGCGCCGTCCACCAGCATCCCGACGACGAGGATGAGCGAGAACAGCACCACGATATTCATCGTATAGCCCATCGCCCAAAGCGCCGTCACACCGGCCAGGAACGCACCCGGAATCGCCAGCCCGACAAGAATCGCCGAGCGCAGACCAAGGGCGAAGACGATCACGATCATCACCAGGATCACGGCGGCGATGACATTGGCCTCAAGATCCGAGAGCAGGGATTTAACCTCCTTGCTCTGATCCTGAAGATAGTTCACCCGCAACGTCTCGGGCCAGTCAGCCTGAAGCGTTGCGATGGTGCTGCGCACATCGGCGACCGTGTCGATGATATTCGCGCCCGACCGCTTCTTGACTTCCAGCGAGATGGCCGGCTGCCCATCGATGCGGGCAAAGCTGGTTGGGTCCTCGAAGGTGCGGCGCACGGTCGCCACATCGCCGAAGGTCACCACCGCATCGCCGCTGACCTTGATCGGCATCTCCATCACATCGTCCAGACCCTGGATCAGCCCCGGCACCTTCAGCACGATGCGGCCGCCGCCAGTCTCGATGGCGCCAGCGGTGATCAGCCGGTTATTCCGCTGAATGGTGCTGATGACCTCTTCGAAGCTGAGATTATAGGTCTGGAACACGGTCGGATCGATCAGCACCTCAAGGAACTCGTCGCGCTTGCCGCCCATATCGACTTCCAAAACGCCGGGCAGCCCTTCGAGCGCATCCTGCGTGTCTTCGGCAATCGCGTTCAGTGTCCGCTCGGGCACGGGGCCGGACAGCACCACGGTGATGATGGGGAACAGCGCGGTGTTGATCTCGACGATATTCAGGTCGTCGGCATCGTCGGGCAATTCGCTTTCGACGTTGTCCGCTGCTTCGCGCACCTTGTCGAGCGCCTCGTCGATATCGCCGCCAGCGGTGAATTCCAGCTGGACGCTGGCGAAGCCTTCTGCCGCCTCGCTCGACATTTTCTGCAAGCCCTCGATGGCACCGAATTCGGTCTCCATCGGTTCGATCAGCAGGCGCTCGGCATCGGTCGGGCTGATCCCTTCCAGTGTCGTCGAGACATAGACGAGGGGCAGCGGCACCTCGGGATTGGCTTCCTTGGGGATCGAGACATAGGCCACGGCACCGACGCAGAGGATCATGACCAGCGTCATGATCATGACCCGGCTGCGCGAGAATGCGGCGTCGATGATCCCGTTCACTCGGTGGCCTCCTGCGCCAGTTCGCGCGCGGCATCCGGTTCGGTCTCGGCTTCGCTGGTGGTCACCGGCTCACCGTCGCGGACGAAGCCCTGTCCGATGGTGATGATGACAGCCTCGTCGGGAAGACCGGCCACCCAAAGCCCGTCCACTTCGGCGCGGACCAGCTCGACCTCGTAAAAGGCGACCTTGCCATCCTCGACCGTCTTGATGCCGGTCGCGCCCTCCGCGCTCAGCGAGATGACCGAGGGCGAGACGAAATGCGCGCGCTCCGTCCCGGTCGGCATGACGATCTCGGCCGAGATGCCCGCCGGGATCGCACCATCCTCGTTCGGAACGGTGATTTCGGTCAGGAAGGTGCGGGTCTCGCTGGCGGCTGAGGTGCCGACAAAGCTGACCTCGCCCTCGCGTTTCTCGCCGGTGATGAAGGTGACCTCCGCCGGCTGGCCGTCGCTGATCCGGTTCAGCGCCTGCTGCGGCACCTGAAGCGAGACGGTCAGCGGGCGATTGTCGACGATGCGGCCGATCTCGGTGCCCGCGGCAATATATTCGCCCTCGTCGAGTGTGAGCGTCTCGATCCGCCCGTCGAAGGGGGCAACGATGCTCGTCCGCTCAAGCGCCTCTTCGGCGGCCGTCACGGCGGCCTCGGCAGAGGCCAGCGTCGCGGTGGCCTGCGACACCCGGTCCTGCGTGGCGACGCCGCGGTCGCGCAGGGCGGTGGCATTGTCGAACTCCCGCTGCGCCCGCTCCTGCTCTTGTCTGGCGCGACGCAGATCGGCCTCGGCCTGATCGGTGGTCAGCCGGGCCAGAACCTCGCCCTTTGCAACCTCGTCGCCCTTGCTGGCCAGCAACTCGGCAACATCGCCCGACGCCTCGGCGCGGATCGCGGTGTCGCGATCCGGCATGGCCTGACCTTCGGCCTGAAAGAACAGCGTGACCTCTTCGGCGCGCGAGGGCTGCACCGCCACCGCGACCGGGGCGGGTTCCGTCTGCGCGCTGCGCGGCTCGGATGCATCGCTCGACGGAAAGATGAAGCCGCTGCCCATCCAGCCGACGATCCCGATCAGGATCGCCCCAGCGATCCAGGTCGAGCGGGATGCGCCTTTGTCGTCTTTGAACGAAAGCGTGTGGCGTTCCGCCTGTTGGGTAGTGTCATCGGTCATCGGAAACTCCGGTGAGGCCACGGGATCACACCCGGTCAGCGGCCAAATCCTGTTCAAGCGCGTGGCCAAGGGCCATGCCGATCGTTGCGTAGAAATCGCTATAGGCCTTGATGCGGCATTGCGGGCCGCGCGCATCGTCGGGCAGGGCGTCGAGCGTTTCATTGATTTCCCGGCGCGTCTGTCTGATGCGCCTCAGCGCCCCCTCCAGGAATCCGGCGAAGGGCGGCGCGGCGAGTTCAAAAAAATCCTGACGCTCGCCGGGCAGGCCGATACGCCGGATGACTCCGCGATCTTCCAGCATCCGCACGCTCGAGCTGATGCTGCCGCGGCTGACCTGAAGCTCCTGCGCGAGATCGCCGAACGCGACCGGCTTGCCGTCGAAGATCAGCAGGCCGAGCACGCGCCCCGCGATGCGCGGCATGTTTTCACGCTGCGTGATCTGGCCCACCTTCTCGATGAAATCGGCCCTGATGTCGGATATCGCTGTCATGCCTGGCCCGGTTCTGAATGTGGCGGAGGTAAGAAGGGGGTCGTGCCGGGTCAAGTGCGTTCAGAAATGACTGAACGTAACGTGATGCGTCGTGTACGGCATGGGGTCGGCCCATTCGGCGCGAATCGCCGCGCCCCGTTGCGATGGGGTGTCTGCTCGTAGTATGTGCCTCCGATCGGCGGTCAAGACAGCCGACAGCCCTCGCGCGGCATTGCGGGGTCGCGCGCGAACGGCACGGAGTCGAAATATGTCCTCAGCTCAACCCGATGCGCTTCGTCTCGACGGGGTTTCGCGCAGCTTTGGGACGCGCACTGTGCTACCGGCGCTGTCGCTCACTGTGCCGGCGGGCCGGATCACCTGCCTGCTCGGGGAATCCGGATGTGGCAAATCCACGCTGCTGAGGCTGATTGCCGGCGTGGACCGCCCCGATGACGGCGTGATCGAGATTGGCGGGCGGCGCATCGTCGGGCCGGATTGCTTCACCGAACCGGAATCGCGCCGCATCGGCTTCATGTTTCAGGATTATGCGCTGTTTCCCCATCTCAGCGTTGCCGAGAATCTCGCATTTGGTCTGCAAGCGCTCGGTCGGGCCGAGCGCGCCGCGCGCATCGCCGGGATCAGCGAGCGGATCGGCATCACGCATCTGCTCAGCCGCTATCCGCATTCTCTCTCCGGCGGCGAACAGCAACGCGCGGCCCTCGCCCGTGCCCTGGCGCCGCAGCCCGAGATCCTGCTGATGGATGAGCCCTTCTCGAATCTCGATCAGGGGCTGCGAGAGAGGGTCCGCCGCGAGACACTGGACATTCTTCGCCAGCTTGGGACGACGGCGATCCTCGTCACCCACGATCCGCAAGAGGCGCTGGCCGTGGGCGACCTGATCGTGTTGATGAAACAGGGCAGTATCGAGCAGATCGGCACGCCTTTCGATATTTATGACCGTCCCAGCTCGATCTACGCGGCGGAATTCATGGGTCCGTGCAACCGGCTCGCCGGGATCTGGCGGGCGGGCGAGATCGAGACCGCGATCGGGCGCTTCCCCGCCGCGCTGAAGGTGGCAGACGGAACCGCGGTCATGGCCTGCATCCGCCCGCAGGCACTGTCGATAGAGCCGGATGGGGGCGGGATCTCTGCCCGGATCGTGTCGAAAACCTTCACCGGCGAGAGCGAGCAGATCGAGATCAGCGTTCATCCGCTGTTCGAACCGCTGCGGATGCACAGCCATGAGCGCATCCCAATGGAGGTCGGCGAAAAGGTCGGGTTGCGGTTGAATGGCGCGCAAATACATGTTTTCGAAGATGAATTTTCCGCAGAAGAGACTGTTCTTCCCCTCTGAGCAACTGCCCGAATAATACTTGACTGAAAAACTAAGTAAACGTATTCGGGACCGGCTGATTCACTTTGGCCCTACCATTCATTCATCGGAGGACCGTCTCATGGTCAAATCGACCGCTCTTCATGGCACCATCGCGGCGAGCACCCTGCTGCTTTCCGCCGCTTCCGCCGCCTCGGCGCAGGAGCTCAACCTCTACACCTCGCGTGAGCCGGGGCTGATCGAGCCGCTTCTGGAAGCCTTCACCGAATCCACCGGCGTCACCGTCAACACCGTGTTCCTGAAGGACGGCCTGGCCGAGCGCGTCGAGGCCGAGGGCGAAGCCTCCCCCGCCGATGTGCTGATGGCGGTCGATGTCGGCAAGCTGGCCGACTTCGTCGAAAAGGGCCTGACCCAGCCGGTTGAGTCCGAAGTCCTGACAGAATCCATCCCGGAAAACCTGCGCGGTCCGGAAAATAACTGGTTCGCCCTCTCGACCCGTGCCCGCGTCGTCTATGCGGCGAAGGATCTCGATCTCGATGCGATCACCTATGAAGAGCTGGCAGACCCGAAATGGGAAGGCAAGCTGTGCATTCGTTCGGGCCAGCATCCTTACAATACCGGGCTGATCTCGGCCTTTATCGCCCATCACGGCGCCGAGGCGACCGAGGAATGGCTGAACGGCATGAAGGCCAATCTCGCCCGCAAGGCCGGCGGCGGCGACCGTGACGGTGCGAAGGACATCCTCGGCGGCATCTGCGACATCGCAGTGGCGAACTCCTATTATGTCGGCCGGATGCGGTCGGGCGCCGGCGGAGAAGAGCAGCAGGAATGGGGCGATGCGATCAAGGTGATCCTGCCGACTTTCGAAGATGGCGGCACCCATGTGAATATCAGCGGTGCTGCGGTGGCCAAATACGCCGCCAACAAGGATGAGGCGGTTCAGCTGCTGGAATATCTCGTCTCGGACGAAGCCCAGAAGATCTATGCCGAGGCGAATTACGAACACCCCGTCAAGCCCGGCGCGCCGGTCGATCCGATGGTCGAATCCTTCGGCGAGCTGACCGTTGACAGTGTCCCGCTGACCGAGATCGTCGAATATCGCGATCAGGCCAGCGAGCTGGTCGACAAGGTCGGCTTCGACAACTGATGCGTGGCCGCTTCCCGCAATCATCTGCGCGCGGCGGCACGAGGTGACTGCCGCCGCCACCGGGACGCACGAGCTCGCCGGACCCTCTCGCACGCGCGGGAGGGTCTGGGTCTTTGCGGCCTATGCGATTGCGGCACTCGTCCTGCTTCCGGTGCTGGCTCTGGCATGGGAGGCATCGCGCGGCTCGGAGGGTCTCTGGTTGCATCTGGCGAAGAATGTGCTGCCACATGCGATCAGTCAGACCCTGACCCTGCTGGCCGGGGTCGGGGTGCTCGTCGCCGTGATCGGCACAGGCTGCGCTTGGCTGGTGACCGCCTATGATTTCTGCGGTCGGCGAGTGCTGGAATGGGCGCTTCTGCTGCCGCTCGCCGTGCCAACCTATATCGTCGCCTATGCCTATCTCGATCTGCTGCATCCGCTTGGCCCGGTGCAGGAGCTGGTGCGTGACATGCTGGGCTATGACAGCCCGCGAGAGTTCCGTCTTCCCGATATTCGGTCGATGCCCGGCGCGATCCTGCTGCTGAGCCTCGTGCTCTACCCTTACGTCTATCTGCCGACGCGGGCGATGTTCATGACCCAGTCGGCCAATCTGGTCGAGGCCGCCCGCGCGCTCGGCACGACAAGGCGACAGGTGTTTCGTCGCGTCGCCCTTCCACTGGCCCGCCCGGCCATCGCCGTCGGCGTGAGCCTCGCGCTGATGGAGACGCTGAACGACATCGGCGCGTCAGAATTTCTTGGCGTCCGCTCGCTGACCATCTCGATCTACACGACCTGGGTGACCCGTTCCGACCTGCCGGGTGCTGCGCAGATCTCGCTGGCGATGCTGGTTCTGGTGGTGGCGCTGATCTCGCTGGAGCGATGGGCGCGCCGCCGCCAGCGCTACGCCAGCAGCACTCAGCGGAGCCGCAGCTTCGCACCGCGCGAGCTGCATGGGCGGGCAGCCGCATTTGCCTTTCTGATCGGCGCGCTTCCCGTGGCCCTCGGTTTTCTGGCCCCGGCGCTTTACCTCGCCATCGAGGCATGGCGTCGGTTCAGCTTTGCCGGGCTGTCGGACGATCTGCTGATCGAGGCGCGGAATACCTTCCTGCTCTCGGCGATTGCCACCTCTGCAGTTCTGATCTCCGGCGTGGTGATTGCCTATGCCGCTCGTGCCTTCCCGCGCCGCGCCGTGCTGGTGGCGCAGCGCGTGGCGACGCTCGGTTACGCAATGCCGGGCACGGTGCTGGCGCTCGGGATCCTCGTGGTGGTCGCGGGGCTGGACCGCTGGATCGCCGCATCCGCGCGAGAGATTCTGGGCATCTCGACAGGTCTGATCCTGATCGGCTCGGGGGCGGCGCTTGGCTATGCCTATCTAGCACGTTTCCTGGCCATATCGGTCGGCTCGGTCGAGGCCGGGTTCAGCCGCGTGCCGCGCAGCTATGACCATGTCGCGCGGACTCTCGGCAAGGGGGTTTCCGGCGTGCTGTGGCAGGTGCATCTGCCGCTGTCACGCGGGGCGCTCGCGGCGGCGGGGCTTTTGGTCTTTGTCGATTGCATGAAAGAACTTTCTGCGACTCTTCTGCTGCGGCCGCTGAACTTCGAGACGCTGGCAACACATCTTTACGGAGAGGCCGCGCGCGGCACCTATGAAGATGCGGCGCTGGCGGCGCTGGCGATCGTGCTGGTCGGGCTGCTGCCGGTGGTGCTGCTGGCCCGGGTCGGGCGCGGGCGGGACTAGGGCTGCTTCTTCGGGCGGAAGGCCTTGATTTTCGCGGGGTCTGTTTCGATGTGGCCGGCGCCCAGCAGATCGAGGCAATAGGGCACCGCGGCAAAGACGGCGTTCAGGCAGGTGGCAATGGCCGAGGGCTTGCCGGGGATCGTGATTATCAAGGTTTTTCCGACACTTACGGCAGTCTGGCGGGACAGGATCGCGGTCGGGACCTCGCGCAGCGAGGCGCGGCGCATTTCTTCGCCGAAACCGGGATATTCGCGTTCTGCGACGTCTGACACGGCCTCTGGCGTGAGGTCGCGGGGGGCGGGGCCGGTGCCGCCGGTGACCAGGATCAGGTCGGCGAATTCGGCCAGCTCGCGCAGCTTCGCGGCAGTGCCCTCGCGCCCGTCGGGGACGATGGCGCGGGTGATTTTCACAGGAGAAACAATGGTTTCGCGCAACCATGCCTCGGCGCCGGGGCCGCCCTTGTCTTCATATTCCCCCGACGCGGTGCGGTCCGAGACGGTGAGGATGGCGATGCGGGCGGGGCGGGTTGGATCACTCATGCCGCGCAGTCTGACCGGAGCGGCGGCGAAGCGCAACGGGGAGCGTGCGCAGGGTGTTGCGTGGCGGCGGGGTGAGGCGGGGTTGGGCCTGAAATTGCCGGGATTTCGGGGCGCACAGAGCGTACACCGCGCGTACACAGGTTATACACAGGGCGTGCACGGGAATTTTGCGTTTGACTTGGTGTGTGCGGGCTTTGCGTGGGCGGCGGTCGTCGCTGCCCGTTGTGCTAAAATGGCTTGTAACGGGCGGGTTCCAAAATTTGTACGCAATGTCTTGAACTGGCTAAAGTCCGCTCACATCTTTAACATATGGCGCCCGATTGGGGGTGTTTCAGTTACGTGTTTAAACTGTCAAGGCCAGTTTCGCAGCCGGTGCATGACGCGAGTTCGATCATTCGGGCTCCTCTCGCCAGCCACGCGGGCGGCTTTGCGGCAATTTGGCAATACCACATTGCCAGGTGCTTCACAGTATACACGACCACGTCGAAGACGAACGCACACCGCAGAACGGCGGGGGCGGAGATGTTAAGGGTCGGTGCGTTGACTCGATGCTCTTGCCCCCTCTCGCGGAGGCCGATGGAAGACGAGTTTGATTTCACCGCCAAGGACCTCAAGCACTATCCGCATTTCGATGCGCCGATCACGCTGAAAGAAATTCGCCGCCTCGTCACAGACCCGAAGAAGGTGGCAGCCAACTCTTTCTACCCCTTCTTCCTCTATGAAGAGTCATGGCAACCGTACCGCTCTACGGATGCGGCCAAGCCAGATAAGAAGACGCGACCGATCCGATACGGCGCGCGGCGAGACGCCTACCTCTTTGCCTTCTACCGACGGAAACTCTCCCGCCTATATGAGGCGCGCCTCCGGGAGATGGGCATTGAGGATTGCCCAATAGCGTACCGGCAGGTGTTGAAGCCGGGGCGGGGCGGCGGGAAATGCAACATCGACCTCGCCAAGGACGCCTTCGATGAAATCGACCGGCTCGGGGATTGCGTGGCGGTTGCGCTCGACGTCAAAGGCTACTTTGAGAACTTGGACCACAAACGGATCAAGCGCATTTGGTGCGACCTCCTGGGCGTCGAAGAACTGCCGCCGGACCACTACGCGGTCTTCAAGAACATCACCAAGTACAGATATGTTGATCAGCGCTCTGTCTATTCGCGGCTTGGCTATTTTGGGCTGCGGGAGCGCAACGGGCACATGATCCCGGGCTTTCTGATGCCCTTCCGCGATATGCCCAAGCAGCTATGTTCCAACGCGGACTTCCGCGCCAAGATTTGCGGCGGTGATCCGAAGCACGGTCCCTCGCTCGTCCAGAAGAACGTCCTCCCGCATGGTGTCCCGCAAGGTGCGCCGATCTCAGACCTGATCGCGAACTTCTACATGTTGGAGTTTGACGCGGTGATGGCTGAGTACGCCCGAGCTAGGGACGGGCGCTACATGCGTTACTCGGATGACATTTTGATGATCCTGCCCGGGGGGAGCCCTGAAGCACGGGCCGCCATCGACTTCGCCACGGCTGAGATGCGCAAGCATGGGCCGGAGCTGCGAATCAAAGACGCCAAGACCTGTGTTGCGCAATTCCAGCGAGCGCCTGGCGGGCTGCGGTTCCACCATTTGAAACAGAGGCCCGACGAGGCAGCAAAGAATGGATTCGAGTACTTGGGTTTCCGGTACGATGGACGGCGTGTCTATGTACGTGACAGCACTATTTCCAGGTTCTACAGCAAGGTAGCTGGTGCGGCGAAACGCGATGCGCGGCGGCACATTGAGAAGAATGCGGAGATAGACGCAGTTGCATTGATCGGAAGTTTTGACTACGCGCTGTTCTCCCAGCGGTTCAGCAAGGTCAAGAAGTCGAACTTGACCAGCGACTATCGTAGTTGGACGTTCTACTCCTATCTTAAAAGATCAGCCGCAGCGTTTGGTGCCAAGGGAGACCGTATACTGCGGCAGGCTCGAGCTTTTGATGATTTCATGCGCGAACGGGTTAGATCAGCAATTGTATCGGGCGTAGCTAAACGGAAGGCCCCCCTCAAACCCGCCCATTCCTTGCCGCAATCAACTTCAACCGCAGCGCATTCAACCTAATGAACCCTGCCGCGTCCTTCTGGTCATAGGCGCCGGCGTCGTCCTCGAAGGTGACATGGGCCTCGGAGTAAAGGGAGTGGTCGGACCAGCGGCCGACCGTGTGCGCCGACCCCTTGTAGAGCTTCAGCCGCACGGTGCCGGTGACGTGCTCCTGCGATTTGTCGATGGCGGCCTGCAGCATCTCGCGCTCGGGCGAGAACCAGAAGCCGTTATAGATCAGCTCGGCATAGCGGGGCATCAGCGAATCCTTCAGATGGCCCGCGCCCGCGTCCAGCGTGATCTGTTCGATCCCGCGATGGGCCTCCAGCAGGATGGTGCCGCCGGGGGTTTCGTAAATGCCGCGGGACTTCATGCCGACGAAACGGTTTTCCACGAAATCGAGCCGGCCGATGCCGTGTTTGCGGCCGAGATCGTTCAGCTCTGTCAGGATGGTCGCGGGGGACATCTGCTGGCCGTTGATGGCCACGGCGTCGCCGCGTTCAAAGGTGATCTCGATATGTTCTGGCTGATCGGGCGCATCCTCGGGGTTCACGGTGCGCTGATAGACATATTCGGGGGCCTCGACCGCGGGGTCCTCCAGCGCCTTGCCTTCGCTGCTGGTGTGCAGAAGGTTGGCATCGACGCTGAACGGGGCCTCGCCGCGCTTGTCCTTGGCGATGGGGATCTGGTGTTCCTCGGCGAATTCGATCAGCCTGGTGCGGCTGGAGAGGTTCCATTCGCGCCAGGGGGCGATCACGCGGATATTGGGGTCGAGCGCGTAGCAGGACAGTTCGAACCGGACCTGATCATTGCCCTTGCCGGTGGCGCCATGGGCGACCGCGTCGGCGCCGTGCTGGCGGGCGATTTCCACCAGCCGCTGCGAGATCAGCGGGCGGGCGATCGAGGTGCCCAGCAGGTAAAGACCTTCATAGACGGCATTGGCGCGGAACATCGGGAAGACGAAATCGCGGGTGAATTCCTCGCGCAGGTCGTCGATATGGATGTTCTCGGGCTTGATGCCCAGCAGTTCGGCCTTTTTGCGCGCCGGTTCCAGTTCCTCTCCCTGACCGAGATCGGCGGTGAAGGTGATCACCTCGCAGCCATATTCGGTCTGCAGCCATTTCAGGATGATCGAGGTGTCGAGGCCCCCGGAATAGGCAAGCACGACTTTCTTCGGCGCGGTCATGGGCGAGTCCTTTCGTATTTCGCCCCCGATTAGGCTGTTTTAACCAATCTCACAAGGGTTGGAGCGCTGTTAACACTCGTGAAAACGGGTTGCGCTATGCTCGTTCCGGACAGGCGAATCGGGATGGATCATGATCGACTGGAAGCGGGTCGCGGAACTGCATGACGAACTCGGCGCGGATCATTTCGCTTCGGTGGTCGAACTGTTTCTGGACGAAATCGAAGGCATCGTGATGCGGTTGCGGCAGGATGACCCGTCGCAGCTGGAAAGCGATCTGTATTTCCTCAAGGGCAGCGCGTCGAATCTGGGCTTCGGCAGCTTCGCGAATTTGTGCCATCAAAACGAGATCGAGGTGCGGAACGGCCGCGTCGGCGAAGTGGATCTGGGCGCTCTGATGGACTGCTATGCGGCGTCGAAAAAGGAATTCGTTGCCTCACCGCACCGGATCAGCGGGGCGGCCTGATCGATGACGGTGATCCGGCTGCACTCAGATCAGGAACTGCGCCAGAAGCTCGTCACGGGTGATGTCCTGATAGGTGAACCCGGCGGCGTCCAGCCGGGCCATCAGCGCGGTAAGATTATCCGGTTCGGTGGTCTCGATCCCGATCAGGACCGAGCCGAAATTCCGCGCGGACTTCTTCAGATATTCGAAGCGCGCAATATCGTCCTCCGGCCCCAGCGTGGTGAGGAAATCGCGTAATGCGCCAGGGCGCTGCGGCAGGCGGAGGATGAAGTATTTCTTCAGCCCCGCATAACGCTGCGCGCGTTCCTTCACCTCGGGAAGGCGTTCGAAATCAAAATTTCCGCCAGAACAGACGCAGACCACGCGGCGACCCTGAAGGGCGCCGGCCTCGTGCAGGTCGCGAAGCGCGTCGATGGACAGCGCGCCAGCCGGTTCCAGCACGATGCCCTCGACATTCAGCATCTCGAGAATGGTCATGCAGAGCCGGTCCTCGGGCGGGGTCACCACCTGCTCGGGCGCGAAGCCGCGCAGCCGGGCGAAGGGCAAATCGCCGATCCGCGCCACGGCGGCACCGTCGACGAAGCTGTCCACCCGGTCGAGCGTGATCTGCATCCCGGCCCGCAGCGCCGATTTGAGGCTGGCGCCGCCCTGCGGTTCGGCAAAGGCATAGCGCGTGTCTGGCGATTTTTCCGCCAGATAGCTGGTCATCCCCGCCGAAAGCCCGCCACCGCCCACCGGCAGCACGACCAGATCGGGCGCGGCAGGCAGCTGGGCCATCAGCTCATGCGCGACGGTCGCCTGACCTTCGATCACATCGGCGGAGTCGAAGGGCGACAGAAACGCCGCACCATGTTCTGCGGAAAATTGCTGCGAGGCGGCAAGCGTCTGGTCGAAATAATCGCCCGTCAGCACGATCTCGACGCTGTCTCCGCCGAAGATCCGCGTCTTGTCGATCTTCTGTTTCGGTGTCGTCACCGGCATGAAAATCGTGCCGCGCGCGCCGAAATGGCGGCAAGCAAAGGCCACGCCCTGCGCATGGTTCCCGGCGCTGGCACAGACGAAATGCGGCGTGCTGCCCGCCGCCATAGCCTTGCGCATCGCGTTGAACGCGCCGCGCAGCTTGTAGCTGCGGACCGGCGTCAAATCCTCGCGTTTCAGCCAGATCTCGGTGCCGTAGCGGGCCGAGAGATGCTCGTTCAATTGCAGCGGCGTGGCCGGGAAAAGGTCACGCAGCGCGGTTTCGGCGGCGGTGACATCGGCGGTAAATTTTGACATGCGGGCACCTGCAGAAAGCGCCCGTATGGGTGGCATGTCGGGGGGAGGAGGTCAATGACGGGTGGTGCTAGAGTGGCGGCTTTGCGGGACAAAGCGGTCATTGTTCGGTGTCCAACACGAACTTGCCGGGGATCTGATCTGTCTACTATGGTAGCACGATGCAGCACGATGACATTGACAGCAGACTTGGTGCCCGCATCCGGGCCGAACGGGAAAGCCGCGGCTGGTCCTTGACGGACCTGGCCGAGCGGGCGGCCGTTTCGCGCGCCATGATCCACAAGATCGAGCGCGGGGACAGCAGCCCGACCGCGAACCTGCTCGGGAAACTGTCCGGGGCCTTTGGCCTCAGCATGTCAACCTTACTGGCGCGAACCGAAGCATCGATCGGACATCTTCTGCGCAGGGACGGCCAACCCCTCTGGACCGATCCGGAAACAGGGTATGTCCGGCGGCAGGTGTCCCCACGCTCTGACATGCCACTTGATCTTGTAGAGGTGAGCCTGCCGGCGGGAAAGGAGGTGCCCATGCCCGCGTCGGCCTATGCCTTCATCCGTCAGCTGATCTGGGTTCTGGAAGGGGATCTGACATTCATCGAAGGGCATGTTCATCATGAACTGCGCCAAGGGGATTGCTTGCATCTGGGTCCACCCACCGACTGCATCTTCCGCAACAAAGGTGAGCGAGCCTGCACCTATGCCGTGATCGTTCTGCGCGATAGCTGACGATCCTTGGCAAAGACTCGTTGACGGTCAGTCTACCATAGTGGATAAATAATCCACTATGGTGATCAGTGAGGCGTAATCATGGAAATCCGCGATGCGGACGAGCATGATCTTGAAGGGGTCATGGCGATCTACAACGATGCTGTCGAACACACGACCGCGATCTGGAATGACACGAAAGTGGATCTTGCGAACCGGCTGGCATGGCTCGCGGATCGGCGTCACGCAGGATATCCCGTGCTTGTGGCTGTGGGAGACGATGGTGATGTCCTCGGCTATGCCTCTTTTGGAGACTGGCGCGCCTTTGACGGTTATCGCCACACGGTCGAGCATTCCGTCTACGTCCGCGCAGACGCACGCGGCGGTGGTATCGGCAAGGCGCTGATGGAAGCCCTGATCCAGCGCGCGAAAGCCATTGGCAAGCATGTGATGGTCGCAGGGATTGAGGCCGGCAACACCGGATCAATCCGGTTGCACGAGAAACTAGGCTTCGAGCAAGTGGGGTTGCTGACGGAAGTAGGCACCAAGTTCGGCACTTGGCTCGACCTTGCGTTTCTGCAGATTAGGCTCGACCAGCGGACGATCCCCGATCTTCAGCAAGGGAGATGACGCCGCTTATTACCCTGTGCCTGCTTGTTGCGGCAGGTGCGGCGCTGGTCATCCAGAACCTGCTGATGGCGAAGATAAGCGGATCGGTATCGACCGTGCTGATCGCGCTGGTGATGAACTCGGCCGTTGGCCTGGTGTTTCTGTCCGCTCTCCTGCTCTGGAGGGCTGGTCCCGGCGCCGTCAGCGAAATCGCCGGTGCGTTCCGTCCCTGGTTTGTCATCCCTGGGCTTCTGGGCTCGTTCTTCGTCTTCGCCAGCATCATCGGATACCAGCAGCTCGGGGCTGCCGCGACAATTTCCACCTTTATCGCCAGCCAGCTTATCGTTGGGCTGGCTTGGGATATGGCGCGATCCGATGACGTCACCATTCAGGGGATCATGACGGCGGCACTTGGCGCCGGCCTGTTGATCTGCGGCGTGTTTATCATTGTGTCACGCCATCGGTAGGGGCGATTTAAGGCGACTGTCTACTCTGGGCTCAAAGCGGACATTCCCTCCCAGACGATAATCCGGAATAAGGTGCGTCTCGCCGCCGGGCGAGCGCCTGCCCGTCCGGGCGGGCTGGCGCTGTGGCAATGTTGGTCTTGCAGTGCCGTGAAGAGATGTGGGCGGCGCGATAGAGCGCTTCGCTTGACTGCTGCGGCACCTCCCCACGGGCAGGCATTCGCCCTTTTGTCGTGCTCGGGGCGAACGCTCAGCCGTCAGATCCGCTCGATCGCCAGGGCGATGCCCTGACCGCCGCCGATGCACATGGTTATGAGGGCGCGTTTGCCGTCGATCCGGTCCAGCTCGTACATCGCCTTGACGGTGATGATCGCGCCGGTGGCGCCGACCGGGTGGCCCAGCGCAATGGCGCCTCCGTTCGGGTTCACACGGGCGGCGTCGAGGCCGAGTTCCTGATTTACCGCGAGTGCCTGCGCGGCGAAGGCCTCGTTCGATTCGATCACGTCGAAATCGCCCGCCGACAGCCCCGTCCTGTCCAGCAGGTTTCGAACGGCGGGGACCGGGCCGATGCCCATCACTTCGGGGCGGACCCCGGCATGGGCATAGCCGAGCACGCGGAAGCGCGGGGTCAGCCCGGCGGCCTCTGCCGCCCCGGCGCGGGCCAGCACAAGCGCCGCTGCACCGTCATTGATGCCCGAGGCATTGCCTGCGGTGACCGAGCCGTCTTTCTGGAAGGCGGGGCGCAGTGCTGCGAGTTTCTCGGCCGATGTCTGTTTCGGATGTTCGTCGGTTTCGAAGGTGACCGGCCCCTTGCGCGCGCTGATCTCGACCGGGGTGATCTGTTCGGCGAAACGCCCCTCGGCGATGGCCTTGGCGGCGCGGTTCTGGGATTCGAGCGCGAAGCCGTCCTGATCCTCGCGGCTGATACCGTGCTCGCCTGCGACGTTCTCTGCGGTGACGCCCATATGTCCGGTCCCCATCGGGCAGGTCAGCGCGCCGGTCATCATGTCCAGCATCTTCGCGTCGCCCATCTTCGTCCCGAACCGCGCCTGCGGCACCGCATAGGGCGAGCGGGACATCGACTCCGCGCCACCGGCAATCGCGAAATCCGCGTCTGCCAGCATCAGCGACTGCACGGCCGAGACGATCGCCTGCGCGCCAGAGCCGCAGAGCCGGTTGACATTCATCGCAGGCGTGGTGTCGGGGATGCCCGCGTCCAGCGCCGCGACCCGCGACAGATACATGTCACGCGGCTCGGTGTTGATGACATGGCCGAACACCACGGTTCCGATCTGGTCCGGCGCGACCCCGGCGCGGTCCAGAGCGGCGCGGGTGACGGTCG
Source organism: Paracoccus sediminicola (assembly GCF_027912835.1). Taxonomy (NCBI): domain Bacteria; kingdom Pseudomonadati; phylum Pseudomonadota; class Alphaproteobacteria; order Rhodobacterales; family Paracoccaceae; genus Paracoccus; species Paracoccus sediminicola. The sequence goes on from NZ_CP115768.1 coordinate 3,013,820, forward strand.
CCGCCAGATCGATTGGCGGCACGGAGGCGAGGCTGCCGCCGAAGCTACCGATGGCGGTGCGAGCGCCGGACAGGATGACGATATCGGTATCGGACATTGTGATCTCCCCCAGATGATTTGCGTGAAGATTAGGCGGGCGCGCCGCCTCTGTATAGGATCAACCCTGCGTCGGCTTGATGCGCGGCCCGCTGCCGTCGCGGAAGGCGGCGAGCCGCTCGCTCGCGGCTTTCTGCGTGTTGACCACGCCGGCCACGACCGATTCCGCATAGGCTGCGTCCAGGGGCGACATGTTCTGCATATGGCTGATCGCCGAGCAGATGGCGAAATTCGACAGCGGCAGGTTTTCGGCGCAGCGCCTCGCGATCTCCTGCGCCTTGGCAAGGCTATCGGGGGCGCGGTAATTCGCCAGCCCCACCGTCACTGCCTCGTCGCCCCGATAGAGCCGCCCTGTCAGCATCATGTCGATCATCCGGGACTTGCCGATCAGGTCGGCGACGCGGATCGTCGCGCCGCCGCCGGTGAACAGCCCGCGCTGCCCCTCGGGCAGGCCGAAATAGGCAGTGTCGTCGATCACCCTAAGATGCGCGGCCGAGGCGAGTTCAAGACCACCTCCGACGACCGGCCCATGCAGCGCCGCGATGATTGGCACGCCGCCATATTCCATCTTGTTGAAGGCCTCGTGCCAATGCAGGCAGAGATGCATGAAATCCTCGGGCGCGCGGTCTTCGGCGTGATGTTCCACCAGGTCCAGACCTGCGCAGAAATGATCGCCGGCGCCACGCAGGATGCAGGCCCTCGCCCCGGCGCGGGGCAGGGTGCGAAAGATCTCGATCAGCTCGTCGATGGTGGCGGCATTGAGCGCGTTGCGCTTGGTGGGGCGGTTCAGCGTGACGGTGGCGATGCCGTCCTCGTCGAGATCCAGCAGCGTATGTTCCAGTTTCAGCTCGGCAATGCGGGACATGGTCAGCCTTTCTCGATCAGATGCATGATGACGGGGATGGTAAACACACTGGCGGCGGTCGAGACCAGGATCGCCGAAGAGACGCGCTGCACGGCGATGCCGAAATACTGCGCCAGCATATAGACATTTCCCGCCACCGGCAGGGCAGATGCGGCGATCATCACGCCGGCAGCGAAGGGCTCGACCCCGAGCGCGAAGCAGGCGGCGGCGACGGCTGCGGGGTGCAGGATCAGCTTGGCGCTGCTGAGCCAGACGGCGATAGCAGGCCGTTCGGCCCGGCGGCCGACGAGGCTCGCCCCGATGGCGAAAAGCGCGCCGGGCGTGGCGGCGGCGGATAGCAGGGTCAGGAATTCCATCGCCGGGCCGGGGATGGGCAGGCGGGCGGCAGACCAGATCAGCCCGGCGGACATCGAGACGATCATCGGGTTGGCCACCAGCCCCTTGAGCAGCCTTCCCGTCAGTGACCACCGCAGATGCCCCTGGCGCGCGGCGGTGATGATGAGGGTGATGAGCGTCGAGAATACCACCAGGTCGATGATGAGGATCATCAGCACCGGCCCGGCGGCGGCGTCGCCCATCAGCACCACCAGCATCGGCACGCCGAGAAAGCCGGTATTACCGATGACGCAGCAATGCGCCTCCATCACCGCCTCAGAGATAGGCAGACCGCGCGCCCGTGCGACGGCGATGCCGATGGCCCACAGCGCCAGCGAGCCGATCAGATAGGCGGCGGTGAAGCGCGGGTCCCAGATCTGGCCGATCTCGAGTGTGGCGGCAAAGCGGAACAGCATCGCCGAGAGCGGGAAGTAAAAGACGAATTTCGTCAGCCAGGCGGCGGCTTCGGGCGGGAAGACTCGAAACCGGGCGGCGCCCCAGCCGAGGCCGATCAGCATGAAGAAGGGCAGCGTCTTGATGAAAATCGCCAGCATAGGTCCGGTCCTGCGGGGGTCAGCCCCGACGAGCCAGACAAGACCATCCGACGCGACGAGTTGCAAGATCACGCCGGATGCGAACCCATGGTGACATGCTGGCGCGGTATCAAGCCGCTTTGCGCCTACGGTGCCGCGTCCGACCCCGCCGCGAGGCCGTTCGCAGGGACCGCACGGCAGGGCATTGCGCGGCGAACCGCGCTGCGTCAGCCGGCCACCGGATGCACGCCCTCTGTTCTGTCGATGGGTCGGGTCGGGCGCCTAGCCGCGCGGCTTGCCGTGATCCGCGCCGATGTGATCCTGACCCCGGCGTTCGGCCAGTTCCACCTGGCGCTGGCGTTCGCGGAAGCGGGCGCGGTCGGCATCGCTGTATTCGGAGAGGCAGCGATGGCAGGACACGCCCTCCTCGTATTCCGGTCGTTGCCGATCCGCCGCAGAAAGCGGGCGGCGGCAGGCATGGCACAGCGAATGACTGCCTTGTTGCAGGCCATGACCGAGGCTCACGCGCTGGTCGAAGACAAAGCATTCGCCCCGCCAGCGGGACTGTGCTTCTGGCACTTCCTCGAGATATTTCAGGATGCCGCCTTTCAGGTGGAACACCTCTTCCACGCCTTGCGAGATGAGGTAATTCGTCGATTTTTCGCAACGGATCCCGCCGGTGCAGAACATGGCGACGCGCTTGCCCTCGAAGCGGTGGGCGTTGGCCTGCCACCATGACGGGAAGTCGCGAAACGATACCGTGCCGGGGTCGATGGCGCCGTCGAATGTGCCGATCCCGACTTCGTAATCGTTGCGGGTGTCGATCAGTGCCACGTCATCGGACGCGATCAGCGCGTTCCAATCCTGCGGCTCGACATAGCGGCCCACCGCGGCGCGCGGGTCCACATCGGGCTGGCCCATGGTCACAATCTCGCACTTGATGCGGACCTTCATGCGGGCGAAGGGCATGGTTTCGGCGGTGCTTTCCTTCCAGCTCAGATCTGCGCAGCCGGGCAGGGCACGGATATGCGAGATCACGGCGTCGATCCCCTGGCGCGTGCCGGCGATGGTGCCGTTAATCCCCTCGGGCGCGAGCAGAAGCGTCCCGCGCACGCCCTGCCCGCAGGCGATGCGCGCCAGAGGCGCCTTCAAGGCCTGAGGTTCGGGGAAAGGCGTAAAGTGATAAAGCGCGGCGACGATCAGCATTTGCGGGCCATACCCCCAGCGTCTCGAGTCGTCAAACAAGGCGTGCTGCTATCGCTAGCATTGACGCCCGCCCCGCAACTGCTACCAAAGCCTCTACGGAGGATTTTCCATGCGCAGAGCTCTTATCGTCATCGACGCGCAGGTCGATTTCTGCCCCGGCGGCCGCCTTGCGGTCGAGGGAGGGGACGAGATCATCGCACCGATCAACGATCTGATGGCGGATTACGATGCTGTCGTGCTGACTCAGGACTGGCACCCGGACGATCACACCAGCTTTGCCGACAATCACGAGGGCGCCGAGCCGTTTTCCACGGTCGAGATGGCCTATGGCACCCAGGTGCTGTGGCCGCGCCATTGCGTGATCGGCTCGCCCGGCGCCGCGTTTCATCCAGCGCTTGCCGTTGATGTGGCGGATATGGTGGTGCGCAAGGGCTATCGCCCCGAGATCGACAGCTATTCCGCATTCTTCGAGAACGATCACCAGACCCGCACCGGGCTGGAGGGGTATCTGCGCGAGCGCGGGCTGCTGAGCCTCGATTTCGTCGGCCTCGCCCATGATTTCTGCGTGGCGTGGTCGGCTATCGACGCCGCGAAGCTGGGCTTCGGGGTGCGCGTGATCGAGGACGCCACCCGCGCCATCGACCTGAACGGGTCCAGAAAGGCCGCGCAGGACAATATGCGCGCCGCAGGAGTGACACTGATATGATGCCCAATGTCGACATCGCAAGCCGGGTCTATAACCACCGCTGGAAGATCGATCCCATCGTGCGCTCGCTGCTCGATACGGATTTCTACAAGCTGCTGATGTGCCAGTCGGTGTTCCGCAACAAGCCGGACACGAATGTCACCTTCCAGCTCATCAACCGCACGAAATCGGTGCGGCTGGCCGATATGGTCGATGAGGGCGAGCTGCGCGAACAGCTGGACCAGGTGCGCACGCTCAGGCTCAGCCGGGGGGAGTCGACCTGGCTGCGCGGCAACACGTTCTACGGCAAGCGCCAGATGTTCCGCCCCGACTTCATGGAGTGGCTGGAGAATGTGCAACTGCCGGAATACGAGCTGACCAAGCGCGACGGCCAGTATGAGCTGCGCTTCGAGGGCAAATGGCCCGAGGTCATGCTGTGGGAGATCCCGGCGCTTGCCATCATCATGGAGCTGCGCTCGCGCGCCGTGACCAAGGATATGGGCCGGTTCGAGTTGCAGGTGCTCTATGCCCGCGCGATGACGCGGGTGTGGGAAAAGATCACCCAGCTGAACAAGCTGCCCGATCTGAAGATCGCCGATTTCGGCACGCGGCGGCGGCACAGCTATCTGTGGCAGGACTGGTGCGTGCAGGCGATGGGCGAGGGGCTGGGCCATGCGCCCGGCGGCAAGTTCACGGGCACGTCGAATTGCCTTATCGCCATGCGCCGCGATCTGGAGGCGATCGGGACGAATGCGCATGAACTGCCGATGGTCTATGCCGCGCTCGCCGACAGTGACGAGGCGCTGAAGCAGGCGCCCTATGACGTGCTGGCGGACTGGCACGAAGAGCACGACGGCAATCTGCGCATCATCCTGCCGGATACCTATGGCACCAAAGGGTTCCTCGACGGTGCGCCGGACTGGCTGGCGGGCTGGACCGGCATCCGCGTGGACAGCGGCGATCCGGCCGAGAATGCCGAGGTTGCGATCCAGTGGTGGAAGGATCGCGGCGAGGACCCGACGCAGAAGCTGGTGATCTTTTCCGACGGGCTCGACGAGGAAAAGATCGAGCAGCTTTACAATCAGTTCAATGGCCGGGTGAAGGTCAGTTTCGGCTGGGGGACGCTGCTGACCAATGATTTCCGCGGGCTGGTGGATGGCGACGGGCTGGACCCGCTGAGCCTCGTCTGCAAGGCGGTCGAGGCCGAGGGACGTCCGACGGTGAAGCTGTCCGACAACCCCGCCAAGGCCATGGGGCCAGCCGATCAGATTCAGCGTTACAAGCGGGTCTTCGGCGTCGGCGAGCAGGAGCGGGTCGAGGTCTTCGTCTGATCCGCGCCGATTGTTCGGGGCAGGTTCAGGCTCGGGTGAAGCTGGTCACGGTCTCGACATGCGGGCTCCACCGGAACTGATCGACCACATAGACCGGCCCGATCTGCCACCCGGCAGCGATCATCGTGGCGGCGTCGCGGGCGAAGCTGACCGGGTCGCAGCTGACCCAGGCGATGCGGTCGAGCGTTGAAGCTGCGAGATGTTCAGCCTGTGCCGCCGCGCCATTGCGGGGCGGGTCGATCACGGCGGCATCGAAACCCGACAGCTCGTCTTGCAGTAGCGGGCGAGAGGAGAGGTCGCGGGTCTCGGTGGTGACGCGTTGCAGATCGGGCGCGTTGCGCCATGCCGCGTCGAGCGCCCCTAGCGGCGGGGCCAGCCCCTCGACGGCATGGATCTCGGCCTCTGCGGCGAGGGGCAGGGTGAAGGTGCCGCAGCCGGCGAAAAGATCGACGATCCGCTGCGCCCCTTTCACAGCCTCGCGAACCACCCCGAGAAGCGCCGCCTCGCCCTCTGCTGTCGCCTGAAGAAACGCGCCCGGCGGCGGGGTGACGCGCCCGCGCCCGATTTTCAGCAGCGGCGCGCGCCGCGTGAACGGCGTGCCGTCCCAGTCGAGCCGCGCGAGATCGGCGTCGCGCATCAGCGCAGTCAGCCGCTCGGACAGCGCGGGGTCGAGCGGCTTGCCTCCGGTCGCGGCAACATCCAGCCCAGTGCGCGTCTCGGTGACGGTGAGGCTGATCTCGCCGCCGCGCGAGGCTCCTGCCGCGACCATCTCGCGCAGCACCGGCAAGGCCGCAAGGATGGCGGGGCGCAACACATGGCATTCGGTGACGTCCACGATCTGATCCGAGGCGCGGCCATGAAATCCCAGCAAGGCGCCTTTGCGGGTGCGCCGCCCGGACATCACAGCCCTGCGCCGCGACCGGGGCGACGAGGTGGCGATGCCAGCGATCTGTGCCGTAATGCCATGCGCTGCGAGCGCGGATGTAACGAGGCCGGATTTCCACGCCGACACGAAGCCGTCCGAGCCATGCATCAAGGCGCAACCGCCGCAGCTTCCGTAATGCGGGCAGGGGGCGCGGACGCGTTCGGGCGACGCTGTGACGATCTTCGGCGCGGGGATGCGGTCGCCCTCGGCCCTGCCCTCAATCGTTTCCCCCGGCAGCACGCGCGCTGCGAAGGCGCGGGTGCCATCGGGTCCGGTGGCGATGCCGTCGCCATGCCGACCGAGCCGTTCAACGGTCCAGATGGTCATCGGCTCAGTTCAACAGCCGGTCCAGCATACGGATATTCGACGCCGTGCGGTTCGCCGTGCCGACCGTGTCGTTGAATTCGTCGAGCGCCCCGCGTTCGGGCGTTCCCGTGCAGGCGGCCAGCGTGACCAGCAGGGAAAGGGCGATCAGGTGGCGCGTCATGGCGGCTTCCTTTCGGGTTCGCCCGCAGATTAAGCGGTTTGCGCTGCGGGGTGAACCCCGCCCTCCGCTGGCTCATCCTCATCGGTGCCGAGGAAGCCGCCGGATTGCCGGTTCCAATAGCGCGCATAGGTGCCGCCTTCGGCCAGCAATTCCTCGTGGCTGCCCTGTTCGACAATGCGCCCGTCCTCGAGCACGACGATCCGGTCCATCTCGGCAATGGTAGAAAGGCGATGGGCGATGGCCAGCACCGTCTTGCCGGTCATCACCCGGTCGAGCGAATCCTGGATGGCCGCCTCGACCTCGCTGTCGAGCGCCGAGGTCGCCTCGTCCAGAATCAGGATCGGCGCGTTCTTCAGGAAGGCGCGGGCCAGCGCGATCCGCTGGCGCTGACCACCAGAAAGTTTCACCCCACGCTCGCCCAGATGGGCGTCATAGCCGGTGCGGCCGGCATTGTCTTGCATATCCGCGATGAAGCCACTGGCCTCGGCGGCGTCTGCGGCGGCCTCGATCTGTGCGTCGGTCGCGTTGGGCGTACCGTAGCGGATATTGTCGCGGGCCGAGCGGTTGAACATCGCGGTCTCCTGCGTGACCATCCCGATCTGGCGGCGCAGGCTTTCCTGCGTGACCGCGCGAAGATCCTGCCCGTCGATCAGGATCCGCCCCTGCTCGACATCGTAAAGCCGCAGCAGCAGCGCGACGAGCGTCGATTTCCCCGCGCCAGAGGCGCCGACCAGCCCGACACGCTCGCCGGGGCGGATCGTCAGATCGATGTCGCGCACGCCGCCGCGCCCGTCTTCGCGGCCATAGTTGAAGGTGACTTTATCGAAGCGGATCAACCCCTCGACCTGGCGAAGCGCCGTGGCATCCGCAGCGTCGGTCAGCGTGTGTGGCGGCGAGAGGGTCTTCATCCCGTCCTCTATCTCGCCGATTGAGCCCCAGATCCCCATCAGCGCCATGCTGATCCAGCCGGTCATCTGCGACAGGCGCAGCGCGATGGCCCCGGTCGCGGCAATGTCGCCCGCCGTCGCCTGTCCCTGCTGCCACAGCAGCACGACGCCCGAGATCAGCACCACCGGCACCAGCCCGGCAAGCGTCATCAGCGACATCCGGAACCAGGTCGAGAGCACGCCGAAATCAAGCGCCCGCTCTCGGAAGCCGGCCATGGCGGACAGCGCGGCGCGGTCCTCGTGATCGTCATGGGCGAAGAGCTTCACCGTCTTGATATTGGTGATTGTGTCCACCACCTGGCCGGTCACGACCGCGCGGGCCGAGGCGCGTGCCGCCGAGCGGGTGCGAATGCGCGGCAGGAAAAAGCGGATCAGCGCGATATAGGCGGCAAGCCACAGCAACAGCGCCAGCGCCACCCAGGCGTCGATCGAGATCAGAAAGGCTGCCGAGCCGATCACAGCGGCAAGCGCAAAGGTGACGACATTGACCATCTCGGTCGCGAAATCGGTGATCGCGCGGGCGGTCTGCATCTGCTTCTGCGCCAGCCGTCCGGCAAAGTCATTGTCGAAAAAGCTTACCGCCTGGCCCATCGTCCAGCGATGGAGCCGTGACAGGACCAGAGGCAGGATATTCGGCGTGATGATGACGCTGGAAGAGGCGGTGGAAAAGGCCAGGATCAGCGGGCGCAGCACCAGGAAGAACAGCACGAATCCCAGCAGGACAGGGCCGCTTGCCTGCCACAGCGTCTCTGGTGTGGCTCCGGTCACGGAATCGATCACCGCGCCAAGCAGCACGGCCGAGGCGACATCTGCCGCGCCACTCGCGGCCGAGGCCACCGCTGCGACGCTCAGACCACGCCCGGCGCCTTTCAGCGCCCAGCGGATGAATCGCATCATGGTTTGCGGCGGCGGGCCCTCGGCGGGGCGGAACGCGTCGATCATATTGGCAAAGCTTGCGTGCAGATTCATGTGTCGTCCCCTGCCGCCAGATAGGCCGCGTCGAGCAGCGCCGGTTTCGGTGCCGCGAAGCCGGAGTCGATCCAGAGCTGCTCAGCCGCCGCAAGCCCGCGCCCGATAGCCGCACCGGAGAGTGCGGGCATCAGGTCTCGGGCCGAGATCGGCAGGCGGGCCGTTGCAGCATTCGCGATCCGCTCGGCCCAGCCGGGCGGCGGAGCGTCGCCGCGCCCGATCCGGATCAGGGCCGTGTCCCGGGCAATTTCTGCGCCGTGGCGATAGGCGATTTCGTCCAACGGGTCGCCCTCGGCGGCGGCCAGCCTGCCCAGATAGGCGCTTTCAGCACGTGACAGGCGCAACCGGTCGGTGCAATCTCCGGCACGCAGCGCGGCGAGGCGACGACGCCAGTCGGGGCAGACACCCACCGCGCGCTCGGCAGCGATCAGGCCGGCCACGCCCTGTGCCGCAGCATTCGGCAGGATCTGCGCCATGACCCCGGTTTCGACCATCAGCGTCACCGCATCTGACGGGTCCGGGGCGGCGAGCAGCTTGCGCAGTTCGGCCCCGATCCGTTCGGCGGAAACGCGGGACAGGCCGTCCCGATTGGCGGCGATGGCCTCGGTGGTGCCGGGCGCGCTGCGATCGGCATACCAGGCGACAAAGCGGAAAAAGCGCAGCACCCGCAGGTAATCCTCGCGAATGCGGGCCGCGGGGTCGCCCACGAAGCGCAGCTCGCGCCGGTGCAGATCCTCCCAACCGCCGACCGGGTCGAGCACCTGGCCTTCCGCATCGGCATAGAGCGCGTTCATGGTGAAATCTCGGCGGGCGGCATCTTCTGCGACTTCGCGCGAAAAGGCGACGACGGCGCGGCGGCCATCGGTCTCGACATCGCGTCGAAAGGTGGTGACTTCGAAAGCCATCCCGTGGGCGACGACGGTGACGGTGCCGTGATCGACCCCGGTCGGAACCGGCTTGAACCCCGCAGTGCGGGACAACTCGATCACCCGCTCGGGGCGTGCATCCGTCGCAATGTCGACATCGCCGACCGGCAGGCCAAGCGCGGCGTTTCGCACCGCGCCTCCAACGATCAGCGCATGATGGCCGCCGCGTGACAGCATCTGCATTACGCCCTGAAGCCCGTTGCTGCGCAGAAAATCACCGTCGATCTTCATGCGCGGAGCCTTTCGGCGAGCCCGTGCAGAATGCGCGCCGTGGCGCCCCAGAGGTAATAGGGACCGAACGGCGCCACGCGATAGGCGCGCCATTCGCCGCGCCACATGCGGCCTTCGAGCCGATACCGCCCGGGGTCGGAAATATGCGAAAAGGGCAGGGCAAAGACTTCGGCCACCTCGCCCGGCTCGGCGATGGGCTCGAAGTCGCCGCGAACGATGCCGATAACCGGGGTGATGCGGAACTGCGTCACGGTGCGATGGGTGGGCAGCGTGCCGAGGATCTCAAGCTGCGCGCTGTCCAGACCGATCTCTTCCTGCGCCTCGCGCAGCGCCGCGGCCACAACATCGGCATCGCCGGGATCGAGCTTGCCGCCCGGCAGGGCGACCTGGCCCGGATGATGCCGCATCGTCGCGGCGCGTTTGGTCAGGTAAAGCCGCCCATCGGTCTCGTGAAACGCGGCGAGCACGCCAGCCTCGCGCAGCGTGGCGTCGGGCGGCATGGGGCGGTCATCGAAATCGAAATCCGAGCTCGGCGGGGTCTGCCGCTCAAGCGCCGCGGTCAGTGCTGATCGCAAATCGTCACCCGACCGCGGCGCGCTGCCCTTGCGCGCGGAGGGCAGGGGCACCGCGGCGTTGCGCGGCCCCCTGGACGTCGCCGGACCCTGCCCGGCGCGCGCGGTCATTCCGCCGCTTCACCCTGCGGCAGGCGGTTGCCATCCGCATCAATCTCGGCCTCGAACCCCAGCGAGCGCGGGTCGAATTCGTAATGCGCGCCGCAGAATTGGCAATCGGCGGTGACCAGCCCCTCGTCGGTGGTCATATGCGCGATGTCTTTCTGCGAATAGATGGACAGCGTGCCACGCACCTTGTCCTCGCTGCACGAACAGCCGAATTCGACGCGCTGCGGGTCGAAAACGCGAGGCTGTTCCTCATGGAAAAGGCGCACCAGCAGTTCGGTCGGCGCGACAGAGGGGCCGATCAGCTCCATCTCCTCGACGGTGGAAAGAAGATGGTTGGCGCGGCTCCAATCCTCGGATTCCTCGCCCTGCAGAATATCGGCCGCCTCGACGAGCCTGACCTCATCCGGGCCGTCGCTGTCCTGCATCGGCTGTGCCGGCAGCGTTTGCAGCATGATACCGCCCGCGCGCCAGCCTTTGGGCTGACCGCGCAGCATAGAGGGGCCGTAGGACAGTGTGAAGCTGGTCGGAAGCTGCTCGGACTGAGCGAAATAGGCACCCGCACATGCCGCCAAAGAACCGCCATCCAGCGGGGTAATGCCCTGATAGGGCTGATTGCCGGCGCCCTGGTCGATCAGGATCGCGAAATATCCCTCGCCGATCTGATCGAAATGCGCGCCATCGGTCAGCCGCTCGGGGTCGAAGCTGGCCCAGGCGCGGATGCGGGCCGGTTCACCCTCGGCCTCGGGCGCGTAGTAATCCGCGGCGATGGTGCGAATCGCCCCCTTGCCACGCACCTGTAGCGACAGCTTCCAGCGCAGCTTGATGGTCGGCCCGATCAGCGCAGTCAGCAGCGCCAGTTCGGCCACCGCGGCGGCGACCGGGGCGGGGTAGTCATGGCGTGACAGGATGTGGTCCAGAACGCCGTCGAGCCGGGCGACTCTGCCCCGGATCGAGGAACGGTCGAGCTGGAACGGCAGGACGGTGTCGTCCCACGCGATCTGGTTGATCTCGGTCATGATGGTCCTTCGGGTCTCTGGCGCCGATCCGGCGCGCGTCAGGCCCCAATATAGGACGACTGGCCGCGATCCCAAGGGGGAATGCGGCGCGGCCCGTTCCGGCGGGGGACCGCGCGGGACGGCCGGCCATGGAGCAAGCGCTTATTGATAGCCCCTGACAAGCGCTGCCGAAATCAGCGTCCACCCGTCAACCACGACAAAGAAGGCCAGCTTGAAGGGCAGCGAGACGATGGCGGGCGGCAGCATCATCATCCCCATCGCCATGAGCACGGCCGAGACGACGAGGTCGATGACCAAAAAGGGCAGCGCCACAAGAAATCCGATCTCGAAGGCGCGTTGCAGCTCGGTCAACATGAAGGAGGGGATCAGTAGCCTCAGCCCGTCCCCATCCGCATCAGGCGGCACCAGCGCGCGCAGATGGTCGAGCACCGCCGGATCGACCCGCGCCGACATGAAACGCTCGAAAGGCAGGATCGCCCGCGACGCCGCCTCGGCTATATCAATCTCGCCCGATCGCAGCGGTAGGGCGGCGTTTTGCCATGCCTCGCTGAGCACCGGATCCATCACGAACCAGGTCAGGAACAGCGAGAGGCTGACGATCAGCATATTGGGTGGCGATTGCTGGAGGCCCAGAGACTGGCGCAGGATCGACAGCACCGTGACGATGAAGGGAAAGCAGGTCACCGTGATCGCGATGGCCGGGGCGAGCGAAAGGATCGTCAGCCCGAGAAAGATCAGGATCGAGCTTTCGCCGACACCGCCAGTCATACCCGAGATCGCCTGGCCGATATTCTCGGTTACTGCCGGCGCGAGGGCAGGCGGCACGGTATTGCCGCCTGCCGCGCCCGGCGGCAGGGCCTGGGCCAGTGCGGGCTCGCCAGCGAAGATCAGCATTGCCGGCAGCGGCGCGATTCCGTGGCGATCCATGCCCAAGCCGGACCTCATTCCTCGCCGTCGCCTGCCTGAACGATGCGCAGCAGCAGGCGGTCGCCGTCGGTTTCGTCGGCGATGAGTTCCCCTCTTGCGACGACATGCTCGCCCACGCAGATCTCGACGCCGTCATCGACAGTCTGGTCAAGCGGCAGGATGTCGTTTTCCTGCAACGCCGACAGCTCCGCCACCGTCATCCGCCGCCGTCCGATCCGCACCGAGATCTCTACCGGGATATTGTCGGTCATCACCGTCGCATTCATGTCCATTCAGCGCTCCTCATCCGTTGAAGCCTCGCCGAGAAGACGGTCGAGGCGTTGTGTGATTTCGTTCGGGTCGATTGCGATCCGGCCATGCTCGAAGGTGATTTCATTGATCTCGCCGGGTATCAGCCTGATGCCCTCTAGCCCGAGCAAGTCGATGCGTCTGCGCAAGCTCTCGATGAGTTCGACCGGCCCGGCAATCTGGCAGGTTGCCGGGATACCGGCGCGGCAAAGCCTTTGCAGCTCGCCTATCACCGTCTCGACGATCAGCGCGGAGGGCTTCGCGCAAAGCAGTGCCGTGACCGCCTTGAGAACCGGTGTCACGGCCTCCAGCGTCTCGGATATCGCCTGCTCGCGCATCTCCGCCTGCTCCTGCGCCTGCGTTGCAGCCATGCGGAGCGCCGAGATCAAGTCTTCGACTTGACCCTCACGGCCAACAGCGAGCCCGTCGGCATGGCCGCGCGCATATTCCGCGGCCAGTGTCGCGGCGTCGGCGTCTGCCGGGGCGCTTGTCTCCGCGGCGGCAAAATCCTCGAATCGAAGCACCCGGCTCATGTCGCGGATCTCTCATCTTCGCCGATCCAGCCGTTGAGCAGGCGCACGGTCTCTTCGCGGCGTTCCTTCATCAGCGATTTGAGCCGCTCGACCGGCTCTGTGGTGCTGCCGCCGGGGCTGTCGAAGTCAAAATCCGCCGCGGCCATCGAGATCATCGGCATATCCGAGGACTCAGGATTCTGGACTGGGGAAAGATCCGGCAGCGCGGCAGCGGACCCGTCGCCGGAGGGCGGCGAGGATGTGTCCAGCCTCGCCGGTTCGCGCGCAGCGCCGCGCCCGCGCAGGGCGCGCATGGTCAAACCGAGAGCCATGATGGCGAACAGTCCCACCAGGCCAAGCCGGGCCAGAGAATCAAGCGCCAGCCTGTCGAGCAGCCCATGCGACCGCTCGACCTGCGTGCCAGCCTTTGTCCCGGCAATGAAGGCCATTGATTTGACGGTGATCTCGTCACCCCGGTCTTCGTCGAAGCCCACCGCTGCCGCGACGAGCTCTCGCATCTCGTCAAGCTCGGCCTCGCTGCGGGCGACGATCTGCGTTTCGCCATCCGCGCCTTCCTGCGCCACGCCATTGACCAGGACCGCCACGCTCAGCCGTCGGATCGCTCCGGGACGACGCTCGACCTGGCGGGTGACGCTGCCGACTTCGTAATTGGCCCTCTGCCGGGTTTCGGCACGCTGAGAGCTTTGCTGATCGCCCTCCTGGTTCATTCGCTCCGGCAGGTTGGAGGCGGCGGTGACCGCCGTCGCCCCGGCCATGCTCGATTCGTCGGTCAGCTCTTCGGTTTCTTGCGAGATCATCGCGCGCTGCGTCGGATCAAAACGGCGTTCGGTCAGTTGCTCGCTCTCGGTCACGAGATCCACGCTGACCTCGACAATCGCGTTACCTGAGCCGACATGCGGCGCCAGAATCCGTTCTACATTTTCCTTCATCCGAGTCGCGCGATCGGTCGAGGCTTGTTCGCCTGGTGGCTGGATGACCCCGCGTACGCTGTCTATGACCGAGACTGCGCTCGGGGTCAGCTGCGGCACCGCAGAGGAAATGAGAAACCGCATCGCATCGGCCTGAGCCGGGGTGAGCGGTGTGCCGTCGGTGACCACGGTCACCGAGGCCGCACCCGGCTGGCGGTCCCGATATCCGCGTGCCTGCGGCGCGGTCAGATGCACCCTCGCGCTGCGGACCGATGGGATCGACAGGATGGTCCGGGCAAGCTCGCCTTCCTTGGCGCGCCAATATGCGGCGTCGAACATCTGCGATGTGGTGCTGAACCCCGACATCTGGTCGAGGATTTCATACCCCGCGCCTCCCTGCCTCGGCAGGTTCTGCGCGGCGAGCTCCATACGCAGCCGATCGCGCTGGCGTTCATCGACCCAGATCGAGCCGCCCCGCAGCTCATAGGCGATATTGCCCTGTTCAAGCTGCGCGACCACCGGCCCGGCCTGCTGATCGTCGAGCCCGGAATAAAGAAGCGCCATCGGAATGCGCCCGGCCAACGCGACGAAGGCCAGCACCAGTATCAGGCTTGCCGCGAAGCCGCCGAGTATCGCCATACGCTGACGCGATGTGCGCATTTTCCAGAATTCATGCAGTTCTTGCAATTCGGCCCCTCGTCGATTCGATGTCCGCCTGACCCTCCTTCTGCATGATCCGTGTTAATTATTAGTTAGTTGGCGGGTGTTATTTCCTCGGAAGGAACGAGGAGAATCACCATGACCGATGCGATCTCGGAAGATGATGTTCCCGCGCGACGCGGCCGGCCTGTGCTGGTCATGATGTTGCCCGCGATCCTCGCCGGGCTGGGCGCGTTCGGGGCTGGATATGCGGGCTTCATCAGCCCGCTTGATCTAATTTCGCCGCGGGCGGAAGCGGTGCAGGAAACGCCTCAGGTTGTCTTTGTCGATGTGCCGCGGATCGTCGTGCCCATGGCCGGGCGCGAGCGCCAGCTGATCCTCAGCGTGAAGCTCGATGTGCAGCCGGAGAAAGCGGCCGAGGTGCGCATGTTGATGCCGCGCGTGCTGGACAGTTTCACCGGCTTTCTCAGCGCCATCGATCCGGCTGCAATCGACCGGCGCGGCGTTCTGGACATCATTCGGGGCGAGCTGCGCGCGCGGGTCGACATGATTTTCGGCGCCGATGTCATCAACCAGCTGCTCATTACGGAGTTCGCCGTTCAATGACGCTCGCAACGATCCTGTCGGCAATCTGCGTGGCCGCAACGCTGCCGCTGTCGATTTACTGTCATATTCTCTCGCGGCGGCTGAAGCGACTGAACGATCTTGAAAGCGGTCTGGGCGGCGCAATTGCCGTGATGACTTCGGAAATCTCGCGTCTCGATGGGGCGATCCGCCGAGCCCGCGCCGAGGCGGAGCAGGCGACGAACGCGCTTTCGCATGCGATTGAGGACGCACGCAATGAGAAAGCTTATTGGGCGCTTCAGAAAGAGCTGACGCGCCCCGCGCCGGTTACGTCGAGGCGCCTCCGGCCGCGCGCCGCGATATCGGAGAGCGCTGATGATTAGAGTTTTCGCGGCCATTATCATCACCAGCATGCTGCCCTTTGCCGCGCTGTCGATCCAGTCCGGCGGCGGCAGCGATCCGGCAGCGATCGCCGCCGACGATATGCTGCGCGGCTGCGGCGATGTGCCCGAAGTGGTCGCGCTGATAGAGGAGTATCGCCTGCGCGAGACCCGGATCGCCAAGGCGCTGGCCGCCCTTCGCGATGAGCGGGCCGAGGTCAGCGAGGCACGCGCCGTGCTTGCGGTAGAGCTGAAGCGGCTCAAATCCGCCAAGAAACGCGCTGGCGGCTCGCTCACCAACCGCGAAAAGGCGGTCGAAAGCGATATCGAGCGGCTCGTCGCTGTCTATGAGGCGATGAAGCCAAAGGAAGCCGCGGCGGTGCTCTCGGATATTCCGGCGGAGTTCTCGGCAGAGCTTCTGATGCGGGTGCATCCCGAGACCAGCGCCAGGATCATCTCGGCGCTCGAGCCGGAGAAGGCCGCCATCCTCACCACCTATATGGGCGCCCGCAGCGCCTCGTCTGAATAGGAGACGCCATGTTCGGAGCGCTCGGCATCGTGCTAACCCTGCTGATGGTCTTCGGGGGCTATGCGCTCGCCGGGGGCAAGATGGGGGTGATCCTTCATGCGCTGCCCTTCGAGATGATGATCATCGGTGGCGCGTCGATCGGGTCCTATATCCTGTCGAACAGCGGCGCGATCCTCAAGGAGACGATCCCGTCGCTCATCCGCTCTTTCAAGGGGCCGGTCTGGCACGGGCAGGATCATGAAGACCTGCTATGCCTTCTTTTCCAGCTGCTTCGTATGGCCCGCAGCAGCCCCGTCGAACTCGAGGAGCATATCGAAAACCCCGAGAACAGCGAGATCTTCAAGACCTATCCGCGCATCCTCAACAATGCCGAGGCGGTATCGATCATCGCCGACACGATGCGATCTGCCAGCCTGAACTATGACGATCCGTATCAGGTCGAGGATATGCTGTCGAAACGCATTGCCCTGATCAAGGAAGAGCAGATGCACGTGCCACACGCGCTCCAGTCGCTCGCCGATGCGCTTCCCGCGCTCGGGATCGTTGCGGCGGTTCTGGGCGTGATCAAGACGATGGGCTCTATCGATCAGCCGCCCGAGGTTCTGGGCGAGATGATCGGCTCGGCGCTGGTGGGGACATTTCTGGGTGTGTTCCTGGCCTATGGGCTTGTCGCCCCGATCGCGCAGCGGCTAAGCGCGGTGCGTCAGGACGACATGGCGTTTTACGATGTCATCAAATCGGTGCTGGTTGCAGGGTTGCAGCAGCATGCGACCAATCTCTGTGTCGAGGTGGGGCGGCAATCAGCGCCTGAGCATGTCCGCCCCAGCTTCGTGTCGCTGGAGACCGCTTTGCGCGAAATCAAGAGGGCGGCATGATGCTGGCGGCAGTTTTGCTGTCGGGCAGCATCGGCTTCGGAGCCCAGGGACAGGGTTTCGAAGAACTGACCCGCGTGATCGACGGGCTGGTTCTGTCGGGGCGGTCGCTCCCGCCCGCCTTCCTGCTGGATGTCGAGCGCCTGCCTTCCGCCAGTGACCGCATGCTGGCGCTGATCTATCTGCGGCGAAGCGGGATGCTGACCGGAGACCCTGTCGCTCTGGACGAGCTTGTCTTCGACGGACCCGCTCCGACAGATGCCGAGCCTTGGGAGGGCATCGCGCAGAATGCCGACTGAACTGCGTCAACCCTCGGCCGGGATGCGCGGCATGCTCATCACCGCCGGTCTGGTGCTGATCGTGCTCACGATGGTGATCCCGATCCCGGCGACATTGCTTGATATCGGCATCGCGATTTCCATCGCAAGCGCCACCATGATCCTCGTCATGGCCTCGACCGTAGAACGCCCGACCGATTTCCAGGCCTTTCCGGTGCTGCTTCTGGTTTCGCTCGTGATCCGACTGTCGCTGAACGTCTCTTCGACAAGGCTGATCCTGACCGAGGGGCATTCTGGCGAGGGCGCTGCCGGTCATGTCATCAGCGGCTTCTCGACCTTCGTCGCAGGCGATTCGATGATGGTCGGACTGACTATATTCGCTGTGATATCGGCGGTGAATTTCATCGTGATCACGAAGGGCGCCGGACGCATGGCCGAGGTCTCGGCGAGGTTTGCGCTCGATAGTCTGCCGGGCAAGCAGCTTGCCATCGACGGAGACCTGAATTGCGGTGCCATAGACCACGAAGAGGCTAAGCGCAGGCGAGAGCGCGATCAACGAGAGATCAGTTTCTTCGGATCGCTCGACGGCGCGTCGAAATTCGTCAAGGGGGATGCGATTGCTGGGGTGGTCATCATCCTGATCAATCTTCTGGTTGGCATCGCGATGGGGGTCTTTGTGCATGATCTGCCGATAGACACCGCCTTGCAAAACTATTCCCGGCTGACCATCGGCGACGGTCTGGTCAGCCAGGTGCCCTCGCTCATCACCTCGATGGCAGCAGCGCTTCTGCTGTCGCGCGGTGGTGCCACCGAAGAAACGGCCAAGCTGATCCTCGGTCAGGCGGCGTCGGACTGGCGCGCCCCTGCCGTCGTGGCCGCCACGCTGGCCGCGATGTCAGCGGTGCCCGGCATGCCGAGTTTGATCTTTCTTTGTCTGGGCGGCGCGCTTGGCGTCCTTGCGTGGCGCACCCGACATCGCGGCGGGGCAGAGCCCGCCGAAGGCACTCCCGCGCCGGTCCCCCCTGTCGACCCGCCGCGCCGGATCGGCGACGAGATCGACATGGACGATATCTGCGTCGAGATCGGGCAGGATCTTGTGATGGATGCGCTTGATTCGGGGCGGGGCCTGGCGGCAAGGATCGGCAATCTGCGCACCCATATCGCGCGCAGCTACGGCATGATCCTGCCGGAGGTTCGAATCACCGATGACAGCGATTGCCCGCCCGACGCCTATGTGATCCGCGTGCACGGCGTCGTTCGGGGGCGTGGCACGTTGAAGCAGGGTCAGGTTCTCGCACTTGGTGACGAGGCTGCGCTGTCGCATCTGGGTGGCCCTGTCATCTCCGAGCCGGTCTTCGGCACGCAGGCGAAATGGGTCGAGCCGGTCGATCAGGACAGTGCCGCCATGTCGGGCGCAACGGTGGTCACCACGATGGAGGTGCTTTCGACCCATCTGATGGAGGTAGTGAAGTCGAACCTGCCAGAGCTGCTTACCCTGACGGCGTTGCAGCGCATCGTGGCCGCGATGGAAGAGATGTCGGACCCGGCGCGATCCAAGGCCTATCAAACATATTTCGACAATATGCTGCCGGAAAAGGTCGCTCCGGAACTGCTGCTCGGCGTCTTGCGTCAGATGCTGGACGAGGGCCTCTCGATTCGCAATCTGACCCTTATCCTCGACGCTGTGCATGAGTGCCGCAGCGCCGGCAGCGCCGAGGCGGTTTACGAGGCGATCCGCCCCCGGCTTCGCGGTCAGATCACACAGGCGATGATGGGACAGTCGCGGCAACTCGACATCGTGCAACTGCACCCAGCCTGGGAGGCAGAGATGGTCGCCGCCGAAAACGGGCTTCAGCGCGGCCAATCAGAGGTTCCAATCACCGACCTGACCCGACGGCTCATCTCGGGCCTGCGCACACAGCTCGCAGCGCTCGATCCGCGACAAGAGCCGGTGATCGCCGTGCCAGATCACCGGCGTCGTCAGCTGCGTGACATGCTGCAATCACATGGCGTCAAGCTTCCCGTGCTTGGTTTGGCGGATATCGATCCTTCGGCCGAGGTGCGGCTCGTGGCCACGATCGAGGCGTCGTGAGTGGCGGCGACGGGCTTTCTTCCAGCCGATCTGATGGCGCAGCTTATGCCTTTGTTGCTGGCCTATCTGCGGGTGCAAGCCGCGGTGTTGGTCTTCCCGGTCTTCTCCGAGCGGCTGGTTCCGCCGCGAATGCGGGCGGCGGTGGCGGTGGTTCTCGCTCCGTCAGCCTTCGCCTGGTCGGGCGGTACAATGCAGCAGGTGTCTGAAAGCTTCGCGCTTCTCGCGCTGCGCGAGATGCTGGTGGGGTTGATGATCGCGATCCCGGCGCGGATCACCGCGATGGCGCTGCATGTCGCGACCTCGGCCATCGGCGCAACGGCCTCACTGTCGCAACTCATCGGTACCGGGACAGAGGCTGCGCCGCATCCGATCGGCAATCTGATGCATATGGCGGGTCTGGCTCTGCTCATGGCGCTGGGGCTGCCGCTGCTTCTGCTGGACCTTATCGCGTCGAGCTATGCGCTGTTTCCCGCCGGCAAGCTGGGGCTGGGTGACGCGGATCCCGAGGCGCTGACAGGCATGGTGGCGCAGTCATTTGTGCTGGCGATGGCGCTGTCGGCGCCCTTCATTCTGGGCGGGCTTCTTTATCAGCTGCTGACCGGCGTGGTCAGCCGGGTGATGCCAACGCTGCCGGTCGTGTTCATCGGGGCACCGGCCATCATCCTGCTTGCTCTGGTCGGATTGTCGGTCCTGTCTCCGGCGATCCTCGCAGGGTGGGCCAATGCGGTCTTTGGCACGGCGGCACCGCCATGAGCGAGGATGACAGCGACGACAAGCAGTTCGACGCCACGGAACAGAAGCTTCGAAAGGCACGCGGAAAGGGCGATATTCCCCGCTCGCAGGAGGTCAACGCCGCGCTCGCCTATCTGGGCGCCTGTGCGGCGGGTGCGATGGCTGCGGCTTGGGCGGTGCCAGGCTGGCTGAGCACGACGTCGCAGCTCTGGACGGGTATGGGGGAGGCCCTGCAACCGCGCGGGACGGTCGGCGCGGTCTCCGGGGGGCTCCTGCGGGGCGCGGTCCAAAGCTGGGGGTTTACGGCGGTGATGTGCCTTGCCTCAATGGCGATTCCTGCCGCGGTGGTATTGATCGGGCTTTTCGCGCTGCGCGGCATCGTCCTGGTGCCAAGCAAGCTCGCGCCAAATCTCAAACGCATCGATCCGATGAAGAACGCCGCCCAGAAGTTCGGCAAGAGCGGGCTGGTGACCTTTGCCATCTCGGCGGCGAAGGCGGCCGCGGTGGCCCTCGGCGGATGGTTTCTGTTCCGTGCGTTGCTGCCGCTGCTGACAGCCTTTCACGGCGGAACCGGCTGGGTCGCCGGTCTCAAAGAGGTGATGAACCACAGCTTGCTGTTGGCGCTTGCCGTTTCGGTGATCTTTGCGGCGGCCGATCTTGGCTGGAAGCATTTCGACTTTCGGCGGCGCAATCGCATGTCTCTGAAGGAACTCAAGGACGAGATGAAGGACAGCGAGGGCGATCCGCAGATGAAGGCGACGCGGCGTCAGCGCTCGCAGGAGATCGTCCTCAGCTCGATGCTGGCCGATGTCGAAAAGGCGGATGTGGTGATCGTGAACCCCACCCATTACGCGGTCGCCCTGGAATGGAAGCGGGGCAGCGGACGGGCGCCGGTCTGCGTCGCGAAGGGTGTCGATGCGGTTGCGCTGCGCATCCGCGAGCGGGCGGCGGCGCATGACGTCCCGGTCTGGCCCGACCCACCCTGTGCGCGCGCGCTTCATGGCACGGTGCGGATCGGAGACGAAATCGAACGCGACCATTTCGCTCCGGTCGCCGCGGCGATCAGATTTGCCGAAGCCATGCGCGAAAATGCTCGGCGCGGATGGTAGCAATCTGGCGGAGGCGGATGGTGACACAGACCGAAAGGCTTAAAAGGCTCGCGAAGCTGGCCGAGATCCGCTCGGACGCCGAATTGAAACGGTTTTCGGCATTTCGCACACATATGGATATGCTGGTGGCGCGCAAGGCGGCAGCTGAGGCGCGGCTCTCGGCATCCTTTGCCCAGCCAAAAGCGTTCAGCATCGCCGAGGCGCGTCTGGCAAATGCCGAGGCAGGGCGGCTGGCGCGCGAGATGGCGGCGCTCGACGCGGAAATGGCCCGGATGCGGCCCGGCTTCGAGGCGGCGCGGCAGAAGGCGGTGCAGGAGTTCGGTCGTGTTCAGGCGTTGACGAAACTGGCCGAGGCCGCTCGCAATCCTGCGCAGCGTCACGGCTGATTTGTAAAGCCGAACTGAAGATAATCGCGCAGATAGGCGGCCCGCGCCGCCTGCTGAATCGACTTTTCGCCGAGAAAGTCAGGGAGCGGCTCGGGCGGACCGAGCTGCGGTGCCGGTAGCCCGGCCGCCTCGGTAAGCCATCCAAGATCCCGCTCCAGATCCGCTTCGCGCAGGATGAAGTCGGGATGCAGGAACCGCGCGAACCCCGAGAGCACCTCGGTCTGCGACGCCCAGATCGGTAGCACCCGCAGGCTGGACTGCCCGTTGAGAACACGCCGCAGCACCCCCAGAAACTGTTCGAACAGCGCCGCCTGATCATGCTCTGTCAGATCGCTCAGCCGGGCGGAGTGGGGCAGTTCGAGCCGGTGAATCTCGCGCAAATGCTCGTGCAGATCCGAGCCTTGACCGTCCAGAAGATGCGAAAACGCAGCCCAGGCCCGCCGCAGAGGATGGCGCAGCACGGTAAAGCTGCGATGGCGCGGATGTGCGCGCAGCCAGTCGCGAAGCGTGTTCTGCGTGAAATCCCGCTCGGTTTCGCCGCAGCTTTCCAGCCAGGTCGTGACACGCTCGGTCGGCCCGCCGCGGACCGGCATGAACAGAGCCCCGCCGCCCGCGCCGCTGGAAACGAAGCCGGGCACCGCGGGCCCGCGCCGCGGCTCGAAGGTCGGGATACGAGACAGGCAGAACGGATCGAGCCGGGCCAGATCATCCTGCATGGCGGCGATGTTTTCCACCTTCTCGGCCATCTCGCGCGGGTTCTGAGGCACCTGATCCGAGGCCGGACGGACCCGTTCGAGATCGTCACGGCCAAGCCATTGCAGCAGCCCGGTCATCACCCCGGCATCACGCAGATCTTCATAGTTCAGCCAGAACGCCGTTTGCCCGCTGATCTGCAAACCATGCAGCACGCGCCCCTGAAATGCCTCGATCGCCGCCAGCATCTCGCGGAAGGCGGTGCCATCATAGGCGATGCTGGCCGGGATCGGGGTCTCGGTCTGGTTCAGCTTCCACTGATTGGTCAGCCGGGCAAGCTCGGTCGAGACATAGCTGTCCACCGGGTTCCGCGTCAGCACGATCTTGGCGCAGCGCCGATCCTGCATGATCGCATCGAAGACGCGCGGATCGTGATCGTGGAAATAGCGAAACCCCGAAAGATGCCCCGCGCGCCCGGTGATTGCGGCCAGCAGGGCTTGCGGATCGGCGTCGCGCTCGGCCATCGAGATGCCGCGGATCTGGTCGGTATCAGGCCAGCCCATCATATAGGGGTTGAAAGCCTCTCCGAAGCAGGTGACGCCCTTGACCGCATTCAGCGTCGCCTCGAGCAGGTTCGAGCCGGTCCGCATCTCGGCGAAGATCACGAAGCTTTGGAAATCAGACATGCCATTCCTGTTCCGAGCTTGTGGCCGGGAACTCTCCCATCAAACGCGGTTGCAGCCCGGCGTTGCGCAGTTTCTGAAGGAAGCGCCCGAGCCCTTCCAGATCGCGAAGCGCCGGAGCCTGATCGTAAAGCGGCCAGTTGCCCTGCGTCAGATCGCGCACGATACGTTGCAGGATGGCGCCGGGGCGGGCCACAAAATCGGACAGCTCCCATATCTCGACATCGGCCTTGACCCAGACCGATTTGAGGATGTTGAGCTGCGCCAGCTCGATGCGCTGCAGCTTGGCGGCAATCCGGCGCACATCGTCGAACGGCATGTCGGAATGCATCAGGGGGACCACCCAGGCGCCGGTGACGATTCGGATCGTCGCATTGGGGTCGGTGACCATGAACCAGCTGAGCTCCTGCAGATCGCGCGGACCGAACTGGACCACCTGAGGCCGGTCGCTGATCCGGATCAGGCTGGTCAGGAAGCCTGTCGGATCGTAGTCGCGGGTTTCGGTGTGGATCGACAGCGCGCCGGGTCCGACAAGCGGGCGGCCCGCGAACTCGACCGTATCGGGCGCGAAAAGATGGCCATGCACATCCGCATCCACCCGCGCCTGCAACCACTGCTCGAAACCGGGGAAGAGATCGGTAAAGCCCTGCAGCACGGCATAGGGTGCCGCGGTCTTGCCGTTCTCACGGTCCTTCTTCGGAAAGCGGCTTTGCATATAAAGCCCCGGCCGCCCAAGCCTGCGCCGCGCCACCGTGGCCGCGATCAGACGTTCGATCCGGCCGGGATCGGGTTCGTCATGGATCCGGTCCGGGCCGAAATCCTCGGGAAACCGGGTCAGCAGATCGCGCGCGCCCGGCCAGATCTTGCGGGCCACGAAGCAGCGCGACATGGACAGCATCTCGGCGTGATCGCCATAGAGAATATAGGGCTTCCCCTTGTCGTCGAAGCTGGACAGGGTGAGCGAGCGGCTTTCGATGCGCGTCGAGTGGCGCCGGGCCAGCGTCTGGAAATAGCTTTCATCGGGAATCCAGACCCAGCGGAAAAACGCGTCGAATTGCCCGCGCCTCGGATCGTTCAGGATCGCATCGAGCGTCGCCCGCGTCAGGCACCACCATTGCGAGCCCAGATGCGGCACCACCCCGCGCGGCAGGCGGCGCTTGATCCCCAGACGGCGCTGAAGACCGACGATCAGGTCGAAGCTGCGCCGGAATTTGCGCCAGGATACGGGGAAGTAACGTTGAAAGCGCTCGATATTCAGCCCGCCCACGGTCCAGCCGACATCCTGCGCGCTGACGCTCTCGATGAAGTCCACGCCGGGATGACGGTCCAGATAGGCGCAAAGCTCGCGCACAGGGCGCAGAGGCAGGCAACTTCCCGAGGCCACATAGACATGGGTGACGTCCTCGAATTCCTCAAGCAAGGTCTGGCAACCATCCTGGGTCGCTTCGACCATCGAGAACATGCCTCATTCGCAGCGCCGCCGATCCACCCAGACCACATCGTCCAGATCGGCCAGCTCGCGGCACATGGCGTTATAATCATCCTCGGCGGTGCGGCTGTCGACATGGATCGCCAAGGCCGCGCCGCTTTCATGCCAGAGCCGGACCATCGCCGCGGCCACCTTGAGCTCGTCATGGCAAAGGAACACGACGCCAAGGCGGGCCGGCGCGGTCATGGCCAATTCCCCTGCGAGATCAGCCCGAGATCCTGCAATTGCCGCCAGCCTTCGAAGGGCCGCGATTCCGGGGTGAGAAGGATCATGTCATCCTGCAACAGGGTGCTATAGGCGCGGTATTCCTGGCTGTTGGCATAATGCTCGCCCCGCTCCATCTCTTCGCTGGATTTGTCGATGAAGGTGGACAGGAACTTGGCGTGCAGCAGCACCCCCGACACGCTTTCGCCGCCATCCTCGTCATAGACGAGGTTCAGGCTGCGCGGCAGCGCCATATGGGTCGATGACACATAAGCGTAGTAACGCCGCCACTTGATCAGCGGGATCTTGTTCAGCGCCGGGGCCTTTTCGGGTGCGCTGCCGAAGAAGATCCGCGCGCGCGGGCCTCCCTGAATCCACAGATTTCCATAAAGCCCGTTCTTGTGGATCATATAATTGGCCGGGTCGAAATAATTCGCGATCTCGAACGGGTCCTGACCCTCGCGATATGGCTGATCCCCGATCCGCCCCTGCGGATACATATCCAACAGCATGGCCGGGAAGGATCTGATTCCCGACGTGCTCAGCCAATGCGTCAGCGCCTGAAGCGGACGCGTGTCGCAATGCGGATAGACGAAGAACTCATCGGGATCGACGGTCAGGCACCAATGCCCGGCACCATAGCGGAACAGCAGCCAGTTCAGCCAGTCCATTCCAAAGCGCGACGCCTTATAGCTGGTCGTCGTCCGCCACAGCGAAACATCGGGCTGCTCTTCCAGATAGGCTGCGCTGCCGTCGTCTGAATTGTTATCGACGATCAGGAAATGTCCGATGCCCATGCGGCGGTAATAGTCGAGGAAATAGGGCAGGCGGACCCGCTCATTGCGCAGCGTGGCGAAGCAGAGGATCGTGTCGGGCCGGATCTTTTCGACGCGCAGCGCTATCGGCTGCACCTGACGCCGCCGCCTGAGCGCGCGGCCAAGGCACCATTGCCGTGTCGCCCGGAGGCGCAGCGCGTTGAGAAGTGATCTGATACGAGAGGCCAATCGTCGCTATCCAGTCCCGGGCGGTTTTGGCCGTTCTATCGGAAACCCTATGGTTTCGGAAAGCCCAGCGCGCCTTCGACCGTCGAGAAATGCGCCTGCCAGCTAGGAACCGGGTGCGGCGCGTGTCTTTGCGGTGGCGAGGCGGCAAGCGCCTCTACCGCCTCGGCCCAAGCCTCGGGCCGGTCCGGCGGCAGGAGCTGCGCATGATCGCCCAGCAATTCGCGTGCAACCGGTAGCGGGCTCGTCAGCACGGCCACGCCTCGCCCGGCCGCCTCGGTAAGCGGCAGGCCGAAGCCCTCGGCGTGGGACGGCATCAGCAGAGCATGACACCGCGCCAGCAATGCGGCGACGCTTGCATCGGAGAGGCCGGGACATTCCAAGACCGGGCTGTCTGGTGGCAGTGTATCCAGCCGGGCGAAAACCGCCTCGTTCCGCCAGCCACGACGGCCGATCACCACAAGCTGCGGCATGTCCGGACCGGGCAGCCGCGCGTCTAATATCTCCCACGCATCGAGCAGCAGCGCGTGGTTCTTGCGCGGCTCGATCGTCCCGATGGTAACGAAAAAGGGGCGCGACAGGTCGAGCTGCGCCGGGATCTGCGCCGCGTCGGGCAGGGCCAGCGCGGTGCCGATATGGGCGGTTATGATCTCGGGGGAACGGGTGATGGCAAGCCGGCGGCGCCACAGCTCGATCTCTGACCGCGTCGCATCGGAAATCGCAATCACCAGATCGGCAAGCGTGATCGCCGCCATGAATTTGTCGCGAAAGGCTGCGGACTGATCCTCGCGGGTGAACTCGGGATGCGACAGCGGGATCGTGTCATGTATCATCACCGCCCGGCGCAGCCCCTTGAGGTTGCGCAGAAGGGCGGGCCGCAGATTGCTATGCCCCAGATTGAGATAGGCGGCTCCGGGAAGTTGCTGCTCGATCCGGTGCAAAAGACCGCGTCCGCCCGACCCGGTGACACAGAGCGCCATACGCCGCAATGCGGTGGCGGCGCGCCCGCGCGGCCCGCGATGCCCCGCCATGCGTTCCCGCCATCCGCTCTGCGCGACCATGCCTGAATTGTCGCCCTCCAGCCAGCGCAGCACCGCATGCCCGGCCTCTGGCGGCAAAAGCGCCTGACCGCGTGCCACGCGGCAGAGAAGAAGATGCGGACGCTCGGCGATATGACGCAGCCAGGCCGCCTCGACCCGGTCGATACCGGTCAGCGGTCCGGTGCCAATGCGCGAGACCAGCCTGGAAATATCGAGAACGAGCGGCGGCTCAGCCCTCATATCCGCCGTTCTGATGCCAGCGCCAGGCGTCGCGGATCATCTGCGGCATGGTCGATCGGTCCGGGGTCCAGCCAAGGATGTCGCCGGCTTTCTTGCTGCCAGAGACCAGCTTGACCGCGTCGCCCGCACGCCGGGGGCCGTCCTCCATCGGGACCGGGCGGTTGGTCACATTCCCTGCGGCCGCGACAACCTCGCGGACCGAGAACCCGTCTCCGGTGCCAAGGCAGAACACCTCGGTCCCGCCATTCTGCGGACCATTGCCTGCGCGCTGCCATTCCAGCCCCTGCACATGCGCGTCGACCAGATCCATCACATGCACATAGTCACGGATGCAGGTGCCGTCCTCGGTCGGATAATCCGTGCCGTGTATGGTCAGCGCGGGCCGCTTTCCGTCCACCGCGTCGAGGATCAGCGGAACGAGATGGGTCTCCGGCTGATGGAATTCACCGACCTCGGTGTCTGGGTCGGCGCCCGCGACGTTGAAATACCGAAAGATCACGCTATTCAGCCCGTCAGAGGCGGCAAAATCCTTCAGCATGTCCTCAATGGCGCGCTTCGAGGCACCATAGGCATTCAGCGGAAGCTGCGGCGTGGTCTCATCCAGCACGACACCGTCATGATCGCCATAGGTCGCGCAGGTCGAACTGAACACGAAGGTCTTGACCCCGGCGGCGAGCGTTGCCTCGATCAGGTTCAGCGAGGCGCAGACATTGCCGCGCCAGTACTTGCCAGGCTGCGACATCGCCTCACCGACCTGGCTCAGCGCCGCGAAATGCATCACCGCGACGGGCTTGTGTTTCGCGAACACCTCGTCCAGCCGGGCGCGGTCCATGAGGTCGCCTTCTTCGAACGGACCGAACTTCACCGCGTCCCGCCAGCCGGTGACGAGGCTGTCATAGGTCACCGGCGTAAAACCGGCAGCCCTCAGAGCCTTGCACGCATGCGAGCCGATATAACCGGCACCGCCGGTGACCAATACTGTATCGCGCATTACTCGGCCGCGCGCTGAAGCGAGATGACCTCGTTCAGGTAATCGAGGAACTCTTCACGCAGATCGTCCCGCTCCAGCCCATAGGCCACGGTGGCTTGCAGGAAACCGCCTTTCGAGCCGCAATCGTAACGCTGACCACGGAAGCGCAGGCCGAACACATCGCGCCCGGCGGTGATCTCATCGGCGATGGCGTCGGTCAGCTGGATCTCTCCGCCCGCGCCTTCGCGAAGCTTGTTGAGGTTTTGCAGCACTGTCGGTGCCAGGATGTACCGGCCGATCACAGCGAGGTTCGACGGCGGGTTCTCCTTGGGTTTCTCGACCAGGCCCTTCGCCTTGACGATAGCGCCCATATCCTCTGAGACGTCGAGGACGCCGTAGGACTTGGTCTTCTCGGTCGGGACCTCCATCGTGGCGACCATGGTGCCGCCGGTCTCGGCATGGGCCTCGATCATCTGCTGGAGGCAGGGCGGCTCGCCCATGATGACGTCATCGGTCAGGATCACGGCGACGGGTTCGTCGTCCTGCACCAGACGGCGGGCGCACCAGACCGCATGTCCAAGCCCCATGGCCTTGTGCTGGCGGACATAGGCAATCGCGCCGGACTGCATGTTGGTCGCGCGAAGCTCTTCCAGCAGTTCGAGTTTGTTCGTGCGTTTCAGCGTCGCTTCCAGCTCATGCGCGTGATCGAAATAATCTTCAAGCGCGCCTTTTCCGCGCGAAGTAACGAAAATAAATTCCTCAATTCCGGCGGCGCGCGCTTCGTCAATTGCATATTGGATAAGCGGTCTGTCGACCAAGGTCATGATTTCCTTGGGAATAGACTTTGTTGCGGGCAGAAAGCGCGTGCCCAATCCTGCGACCGGGAAAATAGCCTTGGTGACCTTGCGACTCATGACGTGTTTCTCCATCAAAATCAGAGACAGTTTAATTGCTGTTTTAGTTGCAAGACGACCGAGTCGACAAGCACCGCCTCAAACGAATGCCGAAAGCGATAGGTTCCGACGGTTTTCCGCCGATTCCAGCTCTGCCGCGAGCCGGGCGGGAAACCGCGCAAATCTCATCGTCGGCTCGTCCGGTTCAGCGCGTCCCCACACCCCGCCAAGCTGTTCGAACCAGCCGGACGATGTGAGGCGCAGACGATGCGGGATGACTGTCGGGCTGAGCAGCACCAAGCTGACAACGTTGCCTGCCTGAATCGCGGCATGCGCCCGCTGCCGAAGGTCTTGCGCCTGCCAGTGCCAGCCGCCAAGCGCGATGTGGCGCCGCTCGGGCAGGGACACGGGCAGAAAGGCCGAGCCCGCGCCGCGCATCGGATCGGGCGGATCGGGAAGCGGTGCGGACATTCCATCGGCGTGGCCGGCGCTGAGCGTTGCCAGAAGGCCACGCACCCCCAGCGGGTCAATCCGCCCGTCCAGCATATGACGCAAGATCCGCCGCCGCGCACGCGCCTCCGCGTCGGGCGCGAGCAGCCCGCCATGATGGCGCCGCGCAAAGAGCGCTGCCGAACGTCCCTCCTGCCGCAAGTCACGCGGGGCGCGGTTGTCGTGGCGCGTTGGGCTCCCGCCGCGCAGATGGATCACCTGAGCGTCGGGAATGATGGCTGTGAGCGCGGTGGGAAAGGCTGCGGCCAGACGCAGGTTCACGTCCGACTCATCGAGGTGATAGGAAAAGACCGGGTCGAACCCGCCGATCCTGCGCAGCGCATCGGCGCGGAACGCGCAATTCGTGCCGAGCGTGCTGACCGGCGTACCATCTTCCACCGGCAATGCCTCCGGCGATGCCAGCGGCGGCAGATTGCGCGGCTGCCCCGCCGGCGTGATCCGATGGCTGCGCGCCTGCCAGCTGAAACCGTCGCGGTCCCGGGTCCAGCCGGTGGCGGCGATGATCTCGGGCCGGGCAAAGGCGGCGCTCAGCCGTGCCAGCCAGTTCGGCTCGGCCACTGCGTCGTCGTCGATGAAGGCAATGATGTCCCCGGCGGCTGCGGCGACCCCAAGATTGCGCGCGACCGAGATGTTCGGGACGTCGCATTGCAGCCGCTTTATGGCAAGGTCCTGGCGCTGTACCAGACCCGCTTGATCTGCCACGAGAATGATCTCGAAATCGGGATGGTTCTGGTAGCTCAGCGCCGTCAGGCAGTGTCGCAGATGTTCGGGCCGCCCCTGCGAGACCACGACCAGACTCGTTCGCGGCAGGCTCACGCCTGACCCATCTCCCGCAACATGGCCTCGATGCGCGGGATGTCTTCGGGGTTGTTCAGTTCCCAGAACTGACGCCCGCGCGCCTCGACCTCGACGCAGAGCAGGCGGCGCCCGTTTTCCAGGAAGCGCAGCTGCTCAAGCCCTTCCAGCTTTTCGAGCCGCCCTTCCGGCCAGCCGGGATAGGCCGCGAGCGCATCCGGGCGATACGCATAGACACCGACATGATGAAAGACCGGGGTGGGCTCGTCCGGTTCGTAATCGCGGCCGGCGAAGGGGATCACCTCTTTCGAGAAATAAAGCCCCTGCATCTCGGTGCCGAAAACCGCGGTGGTGCCGCCAACACGTCCCGCGGCGCGGTCGGCCAGCAGATCGGCGCGCATCTGGCCCGAGCAGCGCAGCACCGGCGTCGCTACCCCCGCCTGTTCATCGGCGCGCAGCCCGGCGATGAGATCTTCGATGAACCATGCTGGGGTCAGCGGCGCGTCGCCCTGAAGATTGACCACGATCTCGGGCGAGAGGCCCAGATTGGCGACCGCTTCGGCGCAGCGCTCGGTGCCGTTGCGGCAGGTTTCCGAGGTCATCACCACCTCGGCGCCAAAGCCTTCTGCGGCATCGCGGATGCGGTCGTCATCGGTGGCCACCACCACGCGGTCCACCCCTTTAACCCCGGTGGCGGCCTGCCAGCTTCGTGCGATCAGCGAGGCGCTTTCGCCCGTGGCGCCACGCAATTCTGCCAGCGGCTTGCCGGGATAGCGGGTCGAGGCGTAGCGCGCCGGGATCACGATCAGGACGGACATTAGCCCTCTTCTTTCACCAACAGCACGCCCGGCGCATAGGCGATGAAGAACGGGTTCTCGAAACCCGGCTTGCCATAGCCGAGCGGGGTGTGGTCATCGAAACGCACGACCTCACCGCCCGCGCCGCGCAGCACAGCGTCGCCCGCTGCGGTGTCCCATTCCATCGTCCGGCCGAGACGCGGATAAAGATCCGCTTCTCCGGTCGCCACGAGACAGAATTTCAGCGAGGAACCCGCCGAGGTCATGTCGCGCGTTTTATAGCGCCCGATATAGGCATCGGTCGCTGCGTCGCGATGGGATTTCGACGCCACCACCATCAGCCCGCGATTATCGGGCATCGGATTGACCCCGATCGGTGCGGTCTCGCCAGGCTCTGACCCGAAGCTGCCGGTTTCCTCGACCGAGCGCCCGTCGCCGGTGGTATAGAACAGCCGCTGCTTGGCCGGAGCGTAGACCACCCCGCGCACGGGCACCCCATCCTCGACATAGGCGATATTGACGGTGAAATCGCCACGCCGCTGCACGAATTCCTTGGTGCCATCCAGCGGATCGACGATCAGAAAGCTCCGCACTGTCTGTTCATGACTTTCCGCCTGCTCCTCGGTGACCAGGGGGATATCGGGAAACGCTTCCCGCAGCCCCCGCGAGATCAGAGCATCAGCCGCCTCGTCAGCCTCTGTCACGGGCGAGTCGTCGGATTTCGAGCGGACCTCGAAATCGTCGGAGTTATAGATCTCCATGATCTTCTCGCCGGCCTCCAGAGCCAGCTGCCGCATCACGGAGGTGAGCTTGTCGAATTCCATATCCTCGCCCCTATCTCGATTCATCATCAATGCCCTGACCGATTGTGCAGGCGCTTTGCTCTCCTTATGATGTGTCACCGGAGGCAGGGCAAGCCGCCCTGCCAGAGAGGGCGGAACATGTTCGAGCAGCGTCAGACCAGGAATATGTTCCAGGCCGCGCTGACGACCATCGCGCTGATCTATCACATGACCGTCTACAAGCTGCGCAAGACCAACCGCAACGCGGTCGCCGGTCTGATGATGACGGTTCTGCGCGCGATGATCATGGTCGCGGTGTTCTTCCTGATCTTCTACGTGATCGGGATCCGCGAGTCGCCGATCCGCGGCAATTTCATCGTCTATATCATGACCGGCATCTTCATGTTCATGACGCATAATATGGCGATACAGGCGGTCCTGTCGGCGGAGGGCCCGGTTTCCGCCCTGATGAAGCACGCGCCGATGAACACGGCGATCGGGATCACGGCAAGCGCGCTCGCCGCGCTGTATCAGCAGGTGCTGGCCTGCGCGGTGCTGTTGCTGCTGACCAATAAATTCATCGAGCCGCTGAACATCGAATCCCTCTATCCCTGCATTGGCCTGTTCCTGCTGGCCTGGTTCTCGGGCTGCTGCATCGGGATGCTGTTCCGGGCCTTGATGCCGTGGTGGCCGCAGGCGGTGGCGATGCTCAGCCAGTTCTATCGGCGGCTGAACATGATCTCGTCGGGAAAGATGGTCGTTGCCAACACGCTACCGCCGATGATGTTGAACATGTTCGACTGGAACCCGCTCTTTCATGTCATCGATCAGACGCGCGGTTTTGCCTTCGTGAACTACACCCCGCATAATTCCAGCATCAGCTATCCGATCTATGTTTCGCTGGCCTTGGCCATGATCGGTCTGATGGGCGAGTTTTTCACCCGCAATCAGGTTTCGCTGAGCTGGTCCGCCGGTCGCTGAGCCGCGCTGCGCCTTGATGCGGTTCGGGAAATTGTCGCGATTCTGGCATATTCCGCCCGGCAGGAGTTCTTGCAGCCCGTTTTCGCCCTTCCTATATAGCCCTCGAACCGGCCAGCTGGCCGGCACGTCAAACAATGGGATCAGGTCTGCGGGGGCCATTCACGGACCCGGGGCCGCCGAAATCGCCGGAAGAGAGGTTTGAAATATGTCTAAAGTCATCGGGATCGACCTGGGCACCACCAATAGCTGTATCGCCATCATGGACGGCAGCCAGCCGAAAGTTGTGGAAAACAGTGAAGGTGCGCGCACCACGCCGTCGATCGTTGCCTTTACCGAAAACGAACGCCTGGTGGGCCAGTCGGCCAAGCGTCAGGCTGTCACCAACCCCACCAACACCATCTTCGCCGTCAAGCGTCTGATCGGGCGCCGCATCGGCGATGAAGCGGTCGAGAAGGACAAGAAGCTGGTCCCCTACGACATTGTCGACGGCGGCAATGGCGATGCATGGGTCGAAGCGCGGGGCGAGAAATACTCACCGGCGCAGATCAGCGCCATGATTCTCGGCAAGATGAAGGAAACCGCTGAATCCTATCTGGGTGAAGAGGTCAGCCAGGCGGTCATCACCGTCCCGGCCTATTTCAACGACGCACAACGTCAGGCGACGAAGGATGCCGGCAAGATCGCCGGTCTCGAAGTGCTGCGCATCATCAATGAACCGACCGCGGCCGCTCTGGCCTATGGTCTGGACAAGAAGGACAGCAAGACCATCGCGGTTTACGACCTCGGCGGCGGCACCTTCGACATCACCATTCTGGAAATCGACGACGGGCTGTTCGAGGTGAAATCGACCAACGGGGACACGTTCCTTGGCGGTGAAGATTTCGACATGCGGATCGTCAACTATCTCGCTGACGAGTTCAAAAAGGAACACGGTGTCGATCTGACCAAGGACAAGATGGCCCTTCAGCGCCTGAAAGAGGCCGCGGAAAAGGCCAAGATCGAGCTGTCCTCTTCGACCCAGACCGAGATCAACCAGCCGTTCATCTCGATGGACAAGGATACGGGCACGCCGCTGCACATGGTCGTCAAGCTGACCCGCGCCAAGCTGGACAGCCTGGTCGGCGATCTGGTCAAGAAGACCATGAAACCCTGCCAGGACGCGCTGAAGGATGCCGGCGTCTCGAAATCCGACATTGACGAGGTGATCCTCGTCGGCGGTCAGACCCGGATGCCGCTTGTCATCGAAGAGGTCACCAAGTTCTTCGGCAAGGAGCCTCATAAGGGCGTGAACCCCGATGAGGTCGTGGCGCTTGGCGCGGCGATCCAGGGCGGTGTGCTGCAAGGCGACGTGAAGGACGTGGTTCTGCTGGACGTGACCCCGCTGTCGCTGGGGATCGAAACGCTGGGCGGCGTGTTCACGCGGCTGATCGACCGCAACACCACCATCCCGACCAAGAAGTCGCAGATCTTCTCGACCGCCGAAGACAACCAGGGCGCCGTGACGATCCGGGTCTTCCAAGGCGAGCGTGAGATGGCTGCCGACAACAAGCTGCTCGGCCAGTTCAACCTCGAGGATATTCCCCCTGCCCCGCGCGGTATGCCGCAGATCGAGGTGACCTTCGACATCGACGCCAACGGCATCGTGAACGTGTCGGCCAAGGATAAGGGCACCGGCAAGGAGCAGAAGATCACCATCCAGGCATCGGGCGGTCTGTCCGATGAGGATATCGAGCGCATGGTGAAAGACGCCGAGGACAACGCCGAGGCCGATAAGGGCCGCCGCGAACTCGTCGAGGTCAAGAACCAGGCCGAAAGCCTCATCCACTCGACCAAGAAGTCGCTGGAAGATCACGGCGACAAGGTGGATGAATCCACGGTCGAGGCAATCGAGCTGGCGGTGAATGCCTTGGAAGACGCGCTGAAGACCGACGATGCCGGCAAGATCAAGGGCGGCATCCAGAATGTCATGGATGCGTCGATGAAGCTCGGCGAGGCGATCTATAAGTCGCAATCCGAAGAAGGCGGGGACGAGGCTCCGGCAGAGGACGGTCCGCGTGACGTGGATGACGATATCGTCGACGCCGATTTCGAGGATCTCGACGACGACAAGCGCAAGTAAGCGCGGATGAACGACGAGACCGGTCCGGGCGTCCCGTTCGGGCCGGTCTCTGCGTAAGGAACACGCCATGGCGAAACGCTGCTATTACGAGACGCTCGGCCTCTCGAAAGGGGCCGAAGCGGATGAGATCAAGAAAGCCTATCGCCGCAAGGCGAAAGAGCTTCATCCCGACCGGAACGGATCGGACCCGACCTCCGAGGCCAGGTTCAAGGAAGTCAACGAGGCCTATGACTGCCTGAAGGACCCGCAGAAAAAGGCGGCATATGACCGTTTCGGTCACGGCGCATTCGATGGCAGCGGCAATTTCGGCGGCGGATTTGGTCGCGGCGGCCCCGGTCAGGGCGATTTCGGCGCGGCCTTTGCAGATGTTTTCGAGGATCTCTTCGGCGATTTCATGGGCGGCCGCGGCGGGCCGGGCGGCGGTCGGCAGCGCGCGGCGCGCGGTCAGGATCTGCGCTATAATCTCAGCGTGTCGCTGGAAGAGGCCTATGAGGGTCTGCAAAAGACGATCAACGTCCCCGGCTCGGTGACCTGCGCCGAGTGCGAAGGCACGGGGGCCGAGGGCGCTGTCGAACCTGTGACCTGCCCGACCTGCTCCGGCATGGGGAAGGTCCGTGCCAGCCAGGGGTTCTTTACCGTGGAACGCACCTGCCCGACCTGTAATGGCGCTGGTCAGATGGTCAAGAATCCCTGCACCGCCTGCCATGGCGAGGGCCGGGTTGAAAACCGCCGCGCGCTTCAGGTCTCGGTCCCCGCCGGGGTCGAGACCGGCACCCGCATCCGTCTTGCAGGCGAGGGTGAGGCCGGGCTTCGCGGCGGACCGTCAGGGGATCTCTATATTTTCGTGACCGTCAAGGAACACGAAATTTTCCTGCGCGACGGGAAGATGCTGGCCTGTCAGGTCCCGGTCGGCATGACCACCGCAGCGCTCGGTGGCGAGGTCGAGGTGCCGACGATCGACGGCGGCCGCAGCCGGGTCAAGGTGCCGGCGGGAAGCCAGTCCGGCCGTCAGATGCGCTTGCGCGGCAAGGGCATGCCGCCGTTGCGCCATGGTGCGCGCGCGCATGGCGAGCCCGGGGATATGCTGATCGAGCTTGTTGTGGAAACTCCGGTCAACCTGACGACCCGGCAACGCGAACTGCTGCGCGAATTCGAAGAGATCAAGGCAAATAACTCGCCGCAATCCGCCGGGTTCTTCGACAAGGTGCGCCATTTCTGGGATGGAATGACAGGCACCTGAAGGGTGGATTGCCAGGGAGCATGAAAGCGGGCCTGCATTGCGGGCTCGCTTTTTTATTCTGGGCTGCCGTCAGCCCGTCAGCGCCTCAGGGATTGATGACGACCTGCGTGCCCTTTTCCAGCATCGCATAGATCTCTTCGATCTCTGAATCCTCGAGTGCGATGCAGCCGGCAGTCCAGTCATCCTTGTTGGCCCGCTTGGCTGCCGCCCCGTCCGGCCCACGCCCGTGAAAGAAGATGTCCCCCCCGGGCTTGCGGCCCACCGCCATGGCGCGCGCTTCGTCCTGCGGCCTCGGATAGTTGATCCCGACCGACAGGTGATAGGCGCTGCGCGGGTTGAAGCGGTCGATGAAAAAGATCCCTTCGGGGGTCTTTCCGTCTCCCTCGAACTGCTTGGTGCCAACCGGTTCGTTCCCAAGATGGATGCGATAAGCTTTCAGCACGGTCCGATCAGAGAGCAGAAACATCATCCGGTCGGATTTGTTCACCACCACCTGCGTGACCTTCGGCCCGTCATAGCTGAGAAAACGCGGAGGCGTCGCTGCATCGGGTGTGCTACCACCGCCGCAGGCGGCCAGAATTGCAAGTAAGGTCAGGGCCAGGGCGGCCCGCATTGCCCGAATCATCACTGCCTCATTACGCTTTTTGCCGCGCTCACTCTTTATGAGCTATCATATACGGCGGATTCTCGCCAGTGAAAGCTGCTAATGGGCGAGTGACAACAACCCGTATCCCGCCGCGGCCATCAACGCGGCGCCGGGCATCGTCACCGCCCATGCAGCCAGCGTTGTCCAGACATGGCTCCGCCGAACGAGCCGCCGGCGCATCGCCTCTTCGACCGGCAAGATCTTGCGGGATTTGCGGCGCAGCCGATCTTCCCACTCACGATAGAAGCCGACGCCGAAGATCCCACCCACCGCGCAATGGGTGGTCGACACCGGCAGGCCCAGCGCCGAGCAGGCCAGCACCGTCGCCGCCGAGGCAAGCGCCGCGCAAAAGGCGCGCGTCGCGTTCAGCCGGGTGATCGACGAGCCGACCATCCGCACCAGCCTTCGCCCGAAGATCAGCGAGCCTGCCGCGACCGCCAACCCGGCAAGGGCGACGGCCCACATCGGCAGCACGCCGGGCTGTGCGCTGTGCATCAGCACCGAAAGCGGGCCGGCGACATTGGCGACGTCATTCGCGCCATGCGCAAAGCCGGACAATAACGCGGCGACAATCAGCGGCACCGTCAGCAGGTTTTTCAGCGACAATTTCTGTATCGGCTCTCCGCTGTCCAGATGGGTGGTGATCTGACGCTCAAGCTGCCATCGCGAAAGGCAGGCTGCCATCAGGCCGAAACCGGCGCAGGCGAACAGGCCGAGCCGCCCGATGGACGGCCCCTCTGCCAGGGTCAGCAGATAACCTCCGAAGATGGTGCCGGTGAGGCCGATGAGAAGCGGAAGCCAGAACCTTGCCGCGGCCAGCAGATCATCGGCAAAGCGCACACGCCAGCGCAGCAGCGCCAACACGCCCGCCGCCAGCACGGCCGAGATGACCGGTGCCGCGATCCAGCTCAGCGCGATGCTGCCCACGACGGGCCAGTTGATCGACGATGCTCCCATCCCCGCGAGCCCCGCCCCGGCCAGAGCGCCGACTATGCTGTGCGTTGTCGAGACCGGCGCGCGCGCCCAGTTCGCCAGCGTGATCCACAGCGCAGCGCCAATCAGCGAAGCGGCCATGATCTGACCTGGATGCGCATCTGGCCCCAGCTCGCCTATGGCGATGATTTCGGTCGCGATTGTCGCGGTGACTGCCTCGCTCGCCAGCAGGGCCCCGGCAAGCTGCGCCGTCGCCACAGCGGCAAGGGCGAGTCCCACGGGAAGCACCCGGCCTCCGACCGCCGCGCCGACCGAGTTGGCAACATCGTTCGCCCCGATATTCAGCGCCAGATAAAGGGCCACCGCAAAGCCCGCCACGAGCGGCGCTTCAACCGGCAGCCCGATCCCAAGCAGGGCCATCGCCAGCACCGCCAGCGAGGCGAGACCGATGATCATGCCCAGGCGCCGCAACGGACGCGCCGCCGCGCGGCCCGCACCCTCGGCATTGTTCAGCCGGTCAAGATCCTTGTCCAGGACGCGATATTCACCCATTTCCAGCATCCGGCCAAGCATACGTTATCCCCTGCCGACAGCAAGCGAGCTTCGACGGGGAACGCCGCTACGGGGTCAGCGGTGCAGACCCAGCAGAATGTCCCTGAGCTCTTCCTCAGAGACGTGACCCGCCGCTTCGCGCGGCGAGAACCAGCCGCGCTCACGCTCAGCCGCCTCGGGAAAATCATCTTCCAGCCGGTCGACCTGAACCCTGTGAACCTGAACGTCGATCGGGACGCTCAGCATGCCATCATGGCGCTTGTTGTATCGATAGCGGCCCAATGGTCGTGCCGAAACCGAGCCGCGCACCCCGGCCTCTTCCCAGGCCTCCTGCATGGCGGCGGCCGCGGCGCTGCGCCCGGTCATCGGCCAGCCCTTGGGGATGATCCAGCGGCCGGTTCCGCGGCTGGTGATCAGCAGGATACGGCCATCCGAGGGGCGCACACATACCGCGCCGACCTGCAACACGGCAGGGCGCCGGCCCAGCATCCGGCCCAGCACATCGCGAAAGACGTCATTCATCGCCTTGATCCACGCGACCGCGCAGCGCCTTCACCGCGCCTCGCTCGGATTTCGCCTTCAGCCGCCGGCGCTGACTGCCGAGGGTCGGGCGGGTCGGGATGCGTCGCTTCGGCGCGATCGTCGCCCGGCGGATCAGATCCGCAAGGCGCTGCCGCGCGAGATCGCGGTTGCGCGCTTGGCTGCGGGTTTCCTGCGCGAGGATCACCACCGCGCCGTCCTGAGTCCAGCGCCGTCCCGCCAGCCGCTTCAGCCGACGCTTGACGGTATCCGAGAGATGAGGCGACCGCTCGGCCTCGAAACGCAGCTCGACCGCAGTTTCGACCTTGTTCACGTTCTGACCGCCGGGCCCCTGAGCCCGGGTGAAGCTTTCGACAAGCTCCCATTCCTCGATGGAGATCTGATCATTTACGTGCAACATCTTGTGGTCAGTGAACTCGGTTTTCGCCTAGATGGTTGCATTAACTCACTTAAAAAAACTCTAAATCCAAAACGGCTTGTGGAATCAACCGGCACGATATCCGCGCCGTGAAACAATGGCGTGACGCCAGCGTGCCATGTCGCAGGACTTGCCGGAATTTTGGGCAGCGCTGGCCGAGGTTCCGCTGACGTCACGGAAGGCGCTCCTGCCGATCTTTTCAAGACCTGTCTTTTCGGGCATGCAGCACGTGATGGTTGGAGGGACATATTTTGGTCCAGCATAAGACTGCCGCCATGATCCTGGCCGCATATTTCGTGGCCGCAAGCCTCGGGTTCCCGCGCGCGGCGAGCGCCGAAGACGTGCTGCCCGTCGAGTTGATCGAAGTGGCATCGCACGAGGTCGGCGCCGATCTTCGCCTGACCGGCACGCTGGAGGCGCTCGATAATGTCGCGCTTGGCTTTGGTGAGGGCGGGCGTATCCTCGACGTTCTGGCTACCGAAGGCGATGAATTCACGAAGGGCGAGGTTTTGGCGCGGATCGACCCCCTGCAACTGCAGCAGGCGCTGAACGCAGCCGAGGCGAGCCTTGCCGCCGCCACTGCGATCGAGGAACAGGCACGCCAGGCCTCCGAGCGGGCGAGCGCCATGCTGGAACGCGGCGTCGGCACCCGTGCCGCCCGCGACGCGGCGCGCCAGGAATTGAGCGCCGCCGAGACCCGCACCCGACAGGCGAAAAGCGCGCTCGACAAGGCGCGGCGCTCGCTCGATGATACGCGGCTGATCGCGCCGTTCGACGGGGTGGTCACCGCCAAGCTGGGTGAGGCGGGGCAGGTTGTGGGCGCGGCGCAGCCTATCCTGTCGCTCGCCTCGGATCGCGGGATCGAGGCGGTGTTTCTGACCCCGGACGCGGCGCATCTGGACGAAGCGATGGGCAAGAGCGTCGCGCTGCGCATGCTCGATTTCGAGGCCGCCCCTATGATGGCCCGGATCACCGAGATCGCCCCGCTGGTGGATACGGCCACCGGATCGGTCCTGATCCGCGCGAGCGTTGAAGATGCGCCCGAAAATCTCTCCCTGCTCGGTGCCTCGGTGCGCGGCACACTTAATCTGAGCGGCGAGACAGCCATCGAGATTCCCTGGACGGCGCTGAATTCGGACGGCGACGCGCCGGCGGTCTGGCGCGTCGGTGAAGACGGTATCGCAACGCTTACCCCGGTCGAGGTAGAGCGTTTCGACAATGGCACAGTGCTGTTGTCGGCGGGGCTCGCGGCGGGGGATATCGTCGTGGGCGACGGCTCTCAGCTTCTCTTTCCGGGCCGGCGGGTCGTCGCGGCGGAGGTCGCGCCGTGATCCGTGCCCTCGCCCTGCTGGCGGCGATTTTCGCTGCCTCCGCCCCGGTAAGCGCCCTCGATCTGCATTGGGGGCAGGGCGATGACGACGACGCAGCGACGCATGAGGACGAGCCGCCGCGGCCGGTCGTGTCGGTGGTGGTCGAGGACCTGCCCTCTCAGCGGCGCAGCTTTCCGGGTGTCGTCATAGCCGTGTCGGATGTGGACCTTGGGTTTCAGACGCTCGGGCGACTTTCTGGGCGGCCCGTAGATGTCGGCGACAGGGTGGACGCCGGGGATATTCTGGCAGAGCTGACCCCGGACGACCTTCAGGATAATGTCCGCGCCGCCGAGGCCGCTGTCGAGACCGCGACGGTGACGCTGCAAACCGCGCAGATCACGGCCACGCGGACCCGCGACCTGGCGCAGCGCAATGTTGCTTCCACCGCACAGCTTGAACAGGCTGAGCGGGGTCTCAAATCCGCAGAGGCGAGGCTGCGGGAGGCGCGTTCGGAGCTGGCCCGCGCGCAGGATGCCGAGGAATTTGCGCGGCTGACCGCGCCGTTTGACGGGGTGGTTTCAGCCGTCTTCGAAAACGCAGGCGCGGTGGTCGATGCGGGAACGCCGGTGCTGACGCTCTCTGACATAGACTCGCGCGAGGCGGTGATCGACCTGCCCGAGGTGGCGCTGAGCGCGTTGCCGAAAGGGACCGAAATGACGATCTGGCTCGAATCCGATCCCGAGCGGCGCAGCACCGCGACCGTCACGCGCATCGACCCGATGGCCGATGCCGCCACACGCACCAGGCGTTTGCATCTGAAGATCGCGGATGAGGCGGATTTCCGGCTGAACGCGCTGATCCGGGCGCAGCGCGCAGGGCAGGCGGGCACGCTTCTGTCGGTGCCGGTCACCGCGCTTTCGGGAGATGGCGAAGATGTGGCGGTCTGGGTGGTGTCGCGCAGCGGCGATATGGCGACAGTGAGCAGGCGCGCGGTCGAGACCGGCATCCGCATGAGCGGTTATGTCGAGATCACATCGGGTCTCATCCCCGGCGAAGAGGTGGTGATCCGCGGCGTCAACTCGCTGACGGACGGTCAGGCCGTTGGGCGGCCGGTGCGCCCATGATGCGGCGGCGCGGCTTCAACCTGTCGGACTGGGCGCTGAAGCATCGCAGCTTCGTCTGGTTCCTGCTGGTCGTGTCGATGCTGGCCGGCGCGCTGTCCTACAGCAATCTTGGCCGCGAGGAAGACCCCAACTTCACCATCAAGGTGATGGTGATCGGCGCCGCTTTGCCCGGCGCTTCGATAGATGAGACGCTGGATCAGGTCACCAAGCGGATCGAGAAGAAGCTCGAGGAGCTGGACGAACTCAAGTTTACGCGCTCGGTGACCATGCCGGGTCAGGCGGTGGTCTATGTGGAGCTCGGCCCCGAGACAAAGGGCCCCGATGTGCCAGAGGTCTGGAAGCGGGTCCGGCACATGATGGCCGATATCCGGCCGGATTTTCCCGAGGAATTCGCCGGTTTCCGCTTCGACGACAATTTCGGCGACGTCTACGGCAATATCTACGCTTTCACCGCGGACGGTTTCACCCCGCGCGAGCTGCGCGACCGCGTGGACCGGATCGGGGATCAGGTGCGGGCGCTGCCACTGGCCGGAAAGGTCGAATTGCTCGGCGAACAGGATGAGGAGATATATCTGGAATTCTCGCCGTCGCGGCTGGCTGCGCTCGGGCTCACCC
Source organism: Paracoccus sediminicola (assembly GCF_027912835.1). NCBI lineage: Bacteria > Pseudomonadati > Pseudomonadota > Alphaproteobacteria > Rhodobacterales > Paracoccaceae > Paracoccus > Paracoccus sediminicola. Next base: position 3,055,925 of record NZ_CP115768.1, read on the forward strand.
AGGAGCAGGTGATGAGCACGGTCAACCGGCAGAACGCCATCGCGCCTTCTGGCGTGATCATGTCCGGGGAAGAGCGGATCCTCGTGCGGGTCGACGGCGAGTTCATGGATTCCAGCGCCATCGCCGACGTGAATTTCCGCATCGGAGACCGCTTCTTCAACCTCGCCGACGTCGCCAGCGTGCGACGCGATTACGAGGATCCGCCCTCATCCTTGTTCCGCTATAACGGCCAGCCCGCCGTCGGGCTTCAGATCGGCATGAAAGAGGGCGGCAATATTCTCGAATTCGGCGATCAGGTCGATACGCTGATGGCGAATGTGGCAGCGGATCTTCCCATCGGGATCGAAATGGCCAAATTCGCCGATCAGCCCCATGTCGTCGAAGAGGCGGTCGGCCATTTCGTGCAGGCCCTGGCAGAGGCGGTGGGCATCGTTCTGCTGGTGAGCTTTATCAGCCTGGGCTTCCGCGCGGGGATGGTGGTGACCATGTCCATTCCTCTGGTTCTGGCGATCACCTTCGTGGTCATGGAGTATTACGGGATCACGCTTCAGAGGGTCTCTCTGGGCGCGCTCATCATCGCGCTCGGACTGCTGGTCGATGATGCGATGATCGCCATCGAGACGATGATCTCGCGGCTGGAAATCGGTGAGACGCTGAGCGATGCCGCATCTTACGCATGGACCTCCATCGCCTTCCCGATGCTGACCGGCACGTTGGTGACCGTGGCCGGGTTCATCCCCATCGGGCTGAACAACTCGGATGCGGGTGAGTTCACCTTTTCGCTCTTCGTGGTGATCGCGGTCTCGCTGGTGGTGAGCTGGGTCGTCGCGGTGCTGTTTGCACCGATCCTGGGAGTGGCCTTCCTTCCCAAGAAGCTGAAACACCACGACGGTACGCCGGGTCGGCTGCGCCGAATGTTTCATCGCGCGCTGCGGGGGGCGATGCGGTTCAGGTGGTTGACCATCGGGATTACCCTTGTGGCATTCGGAGTCTCGATCTGGGGGATGCGCTTCGTCGAGCAGCAATTCTTTCCAAGCTCGGACCGGACCGAAGTGCTTGTCGATATCGAGCTGCGCCACAACGCCTCGATTTCGGCGACGCGTGACATGATGGACCGTCTGGAAGCGCATCTCGCCGATAACGAGGATGTCAGCGACTGGACGTCCTATGTGGGCATGGGCGCGCCGCGCTTCGTGCTGGCGCTCGATATTCCCACGGCGGGGCCGCATATGGGTCAACTGGTCATCCAGACGCCGGATCTGGATGCGCGCGACCGGGTCAAGGCGCGGATCCGGGAACTGGCGCGGACCGAATTCGCCGGGACCAATATCTATGTGAAGAATCTCGAGGTCGGCCCGCCGGTCGGCAAGCCAGTCCAGTATCGGGTCAGCGGCCCGGATATCGAGGATACCCGCGATGCCGCGCGGCAACTTGCGGCGGTTCTGGCCGAGGATAACCGGTTGCGGGGCATCGTGCTGGACTGGAACGAGCCAGCCCGCGTGGTGCGGCTGCATGTGCTTCAGGATCAGGCGCGGCGGCTCGGTGTCAGTTCGGCGGGAATCGCCGAGGCGCTCGCGATGATGTTTTCTGGCCGCAGGGTGACTCAGCTTCGGGACGGCGAATTCCTGATCGACGTCGTGATCCGTGCCGCCGAGGATGAGCGAAGCTCGATCGACACGCTTCGCAATCTGCAATTCGCGACCTCGACCGGCACGCCGATCCCGCTCGCCAGCCTCGCCAGGCTGGAATACAGCACTGAACAGCCGCTTATCATGCAGCGCAACGGTTTGCCGACGGTGACGGTGAAGGCGGCCATCTCGGGTGATGATCAACCTGCAACGCTGGTGTCGGAACTGGCCCCACGTGTCGCAGCCTTTCAGGAGACCATTCCGCCAACCATCGGCATCGAGATCGGCGGCACTGTCGAAAGCTCTGCCGAAAGCCAGGAGCCGATTGCCGCCGTCGTGCCGCTGATGCTGCTGAGCATGGCTGTGCTGATCATGGCCCAGATGCAGAGCTTCCGTCTGTCGGCCATCGTGTTTTCCGCCGCGCCTCTGGGGCTGATCGGGGTCGTGATCGTACTGGTGGGCTTTGGCGTGCCAATGGGTTTCGTGGCGATCCTCGGGATCCTCGCACTTGCCGGCATCCTGATCCGCAACTCGATCATCCTTGTCCACGAGGTGCAAAGCCTGCTCGCCAAGGGGCAGAGCCGGTGGGACGCGGTGTTCAACGCCTCGGACAGCCGCGCCCGGCCCATTCTGCTGACCGCGGCGGCGGCGAGCCTGGCGTTGATCCCGATTTCGCGGCAGGTCTTTTGGGGGCCGATGGCGTTTTCGATGATGGGCGGGATCATCGTCGGGACGCTCATCACCTTGCTGTTCGTCCCGGCGCTTTACTGCGCCGTGTATCGCGTGCAGCCTCCGGCACAGGGCGACGCGAACTGATTGAGCGCCCGCCGACGCGCGCCCAGGAAGGCGGGACGCAAGGCCGGAGGACCGGTGAGCGACCAGCAACCCATCACCTACCGCACCGCGCCGTCAGAGGCACCGCACTATCGCCCCGAACCACGTCCGCAGACATTCGACGTGGCGCCCTCGCCCCCGATGGCCACGCAGCGCGATCCGTCGCTCGCCTGCGGCCCCGGCGTCGCGGTGCCCGTGCAGGCCATCGCCGGGCGGCCCGAGACCCCCGAGGACTAACGACAAAGGGCAATCCGGTCGCCGTGACCTATGGCCCTACGTTGCAGCCCCGCATGATCTCCGCCGAGGGCGATGATCCGCGCGTGCTGCGCGCAGCCGTCGCCCGGCAGCGAGGCGGCGTGGGCGCGTCCAGTATGGTCGACCCCGAGGATGATGTGCGACGCAGGCTGGAAGAGGCCGGGCTCGGCGATGCCGTTCGCGAGGTCAAGCCGGTCAGCGCTGGTACTACCCGCCATCTCGATGCCCACTCGGACGTTCTTTATGTGCGGCCTCAGCGAAAAAGCGTCGACCGCGACGACGCCCACAAGCGCGCCATTCGGGACCGCCATATCTTCGCCTCTCTGATGCTGGCGCATGGGCATGGTGACGGGCTCGTGACCGGGGCGATGCGCAATAGCGCGAATGTTCAGGTGCCGGCGCGGCAGGACATGACCGCGCCGCGCTGCACCTCGAATCGGATGCTGCCATCGGGCTGCGCCTCGGCAGAGATCAGCGTGTGACCTGCTTCGGCGCAGAAATGCGGCACATCGACTGTCGCCATCCGGTCCGTTGCGATCAGCGTTACCTTCGCACCTTCAGGAAGCGAGGACAGCATCTTGCGCAGCCGCAGCACCGGCAGTGGGCACAGCAGTCCGCGCGCGTCGATTTCGGTCATCGCGGCCCGGTCATGCCGCGCGAGGCTGAGTCGCGCGCGCGGCCCAGGCGGCAAGATCGCCAGGCTTTACTTTCGTCGCAAGCTCGCCTGCAAATTCTGCAAACTCCGCCTTCTGTTGGGGCGCTACCGAGATCAGCACCGGCAAATCGCGATCCATCGCGGCGGCGATCACCGCGACCATCCCGCGCCCGAAAATCTCCTGCTTGCCGAATTTATTGAGGATCAGCAGCTCCGCATCCGGCAAGGTGTCGAGCACCCTCTGCGCCGCGAGTTCAAGCGCGCCGCTATCCAGCCGGCAACCCCGCGCCTCTGCGCCGAGATCCTGAGAGATCACCACATCGGGCCCGTCATCGCCCAAGATATGCAGGGTCATCTCGCAATGGCAGTCATCCGCGGCGGTCTCGCTGGTCTGGAGCGCGCCACGCACGGCCACGCCAGAAGCCGACAGCCGGGCCGCCAGATCCCGCATCAGCGCATGGGCGGCGGCGCCGCCTCCGGTTTCTGCGTGATCCAGCCAGCCGAGCATCAACGGCGACGGTCTCGGCGAGAGCTCATCGGCTGGAAGGCGACGCCGACATGAGCCTCGCAATAGGGTTTTCCGGCCTGGCTTGGCAGACCGCAGAACCAGAACTTTTCGGTCGCCGGATCGCCGATGGGCCATTTGCAGGTTCGCTCGGTCAGCTCCATCAGCGAAAGCTTCCGTGCCTTCTTTTCGACCTCGCGCACATTCGCGAGCGCTTCGGGGCTGATCTCATTGGCCGAGGGCTGAGGCGGCAAGGGCTGGCCCGCCGGGACGATCGGGCGGCGCGGGCTGAAGCTGGGTTGTGCAGGCGGCTCGGCGGATTGGGTCGCGGGCTCTTCCTCGGGCTCGGGCTCGGGTGCTGCGGCGGGCGCAGGCTTGGCCTTGGTTTTGGGCGCCGCGGCCTCTGGCGTGCGCTTCGCCTTGGCCTTCGGCGCGGCTTTCGGCTTGGCACCGGCCTTCGCAGCGGCTTCGGCGGCGGGCGCCGCCTCGGCTTCGCCTTCGTCACGGTTGGACAGACCCAGCCGGTGAACCTTGCCGATCACCGCGTTGCGCGTGACGCCGCCCAGCTCCTTCGCGATCTGGCTCGCGGACTGGCCCTCGGACCACATCCGCTTGAGGGTTTCGACACGCTCGTCGGTCCAGGACATTTCAGGCCTTTCCGGCGGTCGCCCGCCCCATCTTGCAATTCCAGACATGCCCGGTCACACCGGGAATACCGAGAAATATCCCGCCACGCCTGTCAATTCAAGAAGCGAGCCATGACAGAAATCGATCAGATCATCCGCCGCCCGATGGGTGCCCGCCGTTTCGGCCGGATCAACTGGCTGGGGCTTCGCACGCTGGCGGGGCGCGAGATCAGCCGCTTCATGTCGGTCTGGCAGCAGACGATCTTTGCGCCGCTGATGACGGCGGGGCTGTTCGTGGTGGTGTTTTCCGTTGCGCTCGGGCGCGGCGACCGTGAGGTGATGGGACTGCCCTATCTGGTGTTCCTTGGCCCCGGCATCCTGATGATGACGGTGATCCAGAACAGCTTTGCGAACACTTCGTCGAGCATCATTGCCTCGAAGATGCAGGGCAATATCATCGATACGCTGATGCCGCCGCTCTCTGCCGGAGAGATCCTGGCGGGCTATCTTACCGGTGCCGTTGCGCGCGCCGCGCTGGTCTCGCTGGTGATCGGGTCAGGGATGGCGTTGTTGATCGGCCAGCTTCCCGATCATCCTGTCGTTGCGGCGCTGTTCATCCTGCTCGGTGCGCTGCTGATGGGCGGGCTGGGGATGATCGGCGGCATCATGGCGCAGAAATTCGATCAGATGGCGGCGATCACGAATTTCATCGTCACCCCGCTGAGCTTTCTTTCCGGGACCTTCTACTCGATCGAGGCGTTGCCGCCGCTGTTCCGGGCAATCAGCCACGCCAACCCGATCTTCTACCTTATTGACGGCGCGCGTTATGGCTTCACCGGCGTCAGCGATTCGAGCCCGGTTCTGGGCTTCGCGGTCTGTGCCGGCTCGGTGCTCGCGGTTTGCGGGCTGGCGCTTTGCCTGCTGCGCAGCGGCTATCGGATGAAGCCCTGAGGCCGCGATAGGGCGCTATCGCCGGGCACCGTAGGCTTGGCTTCGAAATTAGCGCTTGCCGCCGGGTCAGTTTTGCCGCATTCAAACGGGCATGATCGACCGGACCGCATATCACGCCCGTCCCCGACGCCGCTGAGGCGCGATCCCGCATGTCCGGCGGTGACACGGGCAAATCCCATCTGCTAATGCGTTCATGGCCAATCGAAGGAGCCATCCCATGTCCGAATTCCCGCATGTTCTGCCGACCTATAACCGCGCGCCGCTCTCGTTCGAGCGTGGTGAGGGTTCCTGGGCCGTTGCACAGGACGGGACGCGATACCTGGATCTCGGCGCGGGGATCGCGGTCAATGTGCTCGGCCATGCCCATCCCGAGCTGGTCGCCACGCTGACCGAACAGGCGCAGCGGATCTGGCATGTCTCGAATCTCTATCACATCCCCGAGCAGGAGCGGCTGGCGGATCTGCTGGTTGAGAACAGCTTTGCCGATACGGTGTTCTTCACCAATTCCGGCACCGAAGCCGCCGAGCTGGCCATCAAGATGGCGCGGAAATACTGGGACCATCAGGGCCAGCCGGACCGTTTCGAGATCCTGACATTCGACGGCGCCTTTCACGGCCGCTCGACAGGCGCCATCGCCGCGGCGGGGTCGGAAAAGATGGTGGCGGGATTTGGCCCGCTCATGCCCGGTTTCTGCCAGCTTCCCTGGGGCGATAGCGAGGCACTTGCAGCGGCGATCACTGACAAGACATGTGCCGTCATGCTGGAACCGATTCAGGGCGAAGGCGGCATCCGGCCTTTAGGCGATGCCGAACTGCGCAAAATACGGCAACTCTGCGACGAAACCGGCACATTGCTGATCCTTGACGAGGTGCAATGCGGCATGGGCCGGACCGGGCGGCTCTTTGCCCATGAATATGCCGGAATCGCGCCCGATATCATGATGGTGGCAAAGGGGATCGGCGGCGGCTTTCCTCTTGGCGCGGTGCTCGCCACCCGCGAGGCGGCGGCGGGGATGGTCGCAGGCACCCACGGGTCCACCTATGGCGGCAATCCGCTGGGCTGTGCCGTCGGGGCGAAGGTGATGGAGATCGTGTCGGACCAAGCCTTCCTCGCCGAGGTGAACCGCAAGGCATCGCTGTTGCGGCAGAAGCTGGAAGGGCTCGTCGCCACTTATCCGGACATCTTCGAGGAGGTGCGGGGACAGGGGCTGATGCTGGGTCTCAAATGCAAGCGGCCGCCGGGCGAGCTGGTCGCGGCAGGCTATGGCCAGCAGATCCTGACCGTGGCGGCGGCGGATAATACGCTTCGCCTGCTGCCACCGCTGAACATCACCGATGAGGACATCGCCGAAGCGGTCAGCCGGCTCGATAAAGCCGCGGCCTCGCTGAATGGCTGAGTACGGGTTTCAGGTTGTCGCGGAAGACGATCTTCCCATGCTGGCGGACTGGTTGCGTCAGGAGGCCGTCAGCCGCTGGTGGAAGAATGCCGATATGCAGATCGCCGAGATCCGTGAACATATCTCCGATCCCGGGATCGCCCTGCGAATCGTCACCGCCGCTGATGCGCCCATCGCCTATGTGCAGCATTATCCCGCCGCACGCTGGCCCGCGCCGCATTTTGCGGGGCTGCCGCCGGACAGCGTGGCGATCGATCTCTTCAGCGGTCCGCAGGGCTTCGGACATGGCGGCCGCTGGCTGCGGCAACTGGGCGATATGCTGTTGCGCCGTGTCTCGACATTGGCCATCGACCCGACCCCGGAAAACAGCCGCGCCATCGGCGCTTATCAGCATGCCGGCTTCACGGGCGACGTAATTCGCCCCGATGCCGAAGGCAATTGCGTGCGCGTCATGACTCGGCGACGATAACGCCATCCTTCGTGCTCACATATCCTTTGGGGGCCGCGCCGCGGGCGTGGCGGGGGGGGTAGAACCCCTCTTGACCCCGCGATCCGATCCGGGCTTGCTGGCCCGAGACGCCGAAAGACAGCCAGATGAACCACTTCCTCGATATCCATAGCACCGGCAAGGATGATCTCCGCGCCATCATCGACAATGCCCAGGCGATGAAGACCGCCCGCAACGGCCGCCCCAAGGGCACCGTCGATGACGATCTGCCATTGAACGGGCGCATGGTGGCGCTGATCTTCGAGAAGCCTTCGACCCGCACCCGCGTCAGCTTCGATGTGGGCGTGCGCCAGATGGGCGGGCAGACCATGCTGCTCTCGGGTAAGGAAATGCAGCTCGGTCATGGCGAAACCATCGCCGACACCGCCCGCGTATTGTCGCGCTATGTCGATCTTATCGTGATCCGCACCTTCGAGGAGGCGACGCTTCTGGAGATGGCCGAATACGCCACCGTGCCGGTCATCAACGGGCTGACCAATCGCACCCATCCCTGTCAGATCATGGCCGATGTGCTGACCTATGAGGAACATCGCGGCCCGATTGCGGGGCGCAAGGTGGTGTGGTCGGGCGATGGCAACAATGTCTGCGCGAGCTTTCTGCACGCGGCAGGACAGTTCGGTTTCGATTTCACCTTCACCGGGCCGAAGCCGCTCGACCCCGAGCCGGAATGGCTCGAATTCGCCCGTGCCCAGGGTGTGAAGGCCGAGATCGAGCGTGATCCGCACAAGGCGGTCGCCGGGGCCGATCTTGTGGTCACCGACACCTGGGTGAGCATGCACGACCCCGAATCCGCCAAGGAGCGTCGGCACAACCAGCTTCGCGGTTATCAGGTCAATGAAGATCTGATGTCGAAGGCCAAGCCCGACGCGCTGTTCATGCATTGCCTGCCCGCCCATCGCAATGACGAGGCGACGAGCGCGGTGATGGACGGCCCCCATTCGGTGATCTTCGACGAGGCGGAAAACCGTCTGCACGCCCAGAAGGCGGTCATGCGGTGGTGCCTGGGGGTCTGAAAGGGCGGCGTAGCGCGGCGTCGCTGCGCTCAGCCTCGTCCGGCGGCGCAGCCGCGGAACTCGGTCGCGCCATCTTCTCCGAGCATGGTGGTAATCACCGCGCCGGGCTCGAACGCAAAGGGCTTGCCGCTCGGAGCGACGAAATCGACGGAAATCTCTGTGCCCTCGGCATTGTATTCGGGTGTCGAGGCCCAGACATCGCGATCCGCGGCATATTCGACCGCCAGATCCGCGCCCCATTCCGGCACGGTCATGGTCAGCGTCATCCCGTCCTCGATTTCGCCGATGACGCAGGGCGGCTGAACCGGCGACGGGTCGGGCTGTTGTGCCAGCGCCGTCTGGATCACCGGATCGGGCGCCTCATCTGCGGCAGGAGCGCTGAGCGATAATTCTGCCGGGATGCAGATATTTTCGCATAGCCCAAGAAGGATATCGGCCGAGATCCCGATTTCTCGTCCCGGGGTTTCGGGTGTGACGGTGAAGGGCAGCACGAGCCGGTCGTGATAGCCGAGTGTCCGGGTCCCGTCCGATTGAATGACCTCCGGCGCGGGCCAGTGGAATTCGACCGCGCCGATATTGTTGCCGCGCCAGTCGAATTCGGGCGGCAGCCCCGTCTCGCCCGGTTGGCGCCAATAGGTCTTCCAGCCGGGCGCCATTACCAGTTCCAGCGCGGCGATGCGATTGCCGTTCTGATCCATCCAGCCGGGCAGGAAGACCGCGGATTTCAGCCCCTGCGGCAGATCCTCGGCGGCCAGGGTCGCGGGCAGGGCTGTCAGCAGGCTCAGCATAAGTAGCTTTCTCATGCGCCCCGTCTAGCGCAGCCTGAGGGGGCGCTTAAATCACCTTTTCGAGACGGGGTTGCGAAAGCCGGGGCGGGTGGCGATCTTGAGGGACAGGAGGCCTGGATCCATGACATCTGACAGCGAGCTGACCGGCAAGATCCTCATTGCGATGCCGGATATGGGCGATCCGCGATTCGCGCATTCCGTGGTGCTCATATGCGCACATGCCGAAGATGGGGCGATGGGCGTGGTGCTGAACAAGCCGATGCAGGATATGAAATTCGCCAAGCTGCTCGAGATGCTGGGTATCGAAGCGGAAACGCCTGCCCCGAACCTGCCGGTCCGCATCGGTGGCCCGGTCGAGCCGGTGCGCGGTTTTCTCATCCACCCGCAGACCGGGGCCGAGCGTGAGGGCACGATGGATATCGGTTCCGGTCTGGCGATGACGACAACGCGTGACATTCTGGTCGAGCTGGCCGAGGGGCGCGGCCCCGAGCGCGCGATGTTGGCGCTTGGCTATGCCGGGTGGGGGCCGGGGCAGCTCGATGAAGAAATCCTTGCGAATGGCTGGCTTACCGGCGAGATGGACCCGGATTATGCCTTTGGCGAGACCGACCAGATCTGGATGCGGGCTTTGCAGTCGCTGGGTGTCGATCCGCTGTCGCTTTCCGGTGCGGCGGGACGCGCCTGAGCGCGGCGCTCAGCGCGGCGCGGCCGCGCGGCGCAGCCTGTCGTTGATCGCCCGGCCCAGCCCGTGATCCGGCACCGGCGCCATCGCGATGGGACGGCCTGTCGCATCGGCGCGGTGAAGCGCGTCGAACAGCCTTGACGCGGCCTCGACCAGATCGCCTGAGGCCGAGAGGCTGGTGTCGCCGGGAATATCCCCGAAACCGATAAGGAACTCGCCCGACTCCGCCTCTCGGGCATTCAGGCGCAGAGGCGCGCCCGGTGCGTAATGGCTGCTGAGCATCCCCGGCGCCTCGGGACGCTGCGGGTCGGCATTCGCCGCCGGTGAGGCGAGCGGTTCGCCCAGACAATCCGCGATGGTTTCGGCTGGAAGCCCTCCGGGTCGGAGCAGGACATGCTTTCCGCCCTGCCGGCCGATGATCGTCGATTCGACCCCGACCTGGCAGGGGCCGGCATCGATGATCGCTGCCAGCCTGTCGCCGAGCCCGTCCATCACATGCTGCGCCGTGGTCGGGCTGATCCGCCCCGAGGGATTGGCCGAGGGGGCCGCGACGACACCGCCAAAAGCATACAGCAGGTCCTGCGCCACAGGATGCGCCGGCACCCTGATCGCCACCGTATCGAGCCCGGCCGTGACGATCGAGGCGATGCCCGAACCGCCGCGCAGCGGAACCACCAGCGTCAGCGCTCCGGGCCAGAATGCCGCCGCCAGCCGCCGCGCCGCGTCGTCGAAGATCCCGATCCGCTCAGCGGTTGCCAGGTCGGGCGCATGGACGATCAGTGGGTTGAAGCTGGGCCGTCCCTTCGCCGCATAGATCCCGGCCACGGCCTGCCCATTGCGGGCATCCGCTGCGAGCCCGTAAACCGTTTCGGTCGGCATGGCGACCAGTCGGCCTTGCGCCAGCATCATCGCCGCGTAGGCAATCTGTTCGGCCTCGGGGGCAAGCAGGCGGGTTTCGGGGCTCATGACGGGGCGGGCGAGGCTGTTACGCAGGGTTTTTCAGGGTGACGGGTTGCCGGTATTGCCGCGCCTTGTAATCTGGTGCGACCGAAACCCTTGCATAGACGCCGCATGCCAAGCCGGCAAGCCGGCGACGGAGTAGAAGATGGCTTACCGCGCACCCGTCGATCAAATCCGTTTCATTCTGAATAATGTCGTGCCCTTCAACGAGGTGGCGGCGACCGAGACCTATGCCGAGGCATCTCCCGACATGGTCGATGCGATCCTGAACGAGGCAGGTCGCATGGCGTCAGAGGTGCTTGCGCCGCTGAACGAGGCGGGGGACGCCCATCCGGCGCGGCTGGAAAACGGTGTGCTGCGCTCGTCTCCGGGCTTCGACAAGGGCTTCAACGCCATTGCCGAGGGTGGCTGGATCGGGCTGTCGGCTGATCCCGAATATGGCGGCGCCGGGCTGCCGCAGGCGCTGAACATGGCGGTCGGCGAATTCATGGCCGGGGCCTGCCTGTCGCTGCAACTCAACCCGCTGCTGACTCAGGGCCAGATCGAGGCGCTTGAACATCACGCCGATGACGAAATGAAGGCGCTGTATCTGCCCAAGCTGATCTCGGGCGAGTGGAACGGAACCATGAACCTGACCGAGCCGCAGGCGGGTTCCGATGTCGGTGCGCTCAAGACCAAGGCCGAGCCGAATGGCGATGGCAGCTATTCGATCACCGGGCAGAAGATCTATATCACCTGGGGCGACAGCGATGTGAACGAAAACACCTGCCACGCCGTCCTGGCGCGTCTGCCCGACGGGGTCGACGGCACCAAGGGTATCAGCCTGTTCATGGTGCCGAAATTCCTGCCCGACGAAAACGGCAAGCCGGGCAAGGCCAATAACGTCAAGGTGGTCAGCCTGGAACACAAGCTGGGCATTCACGGCTCGCCGACCTGCGTGATGGAATATTCCGGCGCCAAGGGTTGGCTGATCGGCAAGGAGCATGGCGGTATGGCAGCCATGTTCACCATGATGAACGCGGCTCGTCTGGGCGTCGGCGTGCAAGGCGTCGGCGTCGCCGAGGCGGCGTTGCAAAAGGCCGTCGCCTATGCCGCCGAGCGTGAACAGTTCGGCCCGATCATCCGCCACCCAGATGTGCGCAGGATGCTCGCCACCTCGCGGGCCGAGATCTTTGCCGCCCGCGCGATCTGCCTCGCCTGCGCCACTGCGCTGGACATGGCCGAAGCGACGGGCGACGCGGAATGGGCCGCCCGCGCGGCACTTCTGACCCCGATCGCCAAGACCTACGGCACCGATGTCGGTTGCCGCGTGGCCGATACGGCGGTGCAGGTGCATGGCGGGATGGGCTATGTCGAGGAAACCGGCGCTGCGCAATATCTGCGCGATGTGCGCATCACGCCGATCTATGAAGGCACGAACGGCATCCAGGCTATGGACCTGGTCGGGCGCAAGATGATGGATGGCGGCGCCGCCGCTCAGGCTCTGCTGGAACAGATCCAGGACGAGGCCCGCGCCAACAGCAAGGTCTGCCCGATCCGCATCGAAAGCCTCTGGGGCGCGGCCGAGACCCTGTCCGAGGCGACCGCGCAGCTTGTCGAGATGGATATGGAGGACCGCTTCGCCGCCGCCGTGCCCTATCTCTCGGCCTTCGCACGGGTTCTCGGTGCCTATTACCACCTCAAGGCCGCGGTGAGCGGGGGTGAGGATGAGCGGCTTATGGCCAAGATCTATGTCGACCGCATCCTGCCCCGCTACCGCGCCGATCTGGAAGAGGCAGAGGCCGGGTTCGGCGATCTGAAGGCGATCAGCGACACGGCGCTCGGTCTGGCGTGAGGCGCGGGGTGACGGCTGGCATCAAGGCGGGTGTCGCGCATCCGTGGGCCGATCCGCCTGCAACTGGCAGCGCCACCGAGGTCGCGCCGGGCGTGCTGTGGATGCGGCTGCCGCTGCCGATGAAGCTGGATCATGTCAATGTCTACGCGCTTGATGACGGCGATGGCTGGACCGTGGTGGATACCGGCTTCGATACGGGCCGCAGCCGCGCGATCTGGCAGACCTTGCTCGATGGCCCGCTGGCCGGACGGCCGGTGACGCGGCTGATCGCGACGCATCATCACCCCGATCATCTCGGCCTCGCGGGCTGGTTCGTCGATCACGGCGCGGCGCTGTGGACGACGCGCACGGCCTGGCTCATGGCGCGGATGCTGGTTCTGGATGAGCAGGAGGCCCCGCCGACGCAATCGCTTTCCTTCTGGCGCGCTGCGGGGATGCCGCCCGAGATGCTGGCGCAGCGCGCGGCCGAACGGCCGTTCAACTTCGCCGATGTCGTCCACCCGATCCCGCTCGGCTACCGGCGGCTTCAGCATGGCGAAGAACTGAGCTTCGGACAGCGCCGCTGGCGGGTCGTGACCGGTGACGGCCATGCGCCCGAACATGCGACTTTCTGGTCGCTGGAAGATGATCTGGTCATTGGCGGCGATCAGCTCTTGCCCGGTATCTCGCCCAATCTCGGCGTCTATCCGACCGAGCCCGAGGCCGATCCGGTGGGCGAATGGCTGGAAAGCTGCGCGCGCTTTTCCGAACTGGCCGAGGACCGGCATCTCGTGCTGCCCGGCCACAAGCTGCCCTTTACCGGGCTGCCGCTAAGGCTTGGACAGATGCGCGAGAACCATGTCTCTGCCCTCGATCGTATCACGCAGGCGCTGCGCGAGACCCCACTTTCCGCTGTCGGCTGCTTCCCGATCCTGTTCAAGCGGCCCATCGGTCCGGGCGAGTTCGGGCTGGCCCTTGTCGAGGCGGTTGCCCATCTCAACCGGCTCGCCGCAGCGGGGCGAATCACGCGCGCCGGCACCGACGATCACGGTGCTGTGCTGTGGCGCTCTGCCGCGTGACAGCCCGCTTTCGATGGGTTATGGAGGGCGCAAACCGGCAGCGTTGAGGGACACAGGCCATGGCACAGAACGAAGTTACCGATCACGAACATGGCACGATGGACATTCGTGAACATCAGAAGATGTTCGGGGCCTTCGTGCGCTTCTCGACCTGGGTCTGCGTGCTGGCCATCGCGGTGCTGATCTTCCTGGCGCTCACGAACGTCTGATGCTGCGCCGCATTCTGATTGCGCTTGCGCTGCCGCTGTTTCTGGCCGCGTGCGGTGCCGATAACAAATTCGCCAGCGACGAGGCCGTGCGCGCGGTCCAGTATCGCTCGACCGAGCAACCCTCGATTTCGCTGATGACGGTGATCGGCCTCAATCGGGGCGAGGGCGGGCATTCGGCGCTGCTCATCAATGGCAGCCAGCAGATCATCTTCGATCCCGCCGGCAGTTTCGAACATCCCCGCGCGCCGGAGCGTTATGACGTCCTCTATGGCATCACGCCCGAGATGCGGAATGTTTACATCGATTATCACGCCCGCGACCTGCCCGGTGAGCGTTACTATGTCGCGCTCGACACGGTGCCGGTCACGCGCGAGGTGGCCGATGCGGCGATCCGCGCGGCAGAAAACAACGGTGCGGTGAACAAGGCGTTCTGCGCGGTGGGCGTGTCGAATGTGCTCGGCTCGGTCCCCGGCTTTCAGGGCGCGCCGGGCGGGTTCAGCCCGATCCGCCTGCGGGAATGGTTCCGGACCCTTCCGCGTGTCCAATCGACGGAGTTCCGCGACAACGATCCGCGCCTCGTCCATGGCGACCTTCTGCGCATGAAGGATGGCTCGATCGAGGCTTATGACAGGTAAAGCCCAAGGCTGAGCACTGCCGCGCCGCCGATGATGGCGGCGAGGATATTGCGGGTGGTGACGCCGATCAGTAGCGTCGTCACCCCCGCTGCCAGCCGCGCCGGATCGGTCTGCCCGCCCGTGGCGACGGGCCAGATGACCAGCGGCGCTGCAAGCGCGGGAAGTACCGCCACCGCCGTATAGCGCAGCACCCGGAGCACCCAGACCGGCATCGGGCGATCTCCGATCGCGCCGAGAAAGCTGAAGCGCAGCAGGAAGGTGCCGCCGCCCACAACGAGGATCACAAACCAGATTTCGGCATCGTTAACCATGCGGGCCTCCGTTGCGGCGGATCATCCATGTCTCGACAAGCGCGCCGGTGGTCATCGCCAGAACTGCGGCGATCATCGGCCCGACCCCTGCGGGCAGCCCGGTCAGCGCCAGCGAGACGACCACCGCGACAACCGCCGCTGCCACATGGGCAATGCTGCGCAGCGCGGGTGCGATCATGGCTATGAAGGTGATCGGCACGGCAAAGTCCAGTGGAATGCTGTCCGGGATGGCGCGCCCCGCCGTCGCGCCGATCAGCGTGCACAGAAACCATGTCGGCACCATCACCGCGGCCACGCCGAAGAAATAGCCGAGCCTCTGCGCGACGCTCAGCCCTGGCACGCGCTGATAGAGGTCGATGGACAGGACATAGCTCTGGTCGATGATCGCATAGGCCACCGCAGCCCGGCTGAGCGGTGAGGCCTTGCCCAGCCATGGCACCAGCGAGGCGGAATACATCGCCATGCGCAGATTGACCGCCAGCGAGGACAGGATCACCAGCCAGACCGGCGCGTTCTCGGTCAGAAGCTGCACTGCGGTGAACTGCGCCGCGCCTGCCAGGACCAGCATGGTAAAGGCCATGACCTGCGCCAGATCGAACCCCGAAGCGGTCGCCACGACCCCGAACAGCAGCCCGAACGGACCAAGCACCAGCATGAAGGGCGCGGATTGCAGCGCGCCATGCCGCAGGCTTTGCATCGGGTTGCGCGCCAGCGCACGGGCGCGGGATTCCTCCAGCGCGCGGTCGCGGCGGGAGGGTTGGGATGGGGCATCGGTCATGGGGTTGCCAGGGTGCTGATTACCCCCGCACCATAAGCGCGCCGCCGCCGGGTTCAAGTCGATAGGTTTCGCGGAGTTTTCCTGCCTGCGCCGCGCCGCTCAGCCATCCTGCCCGAACAGCCCCGACGCTCGTGCCATGAGCATGAACGCCCGCGCCGAGCGGGTGTCGGCCATCCAGAAAATCTCGTCATCGGAAAGTCTTGGCAGCAGGGCCGTCGCGCTCCGGTCGAAGAGCCGGAGGAAGTGATGCACCGCGTCGCGGAAGACGTCATCGGCCCGCATCGCTGCGGTCGCGGCCTCGATGATCTCGGGGTCGCGTACCGTGCCGACGCCCGAGACGGCTTGACCGCGCTGCCCCTCGGCAAAGCGGCGCCAGGCGCGGGCATCGGTCGGCTCGGGCGCGAGATCGTCGGTATAGATCCCACGCTCGGCCAGCAGGGTGACCACATCCTGGGCGCTGCGGATCAGTCGCGCATGATCGGGGTCGCGCAGCGCGTCGCGCAGCGCGGCAACGGCCTCGCGGTCATTCGGCCCATCGGGGAAATTCAGCGCACGGATCACCGTCTGGGTCGGCAGCTCGACCGGCTCGGGGGCGTCGAATCCGAGGCTCGTCTGGCGCAGATCGGGCTCGGACGCGGCGGCGGTTGCAGCAGCGCGCGGCAGGCTCGGATGCGGTACGGTCCGGGCGGGTGCGGTCTGGGCCGGGCGCGGCATGGGCGAGGCTGCGGGCGCAGAAACCCCCTGCGCGGCTGCGTTGC
The DNA here is from genome assembly GCF_027912835.1 of Paracoccus sediminicola. Lineage (NCBI taxonomy): Bacteria > Pseudomonadati > Pseudomonadota > Alphaproteobacteria > Rhodobacterales > Paracoccaceae > Paracoccus > Paracoccus sediminicola. The sequence continues at coordinate 3,072,309 of NZ_CP115768.1, forward strand.
GCGGCGGCTCCTTGCGCAGAACACTGTGCTCAAGCGCGGCCCGCAGCGAGACGGCTTCCTCCCTCAGCTCATCGACAGCGCGCGCCAGACCGACCGCCAGCCAGATCAGCCCCAGCGGCATCAGCGCGGCAACCACCGAAACCCAACGGCCCGGCCCGCTGCCGGCGTCTCCGGCGGTCAGCCAAAAGATCAGCAGCATGAAAAGCCACAGCACCGTCAGCCCGGCACCGATCAGCGTCGCGCGGCCCGAAACGTTCCCATATCCGCGCCAAACAGGCATCACACGAAGCGGACCTTCAGAATTTCATAGCTGCGCAGCCCGCCCGGGGTCTGCACATCGACGCTGTCGCCTTCCTCCTTGCCAATCAGCGCACGGGCCAGCGGAGAGCGCATGTTCAGAAGCCCCTTCTCCAGATTGGCTTCGTGCTCGCCGACGATCTGAAAGGTCTTTTCCTCGTCGGTATCCTCATCGACCAGGTCAACTGTCGCGCCGAATTTGATGCCGCCCGACAGCCTGGCCGGGTCGATCACCTCGGCGCGCGACAGAACGCCCTCCAGCTCAGAAATGCGGCCTTCGATAAAGCTCTGCTTTTCGCGGGCCGAGTGATATTCGGCATTCTCCGACAGATCGCCATGTTCGCGCGCTTCCGAGATGGCGGCGATGATCGCCGGGCGCTCATTGCCCTTGAGATCACGCAGCTCGGTGTCGAGTTGCTGGTATCCGGCGCGGGTCATCGGGATCTTTTCCATCGTCTATCCTGCTTCTCATGCGTGTGCGCGGCGATCGCGCGGGTAAGTTGGACAACGCCCCCGCCAAACAAATGGCAGGGGCGCGGGGTTCCGTTGGCTCCAGCGTTCACCCATCCTCCGCCGCATTGCAAGTCACACAAGCGGGATCTGGCGGGCTGTCGCTGAAAACGCCGACTCATTCGCTTAACATGGCGCAAGTTTTGCAAAGATTGCGTTAACATCCCGCTGCACCGTCGCGTAACGATTGCCGGGGCAGGCGGCAGCGTCTAGAAATGCTTGGGATAATGCGAGCGGAGGCAAGCCAATGACCGAACAGGACAGCACGATCGAACGCGAGTCGATGGATTTCGACGTGGTTATCGTGGGGGGCGGTCCGGCCGGTCTCTCTGCGGCGATCCGGCTCAAGCAGATCGACGCCGAGCTGAATGTCGTGGTGCTGGAAAAAGGCTCCGAGATCGGTGCGCATATCCTGTCCGGTGCGGTGCTGGACCCATCCGGGTTGGATGCGCTCATCCCGGACTGGAGAGAGAAGGGCGCGCCGGTCAAGCAGGAGGTAACCAAGGATAATTTCTATATCCTCGGCGAATCCGGTCAGATGCGGGTGCCGAACTGGCCGATGCCGCCGCTGATGAACAATCACGGCAATTATATCGTCTCGATGGGCAATGTGACCCGCTGGCTGGCCGAACAGGCGGAAGAACTCGGCGTAGAGGTTTTCCCCGGCATGGCCTGTTCTGCTTTCGTGATGGATGGCGAGCGTGTGGCAGGGGTGGTCGCGGGCGAGATGGGGCTGAACGCCGATGGCACGCCCGGCCCGCAATACGAACCCGGCATGGAGCTTCGCGGCAAATACGTGATGCTGGCCGAAGGCGTGCGCGGCTCGCTCTCGAAGCAGGCCATCGCGAAATACGGTCTGTCGGACGGACATGAGCCGCAGAAATACGGGCTCGGCATGAAAGAGATCTGGGAGGTCGATCCCGAAAAATTCAAGGCCGGCACCGTCACCCACACGATGGGCTGGCCGCTCGGCAAGAATGCGGGCGGCGGCTCGTTCATCTATCATTTCGAGGATAACCAGGTGCTGATCGGCTTCGTCGTGCATCTGAACTACGAGAACCCGCATCTCTACCCCTATATGGAGTTTCAGCGTTTCAAGCATCATCCCATGGTGGCTGAATTACTGGAGGGCGGGAAACGCGTGGCCTATGGCGCGCGGGCCATTACCGAAGGCGGCTGGCAATCCCTGCCCAAGCTGACCTTCCCGGGCGGTGTGTTGCTGGGATGTTCGGCGGGGATGGTGAACGTGCCGCGGATCAAGGGCAACCATAATGCCATGCTGTCGGGCATCGCGGCTGCAAATGCCGCCGCTGCCGCCATCGCCGAGGGCCGTGAGGGCGATGAGCTGACCGCCTATGAAGAAGATATCCGCTCGGGCCCGGTCGCGGACGATCTGAAGAAGGTGCGCAACGTCAAGCCGCTTTGGTCGAAAATGGGGCTGTGGGCTTCGCTCTCGCTCGGCGGTTTCGACATGTGGGTGGCCAATCTGACCGGCTGGAACCCTCTGGGGACCTGGAAACACGGCAAGACCGACGCCGAGGCAACCGGTAAGGCCGAGGACTTCCCCAAAATCGACTATCCGAAGCCCGACGGCAAGCTGAGCTTCGACCGGTTGACTAATGTCAGCTTCAGCTTCACCAATCACGAGGAACAGCAGCCCTCGCATCTCAAGCTGAAGGATCCTTCGATTCCGATCGAGGTGAACCTGCCGCAATATGCCGAGCCTGCGCAGCGTTATTGTCCCGCGGGCGTGTATGAGGTGGTCGGCGAAGGCGGCGATGCGCGGTTCCAGATCAATTTCCAGAACTGCGTGCATTGCAAGACCTGCGACATCAAGGATCCCAGCCAGAACATCGTCTGGACAACGCCGCAGGGCGGAGACGGGCCGAACTACCCGAATATGTGATCGCAAGGCTCCGCCGGCTGGCGGGCGTGGCGTTGCGTGTCGGAGGTGGCCTCTATAGGGTCGGGCCGACACGCAAAATCGGACCTGCGCTGATGAAACTGATCCACTCGCTGGCACTTGCCTGCCTCATCGCCCTGCCGGTCACCACGGCGTCGGCGCAGCCCGCATTCGCACAGGATGACGCGCCGCCGCCGCCGCGGCCGGACCGGGTGCAGGACGGTGAGGGCGCAACGCAGGATAGCGGCGGCGACGCACCGGCGATGACCGCGCCGGAGGCAGAGCCGGAAACGCCGCCCGCGCCGCTGACACAGGATCTGGTCGGCCCGTATCTGGCCGCCCGGACCGCCGCCATCGAGAATGATTTCGACGCCGCCGCCGAGTACTATCTGCGCGCGCTGCGTCAGGACCCGCAATCGCCTTACCTCAATGACAGCACGCTCGTGTCGCTGATGGCATCGGGCCAGATCGACCGTGCCATTCAGGTCGCCGACGAGGTGATCGACAGCTCTGGCACCGGCATGAGCTCGCGCCTCGTCGAGCTGGTCGAGCGGGCCCGTGCCGCCGGAGAAGAGGACTGGGCCGGGCTTCTCGACGCGCTCGACAGTAGCGCCGCCTCGGAAGACGATGGCTCCGAGCAGTTGCTGGACGGCATGCTGCGGGCCTGGGCGCTTCTCGGCGATGGGCGTGCCTCGGATGCCGATGCGGCGTTCGAACGGATCCGGCAGATCCCCGGAACCGCCGCCCTGGTCGATTACCACATGGCCCTGGCAAAAGCTCTTGTCGGTGATTTCGAGACCGCTGCCGAATTGCTTCAAAGCGATGGGCCGGACAGCAATGTCATGGCCGCCATCGTTGAGGCGCAGGTGCTGGCGCAGCTCGACCGTCGAGACGATGCGCTTGCCGTGCTGGAGCCGCTCGAGGGAATGGGGATCGATGGCGTGGTCGACGATCTGGCAGCCCGGCTCCGCGATGGCGAAGACATTCGCTTCGATGTGGTCTCCTCCCCGAGCGACGGTATCGCGCAGGTGTTTCTGACCTTCGCCACGCTGCTGTCGAACGATGTCGATCCGAACCCGCTGGCGCTGATCCATGCGAGGCTGGCCAGCTATATCGCGCCGGACATGGCCGATGCCCGGCTTATGGTCGCCCAGATGCTGCAATCGCTCGGCCAGTATGACGCCGCCGAGACGGAATTCGACGCGCTGCGCGAGCAGGGCGAGATGCGTCCCACCGCCGAGTTGGTGCGCATTGATGCCCTCGCCCGCGCCGATCGGGTGGCCGATGCAGAAAAGGCCGCGCTTGCCCTGACGGCCGCGCAACCGGATCTGGCCGAGGGCTGGATCGCGCTCGGCGATCTGATGCGCCAGCAGGAGAAATGGGCCCAGGCGCTGCCCGCCTATGACAAGGCCATCGCCCTGATCGGCACCGACAACCCCGATGATGTCTGGTTCGCGCTTTATGCCCGCGCCATCGCGCTGGAGCGGCTCGACCAGTTCGATCGCGCCGAAGCGGATTTGCGCGCGGCGCTCGAAATCCGCCCAGATAATGCGCAGATGCTGAATTACCTGGGCTATTCCTTCGTCGATCGCGGCGAGAACATGGACGAGGCGCTGCGTCTGATCGAACGCGCTGTCGAGCTGTCGCCCGATGATGGCTATATCCTCGATTCGCTTGGCTGGGTGCTGTATCGGCTCGGCCGCTATCAGGAGGCCGTGGCGCCGCAGGAACGCGCCGTCGCGATGATGAGCAACGACTCGCTGGTCAACGACCATCTCGGGGACATCTACTGGAAGGTCGGACGCAAGCGCGAGGCCGAGATCCAGTGGCAGCGCGCGCTCAGCCTCGACCCGGAAACCGAAGCCGATGCCCACCGCATCCGCGCCAAGCTTGATCGCGGGCTGGATGCGGTGCTGAATGAAGAAGCGGCCAATGGCGGCACGCTGCCTCCGCCGCCGGACGCCCGGGAAGAGGGTGAGGCAACGGCCGAAGAGGAATGAGCGTAACCGAATTCGCGCCGGCCAAGCTGAACCTGACCCTGCATGTCACAGGTCAGCGCGCGGATGGCTATCACCTGCTGGATTCGCTGGTCATCTTTGTCACTGCCGGGGACGTTGTAACCCTAACCGGCGGCCCGCTTTCGCTCAGCGTCGAGGGGGCTTTTGCAAAGGGTCTTTCGGACGATGATAATCTCTGCCTGCGTGCCGCGCGCATGGCGGGACGCGAAGCCGCGATCACGCTGACCAAGAACCTGCCCGTGGCCTCTGGCCTTGGGGGCGGCTCTGCGGATGCGGCGGCGGTTCTGCGCGGGCTGGCGCGGATGGGCGCGGCATTGCCGGAAGCGCCTGAGCGGCTTGGTGCCGATCTGCCGGTCTGTCTTGCAGGACGGCCCGCGCGGATGCGCGGCATCGGAGAGATGCTGGACCCATTGCCCGCGCTGCCCGAGCTTCATCTGGTCGTGGTGAATCCCCGGCAGTCCGTCTCGACCCCGCAGGTCTATAAGGCACTGGACCGGAGGGACAATCCGCCCATGCCGCCCGTGCCGGACAGCTTCGATCTCGCGGGTCTGATCGCCTATCTCGAGACCTGCCGCAACGATCTGCAAGACCCCGCCATCGCAATTTGCCCCAGCATCGCTACAGTGCTGCGCGCATTGCGCGACGAGGGGGCTCTGCTGGCCCGCATGTCCGGTTCTGGCGCAAGCTGCTTTGGGATCTTCCTGGATGCAGCGGCGGCCGGGCTGGCCGCCTATCGGATCGGCGCGGCGCATGAAAGCTGGTGGATCACGGCGACGAGACTCGCATCGCCGCCCGTGCCGGTCTAGATTCCCTGCAGGAGGTGCCGGATATGCTGAGACTTGGCGTCAATATCGACCACGTCGCTACGGTGCGCAACGCGCGTGGCACGCCCTGGCCCGACCCGCTGCGCGCCGCGCAGATGGTCGAAGAGGCAGGCGCCGACGGCATCACCGCGCATCTGCGCGAGGATCGGCGGCATATCTCGGACGCCGATATCGACGCGCTGATGGAGGGGCTGCGCCTGCCGCTGAACCTCGAAATGGCCGCGACCGCCGAGATGCAGACCATCGCGCTGCGCCACAAGCCCCATGCGATCTGTCTGGTGCCCGAAAAACGCGAAGAGCGCACGACCGAGGGCGGGCTGGATGTGGCCGGCAATGACAACGCCCTCGGCCATTATATCGAGCCGCTGCGCGATGCGGGGTGCCGGGTGTCGCTGTTCATCGGCCATGAGCCGGCGCAGATCAGGGCCGCGGCGCGGATCGGGGCGGCGGTGGTCGAGCTGCATACGGGTGCCTATTGCGATTACGACACCGAGGGCCGGATCGCCGAGCGTGACGCCGAGTTGGACGGCCTGCGCGATGGCGCGGCGCTTGCAGAGAGCCTCGGGCTGGAGGTTCATGCCGGTCACGGGCTGACCTTCGACACCGTCGGCCCCATCGCTGCGATCCCGCAGATCAAGGAATTGAATATCGGACATTTCCTGATCTCGGAATCCATCTTTATCGGCCTTCCCGAAGCGATCCGGGAAATGCGCCGCCGCATGAATGAGGCCCGCGCATGATGCGGATTCTGCTGGCTTTTCTGCTGCTGGCTTCGCCAGCTGTCGCTCAGAGCGTCGGTGACTGCGACGCGCGTGTGAGCGCGCGGAGCCTGCCCGAGCCGTGGGAGGATCACACGGCCGTCTATGCCAACGGAGATGTGCGGGTGGCGGTGATCGACACGCTGGAACCCGCGGCGGCTGCCGTGCATCTGATGGTGCTATCGCCGCCGTTGAGTGAGATCGGGGACCGTCAGTGCCGGCTGGTCTCGCTGTCGCGCGCGGAGGGTGGCGCGGCGAGCGGGTTCTTCAATATCGATTTCGCGGGGCGCAGCGCCGATTACGATCCGGCGCGCGGGTTGGTGCTGGACATCCCGGTTGAAACATTCCGTCCCGAAACCGGCATGGGCGCGCCCGCCACGTTGAACGTGACGATCAACCAGTCCACCGGCGATGTGACGGCAGAGGTGACCGCTCCGTGATCCTCGGCATCGGGACCGATCTCGCGAATATCGAGCGTATTCAGGGCGTTCTGGACCGTCATGGCGACCGTTTCCGCAACCGGGTATTTACCGAGCGCGAACTGGCCAAGGCCGCGCGGCGAAAGGATGAGGCCGGGACGCTGGCAAAGCGTTGGGCGGCGAAGGAGGCCTGTTCCAAGGCGCTTGGCACCGGGCTGGCGATGGGGATTGCGTGGCGGGACATGTCGGTCAGCAATCTGCGCACGGGCCAGCCGATCATGCATCTGACGGGCTGGGCCGAGGCGCGTCTGGCGAAGATGACCCCACCGGGGCACCGGGCGGTGGTGCATGTCACCCTGACCGACGATCACCCCTGGGCGCAGGCTTTCGTGCTGATCGAGGCTCTGCCGGAACCGGGCTGAAGCTTGCGCACGGCGCGTACACAGACTGCACACTGGACGTAGACCGGCGTGGCTCTGGCCATCGCGGCGGGTTCGCGCGATGATCGCGGTCAGCGACCCGGCGAAGATGAGGAGGCAGCGCCATGCGGCAGATCGCGATCATCACAGGCGGCAGCAAGGGGATCGGCGCCGAGACGGCGCGGCTCTTTGCGGCAGAGGGCCATGACATCTGCATCAGCTATCTTTCCGACGAGGCCGGCGCGGCGCAGGTCGTGGCGGATTGCAAGGCGCAGGGCGCGCGGGCCATCGCCGTGCAGGGAGATATCGGGCAGGAGGCCAGCGCCGAGGCTCTGTTCGCGCATTGCGAGGCCGAGCTTGGGCGGCCCCGCGCGCTGATCAACAATGCCGGGATCATCGGGCAGACCGGACGGCTGGAGGATCTGCCCGCCGCGACGCTGGAGGCCACGTTCCGTGCCAATGTCTATGGCGTGATCTTCTGCACGCAGGCGGCGATCCCGCGCATGTCCACCGCGCAGGGCGGTGCGGGCGGGGCTATCGTGAATATGGGCTCGATCGCGGCGGTGCTGGGCAGTCCGGGGACATATGTCCACTACGCCGCGACCAAGGCGGCAGTCGAATCGCTGAGCATCGGCGCTGGCAAGGAGCTGGGTCCGGAAGGCATTCGGGTCAACGCGATCCGGGTCGGCACGGCAGAGACCTCGATCCACGAGCGCAGCGGCAACCCAGACCGCCCGAAACAGGTCGCGGCGCAGACGCCTCTGGGCCGCATCGCCAGCCCGAAAGACGTGGCCGAGGCGGCGCTATGGCTGGCCTCGGACAGGGCATCCTTCGTGACCGGGACGGTGCTGACCGTGTCGGGCGGGTTCACGCCCTGAGGCCCATGTCCCTTCGCCCTATTCGGGGCGCAGAGAAGCCTCGGACTGCGCGGCGCGGCGACGGGCGCGGGCCGATTGCATGAGCGTATAGCAATAGATCAGCAGGGCCGCCCAGATCAGCGGGAAGGCGATCAGCTGGGCGCCCTCGAACGGTTCGTCGAACAGCCAGACAGCGATGAAAAAGATCATTGTCGGGGTGATGTATTGCATAATCCCGATGGTCGAGAGGCGCAGCAGCTTGGCGCCATTCGCATAGCACATCAGCGGGATCGCGGTGAGCGGGCCGGTGCCGATCAGCAGGAGCGACGCGCTCCAGGAGCGGCCGAAATGGCCTCCGCCGTTCAGATGCAGCCAGACCAGATAGCCAAGGGCGGGCAGGCAGAGCAGCATCACTTCTAGCGTAAAACCCTGATTGGGTCCGAGCGGCAGGGATCGCTTGAAGAACGCATAGAAGCCCCAGGAAAAGGTCAGCCCGACGGCAACGAGTGGGAGGCTGCCGGTTTCGGCTGTCAGGATGGTGACAGCCAGCGCCGCAAGACCCACCGCTGCCAGTTGCAGCGGGCTGAGCCTTTCGCCAAGCAGCAACGCGGCCAGCGTCACCGAAAAGAGCGGGTTGATGTAATAGCCGAGCGCTGCCTCGAGGGCGTGATCGTTGATGATCGACCAGACATAGATCAGCCAGTTGACCGTCACCAGCGAGGCCGTCAGCGCCGCCATGAGAAGCAGCCGGGGCCTGGCAATGGCCGCGCGGATATCGTCGGTGCGCCGCTGCGCCAGAAGGACTGCGCCGGCCACCGGCAGCGACCAGATGATCCGATGGGCGATGACCTCGACCGGCGGAATATCGGAAAGCAGCTTCATATAAAGCGGCAGGAAGCCCCAGATCCCGTAGGCGGCAAGCGCGAAGGCGAAGCCTTTCGGCGAATCGGCATATTGAGGGCGGCGTTCCATGACGATCTTGTTATCCCGGCCACTCGGGAAAGGGCAGGGGGAGTCTTGCCGATGAGGCTTCGGCAAATCGGCAGGAAATCACTCAGGAACCGGCGCGCGGTTGATGTTGTGGCGGCAATGCGCACCTATGACCGCGACGGCACAGATGCCGCCGAAATGCAGAGGTTAAGATATGTTCAAGACATCCGCTCTCGCACTGGGCTTTGCGCTCACCGCCGGGCTGGCCGCCGCGCAGGAGACCGCGCCGCAGCAGGACCCGGATATGGCGGTGTCCGCCGCCCAGAACCAGCTCGGCGTGCTGGAATATTGCGTTGCCGAGGGGCATATCGACGGCGCCGCCGTCGAGACCCAGAACGAGCTGATCACGATGATGCCCGCCGCTACCGATCAGGACGCGGTCGATGCCGCCTATGCCAAGGGGCAGGAGGGCACGGTCAGCGCGATGGGCGTTGAGCAGACCCTCGCCGACGCCGCCGCCGCGCAGGGCTCCGACGAGGCCGCGCTGTGTGCGCAGCTTGCCTCGCTGGTCGAGCAGGCGGGCGAGCAGGTTTCTCAGCAGCAGTAAGCCCACCGATGGCCGAAAGGGGCCGCCGGGGCGATGCGCCTCGGCGGCCTTTTTCATGGGCTGGTGCAGCTGCGCTGGGGTCGGCGGCGCTTGGCGATATTGCGGGTTAGTTGCCGGGGGCGGCGCGGTCGCTAATATCTGAACGATATGCAGTATCCCCTTGGGCCTAAAGGCGCTGACTTGTCACATTTTAAGGCGATCCCGACACGCTGAGAGGAACAACGGGGGCGGGGTCTCTCACTGCTCTCCCTCTGGCTGAACGTCGCGCTCTCAGCGGTCGGCGCGGGCGGGGGTGATGCGGATGTCCTGCTCGGCGCGGCGCTCTCGGTGGATCACGTAAAGCCCCGAGCCAAGCACGATCAGCGTGCCGAGCAGGGTCAGCCCGTCCAGCCCGTCTCCGAAGACGACATAGCCGACAAGTGTCGCGCCGAGGATTTCCAGATACTGGAACGGCGCCAGCACGCTCGCCTCGGCCTGCGCGAAGGCATAAGTCAGAGTCAGGAAAGAGAGCGCGGCAAGCGCGCCAGAGGCGACCAGCCCGATCAGCACCCATCCCGGCGCCGCGGACAGCGCCGCGAGCGGGCCGACCGCCTCTGCGGGTTGCAGCAGCGAGATCGCGACCAGCGCCGATGCGCCGAACAGGGATGCGCCGATCTGGAAGCTCAGCGGCGAGGAGTGCCGCGTGGCCTTGCGGGTGACGATCATGTTGAAGGCAAATGCGAGCGCGGCGATCAGCGGCAGTGCCACCACCCAGCCGAACTCGGAGAAATTCGGGCGCAGGATGATGAGCGTGCCGATCATGCCGACCGCCACCGCGACATAGCGGCGCGGGCCGGGACGCTCGCCCAGAAAGGGACCGGCGAGAATGGTCAGCAGCAGCGGCTCGACAAAGAAGATGGCGATGGCGGTGGCGATGGGCATGAACTTGAACGCGGTAATCAGCGAAAGCGAGATCACCGCATTCAGCAGCCCCGAGGCAAGCGACAGCCAGGACAGGGACCGCCCCGACAGCAATTTCCGCAGCGCCAGCGCGGCAAGCCCCAGCGCGGCAAGCTGGATCACCGAGCGGATCGCGGTCACATCGGTTGGATGCAGCACGCGGGTGATGAGCTTGGTCAGCGCGTCGCCCATCGGCAGCATGAACATCGCCGCGCACATGGCGGCGATGCCGAGGGATTGGGCGGATCTGTTCTTGCCGGTCATGGCCGGAGCCTAGGCGATGCGGGCGGCAAAGCCCATGCCTGCCTCTCGCGGGACGGTGCAAGCCCGGCCTCAGCCAAGGCCGGGCTCGTCCAACAGGGTACGGCCGTTGCGGCTTTCGATCTCGATCACCCAGAGATCGGGGTCGAAGCCGGTTTCGCGGTGTATCGTGGCATCGATTTCCGGCTCGGGGCCGGTGGCGATGCGGGTCCAGGGACGGGTGTCGGTCTCGAAATCCCATTCCCGCCGCCAGAGCGTCGCATTGCCGTCCAGCGTCGCGCATTTGACCATGACCGCGCCCGCCGTGTCGTCGCCGTGGCGCAGCACATAGGCGGGAATGTCGGCGAGGCCCAGCCGGGTCAGATAGGCCCCGACCCAGACATGCGCGGCGAGCCGTTCAGCCATCGCCGAAATCAAGGCCCATCTCGGTGAAACGCTCGGCCTCGTTCAGCCAGTTCTCGCGGACCTTCACGGTCAGGAACAGATGCACCTTGCGGCCCAGGAATTCGGTCAGCTCCTCGCGGGCGGCCTTGCCGACGGCGCTGATCGTCTCGCCCTTGTGGCCCAGCACGATTCCCTTGTGACCGGCGCGGGCGACATAGATGATCTGGTCGATCTTTGCGCTGCCGTCCTTGCGGTCCTCCCAGGCTTCGGTTTCCACGGTAAGCTGATAGGGCAGTTCCTCATGCAGCCGGAGTGTCAGCTTTTCGCGGGTGATCTCGGCGGCGATCATGCGCATCGGCAGATCGGCAAGCTGGTCCTCGGGATAGAGCCACGGGCCGGGGGGCACGGCGTCGGACAGCCATTTGCGCAGATCGTCGGTGCCACGCCCTTTCTGGGCCGAGATCATGAAGGTCTGCGCGAAATCATAGGCCTCGTTCATCTTCTGTGTCAGGGCCAGCAGCACCTCGGGGTTCACCCGGTCGATCTTGTTGATGGCAAGCGCGACGGGGCGGTCGCCCGCCGTTTCGCGCAGATGGTCGAGGATCTGCTGCACGCCATCGGTCAGCCCGCGATGCGCCTCGATCAGCAGCACGATGACATCGGCGTCCGAGACCCCGCCCCATGCGGCAGCAACCATCGAGCGGTCGAGCCGGCGGCGCGGACGGAAGATGCCGGGGGTGTCGACGAAGACAAGCTGCGCGTCGCCCTCCATCGCGATGCCGCGGATGCGGGCGCGGGTGGTCTGCACCTTGTGGGTGACGATCGAGACCTTGGCCCCGACCATGCGGTTCAGGAGGGTGGATTTCCCGGCATTGGGTTCGCCGATCAGGGCGATGAAGCCTGCGCGGGTCGCGGGGTGTTCGGTCATGGCTGGTGTCCTGCGGAGGTGACGCCGCGACGATAGGCGGCTTGGGGGTGTGGGTTAGGCAGCGGTTGGGTTGGTTGGCGGAATCCCACCCTACGGATTTTTGTGGTGTGCGGGTGGGGTAGTGGACGTCGCAGGATGCGCTTTGGTGCACCGCAGCGCAGCCCTTTCAACCCCCGATCTCCATCAGCATTGCCTGCGCGGCTTCCTGTTCGATGCTGCGCTTGGTGCCTTTGCCGCGCGATACGGCGTGGCGTCCATCATCCAGCGTCACGGTGATTTCGAATTCCGGGGCGTGGTCGGGGCCCTTGCGGCCCGTGACCTCGTAGTGGGGCGGGGACATGCCATTGGCCTGCGCCCATTCCTGAAGCGCGGTCTTGGCATCGCGGGCGTCGTCCTCGACGCTGTCGAGCCGGTCCGACCAGTGGCGCAGGATCACCGCGCGGGCGGTTTCGAACCCGGCATCGAGATAGATCGCCGCCAGCACCGCCTCCATCGCGTCGGCGAGCAGTGCTTCTTTCCGGCGTCCGCCCGACATCATTTCCGAACGGCCCAGCTTGAGCACATCGCCCAGCCCGATCTGGCGGGCGACCTCGGCGCAGGTCTCGCCCCGGACAAGCGCGTTGTAGCGCGGGGCGAGCTGGCCTTCGCTGGCGGCGCTGTCGGCGGCATAAAGCGCCTCGGCCATGGTCAGGCCCAGCACCCGGTCCCCGAGAAATTCGAGCCGCTGGTTATGCGGCCGTGTCGGCGAGGCGACCGAGCCGTGGGTCAGCGCCTGAATCAGCAGCTCGGGCCGCGCAAAGTCATGCCCCAGCCGGGCCATGAACTCGCGCAGTTCGGTCGAGACCTTCACCGAATTGCCTTGAAGAAGCGGTCCGGACGCCAGGTCCAGACGTAGAGAAGCGATCTTCCCGCCGATGAGAACAGCACCCGGTCCGCGCGCCCGATCAGATATTCATCGGCGACGAAGCCGAGCCCGCCCCGCGACTTGCTGAAGCGGGAATCCAGCGAGTTGTCGCGATTGTCGCCGACGAAGAAATATTCGCCCTCGGGGACGGTGAACAGCTTCGTGTCGTCCTGCGTCAGCCCGTCGATCGCGTTCAGTACGCTGTGGCCTTCGCCGCCGGGCAGGGTTTCGGTGAAACGCTCCTTATGGCAGGGGCCGCCTTCCGGGGTTGAAAGATCGGTGCAGAGCGGCAGATCCGTGCCGCCACGCTGCGCGGTGCGCGGCTCCACGAAATCGGGCATTTTCTCATATTCCGCTGGCTCTCCATTAATGATCAGCCGGCCCTCGGTCATCTGCACCGTATCGCCGGGCAGCCCGACGACGCGCTTGATATAGTCCACCCCACGGGTCGGGTGACGGAACACCACCACATCGCCCCGCTCGGGCTGAGAGCCGAGGATACGGCCTTCGATCGGACACATCGAGAAGGGGCAGGAATATTGCGAATAGCCATAGGCCATCTTGTTGACGAAGAGGAAATCCCCGATCAGCAGCGTGTCCTTCATGCTGCCGGAGGGGATATAGAAGGGCTGGAAGAACAGAGTGCGGAAGATCCCCGCGATGACGAGCGCCCAGAAAATGGTCTTGACCGTTTCCCAGATCCCGTCCTTCTTTTCCGCTTTCGCCATGTTGCGCCCTTCGGTCTGTGATCCTTCGGCTGAATGGTGCCGGGGGGCAGGAAAGTCAAGCTATGCGGGGGATACGCGACATTCTGGCAGAGGCAGAGGCCCGTCCGGCCCGCGTGACCGAGGCTCGGGCGGTGCACAGGTCGGTTCTGAATTTCGCGCTCGCCCCGTCAGAAGGGCGGCTTGGCGGAAAAGCTCTGCTGCACGCCGCTGTCGGGATGGCGCAGGCGCAAGGTCTCGGCATGGAGCATCAGCCGCGGATGGTCCGCCGCCGCTCCCGTCGCATAGAGCGGGTCTCCCAGGATCGGATGGCCCGTCTCGGCCATATGCACGCGAAGCTGGTGGCTGCGCCCGGTCACCGGCATGAGCCGGATCCGCGTCTCGGCAGGCGTCGCCTTGACCACGCGCCAGTCGGTTCGTGCGGGACGGCCGGCCTCGAAATCGACCTTCTGCCGGGGGCGATTGGGCCAGTCCACGATCAGCGGCAGCTCGACAGTGCCGGTCTTGTCGCCGACTTCGCCGCACACGCGGGCGATATAGGTTTTCTTGACCCGGCGCGTCTCGAACTGTTGCGACAAATGCCGCTGCGCATGCGGGGTGAGCGCGAAAACCATCACCCCCGATGTGTCCATGTCCAGTCGGTGCACCAGCAGCACGGTCGGGAAGGCGCCGCGGAGCCGCTCGATCAGGCAGTCGGCCTTGTCGGGGCCGCGCCCCGGCACCGAGAGCAGTCCGGCCTGCTTGTTGACGACGAGAATTTCGTGATCGTCATGCAGGATCTCGGGCGGATCGGCCGGTGGCGCGTAGGTGAAGCTCACTTGGTGACCATGCGCAGCGCGAGGCCGGCAAAGATCACCGCCGCGATGCGGTTCATGAGCCTGAGCCGCCGCCCAAGCCGCAGGCCGAGCCAGCCCGCGACGACGCCGTAACCGATGGTGACCAGCGTGCCGGTGGCGGCGAAGATCAGGCCCAGCCCGAGGATCTGCTGCCAGATGGGGCCGTATTCGATGCGGGTGAATTGCGGCAGGAAGGCCAGCAGGAACAGCACCGGTTTGGGGTTGAGGATGTTCGACAGCGCCCCGCGACGCAGGATGCGCCACAGGTTTTCCGGGGCATGTTGCGACGGTTCCTGCGCGGCGGCGTTCCAGCTTTGCCAGGCGAGGAACAACAGGTAGGCGGCGCCGATATATTTGATCGCAGCCAGCAGGCCGGGATTTGCTGCAACCACTGCGCCAAGACCGATCGTGGCCAGCGTCAGGTGGAACAGCACGCCGATGCCGACACCAAGCCCGGCCACCGCTCCGGCACGGGGGCCGCCCTTTATGCCGCAGGCAGAGGCGAAGAACACGTCCTGGCCCGGTGCGAGGTTCAGAAGCAAACCTCCGGTGATGAACGTGGCGAACTGTGTCGCGGGGATATGTGCGAGTGTGTCCCAGAGCATTTGCGTTGATTAACGCGGCCAGGCGTCCTTGGCGAGGGGGATACGCGCTTGCCATTCCGGCCCCGGCGGCGGAAGATCCGCGCGTCTCTGCGGCGGGTCCGATGGGCCGGATGCGCTTATCTAAGTGATTGTAAGGACAGAAAATGACCGACGCTGAGCGCATTGCGCAGATCGCCGAAAGGCAGCCGGAATTCACGAAATTGCTGGGAATGGAGATGGTCGAGGCCGAGCTTGACCGCGTGGTAATGGCTCTGCCGGTGACCAAGGCGCTGTCGAATCGCAACGGCGTGATGCATGGCGGGGCGATTCTGGGGCTGACGGATAATGTCGGCGGGACCGCGGCATCGCTGAATCTGAAGAAGGGCGAGAACACGGTAACCCTTGAATCCAAGGTAAATTTCCTGCGCCCGATCCGCATCGGGGACACGGCGCGGGCGACCGCGACGCCAGTGCATATCGGCGGGACGACCCAGATCTGGGAGGTGGTCGTGACGCGCGGGGATGGCAAGGTGGCGGCGCGGGTGACGCAGACTCAGATGACGATCCAGTGGAAGGAACCGGCGGGCTGAGCGCTCCGGAAACCGCGTCGCAGGAAGCGGATCGCTCAGGCGGTGGCGGGAAGGCGCGCGGGGGCCTCGCGCACGGGCAGGTGGATCAGCGCCGAGAACGCGCCGACGCCGACGCCGACCCACCAGACCACCGTATAGCCGCCGGTCTGGTCATAGAGCGTGCCGCCCAGCCAGACGCCGAGAAACGAGCCGAGCTGGTGAGACAGGAAAACGAAACCGTAAAGCGTACCCATATAGCGCAGCCCGTAGATATAGGCGACCAGACCAGAGGTCAGCGGCACGGTGGCCAGCCAGAGCGATCCCATGCCGACGCTGAACAGAAGCACCGTGCCGGGTGTGATCGGCGTCAGGATGAACGCAGCGGCGATCAGGGTGCGCAGCGTGTAAATTCCGGCCAGCAGGTATTTGCGCGAATAGCGATTGCCCAACCAGCCTGCGAAGATGGTGCCTGCGATATTCGCCGCCCCGATCAGCGAGATCGACCATGCGCCCAGCGCCGAAGTGGTGGTGATGCCGATGGAATGCAGCATCGAGCCGGGCGCGATCGGGCCGCACATCTCGGTCACTAGCGCGGGGAAATGCGCGGTGATGAAGGCAAGCTGATATCCGCAAGAGAAGAACCCGGCGAAGATCATCAGATAGGACGGATCGCGGAAGGCGCGCTTGAGCACCGAGCCCATGCTTTCTTCCAGCTCGGTCGGCGCGGCGGGTTTGCCCGACCCCAGCAACGGCAGGAACAGCATCATGGTCAGCGACAGGCCGGCAAAGGTCAGGAACACGCTCTGCCATGCCATCAGCGACAGAAGCGCTTCGGCCAGCGGGGCGCCGACGACCTGACCGGCTGATCCGGCAGCGGTCGCGATGCCCAGCGCCATGCTGCGGTGCTCGTCGCTGGCGGCGCGTCCCACCACGGCCAGGATCACGCCGAAGCCGGTCCCGGCGATGCCGAAGCCGACGGCGATTTCCCACATCTGCATCGCCTCGGGCGTTGTGACGACCGCCGACATGGCAAGGCCGATCGCATATAGCGCCGAGCCGAGGATGATGGCCCAGCGGTCTCCCCATCTTTCAGCCAGCGCGCCAAAAATCGGCTGTCCGATCCCCCAGGCGAGGTTCTGGATGGCGATAGCCAGCGAAAAATCCGCCCGCAGCCAGCCATAGCTTTCCTGCACCGGGATCTGGAACACGCCGAAGCTGGCGCGCAACGAGAAATTGATCAGCAGGATGATGCAGCCGCCGATGAGAATCGGCGTGACGAGCTTGTGGGATGACTGGGACATGTCGGATCTCCGGCGGACCCGGCAGGATTGGCGCGGGCGAGGCGTGGCGTCAAGATCTGTCGGATTTCGCCGGCTCGCCTTGCCGCCGGGGACACATGCGCCTAGCGTGGCGTGAATCAGGGAGGTGCGCATGTATCGCGTCATCGGTGCCGCCGACACGAGAGCATTCCGGGTAATCTGGATGCTGGAAGAGCTGGGACAGGATTACGAGCACGATCCGGCGCCGCCGCGATCGGAGGGTGTGGTGGCCTTCAACCCGGCAGGGAAAGTGCCCGTTCTGGTCGATGACGGGCTCCCCATCACCGATTCGACGGCAATCATCCAGTATCTCGCCGACCGGCACGGCGCGATGACCCACCCCGCAGGCAGCCGGGATCGCGCCCGGCAGGACAGCCTGACGCAATTCCTGCTGGATGAATTCGACGCGGTGCTGTGGACGGCGGCGCGGCACAGCTTTGTTCTCCCCGCCGAGCTGCGGGTTTCAGGGATCAAGGATTCGCTGCGATGGGAGTTTCAGCGCAGCCAGAAGACGCTCAGCCAGCGCATCGGGGACGGGCCCTATCTGATGGGCGAGGTGATGACCGTGCCGGACATCATCCTGACCCATTGCCTGTTCTGGGCGAATGCGGCGAAGTTTCCCATCGCCGAAAGCTGGCTGACCGATTACCAGGCGCGGCTTCATGCGCGGCCCGCATTTCAGGCCGCCCGCGACAGATAGGCCGCCGCCCCGCGCCCGGCACGGCGTCCGCTCCCGAGGCAATGGGTGATCAGATAGCCGCCGGTCGGCGCCTCCCAGTCCAGCATCTCGCCCGCCGCGAAGATGCCGGGCAGCGCCCTGATCTGCAAGGACGGGTGCAGCGCATCGAGCCGGATCCCCCCGGCCGAGGAAATCGCCCGGTCCAGACCCATCGGCCCTTCATGGCGAATCGGCAGCGACTTGACGAGAGCGGCCAGCTCCGACGCATTCTCTGGCAAGGGCCGTCCCCATTCAAGCAGCAGCGCGACCTTGACCGGATCGCCCAGCACCCGGCGCAGCCAGTTGCCGACGGAGAGCTTCCCGCGCGGTTTCGCAAGACGCGCGGCAAGCGGGTCCGCTGCGAGGTCGGGCGCGAGATCCAGCCGCGCCTCGGCGCCGTCCCGGATCGCGGCGGCCACGGCATAGATCCCGCCGCCCTCGATGCCGTGGCGCGAAATCACCCATTCACCGCGGCTCATCGCCTCGCCCCCCCGGATCGCGCTGCCCTTTACCGGCTGGCCGAAATGGCGCTGCATCTGATCAGACCAGCTCACCCGCAACCCCATATTCGCCGGGCGGAATGGCGCGATTGCCACACCCTTCGCGGCCAGCCAGCCGGTCCAGGCGCCATCCGAGCCGAGCCGGGGCCAGCTCGCCCCGCCGAGCGCCAGCACCGTCACCTCGGGCCGCAGAAGCCGACGCCCCTCCGCCGTGTCGAAAATCAGAGAATCGCCGTCGAATCCTTGCCAGCGCCAGCGGCTGCGCAGCTCGACACCCATGGCGCGCAGTCGGGCGAGCCAGGCGCGCAGCAGTGGCGAGGCCTTCATACCGACCGGAAAGACCCGCCCCGTCGAGCCGGTGAACAGCTCGATCCCGAGCTCCCGCGCCCAGCGCATGGCGTCGGCGGGGCCGAATTCCGGTTCATCCTGACCGAAATATCCCCGGGGGTGCGGGGGCAGGCAGCCCCCGGCGCCGAGGGCGATGTTGCCTGCGAACCGATCCGACGATTCGTCGCGGGTCAGGTTCAGACCGGATTTCCCGGCCATGAGAAATTTGCGCGCCGGAGTCGGCATCGCTTCGGCCACGGTGACGGGATGACCGGCGCGGGCTAGCTCTTCGGCGGCCATCAGCCCTGCCGGTCCCGCACCGATGACCAGCGCGCCCTTCATTCCGTCGCCCTCACCGCGCGCCGCGCGGCATCATCGCGAGCCGGATCAGCGCGCGTTCCATCAGCGCCATCTGCGGCGCGCGGGTCGAGCTGCGAAGTTGCAGGTCGGTGTCCAGCAGATGATGCACCGCATCTTCGAGATTGCGCATCCCCCAGCTTTGCACCTGCCGCGCCATGCGGTCGCGGCGCGGCCCGAAGACCGGCGGGCGCAGCCGGGACAGGCCGGCCTGCGGGCCGCCCGGATCGGCGCTGGCGGCATGCAGGGCGCGGAAATGGCGCAGCGCGGCGATGCAGATCGTGACCGGCGCAATGCCCTGACCTTCGATCCGGCGCATGATCTGCCCGAAGCGGTCGGAATTGCCTTCGGCCACCACGTCGATCAGCTCATCGACCTCGGCGTCGATGGTGGAGGGCGCCATCAGCGCGACCTCTGCGCTGGTCAGCGCGCTGTCGTCGCCATGCTTGTAAAGCCCGATCTTCTCGACCGTCTGCCGGAAATCGCCGGGATCCAGCGCGCGTGACAGCGTCATCAGATCGCGCATCGCCTCGCGTTCGATCTCGGTCAGACCGGCCTCCCTGAGCCAGCGCGAGACCTCCTCTTCGCCGGGCGGATCGTCATAGATCGGGGCGACCACCGCCTGTTTATGCGGCTCGAACAGCTTGCGCAGCGCCGAAGATTTCGCCAATCCGCCTGCCGTCACCACGATCGCCGCGTCGCCATGCGCCCAATCCTCGAGCGCCGCGGCAATGGCCGGGGCGGCGGCGTCGGGCGTGTCCTCGACCAGCACCACGCGCTGACCGGGGAAGAATCCCACCGCCTTGACGGCATCCATCAGCGCCGCCGCATCCTTGCGCAGATCGCCGCCGGCGAGCCGTGTCAGCCGCATTTCCTCATCGGCGTTGGGGCCGGTCAGCGCGGCCACGGCCTCGGCCCGTTTCAGCGCCACCCGCATGGCATCCTGCCCATAGATCAGCAATGCCGGACGGGTCGGGTCCGGCTTGGCCAGATAGCGGCCGATCTCGGCGCCTTTCAGGATCATTGCTGGCGCGGGAAGCCGGCCAGCAGCCGGGTCACGATCTGGTCGGCCAGCATCACCATCAGACGCTCGCGCGCGTCGCGCTCCGCTGTGGTGGTGGCGATGGTGGTGCCGGTCGCGGAATAGGAGGTGAAACTGGACGCCCGGCCGCGCGTGATCGCCGCCCCGGTGGCGCTGTCGGTCAGCACGAAATCGGCGGTCCCGTTGAGAGAATAGCGCGTCGCCACCTCGGAGGCGTTGATCGCCTGTGCGACGACCGCCGTGGTCAGCCGGTATTGCAGCTCGTATCGTGCCGCCTGTTCGGGGCCGAGCCGTTCCGAAAGCCGGCGGTTCAACGCGAAGCTGTCGATGTCGTTGGCCTCTTGCAGGGCGACGCGGCCCTGCAGGGCTGTGCCGCTGCCGCCGGGGCCGTAAGCCGGGGTCAGCGCACAGGCCGCGAGCGCCGCGATCCCGGCCAGCACCGCGACGCGTGACACGAGGCGGCGGAGGGGGTCAGGCCACGACATTGACGATCCGTCCCGGAACAACGATCAGCTTCTTCGGCGATGCCCCATCGAGGAATTTCTGCACGGTCTCATCTGCAAGGACGAGCGATTCGATGTCTTCCTTGGGCATGTCCTTGGCAACGCTGATCTCAGCCCGGCGCTTGCCGTTGATCTGGATCGGCATGGTCACCGTGTCATCGACCAGCAAAGCGGGGTCGGCCTTGGGCCAGCCTGCATCCACCACCATGCCGGTGCCGCCGGATCTGGCCCAGATTTCTTCGGCCAGATGCGGGACCATCGGGGCCATCAGCTGCGCCATGATGCGCAGCACCTCGCGACGAGCCTCTCCACCGGCTTTGGATTTGCCGATGGCGTTGGCGAGTTCATAGAGCTTCGCCACGGCCTTGTTGAACGCAAAGCTTTCGATGGATTTCGTCACATCGGCAATGGCGCGATGCGCGGCGCGGGTCAGGTCGGGATCGTCCCCGCCCTCGGGTGCCTCATCGGCCAGCCGCCAGACGCGGGCAAGGAATTTATACGCCGCCTCGGCCCCGGCGCTTGTCCATTCCACGTCGCGTTCGGGCGGTGAATCGGACAGCATGAACCAACGCGCCGTGTCGGCGCCGAAATTGGCAACGATATCCACCGGATCGACGACGTTCTTCTTGGATTTGGACATCTTGGCCGAGGGGATGATCTCGACCTCGGTGCCATCGGCCAGCTTGCCGTCGGTCACATCCTCGGGCAGGTGATAGACCGGGCGGCCCCTGGCGTCGGCGGTCTTGTAGATCTCATGCGTGACCATGCCCTGCGTGAACAGCGCGTCGAAGGGTTCCTTCGCGTGTTGGGGCAAATGGCCGGTCTTGACCATCGCGCGGGCGAAGAAGCGGGAATAGAGCAGATGCAGAATCGCATGCTCGATCCCGCCGATATACTGGTCGACATTCATCCAGTAATCCGCATCGGCGCGGTCGGTCGGTGTCGAGGCGTGGGGCGAAGTGAAACGCGCGTAATACCAGCTCGAATCGACGAACGTGTCCATCGTGTCGGTTTCGCGCGTGGCCGCGCCGCCGCATTGCGGGCAGGTCGCCTGACGCCATGTGGGGTGACGGTCCAGCGGGTTGCCGGGCTGATCGAAGCTGACATCCTGCGGCAGCAGGACGGGCAGGTTCTCTTTCGCCTCGGGGACGGTGCCGCATTTGGCGCAATGCACGACCGGGATCGGGCATCCCCAGTAACGCTGGCGCGAGATGCCCCAGTCGCGCAGGCGATATTTGGTGACGCCCTCGCCATAGCCCTGTTCCTCGGCATGGGCGATGGCGGCGGTCACGGCCTCCTCGCCGGTCTGCTCCGCCGCGCCCGAGAAGCCGCGCACATAGCTGACGGTTTCGGATTTCAGCGGCACATAGGGGCCCTTTGCCACCATCGCATCGGCGGCGGCGAGATCCATGCCCTTCTCGCCAAAGGTGGCGCGAATCGGCAGGCCGTATTTGGTCGCGAATTCATGGTCGCGCTCGTCATGCGCGGGCGAACCGAAAATCGCGCCGGTGCCATAATCCATCAGCACGAAATTCGCGATCCAGATCGGCAGTTTCCAGTCGGGATCAAGCGGATGGGCGACGCTCAGCCCGGTGTCGAAGCCCATTTTCGGCGCGGTTTCAATGGCTTCCTCGGTGGTGCCGATGCGGCGGCAGTCCTCGATGAAGGCCCGGATCTCGGCATTGCCCTCGGCCAGATGGCGGGCCATCGGGTGATCCGGCGACAGCGCGATGAAGCTTGCGCCCATCAGCGTGTCGGGGCGGGTGGTGTAGACCTCGATCTCGTCGAAATCCTCGGGCGCATCGACGGTGTGGAAGCGGAATTGCAGGCCGCGCGATTTGCCGATCCAGTTGCGCTGCATCAGCCGAACCTTTTCCGGCCAGCCCTCCAGCCCGTCAATCGCCGAGAGCAGCTCTTCGGAGTAATCCGAGATGCGGAAGAACCACTGCGTCAGCTCTTTCCGCTCGACCGGCGCGCCCGAGCGCCAGCCCTTGCCGTCGATCACCTGTTCATTGGCCAGCACGGTCATGTCGACCGGGTCCCAGTTCACCTGAGCGGATTTGCGTGTGATCAGCCCGGCTTCGAGGAAATCGAGGAACAGCGCCTGTTGCTGCGCGACGTAATCGTCATCGCAGGTGGCGAATTCGCGGGACCAGTCGATCGACAGACCCAGCGGCTTCAACTGGTCCTTCATCGCTGCGATATTGCCATAGGTCCAGTCGCGCGGATGGCCGCCCTGTTCCATCGCGGCGTTTTCCGCCGGCATCCCGAACGCGTCCCAGCCCATCGGGTGCAGCACCGAAAAACCCTGCGCGCGCTTGAACCGCGCCACCACGTCGCCCATCGCATAGTTGCGGACATGGCCCATATGGATGCGCCCCGACGGGTAGGGGAACATCTCCAGCACATAGTATTTGGGCCGGTCGTCCCGCACGGCCTTGAAGCTGTCGGCCTGGCTCCAGGCGTCCTGCCAGTGCTTTTCGCTGGTTGCGGGATCGTAGGGCATGGGGTCTCCGGGCGTTGTAATGCCCGAAGGGTTTAACGCTCGCGGGCGTGAGAAGTAAGTCCCTACTTACAGCCGCCCGTCGGCCACGCGGAGCTGGCGGGCACGGGTGAGGATCGCGTCCTCGACCGCGCGAACCGTGCCCGGCGCGACCGCCGCGCCGCCGGCACCTTGAAGCGACAGTTTCAGCGAACGCGCGTCCAGGGCCGGGTCGGTGATCTGGATGGTGGCGCGATAGCTGCGCCCGCCGCCGGGGGGCGTGCCGTAGCCGGTGACGATCACCCCGGTGAAGGGATCGACCGATTGCACGGGCAGGAAATTCAGCACTTCGAGGCTCGCATTCCAGAGGTATTTATTGACCGCGACGGCCTTGTTGGAATCGTTGTTATTGCCGAAGAGGTCCCAGATCGTGGATTGCCGCCGTTCTTGCGTCGGGTCGGTCTGTGCGTTCGACCCGCCGCCGAAGATGCCGCCGCCGCCACAGGCTGCCAGCGACGTGGTCAGGGCGAGTGTCGCGGCGCAGCGAAAGGCGAAACGGGTCATGGCACTGTCCTTTTATTGCAGCGGCCTTGCGGCCTTGCTGCTCATTAGCGCGGAAGAGGCGGGGCGGACAAGCTTTTCCCGAGCGCGACCCTGTGGCGGGCGATCACTCGGGTGTGACCAATTCGCACCACAAAACCGGCAATCCCGTAAAGTGAAAGGCGTTTTAATTGCATTGACGGAATGAACGAGCGACACATCAGTCATACCCAAGCGGCACTTATGCGGCCTTGGGGGAACACCGAGAGACAAGAGGGAACACCATGAAAAAGGTTCTGTTTGCGACCACCGCGCTCGTCATGACCGCTGGCGTCGCCGCCGCAGAAGTCGCCGTGTCCGGCGACGGCCGTCTGGGCCTGCGCTATGAAAGCGACACCGGCTACACCGGCGACAACTCCTGGAACGTCGTCAACCGCGTTCGCGTCAAGTTCAGCCTGACCGGCGAATCGCCGGCCGGCATCTCGTTCGGCGCCAACCTGCGTTCGGACCAGGCCGCTAACGCTGGCGACAACAACTCCGCCACCTCGGGCGACATCTATGTGTCGGGTGCCTATGGCAAGCTGACCGCCGGCGATATCGACGGCGCTCTGGAACAAGCCGTTGGCGACCTGCCGGAAGTCGGCCTGTCGGGTCTCGACTACTGGAACGAGTTTGCCTACGCGACCTCGGAAGAGCTGTCCTACACCGCCGACCTGGACAATGACGGCATTGATGAGACCTATGGCTCGGACGCTGGCCTGCTGTATGAATACAGCATCGGCAACGCCAATCTGTATGCTTCGTTCTCGGATGCCTTCTATGGCAACACCGACGCTGAGCGTGATACGCAGTCCTGGGCTCTCGGTGTCGGCTACGACCTGGGCGGCTACACCTTCGGTATCGGTTACGAAAAGGCCGACTACACCGTCAACCCGTTCATCATCGAAGACTCCGGCGTTTACTCGACCGTCGTCGGCCCGCTGGGCTTTGACGCCGACTCGGAGAGCTGGGGTATCTCGGGTGGGACCTCGATCAGCGGCATCACCCTGAAGGGCGTTTGGCTGAGCACCTCGTCGGACAACGATGAGCTGGACTTCGACCAGTACGGTCTGGGCGCCGGCTATGAGATGTCGAATGGTGTCGCCGTGTCGGCCTTCTATCGCCGGAACGAGTTCGACAACATCGACGTCGACGGCCACGCCTTCGGTATCGGCGCTGCCTACGATCTGGGCGGTGGCGCGACCATCAAAGGTGGTATCGTTGACGCTTCGGTCGACAACGGCACCCAAGAGTACAACAACACCCTGGCTGACTTCGGTCTGTCCTTCAACTTCTGATCCCAACCGATCAGACGTCACGGAAAGAGCGGGCCTTGCGCCCGCTCTTTTCTTTTGGAACTGTCGCGCCCATGGGACTGCAAGAGATCAGACAACGCATCGCTGCCGCGGAACGGGCGGCAGGGCGGCCAGAGGGCTCGGTCGAGCTGATCGCGGTCAGCAAGGTGCAGCCCGATGCGCGCGTCGAGACGGTGCTGGAACAGGGTCATCGCGTCTTTGGCGAGAATTACGTGCAAGAGGCGCAGGGCAAATGGCCCGGCTGGCGTCAGCGTTACGGCGGCGTCCGGCTGCATATGATCGGGCCGCTGCAATCCAACAAGGCCAAGGCGGCGGCCGGGCTGTTCGATGCGATCCACACGCTGGACCGCATGTCGCTGGCGCGCAAGCTGGCCAATGCGCTCGCCGCGCATGACGGCAATACGCCCGAGCTTTTCGTGCAGGTGAATACCGGGGACGAGCCGCAAAAGGCGGGCATCCTGCCCGACGAGCTGCCGGGTTTTCTGGATCAGATCCACGAATTGGGGCTGACCCCGCAGGGGCTGATGTGCATCCCCCCCGAGGCCGAAGAGGCGCGACCGCATTTCGTCATGCTCCGCGAACTCGCCGAGGCGGCGGGGCTGGATCGGCTGTCCATGGGGATGAGCGCGGATTTTGAGGCGGCGATTGCCGAGGGCGCGACCCATATTCGCGTCGGCAGTGCGATTTTCGGCGCGCGGGATTATTCCGACCGGGGCTGAGCCCGTCAGATGCGGGTCTGCGGTGCGCTTTGGCGTGTAAACAGGTATTTGGGCACCGAAGATGGAACGATGAGCCTTGTCCCCGGCCTCGCGTGGCGGGCCAGCCAGATCAGATCCCGACGCGCAACGGCGATGCAGCCCGCAGTGACATAACCCGGCCGGCGCCATTGATGCAGGAAGATCGCCGAGCCTTTGCCGACTTTGGCATCGGGCCAGTTCCAATCCGTCGTCAGCACCAGATCGTAAAGCGGATCGGCGCGGCGCAGCCTTTCATGTGACGCGGCGAGCGGCAGGCGGGCATGACGGTTGTAAAGCGGATGGCCGCTTTCGTCGCACCAGAGATCGCCGGGACCGATGGGGCGCGCCCAGCGCGTCGGCGCGGGCAGGCGGTCCGGGCGATACCACAGCCCGGTGATGCAATGCAGCCCTGCCGGGGTGGCGCCGTCGCCTTCGCGCTTGTCGGTGGTGACTCCGCCGCGACCGATGCTGCAGGGCAGATGGCGACCCAGAAAGCGCAGGCCGCGCGGGGTCAGCACGATGTCGTCGGGACTCATAGCAGATGGCCGGATTTCTTGGCCTTGGTGGCGAGATAGCCGCGATTGAACCGATTCGGCGGCAGGATCAGCGGCACGCGGTCGACCACCTCGATGCCGTGCGATTCCAGCATCGCGACCTTGCGCGGATTGTTCGTCATCAGCCTCACCCGCGCAAAGCCCATCGCGCGCAGCAACCCCGCGCCAATGCGGAAATCGCGTTCGTCATCTTCGAAGCCGAGGCGGTGATTGGCCTCGACCGTGTCGAACCCCTGATTTTGCAGGCCATAGGCGCGCATCTTGTTGGCGAGCCCGATGCCGCGCCCTTCCTGGTTGAGATAAAGCAGCACGCCAGATCCGGCCTCACCCATGCGCTGAAGCGCGGTGTGAAGCTGCGGGCCGCAATCGCATTTCAGGCTGCCCAGCACATCGCCGGTGAAACAGGCCGAGTGGAGCCGCACCAGAGGGATTCCGTCGCGGGGCGGGTCACCGATCTCGACGGCGTAATGTTCGGCGCCACCATCCTCGGGGCGGAAGATATGCAGGCGCGCGCTTTCGGAGGATTCGAGCGGCAGCCGCGCAGCCGCCACCGGATGCAGCAGCGATTCCTCTGCCAGAGCGGCAGTCAACGGGGCCGATACGAGATGCGAGAGTCCGGCGGGGGTCTCTGCCTCGACCATCAGCAGCGCGGGCAGGAGCTTTGCCGATTTCGCCAGCAGGATGGCGGCCAGATGCGGCGCGGCATCGCCACCGCGCAGGCTGGTGAAGGGACCCTTCATCGGGTTCATGAGATCGGCAGAGGGGTCGGCCACCGCGCGCAGCCAGTCGAGCCCGGCCCCATCCGGCAGCGCGATGCGGGCCAGATCGACGTCATAGGCGCGCGCCTTCAGCGTCTCGGCGCGCCGTGCGGTGATCGCCAGAACCGGGGTGCCGAGCGCGCACATGGCTGCCAGACGATCCGGGCGCAGCGTCTCGACCGCGGCGACGAGCCAGCCATCAATGCCGACCGCCAGCCCCATGCGCAGCTCGGCGCGGGCGCGGGAAATCCGTTCGGAGAGGGTCGGTAGCAGGCTCATTCTGAAACAAACTGAAACATTTCTCGCCCCGGCGACAACAGCGCGTGAGGATCTCGCAACATCACTGGACGGGGCGTCCGGCGCAATACAGCTTGTGCGCGACAACGTTACTGGAGGCAAGAGCATGGCCGGACTGAAGAAGATACTGCTGGTGGATGACGAGGAAGACCTGCGCGAGGCGCTGGCCGAGCAACTCGTCGCGACGGAGGAATTCGATGTGTTCGAGGCGGGCACGGGCGCCGAGGCGGTCGAGCGCTGCAAGGAGGCGATTTTCGATCTCGTGGTGCTGGATGTCGGCCTGCCCGATACGGATGGGCGCGAGCTGTGCAAGCGCCTGCGCAAGCAGGGCGTCAAATGCCCCGTCGTGATGCTGACCGGGCACGACACCGATGCCGACACGATCCTCGGGCTCGACAGCGGAGCGAATGATTATATCACCAAGCCGTTCAAGTTCCCGGTGCTGCTGGCCCGGCTGCGGGCGCAGCTTCGGACCCATGAGCAATCCGAGGACGCGATCTTCCAGCTTGGACCGTATACGTTCAAGCCGTCGATGAAGATGCTGATCGACGAGCGGGACCGGAAGATCCGACTGACCGAGAAAGAGACCAACATCCTCAAATATCTCTACCGTGCGCAGGATGGCGTGGTGGCGCGCGATGTGCTGCTGCACGAGGTCTGGGGCTATAATGCCGGGGTGACCACCCATACGCTGGAAACCCATATCTACCGGCTGCGCCAGAAGATCGAGCCGGACCCGTCCAATGCGCGGCTTCTGGTCACCGAAAGCGGCGGGTATCGGCTGGTGGCGTGAAAATTGTGACAGGGCGGGAACCGGCGCTATGTGTCGGGGTTATGTCCGCGAAGCCCAGTGGTTCGGGGATACGGCCACACCCTCCCTGTCTCGAACTGGCCCCGGCGCAAGCCGGGGTTTTTTCATGCGCTCAGCCGCGGGAGCCGCGCCGCGCGGCGCGCGGAGAAGGGGTAAAGGGTTCGGCGAGGGGCTTGGCGTTCTTGAGATGCCGCGCGACCAGCCTCTTGCTGCGCTTGCCCTCGGCAAAGACGGCAGCTGGCGGGGCCTCCCATCCGCGCAACAGATCGGGGAACAGCGCGTGGATTTCGTGCCGCGCTTCGTCGGTCATGTTCCGCAAGGCCTGAGTGCCAAGATAAAGCGTCTCGGCCAGAGCGCCGTCGGCGGTGACGATCTCGTGGCGGTCGCAGAGGAAATGCCAGTAATCGACGGGCGCGTCGGCAGTGATTTCCTCGACGCCATGCAGCGGCAGCAGCTTCCTCGCCGCGATCAGCACGGAATTCGCACCATACATGCGATGCACAATGGCCGAAGAGACAAGCATCCGATGCTGCGGAGACACGACCATGTCGCGCGCGGGAATCCCGGGACCCAGCGCGCTGCGGCGGATGCGGATCGGGCGCAGATTGGGTTTCGCGGCAAGCTCGGCGGGGCTGAGATGGCGGTGGCCGATCCAGCGGATGGGCTGGTCGCCATGGGTCAGTGTGGTGACCATGCTGCCTTCGGCCAGTGTCTCGACTGCGCGCGGGCCGTCCGGGGTGGCGATCATCGTGCCGGCGGTAAAGCAGACCACCCCGAGATAGACGTCATCGACAACTGCGTCGCGGCTAGTGCTGTTGCTGACACCGCCCGAGATGGTGACGCGGATCTCTGTCACACCCGCGGGAACGGTGAATTGGGTTGCCACCGGCGTATCCGCTGCTGAGCTGAGGCGGTAATCGGTGCCGGTGCTGTCCGTGCTCTGACCCTGCGCGATCACCGGACCGACATTGCCGTTGGCGTCCACGGCTTCGATCGTATAGCTGACATTGGCGCTGCCGCCGGACACACGGTTGACGGCGAAGCCGAAATCAAAGCTGAAATCGTAGCTTTTACCGGCTTCGACCGTCACGTTCTGCGCGATGCTGCCGCCGCTGTTCGAGCTTTTGTCGAAAACCGCAAGCTCCTGACTGCCCGCGTAGGTGCTGGCATCTCCCGTCGTCGTCCAGCCGGTCAGCGAGTTGCCGTCGAAATTCGGATTGATGATGAGATTGGGGGGCATGGTCGGTCAGCGTCGTTGGCGCCACGTCGTCGGTGGCGTTCGGTGCGGGGCCGGCTCCGGCGAGGCTGCGACCGGGATGTCGGGCCAAGCGTTGCCGGGAATGCCGGGACGATCGATACTTGAGTATATCTAGGGGCGCTGAACAGTTCATTCTATGATCCGGCCTTTTATTTGCCGGGAATTTTTCGGGCGCTGCGATGGAGGCTCGGCGCATTGCCCGCGACCGGAGAATGCGAAATTCCTCGCAGGGACTGGAATTGGTTAATTTTCCTCCCCCTCACTCGCCGTGCAGTTGGCGCTGGCGCTGCATCGGTTGGGGAGGGTGTGTTGCATGTCTGCATCGCTCCGCCGCGTCGCAGCGCGGGGAAAACGGTGCCGAATCGCTCGGGGTGGCGGGTTTGGATGTGATCCGGGTTTCAGCCGATGGCGCGGTCGCGGGTCTCGGTCTTCACCAGAAGCAGTGCTACAGCCGCCAGAACCAGCAGAGCCGCGAAGACCCCGATGGCGAAGCCGAAGCCCTTGGCAAAGGCGAAGGTCAGCAGCGTCGGCGCAAACAGCCCACCCAGACGCGCGATGGCCGAGGCGGTGCCCATGCCGGTGCCGCGCAAATTGGTCGGGTAGAGTTCCGGCGTGAAGGCGTAAAGCGCGCCCCAGCTTCCCAGCAGCGCGAAGCTCATCAGGATCAGCGAGATCGCCACCAGCCCCGGATTCAGCGACAGGGTGAACAGGAAGCAACCCGCCGCCGAAGCCAGCAGGAATCCCATCAGCGTGGCGCGGCGGCCCCAGCGTTCGACCCCGTAAGCGGCCAGCGCATAGCCGGGGATCTGGGCCAGCGCGAGGATCACGAGGAAGCCATAGCCGCGCACCCAGCCCATGCCTTCGCCGGCGAGCCAGCCCGGCACCCAGATGAACACGCCATAATAGCTGAGCGAGACGAGGAACCACACCGCCATGATACCGAATGTGCGTATCCGCAGACTGTCCGAGAGGATCGAGTTCGGCGCGCCTTCGGGCGGGGCGGCAAGCGTCAGTTCGGTATCGTGGGACAGCTTTGCCGCGCCATTTGTGACCAGCACGCGGTTGACGACGCGCCGCGCCTTGTCCTGCTGCCCGGTTTTCAGCAGATACATCGGCGATTCCGGCACCCAGATCCGCAGGAAGATGCCGATCAGCGCGGGCAGGGCGGCGATGAGAAAGATCCAGCGCCAGGGGGCCTCTGCGCCATATGAGGCCGCGAGCCAGGCGGTCAGCGCGACGACGATGGTGCCGACGGCCCAGAAGCCTTCCAGAAGCACCAGCCAGCGACCGCGATTCTTCGGCGGCAGGAACTCGGCCATCATGGCGTAATCGACGGGCAGCGTGCCGCCGACAGCGACGCCAGTCAGAAAGCGCAGCGCCAGCAACAGGGTGAAATCTCCGGCGAAGACCGAGGCGAGGCCGAACACCGCATCCGCGGCGACAGTCAGCAGCAGCACGTTGCGCCGCCCCAACCGGTCGGCCACGCGGCCAAAGACGAAGGCGCCGACGAACATGCCAAGGAAAAACAGCGTCCCGATCTGAAGCGCGACGGCCCGGTCCAGCCCGAAAGTGACCGCGACCGAGGGCGCTGCAAAGCCAACCGCGATGACCTGCATCGCATCGGCTGCCCAGACCAGACCGAAAATCGCCAGCAGTCGTTTCTGGAACCTGCCGGCACCGCCCTTGCTCAATGCCTCATCGATCGTCATTCGCCCGCCGTGCCTCTTCAGTCGCGATGGCCGGGTTCTATCGGCTAACACGTCTCAGGCAAAGGAAATTTATCCTGGTCTCGACAGTCAGGAACGCCGTCGTTACGGTCTGGCGCCCAACAGAAAGGTTGTCCATGTTCACCATCGCCACCTGGAACATCAATTCGGTGCGGCTGCGGGCCGGGCTGGTCGAGCGCCTGCTGCGTGAAGAGGCCCCCGATATTCTCTGCCTTCAAGAGTGCAAATCCCCGGTCGACAAGATCCCGGTAGAGGGATTCCGCGCGCTCGGCTATGAGCATATGGTGGCGCGCGGGCAGAAGGGCTATAACGGCGTGGCGATCCTGTCCCGGCTTCCGCTGGAGGATGCGGGCGACCGGGATTACGCCCGAATGGGCCATGCCCGACACGTCGCGGCGCGGCTGGAAAACGGCGTGGTGATCCATAATTTCTATATCCCGGCAGGGGGCGATATTCCCGACCGCGAGGTCAACGAGAAATTCGGCCAGAAGCTCGATTTCCTGACCGAGATGCGCGACGTGTTCCATGAGGAACGCCCGGAACGCTCGATCATGGTCGGGGATTTCAACATCGCCCCGCGCGAGGATGACGTCTGGTCGCATAAGCAGCTTCTGAAAGTGGTCAGCCACACCCCGATCGAGGTCGAGCATCTCGGCGCGGCGCAGGACGCCGGGAAATGGGTGGATATCACCCGCAAGGATATCCCAGAAGGGCAGCTTTACAGCTGGTGGTCCTATCGCAACCGCGACTGGGATTCGTCGGATCGCGGGCGGCGGCTGGATCATGTCTGGGCGACGCCCGATATCGCCAATGCCGGCCACGGCAGCCGTGTCCTGCGTCCGGTGCGCGGCTGGGAGAAGCCTTCGGATCATGTGCCGGTCCTTGCCAGCTTCGATCTGTAAGCGCCCCTTTCACCGCGCGCTCTTACGCCCCATATTGTCGGCAAACATGGATTCGAGGTTGAAATGGCAGAGATGCTGATCGGAGAGAACAGCGCCGCACCGGCTGAGGGCGACATCATCAAGGATGTGACCGAGGCCGATTTCATGAAGGAAGTCGTCGAGAAGTCGATGCAGGTCCCGGTGATCGTCGATTTCTGGGCGCCGTGGTGCGGGCCGTGCAAGACTCTGGGTCCCGCGCTCGAAGCCGAGGTTGCCAAAGCCAAGGGCCGCGTGGTCATGGCCAAGGTCAATGTCGATGAAAACCAGATGATCGCAAGCCAGCTTCGGGTGCAGTCCATCCCCACGGTCTATGCGTTCTGGCAGGGTCAGCCGGTCGATGCGTTTCAGGGCGCGCTGCCGCAATCCGAGCTCAAGAGCTTCATCGACAAGCTGACCCAGCTTTCGGGCGATGATGGCGGTCTGGGCGAGGCCTTAGAAGCGGCCGAGGCGATGCTGGCCGAGGGCGCGCATGACGACGCCGCCGAGACGTTCCGGGCGATCATCGGCGAAGAGCCCGAGAACGCCGAGGCCTGGGGCGGGCTGATCCGCGCTCAGATGGCGGGCGGCAAGTCGGACGAGGCGGCGCAGACGCTGGGACAGGTGCCCGCGGCAATCGCCTCTGCCGGACCGGTCGAGGCGGCGCGGGCGCAGTTGCAACTGGCCGAACAGGCGGCGAGCGCGGGGCCGCTGGACGATCTGAGTGCGAAGGTCGAGGCCGATCCCGCCGACCAGCAGGCGCGGTTCGACTATGCCACCGCGCTGCATGCGGCGGGCCATGTCGAAGCTGCGATTGATCAGCTTCTGGAATCCTTCCGGCGCGACCGTGAATGGAATGACGGAGCCGCCAAGACCCAGCTCATCACCATTTTCGACGCGTTGAAACCGACCGATCCCATCGCCCAGAAGGGCCGCCGCCGCCTGTCCAGCCTGATATTCGCATGACGCGGCGCAGCTTTGATCTGCCCGCCACGATCCCGTTATTCGTCCTGCCCGGCGCCGTGCTCATGCCGCGCACGAGGCTGCCGCTGGATATTTTCGAGCCGCGTTATCTTCAGATGGTCGAGGACGCGCTGAAGACGCCGCATCGGCTGATCGGGATGATCCAGCCGCTCGACGAAGACGGCGAGACGCTGGCCGAGATCGGGTCTGCGGGCCGCGTGGTCGGGTTTTCGGAACAGGATGACGGGCGCTATCTGATCTCGCTCGGGCAGGTTCAGCGTTTTCGGTTGGCCGAGGCCGAACAGGGGTTTCATGCCTATCCGACCGGCCAGATCGACTGGTCGGGCTATGATGGCGACCGCGATGATGCCGAGGAAGATCCGGACTGGGACCGCGACCGTTTTCTCGGGCTGATGAAGCGCTATATGGACGCCAATGATCTTTCGACCGACTGGGAAGCAGCGGACGAGGCCGAGGCCGAGCTGCTGGTGAATTCGCTGGCCATGGCGCTGCCGCTGGAGGTGCAGGACAAGCAGGCCCTGCTGGAATCGGCAACGCTGAGCGCCCGGCGCGAATTGCTGGAGGGGCTGCTGGAATACGAACTCCGCCACGGCGAAAACGATGAGGTGATGCAGTGAGCGATGCCGAGGACACGCGGCCCCGCGCTCCGGCCGAGGCGCCGGAATTCGACCGGCACATGCTTGAGGCTCTGGTCTGCCCGGCGACGCATTCGGCGCTGCGCTATGATGCCGAGCGGCAAGAGCTGGTCTCGCGCGCGGCGGGTCTGGCCTTTCCGATCCGCGCCGGAATTCCGATCATGCTGATCGACGAGGCGCGGCAGCTCAAGGCGGATTAAAGCGCCTTGCCCGCGAGCAGCCTCGGCACCGGATCGATATTGAGCCCCGCAGCGCTGCGCATGAAATGCCGACGCAGCGCCGGAACTGCGTTCACCGCACCCATCCCGAGACCGCGCGCGGCGCGCAGCAGCGGATTGTCGTTGGAAAATAGCGTGTTGACGCCATCCATGCCCAGCGCGAGCGTCGTCGAGTCGAAGCTGCGCCAGCCCTGATAACGGTCGAGAACGGTGTCAAAGCCGATATCCTCTCCCCGGCGCGCGGCATCGGCCACGCATTCCGCCAACGCGCCCACGTCTCGCAGGCCGAGATTCAGCCCCTGACCGGCGATCGGATGCACGCCATGCGCCGCGTCGCCGATCAGAGCCACCCGCTCGGCGATGTAACGGTTGGAAAGCGACAGGCTCAGCGGATAGGAGAATCGCGCCCCGGTCAGCGCGATTGCGCCGGTGATCTCGCGCAGATGCGGAGAGAGCACGGCGAGAAAATAGTCATCGTCCAGCGACGCGATGGCCTTGGCCTGGCTGTTCCCCAGGGACCAGACGATCGAGGACCGGTCTGAGGGCAGCGGCAGCACCGCCAGCGGGCCGCCGGGCAGAAAGACCTGATGCGCGGTGCCGTGATGGGGAAATTCCTGTTCCAGAGCGCAAACCAGCGCCGTCTGCCCGTAATCCCATCCGGATCGGGAAATTCCGGCCCGCCGAGCGACGCCAGAGGCGCGCCCATCCGCCCCGACCAGAAGCCGCGCGCGCAGCGTTCTGCCATCCGACAGCGTGATCTCGATCCCGCCTGGCATGGCCTGTTGTCCTGTCACCTTCGTTGCCGGGACATGCGTCAAACGTTCCTGCATCGCGTCCATCAGCGCGCGATAGAGGAAACGGTCTTCCAGCATCTGACCCAGCAGACCTTCCTCGATCTCGGCGGCGTCGAAGAAGAGCCCGAACGGTCCGGTCTCGCCGCCACGCCCCTGTCGGGCGACGACCTTGCGGATCGGCTGGGCCTGATCTGCGACGCGGTCCCAGACCCCGATCCCGCCAAGCAGCCTGACCGATGCAAGGGCCAGCGCATAGGCCCGGCCGTCAAAGCCCCTCTGTGCCCGATCGCGTTCCGGCGCGGCGTCCACCACGGCCACATCAAGCCCGGCGCCTGCCAATGCCAGCCCGAGCGCGGGGCCATTCAGCCCGCCGCCAGCGATCACGATATCGAATTCGGTTCTCATGCCGCGGAGTCTAAGCTGCCGCCCCGGTGGCGTCCATGCGGCAAAAGCGTGGACCTCCGCTGCGTCAACGATTAGCGTCAGGGCAGAATTTTGGGGGAGTTTGGAATGGATTGGCTGACGAAACCCGCATGCGAGCAGGGACGGGCGATCATGGCGGGGCTGGTCTCGCCGGTCGATCTGACCGACGCCTATCTTGACGCAGCGGAAAAACATCCCGACCGCGAGCTGATCTTTGCGCGCATGACCCCGGAACGCGCAAGATCCGAGGCAATCGCTGCCCATGACCGCGCCAAGTCAGAGCAACGGCTGAGCCTGCTGGACGGGGTGCCGATCAGCTGGAAGGACAATGTGGACAGCGCCGGCGTGTTAACAGAAGCAGGCTCGGCGCTGCTGAAGGGACGTACACCGGAACGCGATGCCGAAATTCTGGCCAATGCCGACCTGTCGGGGCTGATCTGTCTTGGCAAGACCCATATGACCGAGCTGGCCTTTTCCGGGCTGGGGCTGAACCCGATGACCGCGACCCCGCCCAATGCGCTGGATCCGGCGCTGGCGCCGGGCGGGTCCAGCTCTGGCTCGGCGGTGTCGGTGGCGCTGGGTCTGGCAGCGGCGACGATCGGCTCGGATACGGGCGGCTCGATCCGAGCACCTTCGGCCTGGAACGGGCTGGTCGGCTTCAAGCCAAGCCACGGGGCGGTATCGTCGCGGGGCGTGGTGCCGCTTTGCCCGCGTTTTGATGTCGCCGGCCCGCTGGCCCGCACCGTCGAGGATTGCGCGGCGCTTTTTGCGGCGATCACATCCGCGCCTCCGGTCGATCTGGAGGGCGCGGAGGGGCGGCCGCTGAAGCTGATGGTGCTGGACGGCGTACCGTTCGAGGATGCGCGCGAAGCGCCGGTCGCCGCCTTCGAGGAGGCAGTTGAAGCGCTGGCCCGTGGCGGTGCCTCCATTTCGCGCGCGGCACCGGCCTGTGTGGCCGAGGCGATGGCGCTGTCCCCGACGCTTTTCGCGCCCGAGGCTTATGGAATATGGAAGGCCCATATCGAAGAGGCGCCCGAGGCGATGTATCCGCCGATGCTGGCGCGGTTCCAGGCCGGGCGAGAGGTCTCGGCCCCGGATTTCGTCGCCGGGTGGGAAACGCTTCACCGGCTGCGCGCGGCCTGGGCCGAGAGCGTCGCAGGCTTCGATGCGGTGATCCTCCCGACCGTTCCGATCCTGCCGCCGGATCGCGAGAAACTGCTGGCGGATGCCGCGTTCTTTGCCTCGGAGAACCTGCTGACCCTGCGCAACACGCGGATCGGCAATCTGCTTGGGCTTCCCGCGGTGACTCTGCCGACCGCGCGCCCGGCCTGCGGGATCATGGCAATGGGTCCGGCGGGCGGGGACCGGCGGCTTCTTCGGACCGCTCGCGCC
The DNA here is from genome assembly GCF_027912835.1 of Paracoccus sediminicola. NCBI lineage: Bacteria > Pseudomonadati > Pseudomonadota > Alphaproteobacteria > Rhodobacterales > Paracoccaceae > Paracoccus > Paracoccus sediminicola. Next base: position 3,108,629 of record NZ_CP115768.1, read on the forward strand.
ATGGAAGCCGCGCTTTCCGGCTAGACTGACTGGACGGAACGACCGGCATTGGGTAATCTCAATGCATAACGGGGCGCTACGACCCCGATCTGAGAGGCAGTCATGGCACATCCCGAGCGGTTTTCGAACCTGCCGGAATACGCATTTCCGCGCCTGCGCGCGCTGTTGTCGGGTATCGAACCCGGCGGCGACCCGATGGTGATGACCATCGGAGAGCCGCGTCATCCCTTGCCGGATTTCGTGGCGCCCGTCATGGCCGAGACCGTCGCCCAATTCGGCAAATACCCTCCGAACGAGGGCACACCCGCGTTGCTCGAGGCGATTTCGGGCTGGATCGCGCGCCGCCACGCAATCGAGGTCGCGCCCGATCAGATCACCAGTCTCAACGGAACGCGCGAGGGTCTGTTCAACGCGGCGCTGGCGCTCTGCCCGGAAAGGAAGAACGGACAGCAACCCGCGGTGCTGATCCCGAATCCTTTCTATCAGGTCTATGCCGTCGCCGCCGCTGCGGTCGGCGCCGAGCCGGTCTTTGTCGCCGCCACCGCAGATAACGGGTTCCTGCCCGATTTTGCCGCCCTGCCGGATGCGACGCTGGATCGCACCGCCATCGCCTATATCTGCTCTCCCGCCAACCCGCAGGGCTCGGTGGCGGACGAGGACTATCTGGAGCGGCTGATTGCGCTGGCCGAAAAGCACGATTTCCTGATCTTCTCCGATGAATGCTATTCCGAGATCTATCGCGATACCCCGCCGCCCGGCGCTCTGGCCGTGGCAACGCGGATGGGCGCGGCGGATCGGGTGGTGATGTTCAACTCGCTTTCCAAACGCTCGAACCTGCCCGGGCTGCGCTCGGGCTTTGCAGCGGGGGCGCGGGCGCATATCGCCGAGCTGCGTCGCCTGCGCAGCTATTCCGGTGCGCCGATGCCGCTGCCCGCGCAGGCCGTAAGCGCGCATGCCTGGTCCGCGGAAACCCACGTCACCGAGAACCGCGAGCTGTATCATCGCAAATACGCTGTGGCTGACCGCGTGTTGGGCAATGTGCCGGGCTATCGCGGGCCGGAGGGCGGCTTCTTCCTGTGGCTTCCGGTCGAGGACGGCGAAGAGGCTGCCGTGACGCTGTGGCGCGAGGCCGGGATCCAGGTGCTGCCGGGCGCCTATCTCTCGCGTGAGGTGGCGGGAGAGAACCCGGGGCAGGCCTATATCCGCACGGCTCTGGTCGCGGCGGAGGACGAAACCGAACAGGCGCTCGAACGCCTGAAGCAGACATTATACGAGTAGGGGCAGGATTCATGGCGAGCTGGCAGGCGAAACAACGCGATCCGCTGTTCGATCAGAGCACGCAAGCGGCGCTGGAACGGCGCGGCAAGGAGCTGGTCGGGGCGGGGCTGGTGGTGCTGGCCGCCGTGCTGGCGCTGATCCTCTATAGCTGGTCGCCCGACGATCCGAGCTTCCTCGCCGCCACCGATCAGTCGCCGGTCAATCTGCTGGGCCGCTTCGGGGCCTATATCGCCGCGCCGCTGATGATGATCGCCGGTTACAGCGCCTGGGGCCTGGTGTTGGGCGCGCTGGTCTGGGGCCTGCGGCTGATGCTGCACAAGGGCGAGGAACGGGTCATGCGCGCGGTGTTCCTGCCCATCGCCGTGGCCTTCGGTTCCGTCTATTGCGCCTCGCTCGTGCCGGCTGCCGACTGGCAGGAGAGCTATGGTCTGGGCGGTCATTTCGGCGACATGATGATGGGCGGGCTGATGACCATGCTGCCGCTTGGCGCTGCGGCCTCGCTGAAGCTGGCCGCGCTGCTGACGGCCGTGGCGGCGGTGCTGTTCTATGGCTTCGTGCTGGGCTTCGACCTGATCGAGGCGCGTCGCCTGATCCGCTGGCTGGGCACCGGGCTGGTCACCGCTTACGATGCGCTGTTGCGGCTTCTGGGCCGGGGCGCGGCCGGTGCGGTCGGGGCCGCGCGCGGTGTGAAAGCCCGGGCCGCCGACCGCAAGAGCCGCGCAGAGACCGAGGCCGAGCCGACCGGAGAATCCCGGCGCGGCCTGTTCCGCCGCCGCGCCTCTGCCGATGATTGGGAGAGCGATTCCGAACTGGTCGAAGCCGAAGCGCATGATGCCACCGCGCCCTCCGATGACGAGGTGCAGTCGCGGATCAGCGATGCCATATCCAAGCGCGGCAACAGCCTGCTCAGCTCGGTCACGCAGCGCCTGAACGCCAGCCGGCAGGAGGTCGCGCTCGAGGATCCGGCGGATGACGAGGCCGAGCCGGTCGAGCCTGCCGAGCCGCACCCCTTCGGCGCCGGCACGCCGCGTGTGGTTGTGCCGCCCGCGCACAAGACCGCCCAGCCTTCGCGCCAGGCACGGGCCGAGGCGCAGCCCACGCTCGGCTTCGACGAGGCCAGCGGCGACTATGAGAAGCCGCCTCTCTCGCTGTTGACCGCCGCGAGCACGATCGAGCGGCTTCAGCTTTCGGACGAGGCCTTGGCCGAAAACGCGCGGATGCTGGAAGCCGTGCTGGACGATTATGGCGTGAAAGGCCAGATCACCGCCGTTCATCCCGGCCCGGTGGTGACGCTGTATGAACTGGAACCCGCGCCGGGGCTGAAGGCCAGCCGCGTGATCGGGCTGTCGGATGACATCGCCCGGTCGATGTCGGCGCTGTCGGCGCGTGTGTCGACCGTGCCGGGCCGGACCGTGATCGGGATCGAACTGCCCAATGCGCGGCGCGAAAAGGTGCTGCTGCGTGAAATCCTGTCGGCCAAATCCTATGGCGACGCGTCCTATCCGCTGCCGCTGGCGCTGGGCAAGGATATCGGCGGCGGTCCTGTTGTGTCCAATCTGGCGAAGATGCCTCACCTGCTGATCGCGGGGACGACGGGTTCGGGCAAGTCGGTGGCGATCAACACCATGATCCTGTCGCTTCTCTATAAGCTGACGCCGGATGAGTGCCGGTTGATCATGATCGACCCGAAGATGCTGGAACTCTCGGTCTATGACGGCATCCCGCATCTGCTCTCGCCCGTCGTCACCGATCCGAAAAAGGCCGTCGTGGCGCTGAAATGGGTCGTCGCCGAGATGGAGGAGCGCTACCGCAAGATGTCCAAGATGGGCGTCCGCAATATCGAGGGCTATAACGGCCGCGTCCGCGAGGCCTTGGCCAAGGACGAGATGTTCAAGCGCACCGTCCAGACCGGCTTCGACGAGGATACCGGCGAGCCGATCTTCGAAACCGAGGAATTCCAGCCCGAAACCTTCCCCTATATCGTCGTCATCGTCGACGAGATGGCCGATCTGATGATGGTCGCGGGCAAGGAGATCGAGGCCTGTATCCAGCGTCTCGCGCAGATGGCGCGGGCCTCCGGCATCCATCTGATCATGGCCACGCAGCGCCCATCGGTCGATGTCATCACCGGCACGATCAAGGCGAACTTCCCGACCCGGATCAGCTTCCAGGTCACCTCGAAAATCGACAGCCGCACCATCCTGGGCGAACAGGGGGCCGAACAGCTTCTGGGGCAGGGTGACATGCTTTACATGGCCGGCGGCTCTCGCATCACCCGTGTCCATGGGCCTTTCGTCAGCGATGAGGAAGTCGAAGAGGTCGTGAACCACCTGAAGAGCTTCGGCCCGCCCAGCTATAAATCCGGCGTGGTGGACGGCCCCGAGGACGAGGTCGCGGGCGATATCGACGCGGTTCTGGGCCTCGGCAACTCGGCGGATGGGGATGATCAGCTTTACGATCAGGCGGTGATGATCGTGGCCAAGGATCGCAAATGCTCGACCAGCTACATCCAGCGCAAACTCGCCATCGGCTATAACAAGGCCGCCCGGATTGTCGAACAGATGGAGGATCAGGGCGTGGTCTCATCGGCAAACCATGTCGGCAAGCGCGAGGTGCTGGTGCCGGAGATCTGATCCGTGCAAGGGGGCGGCCCGCCGCCTGTCCCGCGCATATCTGCCGATTTCCGCTCAAACCGTCATTTTTGACGTGGCGCAACGCGGCGGCAGTTGCGAAATAAGGGCATGACTGTCTGGAACATCCATTTCCTCAACGCCCGTCACGGTCTGACCGGCGTGATGCCCGATATCCGCGCTGCCGCGCGCGAGGCGATTGGGCAGGCATCGGAACATGTCGCGCTGCCCGATTTCGATCTGGTCATCCGTTCGGGCGATGCCGTCATCACCGGCTGGGGGGCGGCGGGCGCGGCGCCCGGGCCAGGAGAGATTCGATTGACCGTGGACCCGCCGCGCTTCGATCGCGACAGCCTGATCCGCATCCTTGTCCACGAATTGCACCACCTGCTGCGCTGGGACGGGCCCGGATATGGCAAATCGCTGGGCGAGGCGCTGGTCAGCGAAGGGTTGGCCGGACATTTCGTCTTGCAGGTCCTCGGCGGAAAGCCCGACCCCTGGGACGCCGTCACCCCAGCCGCCGGTCTGACGCGGCGCGCGCTCAACGAATGGTCGCGCCTTGGCTATGACCATTCGGAATGGTTCTTCGGCAGCGGCAAGAGCATCCGCCGTTGGGGCGGTTATGGGCTTGGGCATCGCATCGTTGCGCGTCATCTGGAAGATCATGCGGGCACCGACGCGGTGACGCTGGCCCACGCCCCGGCGGATGCCTTTCGCAGCGCCATACGCATTCTTGCCAAGGACGACGCGGAACCTGCCGAAGCCGCCCCCTCGCCACCCGGCCCTGAGACGGCACCGCCCGCCGAACGCGCCCGCTCTTCATCCTGACGGAAATATCCCGGGGGTGCGGGGGCAGCGCCCCCGATGCGGCGGCTCAGCCCTTTTGCAGATGCTCGCGGCCGAGGATCTCGGCGATCTGCACCGCGTTCAGCGCCGCGCCCTTGCGCAGATTATCGGCGACGAGCCACATATTCAGCCCGTTCTCAACCGTCGGGTCCTGCCGCAGCCGCGACACGAAGGTCGCGAAATCGCCGACCGTCTCGACCGGCGTGACATAGCCGCCATCCTCGCGCTTATCGACCAGCAACAGACCGGGCGCCTCGCGCAGGATGTCGCGCGCCTCATCCTCGTCAAGAAAATCCTCGAACTCGACATTCACCGATTCCGCATCGCCGACAAAGACCGGCACCCGGACACAGGTCACCGACAGCCGGATCGCCGGGTCCAGAATCTTCTTGGTCTCGGCCATGATCTGCCACTCGGCGCGGCTGGAGCCGTCTTCCATGAAGGCGCCGACCTGCGGGATCACGTTGAACGCGATCTGCCGCGGGAACTGGTTCGGCTCGACCTCCTGACCCGGCACATACATGCCCTTGGTCTGGTTCCACAGCTCGTCCATCTGAGCGTTCCCGGCCCCGGACACGGCCTGATAGGTCGACACCACCGTGCGGCGCACCCGTGCCCGGTCATGCAGCGGCTTCAGCGCGGCGACCAGGGCCGAACTGGCGGCATCGGGGCAGGATACGATCATCTTTTCGCGATAGCCGCCGATTGCCGCGGCGTTCACCTCGGGCGCAACCAGGGGCACGGAGGGGTCCATACGGAACGCCTCTGAACAATCGATTACGACGCAGCCCGCGGCGGCGGCGGATGGGGCGTGTTTACGCGCCTCATCGCTCTCCATCGCGAACAGCGCCATGTCGAAACCTTCGAAGTCGAAATTCTCGACATCGCGGGTCTTGAGCGTTTCTTCGCCAAAACTGACCTCGGTTCCCAATGAGCGGCGCGGCCCCAGCGCCACCACCTCATCGGCGGGGAATTCACGCTCGGCGAGAATGTTCAGGATCTCATGGCCGAGATTGCTCGTAGCTCCGGCGACGGCGATTCGATAGCCCATCAGGAAAACTCCGTTGATTGAGCGGGGGATATAAGCGCCTGCTGCAACATGCGAAAGGGGGCAGGCCCGGTCTCTTCTGTGGCAAACCAGATTTGCGCGCGCCGCTCAGACACCAAGATGACGCTGCCGCAATTCCTGCGCCCCGGCGAATTCTGCCGCCTCCCCCGTCCATACGGCCTGACCGCGAGAGACCAGCGTGACCCGATCGGCGAGCGTGCTGGCAAAGCCGATATTCTGCTCGACCATCAGGAGGGTCAGCCCATTCTCCCGAAGTGCCGCAAGCGCTTCGCGCAGCGCATCGACCATTGGCGGGGCAAGCCCCTCTGTGGGTTCATCCAGCAGAAGCAGCCGGGGCGACAGCATCAGGGCGCGGCCGATGGCCAGCATCTGCTGCTCGCCGCCCGAGAGCACGCCGGCGCGGGCATCAAGCCGCGCCTCCAATTGCGGGAACAGCGCCAGAACCCGCTCTACATCCCAACTTCCGCGCCCGATCCGCCCGGCGAGCGTCAGGTTTTCGCGAAGTGTGAGGCTGGCAAAGACCTCACGCCGTTCTGGCACAAAGCCGATCCCGGCGCGGGCGATGCGCGGGGTCGGCCAGCGAGTGATCTCTTGCCCGTCAAACATGATCCGCCCGCCCTGATGCGGCAAAAGCCCCATGATCCGCCGCAGCGCGGTGGTCTTGCCCGCCCCGTTGCGGCCGAGCAGCGCGTGCAGCGTGCCCTGCGCCACGCGCAGATCCAGCCCGAACAGCGCCTGAACCGGCCCGTAACCTGCGCTGACTTCGGACAGCTCAAGCATGATGCTGGCTTTTCAGCGCGGCGCGTGCCGCGTCGGGGGCGCCGTCAAAGACGATGCGCCCCCGATCCATCAGGGCGATGCGGTCGGCAATGGCAAAGGCCAAATCCAGATCATGCTCGATCACCACCATGGCCGGTTCACGCGGCAGGCTGGCGATCAGCCTGTGCAGCTCTGCCGCGCCGCCCGGACCGATCCCCGCGGCAGGCTCGTCCAGCAGGATCAGCCGCGCATCGCCGCTGAGAGCCAATGCGAGATCCAGCCGCCGTCTCGTGCCGTGATCGGCCGCAGCGACGCGTTGTTCCAGATGGCGAAGCCCGACCAGATCGGCGACCCGCTCTGCCTCGGCGCGCAGCGCGTCATCGCGCAGCGGATCGCGGCGGGGGGCCGCATCGCCCCTGCGCGCGGCGGCGGCGATGACGAGGTTCTCCGCCAGAGTAAGGCTTTCGAAAAGGGAGGGATGCTGGAAGCCGCGCCCGATGCCAGCGCGCGCGCTCGCCGCGGCTCCGGCGGTGGTGATGTCGCGCCCGGCAAGACGGATGCGCCCCTCATCGGGCCGCAATTCTCCGCAGATCAGCCGCATCAGCGTCGTCTTGCCCGCCCCGTTCGGCCCGAGGATCACCAGCCGCTCGCCCGCCGCGACATGAAGCGACAGTCCCGAGATCGCCTCGACCGCGCCGAAGCTTTTGCTCAGACCTTCCAGCTCAAGCATGACGCCGCGCCTCGAACTCTCCGTAGATTCCCCGACCCCCAGCCAGCACGACGAGGATCAGCAGCGCACCGATCACCAGATGCCAGTGATCCGTCCATCCGGCAGCCCAATGCTTCAGGAGCACAAAGCAAGCCGCGCCGATCACCGGGCCGGTCAACGTGCCGATCCCGCCGAGGATCAGCACCACCAGTGCCTCGCCCGAGGCAGTCCAGACCAGCAATTCAGGCGAGACGAACTGGATATGCTGCGCGGCAAGCACCCCCGCGACGCCCGCCAGCGCAGAGGACAGCGCAAAGGCCCCGATCCGGTAACGCGATGCCGAAATCCCCAGCGCGGCGGCGCGGTCGGGATTGTCGCGCAGCGCCTCGAGCATGCGCCCCGCGCGGCTGCGCAGAAACGCGGCGGTCAGGGCGAAAACCAGCACCAGCAGTGCCAGAGCATAAATCGCGAAGCCCAGCGGTGCGTCTGTTTCAAGCCCCGGCACAGCAGGGCGCGGCACACCGCCCAGCCCGTTATCGCCTCCCAAGGCGTCGCTGCGGAACACAAAGCTCCACGCCATCTGTCCGAAGGCGAGCGTCGCCATGATGAAAAAGATCCCCCGGGTGCGCATGCAGATCGCGCCCATCGCGCCGCCAAACAGCGCAGCCACTGCGATACCGCACGCCGACGCGTTCCAGACGGGCAGCCCGGCCTGCGCGGCCAGCGCATAGCCATAGGCGCCAACCCCCATGATCGCGCCATGCGCCAGCGACACCATTCCGCCAAATCCCGCAGCAAGATCGAGCGCGATGACGAGGATCGCAAGCACCGCGATTTCGGCAACGATCTCGCGGGCGAAAAAGCCACCCGCCAGCGACCATATGGCCAGACCCGTTACGGTGGCGGCAAAGGCGCCGGCACGCATCGCGCTCAGCCGGAACATCAGCGCGCGCGCCCAGCGCTCAGCAACCCCTCGGGCCGCCAGATCAGCGCGGCGGCGAGGGCGGCATAGATCAGCACCGCACTCGCATCGGGCCAGAGCGCAGCGCCGAACACCTCGATCGCGGCGACGATCACCGCGCCCAGCATCGCGCCCGGGATCGATCCCAGCCCGCCAATTACCGTGACGATCAGGGCCGGGATCAGCGCGGTCACCGCCATGGAGGGGCTGACGGAGAGGATCGGTGCGGCAATGACTCCGCCCAGCCCGGCAAGCGACGCGCCAAGGGTAAAGACAGCCAGGAAAAGCCTTTCGGTGCGGATGCCGATCGCACGGGCCATATCACGGTTTTCGACCGCAGCGCGGATCGCCGCGCCGAGATGGCTGCGGGTCATCCCGGCCCACAGGCTCAGCGCGACCGCGCCGCCCAGAAGGATAACGAACAGGCGATAGGACGGATATGCGGTGTCGAGAATTATGCGCGTCCCCGAGAGAGCCTTTGGCACGTCCAGCGTCAGCGGCACATCGCCCCAGATGATGCGGACCGCCTCGACGGCAAGGAAGACCAGCCCGAAGCTGACCAACACCTGCGGCATCGGTCCGGCCCCTGCGATCCGGCGCAGCAAACCCTGATGCAGCGCCGCGCCGATTGCGCCGATCGCCAGCGGCGCGACGATCAGCGCTGTCCAGAACCCGACGCCGCCAGCGATCGAAACCCCGATATAGGCGCCCAGCATATACAGCGCGCCATGGGCAAGGTTCACGAACCCCATCAGTCCGAAGCTGACCGAGAGCCCGGCCGAAATCAGGAACAGCAGCGCCGCGTATTGCAGCGCGTTCAGCGCCTGAAGGGTCCAGAAAACCGACACTCAGCCCATCTCGCAACCATTCGGGGCGTCGCGCACCGCCTCGATCGTGTCGAGCAGGCGATGGGTCATTTCGCCGTCCTTGCTGACGGTTTCGAAGACATAGACATTCTGCACGATGTTATTGGTCGCCGAATCGATCTCCAACGGGCCGCGCGGGCCGGTATAGGCCACTTGCGGCAAAGCGCGGGCCAACTCCTCGCGCCCCGCGGCCCCGCTGTCGAGCGCGCCCAGAAGCAGCCGCCCCGCGTCATAACCGGCAACGACATATTCGGAAGGCAGGTCTCCGTCATGCGCGGCGCGATAGGCATCGACGAAGGCGGCGTTCTCGGGCGTGTCCAGCGAAGGCAGATAATGCAGCGCGCCGATCACGCCCTCCGCCGCCTCGCCCTGCGAGCGCAGGTAAAGCGGCGCGGTCAGGAAACCCACGGCGTATAGCGGCATCTGGTCGCGCAAACCGAAGCTGTCATATTGCTTCACGAAGCTGATCGCATCCGCACCGCCATAAAAGACGTAAAGCGCCTCGGCCCCGGATGCCTGCGCCTTTGCCAGATACGGTCCGAAATCCTCGGTCCGGCCGAACGGGGTGAAGTCGCCGCCGATCACCTCTCCGCCGCCAGCCTCGAACGCGTCCGAGAACGCCCCGATCATCTGCTGTCCCGCCGCATAATCCGGGGCGAGCGTATAGACAGAGCCTATCCCCTCGGCCGCCATCCACTCGCCCATCGGCCGGTTCAGCTGATCGTTCGAGAAGCTGACGCGGGTGATATAGGGCGAGCAATCCTTGCCGGTCGCGTCGCTGTTCCCCGCATTGGCGACGATCAGCGGCGTGCCCGAGCCGTCCACCACGTCGCGCACCGCCCCCAGCACCGCCGAGGACACCACGCCCACCAGCACATCCGCGCGGTCCTGCATGATCAGCTTGCGGGCGCGGGTCAGTCCGGTTTGCGGCTTCGCCTCGGTGTCCTCGCGCAGGATGGTGATGTCGTCCCGCCCGGCCCCGCCAATGGCCATGCGGAAGCCGTCCTCGATATCCTGACCGAGCGCCGCGTAATTGCCCGAGGCGGGCAGCAACAGGCCGACTGTCGTGTCGGCAGCTGCGGGGCAGGCGAGGGCGATCAGGGCGGCGGCGAGGGCGTGTTTCATCGGTCGCTCCGTGGTCAGTGTCGAAGGGAAGGGATAAACGCCCGGCCCGGCCCGGCCAAGCGGAAAGGCGTCAGGCCGCGGTTTCGGGCTGGTCCAGCAGCCATCGCGCCATCGGCTCATCGGTGATCAGCCCGTTGACCAGCCCGCCGCGCAGCGCGCCCAGCGTGGCGGCCCGCTTATGCGCGCCCTGCACGGCAGCGACGATCAGCCGCCCCTCCGGGTCCGGCATGCGGGCCGAGGCGACCCTTACATCGCGAGGCAGCAACCGGCCATGCGCGTCGAAGGCATGGCCCAGGATCTCTCCGACCCCGCCGGCCTCGGACAGCGCGGCAACTTCATCCGGGCTCAGGAACCCGTCAGCCATCAGCGGCGCGTTCGGGCCCAGATCGCCGATCCCGACAATTGCGGCCTCTGCCGCGGCGGCGAGCGCCATCACCCGCGTATTTCCGGGCTGGCGATGCAACGCGTCGCGTTCCTCGGACGAGGCGGCGATGACCGGAACCATCAGGGGGAAGCTGCTGGCGGTGACGATCTCGGACAGCGAGAACAGGACGTTGTAATAGGCCGCCGAGCCATCCGGCGCGATATTCCCGGTCAGCGAGACGATATTATGCTGCGGGCAGTCCAGATGCGACATCTGCAACACCCCCGAGCGCAGGGTCCGGCCGTTCCCGATGGCCAGCGTCATCGGAGCCTCTCGCGACAGAAGCGATTCGATCAGCTCGGCGATCAGCATCGCGACACCGGCCTGACCGGTCAGCGCCGGGGCCACATCGGCGCGACGCAGCCCGAAGCGCTCGCGCAGCTTTGCGCCCAGGTCGAGACAATCGGCCAGCGGGTGGTCGATGCGGACCTTCACGATCCCCGCCGCCATGGCCTGCGCGGTCAGACGCTGCGCGCCCTGCCGCGAGATTCCCATCTCGCGGGCGATTTCATCCTGCGTCATGCCGCCGACCCAGGACAGCCATGCCGCCCGCGCCGCCTGATCCAGCCTGTCGGAGTCTCGTGTCATCGGGTTCCTTCCGGTGGACCTACCTAGCGCGTTTTCGTCGCCACGACGAGTTTGGATTTGACAAGATCCGCCAGTTGTGTGAGCATTTGCCCATCGCATGAGCAATTGTCGTGCACGGAGGAGGACAATATGACATATCAATTCCGCGCCCTGATGGGCGCCTGCGCCACCATGGCCCTCGCTGCCCCTGTCGCGGCCGAGACGCTGACCATCGCGACCGTCAATAACGGCGACATGATTCGCATGCAGCAGATGACCGGCGACTTCACCGAGGCGAACCCGGATATCGAGCTGGAATGGGTCACGCTGGAGGAAAACATCCTGCGCGAGCGGGTGACCACCGACATCGCAACCAATGGCGGCCAGTATGACGTGGTGACCATCGGCAATTACGAAGTGCCGATCTGGGCCGAAAGCGAGTGGCTGCTGGCTCTGGACGACCTGCCCGAAGGTTACGATGCCGACGACCTGCTGCCTGCCGTGCGCGACGGCCTGTCGGTCGATGGCACGCTTTATGCGGTGCCGTTCTACGCCGAATCGGCGATGGTGATGTATCGCACCGACCTGGCCGAACAGGCCGGGGTGACCATCAGCGCCGAGCCGAGCTGGACCGAGATCCGCGCCGCCGCCGAGGCTATGACTGACAAGGACAACGAGGTCTACGGCATCTGCCTGCGCGGCAAGCCGGGCTGGGGCGAGAACATGGCCTTCATGACCGCTATGGCCAACAGCTATGGCGCACGCTGGTTCGACATGGAATGGACCCCGCAATTCGACAGCGAGGAATGGAGCGCTGCGCTGACCGATTATCTGGACATGATGACCAATTACGGCCCGCCCGGCGCGTCCTCGAACGGTTTCAACGAGAATCTCTCTCTGTTCCAGCAGGGCAAATGCGGCATCTGGATCGACGCTTCGGTGGCGGCGAGCTTCGTGACCGATCCCGACGAGTCGCAGGTCGCGGACAGCGTCGGCTTCGCCAAGTTTCCGAACAAGGAAGGCGTCGACAATCATGGCAACTGGCTGTGGTCCTGGAACCTCGCCATCCCGGCCTCGTCGGACGCGCCGGATGCGGCGAAGAAATTCGTCGCCTGGGCGACCAGCAAGGACTACACCAACATGATCGCCGAAGCGCAGGGCTGGCGCGCCGCACCTCCGGGCACCCGCAGCTCGCTTTATGAGAGCGCCGAGTATCAGGAGGCCGCGCCCTTCGCGGAAACCACCCTCGCCGCGATCGAGGCCGCCGACACCAAGTCGCCTTCTGTGCAGGAGGTGCCCTATACCGGCGGTCAGTTCGTCTCGATCCGCGAGTTCCAGGGCATCGGCACGGCTGTCGGCCAGCTTTTCGCTGCCGCGCTTGCCGGGCAGAGTTCGGCTGAAGAGGCGCTTGCCTCGGCCCAGTCGGACACAGAGCGCGAAATGCGACGCGCCCGTTACTGATCCCCATCGCCCCTGCTGCCCGGTCTTGTGCCGGGCGGCACCCGCTGGCTGAGACCGCGCGGCTTTCCCCGCGCCGATCGGAGGACATGCCATGGCCACGCGCCAGACTCAGGGCCTCGCCCGGCTCATGAACGCGCCCGCGATCATTCTGCTGCTGATCTGGATGATCGTCCCGCTGGGATTGACGCTGTTCTATTCGTTTCAGGATTTCCGCCTGCAATATTCGCCGACGCCCGAGGGATGGATCGGCTGGCTCAACTATGAATTCTTCGTCACCGATCCCGCATTCTGGGAAGCCATCGTCAACACGCTGGTCCTCGTGCTCGGCGTGCTGGTCATCACTGTCGGCGGCGGCATCCTGATCGCCATGCTGATCGACAAGCCGATCTTCGGGCAGGGGATCGTGCGTATTCTGGTGATTTCGCCCTTCTTCGTCATGCCGCCGGTTGCGGCGCTGATCTGGAAGAACATGATCATGCACCCCTCTTATGGCGTGCTGGCCGATGTGGCGCAGTTCCTCGGGGCCAGCCCGGTGGACTGGTTCGCGCAGTATCCGCTGTTTTCGATCATCCTGATCGTGGCCTGGCAATGGCTGCCCTTCGCGACGCTGATCCTGCTGACCTCGCTGCAATCTTTGGATGGCGAGCAGATGGAAGCGGCCGAGATGGACGGCGCATCAGCGCTGAACCGCTTCCGCTATCTGACCTTGCCGCATATGTCGCGGGCGATCACCGTGGTCATCCTGATCCAGTCGATCTTCCTGCTCAGCATCTATGCCGAGATCCTGGTGACGACGGGTGGCGGGCCGGGCAATGCCTCGACCAACCTGACCTATCTGATCTATCGCGCCGCGCGGCTGGATTACGACGCGGGCATGGCCGCCGCCGGCGGGATCATCGCCGTCATCCTCGCCAATATCGTCGCCATCTTCCTTATGCGCGCCGTCGGCAAGAACCTGGACTGAGGGAGGAGAACTCATGGCTCGTGCAGTCCCAACCCGCACCAAGGTCGGATGGACCATCGCCGCTTGGATCGTGGCGCTGCTGATCTTTTTCCCAATCCTCTACACCATCATCACCAGCCTGAAGACCGAGCAGGAGGCGATTGCCGGGTTCGACCTGATCCCGTCCTTCACCTTCCAGAGCTATCAGGAGGTGCAGACCCAGAACGACTATGTCCGCCCCTTCATCAACTCGGTGGTGATCGCGGTCGGCTCGACGCTTCTGGCGCTGATCGTGGCGGTGCCCTCGGCCTGGGCGATGGCGTTTTCGCCCAGCAAGCACACCAAGAACATCCTGATGTGGATGCTGTCCACCAAGATGATGCCCGCCGTGGCGGTGCTGGTGCCGATCTATCTCATCTTTCTGCAGACGGGGCTGATGGACACAAGGATCGGGCTGGTCATCATCCTGATGCTGATGAACCTGCCGATCGTGGTCTGGATGCTCTACACCTATTTCCGCGAAATCCCCGGCGAGATCCTGGAGGCCGCGCGGATGGACGGTGCGACGCTGGGCCAGGAGATCGTGCATGTGCTCACGCCGATGGCGGTGCCGGGTATCGCCTCGACGGTGCTGCTGAACATCATCCTGGCATGGAACGAAGCGTTCTGGACGATCCAGCTCACCACCACGAATGCCGCGCCGCTGTCGGCCTTCATCGCATCCTTCTCCAGCCCGCAGGGTCTCTTCTGGGCAAAGCTCTCTGCCGCTTCGACCATGGCGATTGCGCCGATCCTGATCATGGGCTGGTTCAGCCAGAAACAACTCGTCCGTGGCCTGACCTTCGGCGCGGTGAAATAAGGAGGAACGACAGATGGGTTCCATCACGCTCAAGAATGTCCGCAAATCCTTCGGCGATGTCGAGGTCATCCCCGGTGTCGATCTTGAAATCAACGAGGGTGAGTTCGTCGTCTTCGTCGGTCCTTCTGGCTGCGGGAAATCCACCCTGCTGCGGCTCATCGCCGGGCTGGAGGATGTGACCTCGGGTCAGATCCTGATCGACGGTCAGGACGTGACCCAGGCCGGTCCGGCCAGGCGCGGGCTGGCGATGGTGTTCCAGTCCTATGCGCTCTACCCGCATATGTCGGTGCGCAAGAACATCGCCTTTCCGCTGAAGATGGCAAAGATGCCCGAGGCCGAGCAGCAGGCCCGCGTCGAACGGGCCGCTAAGATCCTGAACCTTGACAGCTATCTGGACCGCAAGCCGGGCCAGCTTTCCGGCGGTCAGCGTCAGCGCGTCGCCATCGGGCGGGCCATCGTGCGCGAACCGGAAGCCTTCCTGTTCGATGAGCCGCTGTCGAATCTCGACGCCGCGCTGCGGGTCAATATGCGGGTAGAGATCAGCGATCTGCACAACAAGCTCGCCACGACGATGATCTATGTCACCCACGATCAGGTCGAGGCGATGACCATGGCCGACAAGATCGTGGTGCTGCGCGCGGGCCGGATCGAACAGGTCGGCTCGCCGCTGGAACTCTATTCCAGCCCGGCCAACAAATTCGTCGGCGGCTTCATCGGCTCGCCCAACATGAACTTCATCGAGGGCGAGGCGGCCCAGCGCCATGGCGCGCATTCCATCGGGGTGCGCCCCGAGCACTGGCAGATGTCGACCACTGACGGGGCGTTTGCCGGCACGGTCGGCGTGGCGGAACATCTCGGCTCGGACACGTTCCTGCATGTCGATCTCGACAGCGGCGAACATGTCATCGCGCGGGCCGAGGGCGAGTTCCCGGTCAGCCATGGCGACCGGATCTGGCTCACCCCGGAAGAGGGCCGGATCTATCGCTTCGGTCAGGACGGTCTGGCTGCGTAGGGCCGGGCAGGGGGGCATCGCGATGCGTTTGCAGGGGAAGACAACACTGATCACCGGGGCCGCGCGCGGCATCGGCCGGGCCTTTGCGGAAGCCTATCTGCGCGAGGGCGCGACGGTGGCCATCGCCGATATCGATGCCGAGGGCGTTCGCGCCGCGGCCTCGGAAATCGGAGCGCTGCCGGTGGTGATGGATGTGACCGACCAGCCGGGCATCGAGGCCGGGGTGGCAGAGGCTGCGGCGCGGATGGGCGGGATCGACATCCTCATCAACAACGCCGCCCTGTTCGATCTGGCCCCGATCACCGGGATCACCCGCGACAGCTATGACCGGCTGTTCTCGGTCAATGTCGCGGGGACGCTGTTCACCATGCAGGCCGTCGCCTGCCACATGATCGACACCGGCCGACGCGGCACCATCATCAACATGGCCTCGCAGGCGGGCAGGCGCGGCGAGCCTCTGGTCGCGGTCTATTGCGCGACCAAGGCCGCCGTCATCAGCCTGACGCAATCCGCCGGGCTGAACCTGATCGCCCACGGCATCAACGTCAACGCCATCGCGCCCGGCGTGGTCGATGGCGCGCACTGGGACGGCGTGGATGCCAAATTCGCCGAATATGAAAACAAGCCCCGCGGCCAGAAGAAGGCCGAGGTCGGTTCCGCCGTCCCCTATGGCCGCATGGGCACCGCCGAAGATCTGACCGGCATGGCGATTTTCCTCGCCACGCCCGAAGCCGATTACATCGTCGCCCAGTGTTTCAATGTGGACGGCGGAAACTGGATGAGCTGAGATGAAACTGAACAGCGCCAACCTGCCCGATCTGCCCGTCGCTACCCCGTCTTACGACCGGGCGGCGCTCAGCGGCGGGATTCTCCATTTCGGTCTCGGCAATTTTCACCGTGCCCATCAGGCGGTCTATCTCGACCGGCTGATGAATGCCGGGGCGGGTCATGATTTCGCCATTATCGGCGCCGGGGTCATGCCCGCCGACGCGGCCGCGCGCGATATTCTCGCGTCACAGGATTTTCTTTACACGGTCGTGGAGCAATCCGCCGAGGCATCCGATCCCCGCGTCATCGGCGCGCTGATCGGCTATCTCGCCCCCGGAGACCCGGACGCAGTCATTGCGCGTCTCGTGGATCCGGACACGAAGATTGCAAGCCTGACCATCACCGAGGGCGGATATTTCATCGACGCCGCAACCGGACATTTCAACCCCGCCCATCCCGCAATCGTGGCGGACGGACAGAACCCTGCATCTCCCGGCACGGTGTTCGGTCTGTTGGTCGCGGGGTTGAAGGCGCGGCGTGATGCGGGAATTCCTCCCTTCACCGTCATGTCATGTGACAACATTCCCCATAACGGCGTCATCGCACGCGAGGCCGTCGTCGAAACCGCCCGCCTCTCCGACCCGGAGCTGGCCGCGTGGATCGAGGGGCATGTTGCCTTCCCCAATGGCATGGTGGACCGCATCACGCCCGCCACCTCGGATCGCGAACGCGCTCTCATCCGGGAAATGGGGGTCGAGGATGGCAGCCCCGTCTTCTGCGAGGATTTCATTCAGTGGGTGCTCGAGGACAACTTCCCTGCCGGACGCCCGGCCCTGGAAGATGTCGGCGTCGAATTCGTTGAGGACGTCACCCCCTATGAGCTGATGAAGATCCGCATCCTCAATGGCGGCCATGCCGTGATGGCCTATCCCGCCGGGCTGATGGATATCCATTTCGTCCATGAGGCGATGGAAAACGAATTCGTGCGCGGGTTTCTGGACAAGATCGAACAGGAAGAGATCATCCCCGCCGTCCCGCCCGTGCCCAATACCGACCTTCAGGCCTATTTCGCCAAGGTCAAGAAACGCTGCGCCAATCCCAAGATCGGCGACACCGTGCGCAGGCTGTGCCTCGACGGCTCGAATCGGCAGCCGAAATTCATCGTGCCGACCATCGCCGATCGCATCGCGGCGGGGCAGGGGATCGAGGGGCTGGCGCTCGAATCGGCGCTCTGGTGCCGCTATTGCGCCGGAACCACCGACTCGGGCGCCGAGATCGCACCCAACGACCCGAACTGGGAACGCCTGACCAAAGCCGCGCAGGCGGCGCGCAATTCGCCCGGACACTGGCTCGGCATGTCCGAGATCTACGGCGATGTCGGCAAGAATCCCGTTTTCGCAGAGGCGTTTTCGCGCTGGCTGACCGCGCTCTGGGCTGACGGAACCGAGGCCACGCTGTGCCGTTACCTCGACACATGACGGCATTTATCTTTGATTGCGACGGGGTGCTCGTCGATAGCGAAACCCTCTCGGTGACCGAGCTCGGGCGCAGCTTGCGGCTTGCCGGGGCGCGGATCACCGATGCCGAGATATTCACCCGCATGATCGGCCGCCCCATCGCTGAAATCGTCAGCATCGTGGCGCGCGAACATGGCACCGACGCAACGCCGTTTCTGCCCGAATTTCGCACCCGGCTTGCCGCACGTTTCGAGGACGAGCTGAGGGCGCTGCCCGGCATGGCCGAGGCGCTGGCCAAGCTGCCGGGCGGACCAAAGGCGGTCGCGTCCTCGTCGACCCTGCCGCGGCTGGCGCAGACGCTGAAACTCACCGGGCTGTGGGACCATTTCGCCCCGCATGTCTATTCGGCGACCCAGGTGGCGCGCGGCAAACCCGCGCCGGACCTGTTCCTGTTCGCCGCCGAACGGCTGGGCGTGGCACCCCGCGACTGCATCGTGATCGAGGACAGCCCCGCCGGGATCGAGGCCGCTCAGGCCGCCGGGATGCGCGTCGTCGCGCTGACCGGCGGCAGCCATGCCGAGGCATCGGGGCTGGAGATCCGGGTGCGGGCGCTTTCTCCCGATGCGGTCATTGCGGCGGCAGAGGAATTGCCTGAAACTCTGCGTGGGATGATGACCACAGTCTGAGCAGGGGCGCGCATGTATCTCGGGATCGACCTCGGCACTTCCGGGGTAAAGCTGTTGCTGATCGACGGAGATCAGCGCGTGACCGGCGTGGCGACCGGGCCTCTTTCAGTGTCGCGCCCGCAGACCGGCTGGTCCGAACAGGACCCCGCCGACTGGCTGAAGGCGACGCGCGGCGCGATGGCCGATCTTGCCCGGAACCGCGATCTTTCCGCGGTGCGGGGCATCGGCCTTTCCGGCCAGATGCATGGCGCGGTGGTTCTCGACGACGCGCTGGACGTCATCCGCCCGGCGATCCTCTGGAACGATTCGCGCAGCTATGAGCAGGCGGCGCGACTGGATGCCGACCCCGATTTCCGCGCCATTTCCGGCAATATCGTCTTTCCCGGCTTCACCGCGCCCAAGCTGGTCTGGATGGCCGAACAGGAACCGGAACACTTCGCCCGCATCCGCACCGTGCTGCTGCCCAAGGATTATCTGCGGCTCTGGCTCACCACCGAGCTTGTCTCCGAGATGTCGGATGCCGCCGGGACGAGCTGGCTCGATGTCGGGGCGCGGGCATGGTCCGACCGCCTGCTGGACAAGACCGGAATGCGCCGCGACCAGATGCCGGCGCTGATCGAGGGCAACGAGGTCTCGGGCCGTCTGCGTCCCGGCATCGCGGCCGAGCTGGGGCTGCCGCCCGGCATCCCCGTCGCAGGCGGGGCCGGCGACAATGCCGCCACCGCCATCGGGGCCGCCACCGTGATCGAGGGGCAGGGCTTTGTCTCGCTCGGCACTTCGGGCGTGCTCTTTGCCGCGACCGACCGTTATTCGCCGCGCCCCGAAAGCGCTGTCCACACCTTCTGTCACGCGCTGCCCGGGCGCTGGCAGCAGATGGGGGTGATCCTGTCAGCCTCCGCCGCGATGAGCTGGTGGTCCACCGTCTCGGGCCGCGAACCTGCCGATCTGACCGCCGAGCTCGGTCCCGATCTGCGCGCGCCGGGGCGGGTCAGCTTCCTGCCCTATCTCTCGGGCGAGCGCACCCCGCACAACAATGCCCGCGCCCGCGCCAGCTTCCACGGTCTTTCGGCGCGCAGCGACCGCGCGCAAATGACTCAGGCGGTGATGGAGGGCGTGGCCTTCGCCTTCGCCGACAGCCTCGCCGCTCTGCGCGAGGCGGGGGCCGACCCGCGATCTCTGCTGGCGCTTGGCGGCGGGGCGCGGTCGCAATACTGGCTGAAAGCGGTGGCGACCGCGCTCGATCTGCCGGTGCAGCTTCCTGAAAGCGGCGATTTCGGCGCCGCCTTCGGGGCCGCCCGGCTGGGGCTGATGGCGGCGACGGGCGCCGATCCGGCGGCCATCTGCACCCCGCCTGCCATCTCGGCCGAGATCCGGCCCGACCCCGCCCTGCGCGACGATTTCGCCGCCGCGCTGGAACGGTTCCGCGCCCTTTATCGCGGCTAGGGGCTGCTCAGTCGCGGCGGATCTTGCGGGCGCGGATCAGCGTGTGCTGGCTGACGATTTCATATCCCAGGCGCATGGCAAGCTCGGCCCGAAGCCGGTTGATCTCATCGCTGGCCAGCTCGATCATCTCGCCCGTGTCGATATCGACGATATGGTCATGTTCGGCCACCGGCGCGATCTCATAGCGGGCCGGCTCGTTCTCGAAGGACAGCTTGCGGATCAGACCGGCCTCTTCCAGCGTCGAAATGGTGCGATAGACCGTCGCCAGAGATACCGAATCATCGGCCTCGCGCGCACGGTTCAGAAGTTCGTCGGCATTGGGGTGATCGACGGCATCCATCAGGATCGACAGCAGCACCAGACGCTGCTGCGTCACGCGCAGCCCGGCCTCGCGCAGCGCCTTGGCGAAATCAGTATTCTCTGCGCTCATGACCCTGTCCGCAATTGCCGTGTCCCCGGTCTAGCGGCTGCGCGGCGTTGTGACAAGGAGATGCGACTGCCTCTCATTTGCGCTTGACTATTGCGAATGAATTGCATTTACAGAAGCCAACGCAATCAGGGGAACCCGCATGGCGCGACCGACCGCTTTGTCCAACTGGCTTGCCGCCGCGCTGCTGATGGCAGGGCAGGCGACGGCGCAACAGGCGGCGCAGGACAGTGACCGGCTGAAAGTGGTGACCACCTTCACCGTGCTGGCCGAGATGGCGCAGAACGTCGCGGGCGAGGCGGCGGATGTGGTCTCGATCACCAAGCCCGGCGCCGAGATCCACGGCTATCAGCCGACTCCGCGCGATTTCGTCCGCACCGAGGGCGCGGATCTGATCCTGCGCAACGGCATGAATCTGGAAATCTGGTTCGAGCAGTTCCTCGCCAATCTCGGCGACATCCCCTCGGTAACGCTGACCGACGGCATCACTCCGATCCCGGTCGCGCAGGGCGCCTATCAGGGCAATCCGAACCCGCATGCGTGGATGGGGATCGAGACCGGGCTGATCTATATCGACAATATCGCTGCAGCGTTTGGCGATCACGACCCGGCCAATGCCGCGACCTATCTCGCCAATGCCGACGACTATAAGCAGCGCCTCCGGGCCGAGATCGGCCCGATCCGCGACCGCATTCTGGCGCTGCCCGAGGATCGCCGCTATCTGGTCACCTGCGAGGGCGCGTTTTCCTATCTCGCCCGCGATTTCGGCCTGCAAGAGCTTTATCTCTGGCCGATGAACGCCGACCGCATGGGCACGCCCCAGCAGATCCGCAGCGTGATCGACGGGGTGCGCGACAATTCCATTCCCACCGTGTTCTGCGAAAGCACGGTCAACACCGCGCCCGCCCGCCAGATCGCCCGCGAAACCGGGACGCATTACGGGGGCGAGCTTTATGTGGACAGTCTCTCGGCCCCGGACGGGCCGGTCCCGACCTATCTCGACCTGTTGCGCGTCACTGCGGAAACCATCGCCGACGGGCTGGAAGACGGAGCCGGATCATGAAGCATTACGACGACTCCCCAGAGGGCGGAATCAGCGCCCGTGACGTGACCGTCACCTATCGCAACGGCCATACCGCGCTGCGCCATGCCAGCTTCGCCATCCCGCGCGGCACGGTCACCGCGCTGGTCGGGGTAAACGGGGCGGGCAAATCGACGCTGTTCAAGGCGATCATGGGTTTTGTCCCAGAGGCCGCCGGAGAGATCCGCCTGCTGGGAATTCCCGTGCGCGAGGCGTTGAAACGCAATCTCGTGGCCTATGTCCCGCAATCCGAGGAGGTCGACTGGTCCTTCCCTGTGCTGGTCGAGGATGTGGTGATGATGGGCCGCTATGGGAAGATGAATTTCCTGCGCATCCCGTCGAAGGCCGATCACATGGCCGTCGAGGCTGCGCTTGCTCGCGTCAACATGCAGGATTACCGCCACCGCCAGATCGGAGAGCTGTCCGGTGGCCAAAAGAAGCGCGTTTTCCTGGCGCGCGCGCTGGCGCAGGATGGGCAGGTCATCCTGCTGGACGAGCCCTTTACCGGCGTCGATGTGAAGACCGAGGAGCAGATCATCCGCCTGCTGGGCGAGCTGCGCGACGAAGGCCGGGTGATGCTGGTCTCGACCCATAATCTCGGCTCGGTGCCCGAGTTCTGCGACCGCGTGGTACTCATCAAGGGCACGGTGCTGGAATACGGCCCGACCGAGACCACCTTCACCCATGCCAATCTGGAAAAAGCGTTCGGCGGCGTGCTGCGGCATTTCACGCTGGGCGGAGACACGCTGCATGACGATGACGACGCCCGCGCGGTGACGATCTATTCCGACGATGAGCGCCCGCTGGTCCATTACGGCGAACAGATGCAGCGCCGCGACGAGGCCGCGAGCGACGCCGCGCGCCTCCGCGACGCTGAAGGCGGTTCAGAATGAGCCTGCTGCTCGATCCCTTCACCTATGGCTTCATGCTCAGCGCCATGCTGGTCGCGGCACTGGTCGGCGCGGTCTGCGCGTTTCTCTCGGCCTATCTGATGCTCAAGGGCTGGTCGCTGATCGGGGATGCGCTGTCGCATTCCGTCGTGCCGGGCGTGGCGGGCGCCTATCTGCTGGGCCTCCCGCTGGCTGCCGGGGCTTTCCTGTCGGGCGGGCTGGCGGCGGGGGCGATGCTGTTCCTGTCGGATCGCTCGGGGCTGAAGGTCGACGTGGTGATCGGGCTGATCTTCACCGCGTTTTTCGGGCTTGGCCTGTTCATCGTCTCGATCAACCCGATCTCGGTCAACCTGCAAGCCATCACCATGGGCAACCTGTTGGCCGTCACCCCTGCCGAGACCCGGCAAATGGCCATCATCGGCATCGTCTCGCTGATCGTGCTGAGCGCGAAATGGCGGGACCTGATGGTGGTGTTCTTCGACGAAAGCCATGCACGTTCCATCGGGCTGCGCGCCGGGCTGCTGAAATTCCTATTCTTCGTGCTGCTCTCGGCCTGTATCGTGGCGGCGATGCAGACGGTCGGCGCATTTCTGGTCATCGCGCTTGTGGTGACGCCGGGCGCCACCGCCTATCTGCTCTGCGACCGTTTTCCCCGGCTGATCCTGACTTCGGTCGCCATCGGCGCCGTGACCTGTTTCGTCGGCGCCTATGCGAGCTTTTTCCTGAACGGAGCCACCGGCGGCATCATCGTCGTGCTGCAAACGCTGATCTTCCTTGCCGCCTTCATCTGGGCGCCGAAACACGGGATGCTGGCCGCCCGCCGCCGCGCCGCCGCCGCGCTGGAGCCGATGCCATGATCGAGACCCTGCTGCATCCTTTCGCCTTTCCCTTCATGAACAAGGCGTTCCTGATCTGCCTGCTGGTCGCCCCGCCCACCGCGTTGCTGAGCTGTTTTCTGGTGCTGAAAGGCTGGGCGCTGATGGGCGATGCGGTCAGCCATGCCGTGCTGCCCGGTATCGTGTTGGCCTATCTGCTGGGTCTGCCGCTGATCCTCGGTGCCTTCGCGGCGGGCATGGTGACCTCGCTGGCCACCGGTTATCTGGCCGAGAACAGCCGCGTGAAGCAGGACACGGTGATGGGTGTGGTGTTTTCGGGGATGTTCGGGCTGGGCATCGTCATGGTGGTGACGGTGCGCAGCAATATCGACCTCGATCATATCCTGTTCGGCAATATGCTGGGCATCGGCGCCGCCGATCTGATCAATGCGGGCTGGATCTCTGCGCTGGTCTGCGCCGCGCTGCTGCTGAAATGGAAAGACCTGATGCTGCATGCTTTCGATCCGGCGCAGGCGCGGGCCTCCGGCCTGCCGGTGGGGCTTTTGCATTACGGGCTGCTGACCATCCTGTCGCTGAGCATCGTCGCCACGCTCAGCGCGACCGGGCTGATCCTCGCCGTCGGCCTGCTGATCGCGCCCGGCGCCATCGCCTTTCTGGTCACCCGCAGCTTCGGGCAGATGCTGGCGGTGTCGGTCGCGGTGAATGTCGCGGGGATGCTGCTTGGCACCTATGCCAGCTTCTATTTCGACAGCGCCCCGGCGGCGACCATCGTGCTGGTCCTGACCGCGATCTTTATCGCCGCCTTCCTGCGCCGCATCGCGCTGAACAAGCGCCGCGCCGCCACGGTTTGAGTGCTCCCGGATCGGAGCAAGGCTCTACGCACAGAACGGATGTTCAGCGGATCTGAGCCATAAAACCCAAACCGGTCCGGCCACCGGCGTCGACCCACGGTCGGACACTGGCCTCTGTTGACCCTCGAGGCGTTCGCCCATGATATTCAAGGCCATTCTGCGGACGAGATCCGCCGTTTCAACAGAATCGGCAGCTCCGGCTGCGCCAAAATGTTCATGTGGGTCGTCTCGGGCAGCACGGCCAGCCACGCCTCCGGGATCGCTTGCCGCATATGAAGCGCATGATCCAGCCTCACGAAATCGTTGTCGCCCAGCAGGATCTGCTCCGGCGCCGGGATCGCGGCAAACTCCTCATCTGTCCACCCCCAGTCAGAGGCGACGAGGGCTCCGGTCTTGGCCATCATCTGATCAAACGCCGCGGCACCGCCGGGGTTCATCTCGGCCATATCGGAGGCCATCCGCGCGAATTCCTCCTCGCTGGGCAGCAGCGCTGCGACCTCGGGCGATGGTTGATGCGTGGGATCGCGGTTCATCTCGACCAGATCGGGCAACATGCCACCGCCATTCTGGCTGGCCGAAATCGCCGTCAGCGAGGCAACACGCTCCGGCGCATTTACCGCCAGTTCCAGCCCCAGCATTCCGCCCATTGAGAATCCGATCACATGCGCACGTTCCATCTCCAGCGCGTCGAGAACGGCGAGCGTGTCGCTGCGCATCGTCTCCAGCGTGAATGGTCCTTCATGGATCGGGGTGTGGCCGTGCCCCTGCTGCTCTACCCCGATCACGGCGCGGTCCCCGGACAAGGCCGGGATCAGATCGCCGAAGCTGGACTGGATATTCATCGCCCCGCCATGCAGGACCAGCACCGGAACCGTATCCGCAGACAACGCGCCGTGAACTTCGTATTAGACCTCGTGCCCGCCAGTGCTGACCGTCTCGGCAAAAGCGGGCGGTGCCAGCGCGGCAACAGCCATCATCGTCATCAATTCTGTTCGCTTGACGTTCATCGAGCGCGCTCCTCTGCACGTGTCAATATATCTGCGCTTTGCCGCTGCCGGGCTCCAGATCCAGCGCCGCACGCTGGCTGTCATCCATGTAGAACGGGACCGAGTTGTGGTGATGGACGATCTTCCAGCCGCGTGCCTCCCGCCGGAAGCTCCAGGTGGCTCGGGTCCAGAATCCGCCGTCCTCGCCATTTCGGCGAAATTTCGTATGCACGAAGCCCCAGGCCATCGCCATCTTACCCGAAACGGAGATGCTAAGACCGTGATAGCTGATCGTCGGCGGGCTGTCCCAGCCGTCGATCCATTCCTGCAAGCCATCCGCATCGGCCTTGACCTGCAAAGGCGGCGGAAGGTCGAACAGCACGGCATCGCTGCGATAGGCGCTCATCACCGCAGCCGCATCGCCTGCTGCATGATCCCGTGACTGGGCGTGCAAAAGTGCCTCTATCTCTGCATGGGACTGTTCCATCGGAGACCCTCCTTGGCTTGTCTCTCGTAACTTCGTTCTGTCAATCAGACCCGACCTTACCCGCATCGGCGCGGACCATTCCGCCCGGCTCGGAACAAGGCGCGCAGCGCAGCCGGGCCAGCGTCCGACCGCCCCACGGGCGGACGCTTCTCCGCCGCCGCGCAGCAAACAAGCCCTTAGCGGGGCTGCCCCATAAAGCGCCCCTGCGGCCCGGTCAGAAGCGTTTCCCCGCGGTCGGGCGCTGGCCCTCTGTTGCGCGTCAGAGCAGCATTACGCCTCCGGCCCGACCACGGCGAAACCCGCCCCTTGCGGATCCTGCGCTACCGCGATCCAGGCCGGCCCCGGCACCTCGACCGGCCCGTGCAGCACCGTGCCGCCCGCCGACGCGATGTCCTCCACCTTCGCCGCCACGCTGCCATTCACCCCGAAATAGGGCAGCCATGACGGCACCGGCGCATTGCCCAGCCCCATGATCGCGCCGATATCCGCACCCTTCCGGCGGAAAAGCTGATATGTGCCCATCTCGCCCATATCCATCGCCTCGCCCTTCTCCCAGCCGAGCAGCCCGGCGTAGAAGGCGAAACCGGCTTCGGGGTCAGCGCTCATCAGCTCGTTCCAGTTGCCATGCCCGGCCCTGTTCTGGTCGAACGGGCTCGCGATCTCGCCCGCCTCGATCTTCGCCACCGTGTCGGCGGGCATCTCGCTCATATCGGGCGTCAGCACACCGAACCCCGCCCCCTGCGGATCGGCGAGGATGGCAAACCGGCCCGTGCCCGGAATATCCGCCGGTTCGCGATGCACCGTCGCGCCCTGCGAAACGGCGTCCTTGCAGAACGCATCGCAATCATCGACGGCGAAATAGATCATCCACATCGGCGGCATGTCGCAGACATCCTCGGGCATCTCCATCAGCCCGGCCACCATCGCGTCGCCCATCTTCCCGAGATGATAGGCAAACCCCTCCATCCCCGAATCGACCACGTCCCAGCCGAGGACGCGCGCATAGAACGCCCCGGCATCGTTCAGCTTGCCCCGACTGGTGGTCAGCTCATACCAGCAGGGATTTCCGTGAAAGCTCATCTGTCCGCTCCTTTTTCGGGGCCTCAGCCGGCCTCTGCGCTGTCGAAGATCTTCTCGAACCCGCCCCACATCATGCGCATCCCGTCAAAGGGCATGTCGGAGGCATCGAAATCCTTCATCTCCTCCATCATCTGTTCGGCGGCCGCGTCGCAGGTGGCGCGGTCGGGCCAGGCGTTCCAGGAAAAGATGACCGCCTCGCCATCCTCGGCCTTCGTGGCGCGATACATGTCGGTCTTTTCACCGCGCGGCACGTCCACGCCCCAATTCTCGACATTGGCCACGCAGCCCAGCCGTTCGAACATCGGCCAGGCGTCATCGGCCATCTTCACGTAAGCCTCGCGGTTCGCCTCGGGCACGGCTGCGAGGAAACCCTGCACATAGCCGGCCCCGTCAAGGCTGCCCTGTTCATAGATCGGCTCGAACCCGCCGAAAATCATCCGGCTGCCGTCAAAAGGCATCTCGCCCATCTCCTGACCGGCCTCACCCGACATCATCTTTGCCCAGGCGGCGTCAGCAGTGGCGCGGTCGGGCCATTCGATCCAGCTATAGGCGACGGTTTCGTCCGGCTTCGCCTGCACCGCGCTCAGCAGATCGGTGACCTTGCCCTTCTGCACATCGACGCCCCAGCCCTCGACCATGCGGGTCGCGCCCAGATCGCGAAAGATCGGCCATGCCTTCTGCACATGCGCCATATAGGCTTCACGGTCTTTCGTCGGCACCGCCGCAATCATTCCATTGATAAAAGTCATTTTTGTCCTGTCCCCAGAGAGTTTTCCCGAATCGCATCGTGCCAGTTGAAGTATTAAAAAGCAACTGTTAGTATTAAAACATGACTGAACACGGCAAATCACCGCGCCTCCGCTATGACGATGGCTGCCTCGCCGCCCACGCGCTGAACCTGATCGGGGATCGCTGGGCATTGCTGGTGGTCCGTGAGCTGATGTTCGCCCCCAAGCGCTTCCAGATGGTTCGCGCCGGGCTGTCAGGGATCACCGCCAGCGTGCTGACAGGACGGCTCGGCCAGCTGCGCGAGGCAGGGGTCATCGCCCATGACGAGCGGCTTGGCCTCTACAGCCTGACCCCGATGGGGCGCGGCCTTCTTCCGGTGCTCGAGGCGCTGTGCGAATGGGCGCTGATCACCCCCGGTCATGATCCGCGCCGCTTCATCTCGCCCTCGGCGCTGATGATCTCGATGGGGGTCAATCTGCGCCGCGACCGCCCGCCCGGGACCGAACTGCGCGGCGGCTTCGATTTCGGCAGCGAGGCGTTCGAGGCGCGGATCTCTGACAGCGGGCTGCGCGTTGATGCGGTGCAGCAGCCCAATGCGCCTTTCATCCTTACAGGGACCGGAAATGCGCTGGCCTTCACCGTCTATGGCCAGACGCCGCTGTCCGAAATGATCTCGCAAGGCACGGCGCAGGCGAGCGGCGATCTGATCGCCGCGCAACTCTTTATCGACCTGTTCAGCATCGCGCGTGACCCGGCGCGGATCGGTTGATCTTTGCTTACCGCCCCGACATTTCCGTGATCCGATGAAACACTCGGGCGCGGTGCGGGTTGTCCCGGTCCAAGACATGGAAAGGACAATCGCCATGAAAAATCTTTATCTGACTTCCGCGATGATTCTTGCGCTCGGCGGGGCTGCTGTCGCTCAGACAACGACCGAAGAAGCGCCTGCGGACGACATGACCCCGGCTGCCACCTCGGCGGAGGCTGCCGCCAGCGATCCCGGCGAGGCGATGCAGACCGGACTGCTGCGGGCCGAGGCGCTTGACGGGGCGGATATCTACACCGTGGACGTGACCGGCGCGACCACCTGGGACGACTCGATGGCCTATCAGGCCGTTGATGCCGATTGGGAAAAGATCGGTGAGGTCGAAGACCTCGTCCTGGACGTGAACGGCGACATCGTCGGCGCCATCGCAGAAGTTGGCGGCTTCCTCGGCCTCGGCGAGAAAGAAGTCATGCTGGACCCCTCCGAGGTCTCCATCGTGATGACCGAAGACCAGATCGCCGTCGTCTCGGCGCTGAGCCAGGAAGAGCTGGAGCAGCGCGAGGAAGTGGCCGAAGAGATCCGCGACGAGGACTGATCCTTCGCCTCTTGCCGTTGCAACGCCCCGGCTGGACCGGGGCGTTCGCATTTGAAAGCCCGGCGCGGATGCGATATTTCTGCGCCGGGCGGATCGCCCACCGACAGTTGCGATACAGGGATGCCGTGATGACGAAAGCCGATACCGTCTGGGACAACCCCGCCGAAATCATCCGCAACACGCAGCCCGAAAACCCGGTCATGGCCTTCGCGCCAAGCGTGTTGCAGGACACGGCGCGGCGGTTTCTCGACGGCTTCCCCGGGCTGGTCACCTATGCGGTGAAATCCAATCCCGAAGAGAGCGTCATCGAAAATCTCGTGCAGGCCGGGATCAGCGGCTTCGACGTGGCCTCACCGGCTGAAATCGACCTGATCGGCCGCCTCGCCCCCGATGCGGCGCGGCATTACCACAACCCGGTCCGCGCCCGGGCCGAGATTGCCCATGCAGTTCAGGCCGGCGTCAGGGCGTGGTCGGTGGACAGCAGTTCCGAACTCGACAAGCTGATCGAGATGGTGCCCTCCGAGAATTGCGAGATCTCGCCGCGCTTCAAGCTGCCGGTGGCGGGCGCGATCTATGATTTCGGATCGAAATTCGGCGCCTCGCCCGAACACGCAGCCGAGCTTCTGGCGCGGGTGGCGAAGGCAGGTTTCATCCCCTCGCTCACCTTCCATCCCGGCACGCAATGCACCGATCCCGGCGCGTGGGAACATTACATCCGCACCGCCCGCGACATATGCGAGATGGCCGGGGTGACGGCGCGGCGGCTGAATGTCGGAGGCGGCTTCCCCTCGCATCGGGTCAACGGGGTCGAGCCCGCGCTCGAAGACATCTTCACCCTCATCTCCGACACCACCGCCGAGGCGTTCGGCGCCGATGCGCCCCATCTCGTCTGCGAACCGGGGCGCGGCATCTGCGCCGATGCGTTCTCGCTGATTACCCGCGTCAAGGCGGTCCGCGATGGCGGGCATGTGTTCCTGAATGACGGGGTCTATGGCGGGCTGGCCGAATTGCCCATCGTCGGCAATATCGACCGGATCCAGCTTCTCGCCGCCGACGGCACCCCGCGCGGCGGCGATGAGACCGGGCGGGTCATTTTCGGCCCGACCTGCGACTCCGTCGACCGGCTTCCCGGCGAGCTGACCCTTCCCGGCGACGTGGCCGAGGGCGACTATCTGATTTTCCACGGCGCCGGCGCCTATTCGGTTGTGACCAATACCCGCTTCAACGGCTTCGGAGAGATGGCCCGCGCCACGGTCCGCAACCTCGGTTGACCCCGCCCCGCGTGCCGCGCTTTCGCACCGTCGCGGGGCGCGGCCAGGCTCGTCCGGTGTCGGGGCTGGGAACGGGCGGTGACGCCGATTTCCGGCGGCTGTTACGGCGCTAAAGATTAACCGCTCACATGGTTTTCACGCACATGGAACCGAGTTTCCGTGCGATTCATTTCCTTTGAAGTAATCGGTGCTACGCTGTTGTCATGGATCGCCCACCCGTCACCCATATCGTGCTGATCGACGGCACTTTCGCCTCTCTGATGGAAGGCCGACACTCGAATATCGGAAATATTTACAGGATGTTGCGACCCATGCGCGGTGCCTCCCTCCGGGTGCGCTACGCCGCCGGGCAACAGCTCGAAGCGTGGGGCAGCTTGCTGGGAATCGCCATGGGTCACGGCATGGGCGCGCGCATCCGCGACAGCTATGGCTGGCTCGCTTCGGGCTACCGGCCCGGCGACCGGATCTTCCTGCTCGGCTATTCGCGCGGTGCCTTCGCCGTCCGCTCCCTCGCCGCAATGATCGGCCGAGTCGGGCTCCTCCGCCATGACGCAGCCACGTCGCGCAATATACGCTCGGTCTGGCGCATGTATCGCGACGGGGGCGACGGTGGTCTGCGCGCCGATTTCCGCAGCCGCTTCTGCCATGATACGGCCCCGATCGAGATGGTCGGGGTTTTCGACACAGTCATGGCGCTGGGCATCCGTCTGCCGCTGTTCTGGATGCTGACCGAACCGCGCTTCCGCTTTCACGACCAGCATCTCGGCCATGATGTGCGCCGCGGCGTGCAGGCGCTGGCGCTGAACGAAAATCGTGCCGCCTATCGGCCGATCCTGTGGAACAGCGCCGAGCATCCGCCGGGCGCCATCACACAGATGTGGTTCCGCGGCTTCCATTCCGATATCGGCGGCCAGCTCTGGCGGAACGATGCCGCGCGTCCGCTGGCCAATATCCCTCTGGTCTGGATGCTGGAACAGGCGGAAGAGGCGGGGATGCCACTGCCCGAAGGCTGGCGTTGCTGGTTCCGCCGCGACGCCGACGCGCCGCCGGTCGGCAATTGGCGTGGCTGGGGCAAGGCCTTCCTGGCCCGCGGTCCCCGTGTGGCAGGGCTGGATGAAAGCGAGGCGCTGCATGTCTCGGTCGCGCGCCCCTATGACGGTCCGGCGGTGCTGGCAGGCCATCTCGCGCCGCTGGCCGAAGATGTCGGGGGCCGCCGCGCCAAGCGACGCGACCGCTACCTGCGCCGCGCCGGACAAACCCATCACTGACCATGAGCGGAAGCCGGGATACCGCGCGACCGGCCCAACTGGGCGCGGGCAGGGCGCCCGGATCGGCGAGCCGTTTGCCGGACGAAATGACCGCGAACCCACTGGCCGAGAGGGATGAGCTGCATCCGCGCCCGACATCCGCGCGGGTCAATCGTCATGCGCGATCCGGAGAAAGAAGCACCGAGGTTATCATTGGCTAAACGCGCCGCGCTTTCTGGGCATCGCGCGTTTCGTCCGCCATGACCTAACATCGCCTCTGCGTCGCCCAGACGGCGCGGCGACCCGACCCAGGCGCGGCTTTCAGGCCAGATCCCGCGCCAGTTGGAAGCACTTCCCCGACGGGCTCAGGCGGCGAGCGGGCTCAGGCGGCGAGGCCGTTCGCCGTGACACCCAGTTCGCGGCAGACGGCGAGCGTCAGGTCGGGCTTGTTCAGCGTGTAGAAATGCAGATGCCCGACGCCATCATCAAGCAGATCGCGGCAGAGCTTGACGCAAAGCTCCTCGGCCAGGGCCTGCTCGCCCTCGGGCCCGGCTTCTTCGAACGCCTCGACCGCCCAATCCGGCACCGAGGTGCCGCAGCTCTCGGCGAATTTGCGTGCGCCCTTCCAGCTCTGGATCGGCAGGATACCGGGCAGCACCGGCGCG
Source organism: Paracoccus sediminicola (assembly GCF_027912835.1). NCBI lineage: Bacteria > Pseudomonadati > Pseudomonadota > Alphaproteobacteria > Rhodobacterales > Paracoccaceae > Paracoccus > Paracoccus sediminicola. The sequence continues at coordinate 3,140,403 of NZ_CP115768.1, forward strand.
TCGATTCCTGCGGCGGCGCAGGCATCGCGAAAACGGAAGAACGTTTCGGCGTCGAAAAAGAACTGGGTGATTGCCGAAGACGCGCCCGCCTCGATCTTGCGCTTGAGGAAGGACACATCGGCCGCGTTGGAGCCGCCGGAATCCGGATGCGGCTCGGGATAGGCGCCGGCGCGAATGGTCATGTCGCCGCGCGCAGCGATCGCCTCGATCAGTTCGACAGACGACGCGAAACCATCGGGATGCGCCTCCCATCGCTGCTGCCCCTTTGGGGCATCGCCGCGCAGCGCCACGATTTCCCGCACGCCGGACTCGGCATAGGCATCCACGATCTCCATCGTTTCGGCGCGGCTGGCATCGACGCAGGTCAGATGCGCCGCGACATTCAGCCCGTAATGGTTCGACAGCGCCGTCACCGCCTCATGGGTCAGCTTGCGCGTTGTCCCGCCCGCGCCATAGGTCACCGACACGAAATCCGGATGCAGCGGCGACAGGGCGCGCGCCGTGTCCCACAGCCGGAAGGAGGCATCCAGATTGCGCGGAGGAAAGAACTCGAAACTGACAGCGGGCGTATTCATTATGGGATTCCTTTTTCTCGCGCTCTTGTGCCACGCGCGGCGGCGTGAGACAAATTCATAATCCGCATGATTTTCATGAGAGCGATGCATCTAGAGCTGCGCCATCTTCGCACCGTCCGCGCCATCCATGAACAGGGCGGGCTCGCCCGCGCGGCTGAAATGCTGAACATCACCCAGTCGGCGCTGTCCCATCAGGTCAAGGCGCTGGAGGATCAGGTCGGGGTCGAGTTGTTCGTGCGCCGCGCGCGTCCGATGCGGCTTTCGGCGGCGGGAATGCGGCTCTTGCGGCTGGCAGAGCAGGTTATCCCGCTGATCGAGGCTGCCGAGGCCGAGCTGCGCGGGGTGGAGGCGGGCCGGGTGGGCCAGTTGCATATCGCCCTGGAATGCCATGCTTGTTTCGACTGGCTTCTGCCGGTGCTCGACCAGTTTCGCCGGACATTCCCCGAGGTCGATCTGGATATTCGCCAGCGCCTCGCCTTTGCCGCGCTGCCCGCTCTCCAGCGGGAAGAGGTGGATCTGGTCGTCTCGATGGACCCCGAGGATCTGGCGGGGATCCGGTTCGAGGGGCTGTTCGACTATGCGCCGACGCTGGTTGTTTCCGCCGGGCATTCGCTGGTCGCAAAAGGCTTTGCCACGCCCGGGGATCTCGCCGATGAAAGCCTGATCGTCTATCCGATGGACCGCGAACGGCTGGATGTGTTTTCGCAATTCCTCTCTCCCGCCGGGGTCGAGCCGCGCGAGATACGGCAGGTGGAGCTGACCGATGTGGCGCTGATGCTGGTCGCGGCGGGGCGCGGTGTCGCGGTGATGCCCGACTGGGTGTTGCGCCGCCATGCCGGCAACCCCGAGCTGGCGTTTCTGCGGCTCGGCCCCGAGGGGATGCGGCGGCGGGTCTATGCGGCGGCGCGCGAGGGCGATCTCGCGCAGCCCTATATGCAGCATTTCCTGCGCCTCGCCCGGACAGAGGGGGTGCGGGTCAAGCGGCCGCTGACCTGAACGGGGCGGCGCGGGCAATTGCAGCCTATGGCTTCCCTTTGCAAGCCAATCGCCCTAAACCCCCGCCAAACCGAGTTGCAGGAGCTGCGCGATGCCGAGCGCCAATATGAACGTGATGATCAAGGCTGCCCGCAAGGCGGGGCGCGGCCTGGTCAAGGATTTCCGCGAGGTCGAAAATCTCCAGGTCAGCGTGAAGGGTGCAGGCGATTTCGTCAGCCGCGCCGACCGCGAGGCCGAAAAGATCATCAAGGAAGAGCTGCGCGGCGCGCGTCCAAATTACGGCTGGGTCGGCGAGGAAAGCCCGGCCGAGGCGGGTGAGGACCCGACCCGCCGCTGGATCGTCGATCCGCTGGACGGGACCACGAATTTCCTGCACGGCCTGCCGCATTGGGCGGTCTCGATCGCGCTGGAACATAAGGGAGAGATCGTTGCCGCGGTGGTGTTCGATGCCGCCAAGGATGAGCTGTACACGGCCGAAAAGGGTGGTGGCGCCTGGATGAACGGCCAGCGCCTGCGCGTGTCGGGAAGGCGGCAGATGATCGAATCGATCTTCGCCACCGGTGTTCCCTTCGGCGGGCGCGGCACGCTGCCCGCGACGCTGAAGGATCTGGCCCGGCTGATGCCGCTGACCGCCGGGGTGCGGCGCTTTGGCGCGGCCTCGCTGGATCTGGCCTATGTCGCGGCGGGCCGGTTCGACGGCTATTGGGAGCGCGGCGTGCAGCCCTGGGACGTGGCGGCGGGCATCCTGCTGGTCAAGGAAGCCGGCGGTTTCGTCGAGGCGATCCGTGGCGAGGGTCCGGTGGTCGATGCGGGGAATATCGTATGCGCCAACGCTCAGCTCTTCAGCCAGTTCGCCGAGATCGTGCGGAGCCGGGACTGATGCATCGCTGGCCGGTCCGGGTCTATTACGAAGACACCGACCTGGCGGGGATCGTCTATTACGCCAATTATCTGAAATTCATCGAGCGCGCCCGCACCGAGTGGATCCGCGAGATGGGCATCGACCAGTCGGCGCTGAAGGCGACGGACGGGCTGGTCTTTGCCGTGCGCCGTGTCGAGGCGGATTACCTGGCGCCCGCGCTGTTCGACGATGCGCTGATCGTGACCACCGCTGCCGAGCGGATCACCCCGGCAAGGATCGAGCTTGTGCAGCAGGTTCTGCGCGATGATGCGGTGCTTTTTTCGGCCAAGGTGACGCTGGCCTGTCTCGGCCCCGATATGCGCCCGCGCCGTCTGCCCGGCGAACTCGCGCAACTCATGCGAAGTTGAACGGCATTTCGTTGGTCGCCGCCTGCGAGTTCTGCTAGAAGGCCCGCCAAAGGCTGGAAACCGGCCGCGGAGCTACGGGCAGATCATGGAACAACTCGACTTTTCGCTGATTGCGCTTTTCATGCGCGCCTCGCTGATCGTGAAGATCGTCATGGTGGTGCTGATCCTCGCGTCCTTCTGGTCCTGGGCGATCATCGTGCAGAAGCTGATGAAATTCACCGCCGCGCGCGCCGAGGCGTCGAAATTCGACCGCGCCTTCTGGTCGGGCGAGCCTCTGGACGATCTCTATGACCGGCTCGGCGACACGCCACGCAGCGCGGCCGAGCGGATCTTTGCCGCCGGGATGGGCGAATGGCGCAAGTCGCAGGACGACACGGGCGGCATGATACCCGGCACGCAGCAGCGCATCGACCGGGCAATGAATGTCGCCATCGGCCGGGAAGAGGCGCGGCTGACGCGCGGGCTGTCCTTCCTTGCCACGATCGGGTCTACTGCGCCCTTCATCGGCCTGTTCGGCACGGTCTGGGGCATCAAGACCGCGTTCGAGCAGATCGCGATTGCGCAGGATACCTCGTTGGCCGTGGTCGCACCCGGCATCGCCGAGGCGCTTCTGGCCACCGCGCTCGGCCTTCTGGCAGCGATTCCGGCAGTGATCTTCTACAACAAGTTCATTGCCGATGCGGATCGGCTCGGCGCGAATTACGAGAATTTCTCGGATGAGTTCTCGACCATCCTCTCGCGCCAGCTGAACGAGGGCTGAGCCATGCAGGTGCAGTCGCGCAACCGGCCCGGACGCCGCGGACGCAGCCGCCGCCAGCCCATGGCCGAGATCAACGTCACGCCTTTCGTCGACGTGATGCTGGTGCTGCTGGTGATCTTCATGGTGGCCGCGCCCCTTCTGACCGTGGGCGTGCCGCTGCAACTGCCCGACAGTGCCGCCAATGCCGTCGCTGCCGAGCCGCAAGAGCCGCTGACCGTGTCGGTGCCGGCCGAGGGGCCGCTGATGCTCATGGAAGACAGCGTGGCGGAAGATCAGCTTGTCACCCGGCTGCGCGAAATGGCCGAAGGGCGTCAATCGACCAAGATCTTCCTGCGCGCGGACGGTTCGATTCCCTATGCCCGCGTCGTTCAGGTGATGGGTGCGCTGAACGCAGCCGGGTTCAACGATATCGTGCTGGTGACCGACACTGGCGGGCCGCGGATGGACGGCTGATCCGATGCTGGATCCTCATGAGATCGACCGCGAGCACAGGCGGGACCGGGCAGAGCGCGTCGGTTTCTGGGTGTCTGGCGTCACCCATACCGGGCTGGTGCTGTGGGCGGCGATCGGCGGCGCGCTGTTCGCCGCGCGAGAGAACCCGCCGCAGCAGGTCACCGAGGTGGTGACGATCTCGGCCGAGGATTTCGAAGAGCTGGCCGCGCGGTCGCGTGGTGCTGGCCCGGTCGGTCAGGCCGATGGCGAGGCGCCCGAGCAGCCCGAGGCGCCCGGCGACACCACCGCGCCCGAGGGGCCGGATCTGGCGCTGGATGTGCCTCAGCCTGACAGCACCGCGACGACCCTGCCGGAGCCCGCGACCACGGCCGAACCTGCGCCGGATCTGAGCGAGGTCGAAAACCAGACCCCGCCGGTCGATGTGGCAACGCTCGCGCCCGAACCCGCGCAGCCTGATGATGCTGCGGATTCAGCGCCGGAGACGCCCGAGGCCGAGACCGCCCCCGAGACCGAGGCTCCGGCCCGTCCCGATGCTCCCGCGGTGACCGAGCAACCCGAAGCGCCGCCCGTGTCGGAGCTGGCGCTGACCCGGTCTTTGCCTCCGCCGGACCGTCCCGAGGGGCTTCGAGAGGCGGTGCTCGCGGCCCGTGAAGCCGCCGAGGCCGAGGCAGAGGCGCGCGCCGAAGCAGAGGCCCAGGCGGAGGCGCAGCGTCTTGCCGAGGCCGAAGAGCGGGCCGAGGCGGAGCGTCAAGCCGCCGCAGCCGAAGCCGAACGGCGGGAGCAGGAGCGACTGGCCTCGGAAGCAGCCGCGCGGGAAGCCGAAGAGCGTCGTCTCGCCGAGGAGCGCGCCCGCCAAGAGGCCGAGCGGCAGGCGGCAGCCGAAGCCGCCGAAGCCGAGCGCCTTGCCGCCGAGCGGGCCGAACAGGAACGTCTTGCCGCAGAGGCGCGCCGCCGCGAGGAAGAGCGGCTGGAAGAGGAACGCCGCCGCGCCGAGGCCGAGCGTCAGGCAGAACAAGAACGCCGTGCGGAAGAAGCGCGCCGAGCCGAAGAAGAACGCCGTCGTCAGGCCGAGGCCGCACGCCGCGAGGAAGCGGAGAGGGAAGCGGAAAGGATCGCCCGCGAAGCCCGCGAGCGCGAAGCCGAGGCAGCGCGCGCCCGCGCCGAAGCTGAACTCGCCCGCGAGGACGATCTCGCAGAACGCCTCGCCGAGATTGAACGGCTTCAACGCGAGGCGGCGAATGCGCAGGAGGCCACGCCGAGCCCCGTGGATGGGAACGCTCCGGAGGGCACGGGCGAAGGCGGCGGCTCGGATGTGCTGACAGATGCGCTGAACGAGGCGGGTGCCTCGGCGATTCAGGCGGATGTGCTGGACGATGCGCTCGCCGATGCAATGGGCGAGACGCGACCCTCGGAAATCGAGCGCGGCGAATCGGTGGAGATCGCCTCGGTGCCGATGACCGAAGCCGAAAAAGACGGGTTCCGCGACGCGGTCCAGAGCTGTTGGACACCGGATAACCTGTCCCTCGACGCCGCTGCGATGCGCGTCGTGGTCGGTTTCGAGATGGACCGCGATGGGATGCCCGATCCCGACAGCTTCCGCATCGTTGACAATCCGCAACCCGATCCGGACCGGGACCGCGCCTTTGAGGCAGCGCGTCGCGCCGTGATCCGCTGCGCCGCCGAGCAGGGCGGCTATGATCTGCCCGAAGACAAATATTACGAGTGGGACGATGTCGAGATGACATTCACCCCGGATGGTGTCGAAGGGTTCGAATGACGGGTTTCCTGCGCAAATTGGTGGCGCTAGCCACTCTGGGTCTGGCGTCCTTCCTGACCCTGCCGCAGAACGCGGCGGCACAGGACGAGCCGCTGCGCATCGAAATCACCGAGGGTGTGTCCCGCCCGATGCCGGTGGCGCTGCGCATCGAGGGCGGCCCGACCGCCGGGGATCTGGCACAGGACATCGCCTCGGTCGTCGCCGCAGATCTGCGCGGCACCGGGCTGTTCGAGATCGCCACGCCCGAGGATGCACCCGAAACGAGCTTTAACGCCGCCATCGATTATGTCGGCTGGAAGGCGACCGAGGTCGAGGCCTTGGTGACAGCCGTGATCCGGATCGAGGAGGACGCGCTTTCCGTCCGGTTCCGTCTGTTCGACGTGTTTGCCGGACAGCCGCTCGGTGACGGCATCCAGTTCGAGGCGCCGCGCGAGGGGTGGCGGCGGATGGCGCATAAGCTTGCCGATCAGGTCTATACGCGGCTCACCGGAGAGGCGCCCTATTTCGACAGCCGCATCGCCTTTATCGGCGAAAGCGGCCCGGCGACGCGGCGGATCAAGCGCGTCGGCGTGATGGATTATGACGGCGCCGGGGTGAAATGGCTGACCGGAAAGGATGATCTGGCTCTGTCTCCGCGATTCTCGCCTGATGGGCAGACGGTGCTTTACACCAGCTTTGCCGCCGGGATGCCGCAGATCATGGCCTTGGATATCGACACTGTGGATGCCACGCCGCTGACGAACGACCCTCAGGCCATGAGCTTTGCGCCGCGCTATTCGCCTGACGGACGCTGGATCGCCTTCTCGCGCGAGACCGGGGGCAATACCGATATCTGGATCATGGACGTGTCCAATCCGCGATTCGTGAAGCGGCTGACCAACGGCCCGGCGATCGACACCGCGCCGTCATGGTCACCCGATGGGCAGCGCATCGTCTTTGAAAGCGATCGCTCCGGCAACTCGCAGCTTTACGTGATGCGCGCCGACGGAGCCGAGGTAACGCGGATCAGCTTTGGCAATGGCGGCGGGGGATATGGCGAGCCGGCCTGGTCTCCGCGCGGAGATCGGATCGCCTTCACCCGCAGCGGCAAGACCGGCTCGGCCATCGGCGTGATGCGCCCCGACGGCTCGGGCGAGCGTCTGCTGACCGAGGGCGAAACCGACAGCGGTCCGAGCTGGGCACCGAACGGGCGTGTGTTGATCTTCACACGCTCTGGCGGCGAAGACGCGACGCCGAGGTTGCATTCTGTAGACATAACGGGGCGAAACATGCGACCTGTGGCGCTGAATGACGCGGCATCCGACCCTGCCTGGGGTCCGCTGCTGCCGTGAACAGTCCGAGGAACAGACAGATGCGAGTGACCTTGACGACGATCGCTGCCGTGGCGGTGCTGTCGGCGTGCGATATGCCCGGTGACCGGCAGATCGTCTCTGCACCCGTGACCGACAACTATGTGACGGGGCCTGGTGGCGTGGCCGTCTATCGGGGCGATGTGAATGTGGCCGGGCAGCGTCTGCCGGGCGATCCGGTGCCGGTCGCGCCCGACCCGGGGACCGAATTCGCGGCGGTGGGCGACACGGTGTATTTCGAAGAAACTCAGGCCACCTTATCCGACGATGCCCGTCAGACGCTGACCCGCCAGGCGGCGTGGCTGGCGCAGAACCAGGGCGCGCGGGCCACGGTCGAAGGCCATGCCGACGAACCCGGCACCAGTGAATTCAACCTCGCCCTCGGCGCGCGGCGCGCGACCTCGGTCCGCGAATACCTCGTGTCGAAAGGTGTCGAGGCCGGGCGGATCAGCACCGTATCCTATGGCAAGGAACGTCCGGCATCGATCTGCGCGTCCGAGGCATCTTGCCTGGCGCGAAACCGCCGCGCCGTGACCGTCGTCCAGCAGAGCCAAGCAGGCGTCTGATGCGCAGCCTGGCTATCGCGGCCTTGATGTCGGGGCTGGCCTTGCCGCTCATCGCGCAGGAGGTCAAGATGCCCGGCGCGACCGCGCTGGATGATCCGGCCCTGATCGAAGGGCTGGAGGCTGTGCCCGACAACGTCGAGCTGGCGGGAGAGGTGGCAGAGGCGAACGCGGCCGCCCGCCCGGACGTTGATCCCGCAACCCTGGCCGACATGCAGGAGGATCTGCGCGCGGTCGCCGCCGATCTGCAATCGCTGAGAGCAGAGTTGATTGCTTCTGGGGCGCAGGGGTTTTCCGCCGCGGGCGGCGACAGCGCGATTGACCGGATGAACGCGCTCGAAGCGCGCATCGCCATTCTGACCGAGCAGACCGAACTTCTGTCGAACCGCATCCGCAAGGTCGTCGCGGATGGTTCGAACCGGGTGGGCGATATCGAGTTCCGCCTGTGCGAGCTGGATGAAAATTGCGATCTGGGCGCGCTGATGACGCGCGAACTGGGTCGGCAGGCCACGGGTGAGGCGCTTCTCGGGCAGGTGCCGCCGCCGGCGGATCTGCCCTCGGACATCAGCACCGCCACGCTGCCGCCGCCCGAGGAGCCGTCGGGCAATGGCACGCCTCCGACCGAAGAAGAGGCGCGCGAGATCGCTGCGGCGCGCGCGGCCATCGACGAGGGTGCATGGGCAGCGGCGAGCGAACAGCTTGACCATTTGGTTCAGGCTCATGCCGGCGGCCCGTTGACTGCCGAGGCGCTGTTTCTGCTGGGCGTCGCCCGGCAGGAGGGCGGCGCAACGGAACAGGCCGCCGAGGCCTGGCTGCGGGCTTTTTCCGCCGAGCCGGATGGGGCTTTCGCGCCGCGCAGCCTGATCGCGCTGTCGCGGGCCGTGGCGCAGATTGGCGATGCCAGCGATGCCTGTCCGTATCTGGGCGAGTTGACGCGCCGTTTTCCCGACGCGCCCGAAGCCACGGATGCCGCGACCCTCGAAGCGGACGCGGGCTGCGAGGATTTTGCGCCCTCGGACCGGGACGGGTGACGGCTGTTCCCGAAACGGTCACGCTTCGCGCCTTCGCGGCGCTGGACCAACTGAGCGCGGGGGCGTCGCATCTGGGCATCGCGCTGTCGGGCGGCGGTGATTCGGTGGCGCTGCTTCGGCTTGCCTCAGATTGGGCCGCGCGCTCGGGTGTCCGGCTGAGTGCGGCGACGGTCGATCACGGGCTGCGCCCCGAATCGGCTCGGGAGGCCGGGTTTGCGGGGCAAAGCGCGGCAACGCTGGGAATCGCGCATGAGGTTCTGCCCTGGCGCGATTTCACGCATGACGGCAATCTCATGGCCAATGCCCGCGCGGCGCGGCTGCGGCTGCTTGGCGCATGGGCGCGCAGGCAGGGCATTGCTGCGGTGGCGCTTGGCCACACCCGGGACGATGTCGCCGAAACCCTGCTGATGCGATTGTCGCGCGGGGCGGGGATTGACGGGCTGGCGGCAATGTCGGCGCGACGCGAGGCGGAGGGGATGCTGTGGCTGCGCCCATTGCTGGAAATCGGCCGTGAAGAGCTGCGCGACTGGCTGAGACACCAGGGCGCAACCTGGATCGAGGACCCCAGCAACGAGAATCTGAGCTTTGAACGCGCGCGAATCCGCCGAGCGATGGCGACGCTCGGCTTGGATCCAGCGCAGCTGGCGCAATCGGCGGGGCATCTCGCCACGGCGCGCGCGGCGCTTGATGCGGCGATGGCGCCGCTGCTGGCGGGTGCCGAGGCACAGGCGGGCGCGCTGCGGCTCGACCGGGCCGCGTTCGATGCGGCGGCGATGGAGCTGCGGCGGCGGCTGATCGTCGCGGCGGTGCGATTCGTCACCGGCGCTGCCTATCCTCCGCGCCGCGCTGGGGTCGAGAATGCGCTGAAATCTCTGGAGAACGGCGCGCGGGTCACACTGGATGGCGCGGTGCTTGACCCGGGACGCATCCTGCTGATCCATCGCGAGCCCGCCGCCGCGCTGCGCGGCGTGCTGAGCGGCGATCTCTGGGATGATCGCTGGCGGATCGGCGGGCTGCAACCGGGCGATTCCGTGACTGCAGCTGGCGATGATCTGTCCGGCGCGGATTGGCGCAGCGCCGGTCACACCCATCTCGAGGCGCAGGCGATGCCCGCCGTCATGCGCGGCGAGATGCGCGTCCTGCCCGCCCTTGCCCCGCAACAGGGGGTGTCGGCAGAGCCTCTCCGCAACATGACGGATTTCCGCCGAATCCTGCTTGGCCATTGAACCCCGGCTGCGAATCCCTATTTTCTCGGCAAAGCATTTTCCAAATCCCGTCGGAGGAAGCCCTTTGGGTAACGCACGCAACATCGCCTTCTGGGTCGTCCTGTTCCTGATGATCCTGATGCTGTTCAACCTGTTCAGCGACGGCGCGTCGCAGATGAACAGCAGGCAGATCAGCTATTCCAACTTCATCGAGCGGGTGGAAAACGATCAGGTCGCGACGGTGACGATCGACGGCGAGGATATTTTCCTGACCACCAGCGATGGCGGACAGTTCTCGACCGTGCGCCCCCAGGGCGAAGAAATCGCGGGCGATCTGATCGCCAAGAATGTCGAGGTTCGGGTCGAGCCGCAGCAGCAATCCGGCTTCATGTCGTTTCTCGGCGTGTGGCTGCCCTTCATCCTCCTGATCGGGGTCTGGATCTTCTTCATGAACCGCATGCAGGGCGGGGGCAAAGGCGGCGCGATGGGCTTCGGCAAGTCGCGCGCGAAGCTGCTGACCGAGAAGCACGGCCGGGTCACCTTCGATGACGTGGCCGGTATCGACGAGGCCAAGGAAGAGCTGGAAGAGATCGTCGAGTTCCTGCGCAACCCGCAGAAATTCAGCCGCCTTGGCGGCAAGATCCCCAAAGGCGCGCTTCTGGTCGGTCCTCCGGGCACGGGTAAGACCCTGCTCGCCCGCGCCATCGCCGGTGAGGCAGGCGTGCCGTTCTTCACCATCTCGGGCTCGGATTTCGTTGAAATGTTCGTCGGTGTCGGTGCGAGCCGCGTCCGCGACATGTTCGAGCAGGCCAAGAAATCCGCCCCCTGCATCGTTTTCATCGACGAGATCGACGCGGTGGGCCGTGCGCGTGGTGTCGGTATCGGCGGCGGCAATGACGAACGCGAGCAGACGCTGAACCAGCTGCTTGTCGAGATGGACGGTTTCGACGCGAATGACGGCGTCATCATCATTGCTGCGACGAACCGCAAGGATGTGCTCGATCCCGCTTTGCTGCGGCCGGGGCGCTTTGACCGGAACATCCATGTGCCCAACCCGGACATCAAGGGCCGCGAAAAGATCCTTGGCGTTCACGCCAAGAAGGTCCCGCAGGGCCCTGATGTCGATCTGCGCATCATTGCGCGCGGCACTCCCGGTTTTTCGGGGGCGGATCTGATGAACCTGGTGAATGAAGCCGCGCTGACCGCTGCGCGGATCGGGCGGCGTTTCGTGACCATGGAAGATTTCGAGAACGCCAAGGACAAGGTGATGCTGGGGGTAGAACGCCGGTCCATGGTGCTTACGCCCGAACAAAAGGAAAAGACCGCCTATCACGAAGCCGGTCATGCCATCGTCGGTCTTTCGCTGCCGAAATGCGATCCGGTCTACAAGGCGACGATCATCCCGCGCGGCGGCGCGCTTGGCATGGTGGTCAGCCTGCCCGAGATGGACCGGTTGAACTTCCACAAGGACGAGGCCAAGCAGAAGCTGACCATGACCATGGCCGGCAAGGCGGCCGAGATCATCAAATACGGCGAAGAGGGTGTCTCGAACGGTCCTGCCGGCGATATCCAACAGGCCAGCCAGCTGGCCCGCGCCATGGTAATGCGCTGGGGCATGTCTGATAAGGTCGGCAATATCGACTATGCCGAAGCGCATGAGGGCTATTCGGGCAACACCGGCGGCTTTTCTGTGTCAGCGGCCACCAAGGAGCTGATCGAGCAGGAGGTCCATGACCTGATTGAGCAGGGCTATGAAGAGGCCCGCCAGATTCTCATCGACAAGGAAGAAGAATTCGAACGCCTTGCCCAGGGTTTGCTGGAATACGAGACGCTGACCGGCGAAGAGATCGGCAAGGTGATCCGCGGCGAATCGCTCGGCGGGGATGACGACACCCCATCCTCAGGTATCCCGCAAGTCAGCTCGGTGTCCAAGGCGGGCCGCCCACAGGATGGCGGCGGCGCGCCCGCGCCGGTGCCGCAAGCCTGATTTCCATGCAGGTTTGAGATCCCAAAGCCTCGGCTCTGCCGGGGCTTTTCCATATCCGCCTCCGCCGCCCGATTCCGGGGCGGATAGGTTCAGATCACCATAAGGACGGCTGTGCCCGCAATCAGGGCAAGCCCAAATCCGAGATTGATGATGACGCCAAGCTTTTCCATAGCGCGTCCTTTCACTGCGGCGTCTGGCCGCTCGCATGGGTAAAACGCGGACCACCGCCCCGCGTTCCGTCACGTCAATGTGTGGTGCTGCGCTGCGGCATTTTCGCAACGCCGGGCCTTGCGCGCGCGCCGTCCTGCGGGCATGAGTTGGGAATGACCCATGACGACATCCCCGACATGACCGCGCTGCGCCTGCGCATTGACGAGCTGGATGCGCGACTCATCGCTTTGCTGGCCGAGCGAAGCGCGCTGATCGACCGCGCAGCGCGGATCAAGGCGCGGGACGGGTTGCCCGCACGGATCGAAGCGCGGGTCGAGGAGGTCGCCGGTCTCGCTCGCAGCCGGGCGCGTGAGGCAGGGCTGGACCCGAATCTGGCCGAGCGGATCTGGCGGTTGATGATGGAGCATTTCATCGCCCAGGAAGAGCGGTATCTGCGCGACGGCGCGGCAGGCGCCGCAAGCTCGGTCGAGGGCTGAGCGGCGCAACTTCCGGTGGATATTGTCGCGAGGATCGACTAATCCGACGCCCGAAGACAGGCGGCTTTCGGAGCGAAGATGACGGCGACGCGGATTGACGGCAAAGGATTTGCGGCACAGATGCGCGGCCGGATCGCGGATCAGGTCGCCGCGCTCAAGCAAGAGCACGGCATCACCCCCGGCCTCGCGGTGGTGCTGGTGGGCGATGACCCGGCAAGCCAGATCTATGTCCGCTCGAAGCATCGACAGACGGTGGAAGCGGGGATGCAGAGCTTCGAGCACCGGCTGCCATCCGATGCCTCGCAATCCGAGCTTCTGGCGTTGATCGGGCGACTGAACGCCGATGAGCAGGTGCACGGTATCCTTGTCCAGCTCCCGCTTCCGCCGCATATCGACGAATCCGAGATCATCAACGCTATCGCCGTGCGCAAGGATGTGGACGGCTTCACCGTCGCCAATGCCGGGCGGCTGGCGACCGGGCAGCGGGCGATGGTGCCCTGTACGCCGCTTGGCTGCCTGATGCTGCTGCGCGATCGGCTGGGGGATCTGTCCGGCAAGGACGCGGTGGTGATCGGGCGCTCGAACATCGTCGGCAAACCGATGGCAGCGCTGCTGACGGCAGAGAATGCGACCGTGACCGTGGCCCATTCCCGCACGCGAGACCTGCCCGAGGTGGTCCGCCGCGCCGATATCGTCGTGGCAGCGGTGGGACTTCCGGGCATGGTGAAAGGCGACTGGATCAAGCCCGGCGCAACGGTGATCGACGTAGGCATCAACCGCACCGGGGACGGGCTGGTTGGCGATGTGGATTACGACAGCGCCGCACAGGTCGCGGATGCGATCACCCCGGTTCCGGGCGGTGTCGGGCCGATGACCATCGCCTGCCTGCTGGCCAACACGCTCACCGCCTGCTGCCGGATGAACGGGCTTGGCGATCCCGAAGGGTTGACGCTTTAGGGTTGGGGCCGCTCAGAAATCGACGCAGCGGCCCTTGTTTTCGTAATCGCCATAGCGGACCGCCTCGGGCCCGTCGCGGCCTCCGAGTTCCGTTGGCAGATCGAGCGGCCTGGCCTTGCGGCGGCGCTCTTCGGCCTCGGCGAGCGCGCGCTGCGCTGCGGGCGGCAATTCGCGATTCTCGGTCATGGCAGACGGCCCTTCATTGCGGTAACACGACGAAATCTAGGGAAAGGGCCGGGTTTGAACAAGGCAAAGCCACAGCCGCCGCGACAGGATGCCGCCCGCAAGGGCGCATTGCGGCTGATTGCGGGGGTGCGGGATGGCGTGGCCCTGACCGAACAGTCGGGCGCATTGGCCCGACTGGCCCCGCATGAGCGGGCGCGGGCGCAGCGTCTGGCGCTTGGCGTGCTGCGCAATATCGACCGGGCTGACACGTTGCTGGCTCAGCATCTGTCGAAAAAGCCGCGTCCCGAAGTGCTCGACGTGCTGCGGCTTGGGGCGGTCGAATTGCTGGAGATGGGCGAGGCACCCCACGGCGTGGTAAACGCGGCGGTTGGTCTGATGCGCAGCAAAGGTCCGAAGGGCCGGGCAGCCGCGGCCATGGTCAACGCGGTGCTGCGCAAAATCTCGGCGCAGGGCGCGGAATGGGCGACGCTGCCTCCCGAAGAGATGCCCGACTGGCTGCGCGGCCCGGTCATCGCCGCCTGGGGGGAGGATGTGGCGCTATCCATCGAAACCGCCCATCAGAACGGCGCTCCGGTCGATCTGACATCGAAGCCGCAGGCCGAAGCGCCGGGCGAGGCATTGCCGACCGGATCATCCCGCCTGCGCGATGCCGGTCAGATCAGCGCGCTGCCGGGATATGTGGACGGGAACTGGTGGGTGCAGGATGCTGCCGCTGCCCTGGCCGTGCGTTGGCTGGAGCCGAAGCAGGGTGAGCGGATCGTGGATCTCTGCGCGGCGCCGGGCGGCAAGACATTGCAGATCGCCGCGGCAGGGGCAGAGGTCACGGCGGTCGATATTTCAGAGGCCCGGCTCGTGCGGCTGCGCGAAAATCTCGACCGCTGCGGATTGCGCGCCGAGGTGGTCGCGGCGGACGCGCTCGACTGGTCCCCGACCGCTCCGCCCGACGCGATCCTTCTGGACGCGCCGTGCTCTGCCACCGGGACGATCCGGCGGCATCCCGACCTGCCGCTGATTCGCGACGGTTCGGCCATTCCCGCGCTTGCCTCATTGCAGGAGCGGCTGATCGACCGCGCTCTCGGGATGTTGAAGCCGGGCGGGCGGCTGGTTTTCGCCACCTGCTCGCTGCTGACCGCCGAGGGCGAGGATCAGCTTGCCGCCGCGCTGCGTCGGCACCCCGGTCTTGCTGTAGAAACGCCGGATCTTCCCGGCATCGCGGCGGGCTGGATCACCGAGGGCGGGGGGCTGCGGTTGCGCGCCGATTACTGGCCTGAGCTTGGCGGGATGGACGGGTTCTTCATCGCCCGCTTGCGCAAGCCCTGAACGCGCCGGTAAGTTCGCGCCATGAATGATGCCCCGCGCCCTCATGGTTTCGTCAAGCGACCCGAGCCCCGCAGTCTCGGATCTGCGACGCGCGGCCAGCAGATGATCGAGGGCGTGCTGCCTCTGACCGGCGGCGTTGTCGAAGGCGATCCGTTTCGCGGCGCCGGTGCGGAGGATGTCGATGCGGCCGAATTGCACGGGTTCGGCTGGCTCGACGATCTGGCGGCGGTCGGCAGCGCCAGGGCGCGAGATCTGGCGCAGAGCAGGGTGTTGGGCTGGATCGCCGCGCATCGCCGCGTCCCCGAGATCAGCCACGATGTCGTCTGGCGCGCCGATGTGACAGGCCGCCGCGTGCTGCGCTGGCTGTTTCATGCCGGCCAGATCATGCCCGGGCTAGACCGAGACGGCGCGCAGCCGCTTTTCGACAGCCTGCACGCCCAGCTCGGTTATCTTGAGCGGGCCGATATCCCCGCCGGCCTTCCTCGGATCGAGGCGCTGGGGGGCAGGGCGATCGCGGCGATGCGTCTGAAGGGAGCAGAGGATCGCGTGGCCCCGGCGCTCGACGCGCTCGCCGCGGATATGGAGCCGAGCATCCGGAAGGGTGTGCTGCGCAGCCGCTGCCCCGAGGCGCTGCTGTCCTGTCTGTCGCTGCTCGGTTGGGTCAAGGCCACCGCTGCCGAGACGGGGCATGCGCTGCCTCAGCCGGTCACCGAGACGATAGAAGACATTGCGCCGATCCTGCGGGCGCTGCGCCATGCCGATGGCGGTATGCCCCGCTATCACGGCGGCGGGCGCGGCCCGTCAGGACGTCTCGATCATAGCCTGCGCGCTGCCTCGCGCGGGGGCGAGATCGCACCGGGTCACCCGATGGGGTTTGCGCGGCTGGCGCGGTCGCGTGCCACGGTGGTGCTGGATGCCGCCGCGCCGCCCGCCGGACCGGCGGCAGCGCAAGCCCATGCCTCGACACTCGGTCTCGAGTTCACCTCGGCCCGTCATCCAATGGTGGTGAATTGCGGCTCGGGACGGCTCTTCGGCCCGGCCTGGTCACGCGCCAGCCGCGCCACCGCCTGTCATTCGACGCTGTGTCTCTCTGGTCTCAGCTCCGCGAAGCTGCTGCCGCCCGACGGGCAGGGTCACGAACGGCTGACGCTGTTGCCGCAGCGGGTCTGGGCCGGGCGATGCGATATCGAGGGCAATCTGATGCCCGCCGATACGCCGCCACCGCCCCCCCGCGAGCCGGATACGATCCTCGCCGGCCACGACGCCTGGCTGGGGACGCACGGGCTCACCCATCTACGTGAGCTGTATCTGTCTCCCGATGGCGACGAGCTGCGCGGCGACGACACGCTTGCCGCGCTTGACGAGGATGCGCAGGAGACGTTGGGCCGGGTTCTGGACGCTGCGCCAAATGGGATCGGTTATGACATCCGCTTCCAGCTACACCCGGATGTCGAGGCGTTGCATGACGGCGACGCGGTGCGGCTGATGCTGCCCGGCAACGAAGAATGGTATTTCAGCCATGATCTCACCGCCGAGCTACGGCTGGAGCCATCGGGCTATCTGGAGGCTGGCCTGCCCGAGCCGCTCGCCTCGACGCAGATCGTGCTGAGCCACAGGCTGACCGCGCCTGCGGTGCAGATTGGCTGGACCTTCATGCGGGCAGGCGCTAGCTAGGCGGCAATCCGAAGCTGCCACTCTCAGGAAAAATGCCCCAAGATCTCGTCCCGCTGAAACGTGCCCTGCTCTCTGTCTCCGACAAGACCGGGCTGATCGACTTCGCCAAGGCGCTGGAAGCGAAGGGGGTCGAGATCCTGTCCACCGGCGGCACCGCGAAAGCGTTGCGCGACGCGGGGATCGTCGTGAAGGACGTGTCCGAGGCGACGGGCTTCCCCGAGATGATGGATGGCCGGGTCAAGACGCTGCACCCTGTTGTTCACGGCGGTTTGCTGGCGCTGCGCGATGACGAGGCGCATCAGAAAGCCGCCGCGGAGCACGGGATCGGTATGATCGACCTGCTGGTGGTCAATCTCTACCCGTTCGAGGAAACCGTCGCCAAAGGCGCTGATTACGAGGAATGCGTCGAGAATATCGATATTGGCGGGCCGGCGATGATCCGCGCCGCTGCAAAGAACCACGCCTTCGTCGGCGTGGTCGTCGATGTCGAGGATTACGCCTTGGTGCTGGAGCAGCTCGAGGCAGATGGCGGGCTGGACCTGGACACGCGCAAACGCCTGGCGCAGACCGCTTATGCCCGTACCGCGGCTTACGATACAGCCGTGTCGAACTGGATGGCGGAAGCGACGGGCATGGATGCGCCGCGCCGCCGCAGCTTCGCGGGCACGCTGGCGCAGGGGCTTCGCTATGGCGAGAACCCGCATCAGCGGGCGGCCTTCTATGTCACCGGCGAGACCCGGCCCGGCGTCTCCACCGCCCGGCAATGGCAAGGCAAGGAGCTGTCCTATAATAATATCAACGACACCGATGCCGCCTTTGAACTGGTCGCCGAGTTCGACCCGTCCGAGGGGCCGGCCTGCGCGATCATCAAGCATGCCAATCCCTGCGGCGTGGCACGTGCCGATAGCGCCGCCGAAGCCTATCGCCGCGCCTTCGATTGCGACCGGACCTCTGCCTTTGGCGGCATCATCGCGCTGAACCAGACGCTGGATGCCGACACGGCTCGCGCGATCACCGAAATATTCACCGAGGTGGTGATCGCGCCGGATGCCTCTGACGAGGCGCGCGAGGTCTTCGCCGCGCGCAAGAATCTGCGGCTGCTGACCACGGGCGGGCTGCCCGATCCGGGCGCGGGGGGAACTGCGTTCCGTCAGGTGGCGGGCGGTTTCCTGGTGCAGTCGCTCGACAACGGCCGGGTCACGCTGCCAGAGCTGAAGGTCGTCACAAAGCGCCAGCCGAGCGAGGCCGAGTTGGCCGATCTGCTGTTTGCCTGGACGGTCGCAAAACATGTGAAATCCAACGCCATCGTCTATGCAAAGGATCTGGCGACCGTGGGCATCGGCGCCGGGCAGATGAGCCGCGTCGATTCGACCCGGATCGGACGCAGCAAGGCTGAAGACATGGCCGAGGCTCTGGCGTTGCCCCTGCCGCTGACCACCGGGGCCGCGGTCGCATCGGACGCGTTCTTTCCCTTCGCAGACGGGGTCGAGGCGCTTGCCGATGCCGGTGCCGAGGCGGTGATCCAGCCGGGCGGCTCGATGCGCGATGCCGAAGTGATTGCTGCCGCCGATGCGCGCGGTATCGCGATGGTCTTTACCGGGCAAAGGCATTTCAGGCACTGATGGCGAAAGACAGCACCAAACCCGCCGGAGCCAAGACCGGCAAGAGCGGAAAGACCACCGCCACGACGCGTCGCAGCAAAGGGGCGCCCGCGCCGAATACACTTTCCGTGATGGTCTGGGTCGCTGGCGTCATCATCCTGCTGGATCAGGCGCTGAAATATTACGTCGTCCACGTGCTGCGGCTCGATCGTATTCGCGAGATCGACGTGTTGCCGCCCTGGCTCAACCTGCGCATGGCGTGGAACCAGGGGATGAATTTCGGGCTGTTCAGCTCGACCGAGAGTCTGGTCCGCTGGCTTTTGATCGCCATTGCGCTCGCCGTGTGCGCCTGGGTCATCCTGTGGATGCGTCGCGTGCGGCCGGGCTGGTTTCCGCAGCTTGCGGCGGGGCTTTTGATCGGCGGCGCGATCGGGAATGTGATCGACCGCATCGCCTATGGCGCGGTGGCGGATTTCCTGAACATGTCGCTGCCGAACTGGCAGAATCCCTATAGCTTCAACGTCGCGGATATTTCGATCTTTGCCGGCGCCATAGGGCTGATCCTGCAACCGCCCCAGGGCGCGGATGCGGGGAAGGACAAGACCCGTGACGCGCCCGGAAAATCCGGCTAGAACGGGCAGCAATGAAGAACGGGGGACCGGTATGCGGGCAATCTGGGCACTGATCGGGACGGCGGCGCTGGCGGCCTGTTCCAACGATCCGCAGCTGCACAACATCAGTGCAGGGCGCGATACGCCCGATGAGTTCGCCATCGTGCCGACCCGTCCGCTGACCCTGCCGCCGGATCTGAATCAACTGCCTCAGCCGACGCCGGGCAGCGTGAACCGCACCGACCCCAATCCGCAGGGCGATGCGGTCGCGGCGCTTGGCGGCAATCCCGAACGTCTGGCGCCGACCGGGATCGGCGCGGCGGATGGCGCTCTGGTCAACCACGCCTCGCGGCTTGGCGTTTCGGGGAATATCCGTGCGCAGCTCGCCGAGGAGGATGTCGAATGGCGTTCGAACAACTCGCGCCGCCTGCTTGAAACCTGGGCGCGGACTGATGTCTATTATCGCGCCTATGCGCCGATGACGCTTGACAGCTGGGCCGAGAATGAGCGTTGGCGCCGGGCCGGGGCGCGCACGCCAAGCGCGCCGCCTCTGCTGGACTGACGCCCGCCGCGTCGGGCGAAACGTCGCAGCGCGGTCACCCGCTCGTGATTTGCCCGCCACTTCGCGCGACGTCATTCTCGCGCTGCTTCTGAACCGCGAAAGGATCGCCGATGCGCGCGCTCAGCCTGGCCCTTTGTCTGGCCGTCACCTCTGTCACTGCCACCCGAGCCGCCGCCGACACCCCCGAGGATGTCGGCTATTTCACGCTGGATAACGGCATGGAGGCGGTGGTGATCGAGGATCATCGCGCTCCGGTCGTGGTGCAGATGGTCTGGTACAAGATCGGCTCTGCCGATGAAGAACCGGGCAAGACGGGCCTCGCCCATTATCTCGAACATCTCATGTTCAAGGGCACCGACACGCTCGAATCGGGCGAGTTCTCGCAGACTGTCACCGCAAATGGTGGCAGCGACAACGCTTTCACCAGCTATGATTACACCGCCTATTTTCAGCGGATCGCGAGCGACCGTCTCCCGCTCATCATGGAGATGGAGGCAGACCGGATGCAGAATCTCCGGATCGGCGAGGAAGACTGGCAGGCCGAGCGGCAGGTGGTTCTGGAAGAACGCGCGCAGCGCACCGACAGCAATCCCGCGGCACTGTTCGGCGAGGAGCGCAGCGCGGCGCAGTATCTTAACCACCCTTACGGCCGGCCGGTGATCGGCTGGCGGGCCGAGATGATGGAGCTGACGCGAGAAGATGCTCTGGACTGGTACGACCGCTATTACGCGCCGAACAACGCGATCCTGATCCTTGCAGGCGATGTGACGCCCGAGCGTGCCCGCGAACTGGCCGAGCAATTTTACGGCCCGATCCCGCCCAAGGAAGAGGTCGCCCGCGACACACGTCCGCAAGAGCCGGAGCAGCGCGCGCCGCGCCGCTTACAGATGACAGATCCGCGCGTGCCGCAGCCCTCGCTGGTGCGCAGCATCCTTGTGCCAGAGCGTAATCCCGGCGATCAGAAAACCGCCGCGGCGCTGACCGTGCTGTCGGAGCTGCTTGGCGGGTCGCCGCAGACCTCGGTGCTGGCGCAGGAATTGGTCCTGACCGGCAAAGCGCTGTATGTCGGGACGAGCTATGATGGCTATGCGGTCGATCCGACGAGCTTCTACATCTCGATGGCTCCGGTGCAGGGCGCCGATCTGGACGAGGCCGAGGCGGCACTTGACGAGGTGCTGGCGGAGTTCCTGGCGGAAGGGCCGGATCCGGCGCAGCTTGAACGGGTCAAGACCCAGATCAGGGCGGCGCAAATCTATGAACAGGATTCCGCGCGGGGCCGGGCCTATCAATACGGACAGGGTCTCGCGACCGGGCTGAGTGTCGAGGATGTCGACGGCTGGACCGCGCTTTTATCCGAGGTGACCGAAGAGGATGTCATGGCGGCGGCTGATCTGGTGCTGAACAGCACGGCGAGCGTCACCGGCTGGCTGCTGCCGCCCGCGGCGGGGAACCCCGATATTCAGGCCGAATCTGCGCCGGAAAGCACTACCACATCCCCTGCAAGCCCCACCGACAAGGCCACTGATCCCACGAAGCCGACGGATCAGAACGGCGCGGCGGGCGCTGGGCTTGCAGCCGAGCCCGCCGCTGCCGATGCGTCCGACCTTCCGCAAGCCAACACCGAGGAGATCAGCGAATGAGCTTTTTGCGCCTGATAGCCGCGACGGCGACCGCTCTGGCCCTCAGCGGTCCGGCCCGCGCCATCGATATCCAGCAGGTGACCTCGCCGGGCGGCATCGAGGCCTGGCTGGTCGAGGACGATTCGATCCCCTTCATCGCGCTGAACTTCGCCTTTCGCGGGGGCGCTAGCCTTGATGCGCCGGGCAAGCGCGGTGCGATCAATCTGATGACCCATACGCTTGAAGAGGGCGCGGCTGAGATGGATGCCACCGCCTTCGCCGCCGCTTTGGAAGAGCTTGGGGCGGGGATCACCTTCGATGTCGGCGACGACGCGCTGACCGTGTCGGCCCGCTTCCTGACCGAAAACCGCGACGAGGCGGCAAAGCTGCTGCGCGATGCGCTGACCGAGCCGCGCTTTGACGAAGACGCGGTCGAGCGGGTCAAGGGTCAGGTCATGGCGGTGATTCGCTCGGAAGACACCGATCCGCAAAGCATTGCGCGCAAGGCAGCCGCCAAGGCTGTGTTCGGCGCGCATCCCTACGGCAGCTCGATCAATGGCACTGCTGAAACTGTGGCGCCGCTTGGCCCGCAGGATATGGTCGAGGCGCTGAACAGGGTCGTCGCGCGTGATCGTGTCGTGGTTGGCGCGGCGGGGGATGTCTCACCAGAAGATCTGGGAATGCTGATTGACGAGATCCTCGGTGGCATCCCCGAGACCGGAACCGCGCCCTTGCCCGAACAGGCCGAGTTCCTTTCGGATGGCGGTCTGGAACTGATCGAATGGGACAGTCCGCAGACGGTGGTCGGCTTCGTTCAGCCTGCCCCCGAGATGGATGATCCCGATTATTTCGCGGCTTTCGTGGCCGATCATATCCTCGGCGGCGGTGGGTTCTCGTCGCGGCTGATGGAAGAGATCCGAGAGAAGCGCGGCTTGACCTACGGCGTCTATACCTCGCTGGTGAACGCGCTTTACGGGCCGACATGGCAGGGCAGCATGGCAAGTTCCAACGGATCGGTTGCCGAGGCGGTCGAGCTGGTGCGGCAGGAATGGGCGCGCATGTCGGAAGGCGTGACCGAGCAGGAGCTGGCCGATGCCAAGACCTATCTCACCGGTGAATATCCGTTGCGCTGGGATGGCAATGGCAAAATCGCGGGAATTCTCGCCGGGATGCAGCTGATCGGCTTGCCCATCGACTATCCGGACACACGAAACGCCATGATCGAAGCGGTCACCGCCGATGACGTGGCGCGAGTCGCCGATAAATGGCTGGATGCAGAGGCGCTGCAATTCGTGCTGGTCGGCCAGCCCGAGGGTGTGGATTCCGATCCCGGAAGCGAGGGGTCCGACGCCGTGGAATAGGCCCGGTCTGTAAGGTAACGCCGCACCTCCCGTTCGGGGCGGCGCGGCGCTCTGGATGCGCCGGGGTCGGTTATTCGACCTGAACCGCGCCGGTTCCGCCAAGCGCAGCGCCCACGACGGCGCCGGGCGCCCCGCCGACCACTGCTCCGGTGGCGGCTCCGGTTGTGGCGCGGGTAGCGGTGTTTTCCCCGCAGGCAGCGAGGGCGAGGGTTGCGCCGCAAATCAGAATGACAGTCATTTTCTTCATCGGAATTCTCCTGGGTCCAGACGGAATATGTTCCGCTGCAAGGATAACGCGATGCCCCTGATCGGGGGTTTCCGCTTATCGAAGGCTGATCATGCGAATCATTTCATGCTCATCCAGAACTTGCTAGATATTGGGGTATGAACACGCACAGCCCCCATATACGCCCGGTGATCCGCCAGCTCGATGACGGCGTCGCCAATCGGATCGCCGCCGGGGAGGTCGTCGAGCGCCCGGCCTCGGCGGTGAAGGAACTTGTCGAAAACGCGCTCGATGCCGGGGCGCGGCGAGTGGATGTGACCATTGCCCAAGGCGGCAAGGCGCTGATCCGGGTCGCCGATGACGGTTGCGGTATGACGGCGGAGGATCTGCCGCTCGCGCTGTCGCGCCACGCCACGTCGAAAATCGACGGTTCCGATCTGCTGGCGATCAGCAGTTTCGGCTTTCGTGGCGAGGCCTTGCCGTCGCTCGGCGCTGTGGGGCGGCTGACCATCACCTCGCGCGCGGGGGAGGACGGGGCCGAAATCAGGGTCACCGGTGGCCATGCCGATCCGGTTCGCCCGGCCGCCGCGAATCGCGGCACGGTCGTTGAACTGCGCGACCTGTTCTTTGCCACGCCCGCCCGGCTGAAATTTCTGCGCAGTGAGCGGGCGGAGACCCAGGCCATCGCGGATGTGATCCGCCGGCTGGCCATGGCCGAGCCCTCGGTGGCGTTCAGCCTGTCGGACGAGGATCGGGTGATCTTCCGCGCCGATGCGGAGCAGGGGGACCTGTTCGACGCGCTCCACGCAAGGCTGACCCGGGTGATGGGGCGCGAGTTCATCGATAACGCCATTCGCATCGACGCCGAGCGCGACGGGGTCCGCCTGACCGGCTTTGCCGCGCTGCCGACCTATTCTCGCGGGGCGGCGGTGGCGCAGCATGTGTTCGTGAACACCCGCCCGGTGCGGGACAAGCTGCTGACCGGCGCGCTGCGGGCCGGATATTTCGACGTTCTGCCCTCGGGTCGGCATCCGGCTGCGGTGCTGTTCGTGGATTGTGATCCGCAATTCGTCGATGTGAACGTGCACCCGGCCAAGGCCGAGGTGCGGTTCCGCGATCCCTCCCTTGTGCGCGGCATGGTGGTCTCGACCCTGCGCCACAGCCTCGCGGGTGAATCGCGCCGCGCATCAGACACGGTGAGCGCGGCGACCCTCGCGGCTTTTCAAACCGGGGGGCAGGCCGAGGCGCCCCGCCGTTATCAGATGGAGTATCGCCCAAACACGCCGTCCCGCGCGGCCATCCAGACTGCCTATCAGGCGCAGGCTCCCGGTTTTGAAGGTTTCTCCGAGACGCCCTCAGCCCGGTTTGAAGCCGTGTCCGAAAGTGATTTCGGGACGGATGCACCGCTTGGGGCCGCGCGGGCGCAGATTCATGAAAACTACATCGTGGCGCAAACCGGCGACGGAATGATCCTTGTCGATCAGCATGCCGCCCATGAACGGCTCGTCTATGAGCGGCTGAAGACGCTTGCGGACGAGAACGGCATCACCAGCCAGTCGCTGCTGATCCCCGAGATCGTCGAGTTGCCGGAAGAAGACGCCGCGCGCGTGCTGTCGGTTGCCGAGGATCTTGCCGCTCTGGGGCTGCATGTCGAACCCTTCGGAGGCGGCGCTGTCGCGGTGCGGGAGATCCCTGCGCTGCTTGGCAAGCTGGATGCGGCGGCGCTGATCCGCGATATTGCCGATGATCTGGCCGATCAGGGTGCGTCCGACCGGCTGAAGGCGCGGGTCGATGCGGTGCTCTCGTCGATGGCCTGCCACGGCTCGGTCCGTTCGGGTCGCCGCATGACCGCCGACGAGATGAACGCGCTGCTGCGCGAGATGGAGCGGACGCCCCGCTCGGGGCAGTGCAATCACGGGCGGCCAACATGGGTGAAGCTTTCGCTGAACGATATCGAGCGGCTCTTCGGACGCAAGGATTGACCCGGAGCGCAGCATGGCGCGACAAGCGGGATAAGGTTCGGCAGAGGAGGTATGCGTGACGCTGCTATTTACCCACGAAAGCGCCGCAGGCCATGTGACGCCATCAGGTCACCCCGAGCAGGTCGCGCGACATGAAGCGGTGATTGGGGCGCTGTCCGATCTGGATCTCGACCGGCGGGCCGCGCCCGAGGCAGACGAGGCTGCGCTGCTGCGCTGTCACCCGGCGCGCTATCTCGACCGGATTCGCGCGGCCATACCGCAGGAAGGGTGGCATATGCTGGATGGCGACACGCATCTTTCGCCGGACAGCCTTGAGGCCGCGCTGCGCGGTGCGGGCGGTGCGGTTGCAGCGGTGGATGCGGTTCTAGATGGCGTGTCGAATAATGCATTCGTTGCCATGCGCCCGCCCGGCCACCATGCCGAGGCCGAGACGCCGATGGGGTTCTGCATCTTCGCGAATGCGGCGATTGCCGCGAAGCACGCGCTTGACGCGCGCGGGCTCGATCGCGTCGCGGTTCTGGACTTCGACGTGCATCACGGCAATGGCACGCAGGCGCTGCTGTGGGACGAGCGCCGAACGCTGTTCGCATCAAGCCACCAGATGCCGCTCTGGCCCGGTTCGGGCGACGCGTCCCAGACCGGCGAGTTCGACAATGTCGTCAATGCGCCATTGCCGCCCGGTTCGGCAGGGAGCGAGGCCCGCACCGCCTGGGACTCGATCCTGGCGCGGGTCGATGGCTTTGCCCCGCAACTCGTTATCATCTCGGCCGGATTCGATGCCCATACGGATGACCCGCTTGCCGATCTGCACTGGCGCGAGGCCGATTTCGCCGCGCTGACCAACGCGATCCTTTCAACGGCGGAAAACCACAACGCGAAGGTGGTTTCTTGCCTCGAAGGCGGCTACAACCTTGCGGCGCTCGGGAGTTCTGTCCGGGCGCATGTTGAAACCCTGATGAGGCGCGCAGGATGAGTGAAATCGCGGAGATGTCCTTCGAGGATGCGATGAAAGAGCTGGAGCAGGTCGTCTCTCAGCTGGAAAGCGGCAACGCCACGCTTGAGGACTCGATCAAGCTTTACGAGCGCGGTGCCAAGCTGCGGGCCCATTGCGAGGCGCGGCTGCGTGCCGCCGAGGAGCGGATCGAAAAGATCACTCTGGCTCAGGGCCAGCCCACCGGAACGACCAAGGCCGAGGGGCTTTGATGAACGAACAGATGGAGGCCGTGAAGGCAAAGGTGGAGGCACGTCTCGACGCTGCCATGGCTGACATGCCCAAGGGCGAACTTGCCGACGCGATGCGCTATGCCTGTGTCGGCGGCAAGAAGCTGCGCGCCTTTCTGGTCATGGAATCGGCGCGGCTGCACGATGTGCCAGAAGAGGCCGCGCTGCCGGTTGCAGCCGCCGTCGAGGCGCTGCATGCCTATAGCCTTGTTCATGACGATCTTCCGGCCATGGATAACGACGATCTGCGTCGCGGCATGCCGACCGTTCATTTGCAATGGTCCGAGGCGACGGCGATCCTTGCTGGCGATGCGCTCCAGACCCTCGCTTTTCAGCTTCTGTCTGACCCCGCCATCGGGGATGATGCAGCGCGGCTGAGGCTGATCCGCGCCTTCGTGCAAGCCGTCGGGGCGAGCGGAATGGTCCATGGTCAGATGCTGGACATCGCCGCCGAACAGGCGACGGCGCCGCTCGATCTGGCCGGGATCAAGCGGATGCAGGCCGCCAAGACCGGCGCGTTGATTATCTTCGCCGCCGAAGCCGGTGCGCTGATTGCCGGAGAGGACGGAGAGAAGCTGCGCGATTATGCGGCCGATCTTGGGCTGGCCTTCCAGATCCATGACGATGTGCTGGATGTGACAGGCGACGAGGACATGATCGGCAAGCGCGTCGGCAAGGATGCCGAGGCTGGCAAGGCAACCTTCGTTTCGCTGCTCGGTCTCGAAGACGCGCGGCGTCGCGCCACTGAACTGACAGAGCGCGCGATCGACGCATTGTCACCATATGGTGACAGGGCGGAAAACTTGAGGGATCTGGCGCGTTTCGTTATCGATCGCCAAAGCTGAAGCCCCGGAAAGCGCCGCCAAGATGAGCCAAAACCGCCCGAAGACACCTGTGCTTGACCGGGTCAACCTGCCCTCGGATCTCAAATCGCTGAGCGATCGCGAGCTGTTGAAACTCGCCGAAGAGCTGCGGGCCGAAACGATCAGCGCCGTGAGCGAAACGGGCGGTCATCTAGGCGCGGGGCTGGGCGTGGTCGAACTGACAGTGGCACTGCATGCCGTGTTCGAGGCCCCGCGCGACAAGATCATCTGGGATGTCGGCCATCAATGCTATCCCCACAAGATCCTGACCGGGCGCCGCGACCGCATCCGCACGCTGCGCATGGGCGGAGGCTTGTCGGGTTTCACCAAACGCTCGGAAAGCCCTTATGACGCGTTCGGGGCGGGTCACAGCTCGACCTCGATCAGCGCGGCGCTCGGCTTCGCGATGGCGCGGGAACTGGGCGGCGATCCCGGCGATGCGGTGGCGGTGATCGGAGATGGCGCCATGTCGGCGGGGATGGCCTTCGAGGCGCTGAACAATGCCGGGCATCTCGGCAAGCGGCTCTTCGTGATCCTGAACGACAACGAAATGTCCATCGCGCCGCCGACCGGGGCGCTGTCGTCTTATCTGACGCGACTCTATTCCGAGGGGCCGTTTCACGAGCTGAAGGCGATGGCCAAGGGCGCGGTCGGTTTTCTGCCCGAGCCGCTTCAGGAAGGTGCCCGCCGGGCCAAGGACATGCTGAAAGGCATGGCGGTGGGCGGCACGCTGTTCGAGGAACTCGGCTTTTCCTATATCGGACCGGTGGACGGGCATGATCTGGAGCAGCTTCTGCCCCTGCTGCGCGCGCTCAAGACGCGCGCGACCGGGCCGGTGCTGATCCACGCGATCACGAAAAAGGGCAAAGGATACGCGCCCGCAGAGGGTTCGGCGGATCGCGGCCATGCCCGTGGCAGGTTCGACGTGGTGACCGGCGAGCAGGCCAAGGCCAAATCCAACGCGCCAAGCTATACCAGCGTTTTCGCCAAGTCGCTGATTCGCGAGGCCGAGTCGGACGACCGCATCGCGGCCGTCACAGCCGCGATGCCGGACGGAACCGGGCTGAATCTGTTTGCCGAGCGTTTCCCGCGACGTTGCTTCGATGTCGGCATCGCCGAACAGCATGCGGTGACCTTTTCTGCCGGACTCGCCGCGGGCGGGATCAAGCCGTTCTGCGCGATTTACTCGACCTTTCTGCAGCGCGGCTATGATCAGGTCGTGCATGACGTGGCGATCCAGCGCCTTCCAGTGCGCTTCGCCATCGACCGTGCCGGGTTGGTCGGGGCTGACGGTGCGACCCATGCCGGCTCGTTCGACGTCGGATATATGGCCAGCCTTCCGGGCATGGTGGTCATGGCCGCCGCCGACGAGGCAGAGCTGGTCCATATGGTCGCCACGGCCGCCGCTCATGACGACGGGCCCATCGCCTTCCGCTTTCCGCGTGGCGAAGGGGCCGGGGTCGAGATGCCAGAGCGCGGAGAGCCCCTGGAGATCGGCAAGGGCCGCATCATGGCCGAAGGTAGCGGCGTGGCGATCCTGTCATTCGGAACAAGGCTATCGGAGGTGATGAAGGCGCGCGAATCGCTCGTCTCTCGTGGGATCACCCCCACTGTCGCCGATGCGCGTTTCGCCAAGCCGCTCGATCGCGAGATGATCCTGAAACTGGCCGCGGATCACGGCGCGCTCATCACTATCGAAGAGGGCGCGGTGGGCGGCTTCGGCAGCCATGTCGCGCAGCTTCTGGCGGATGAAGGGGTGTTCGATCACGGGCTGAAATTCCGCTCGATGGTGCTGCCCGATACGTTCATCGATCATAACAGTCCCGCTGCAATGTATGAGGATGCTGCGATGAGTGCCGCCGACATCGAGGCGAAGGTGCTGGAGATTATGGGCGTGGCGCAGATCGGCGCGCGCGGCTGACCAGAAGGATTTTCGGCATTGTCACGTCATACCCATCCCGACGCGCATCCGGATGATCCGCATTACGTGTCGCGCTCTGGCTGGCTGCGCGCCGCAGTTCTGGGCGCCAATGATGGCATCGTCTCGGTTGCCTCGCTGCTTGCGGGTGTCGCGGCGTCGGGGGCGGGCACCGGGGAGGTCCTCGTCGCCGGGCTGGCCGGGCTTTCCGCCGGGGCGCTGTCGATGGCGGCGGGAGAATATGTCTCTGTGTCGAGCCAGTCGGATATCGAACGCGCCGATATTAGGCGCGAAACCCAGGCTCTCGATGAGAATCCGCATGTCGAGCTGGAAGAGCTGTCCGGCATCTATGAGGCGCGCGGGCTGAGCCCCGAGACAGCGATGCTGGTCGCGCGCGAGCTGACCGAACATGATGCGCTCGGGGCGCATATCCGCGATGAGCTCGGGCTAAGCGACGTGCACAGCGCGAATCCTATGCAGGCGGCGATCACCTCTGCTGCGACCTTCACTCTGGCCGGAGCGGTGCCTGTTGCGGGGGCGGTACTCTCGCAGGGGCAGCACACCATCCTGATTGTCTGGATTACGACCCTTCTTGCCCTGGCGGTTCTGGGTGCGGTCGGGGCGCGTGCCGGCGGGGCGCCCATAGGCAGAGCGGTGCTGCGCGTGCTATTCTGGGGCAGCTTCGCCATGACCGTGACGGCCGCGATTGGCTGGCTGTTCGGCACGACCATAGGATAACGCTGATGTTCAAGCGGCTGATGTTTTGCGCGCTGCTCGCTGCCGGGCCTGCGGCGGCGACGCGGGAATACATGCTTCCGACCCTGTTCGATGTCGAAGGGGTGGCGGCGGATGACGTGCTGAACATCCGCGCGCGCCCCGATGCCTCAGCCGAGATCATCGGCACATTTGCGCCCGATGCGACCGGGATCGAAATCGTCGCCAGCGAAGGCAATTGGGGGCAGGTGAACACAGGCGAAAGCGCGGGCTGGGTCTCGATGCGCTATTTGCGCTATCGCACGGATGTCTGGACCGAGGGTGCATTACCGGATGGGTTCCGCTGCGGCGGGACCGAGCCGTTCTGGTCGCTGGAGCCGCGCGACGAGGGCCTGATCTGGTGGACGCCCGAGGGCGAGACGATGTTCGACACGCTCGAAGTCCTGGACAGCGGTGTCTTTCGCAGCCCGCGCCGCGCGCTGATGGGCAGCGGCGAGGGCGGCGAGATATGGGCCTCTGTCACAGACAAGCAATGCAGCGACGGGATGTCGGACCGGCGCTACGGGCTGGAGGCAAGCGTCATTCTGCAAGGCGAGACCTCGCAGCTTTACACCGGCTGCTGTCAGATCACCCCTGCAAACTGAACCTGCGACTCAGGTCGCGACAACGGCGAGCAGTGCCGACAGCACCGCCACGGTGCCCGCGCCAACCGCCGCCGAACGCCAGCTGAAGCGGCGTGGGGCAGGGGCGGCAGGCTCGGCGCGCTGACGCGCGCGCCAGATCGCGTCCTCGACCAGATGCGGCATCAACGGCATGGCGCGATGCAGCGTCCTCAGCACCTTGCGGCTGTCCGACAGGAGCGCGCGCGGGCCGAGGTTGGACTGAATATAATCCTCGACAACCGGGCGAGCAGCCTTCCAGATGTTTAGATTGGGATCGAGGGATCTTGCCACGCCCTCGACCACCACCATGGTACGCTGCAACAGGATCAGCTCGGTTCGGGTTTGCATTCCGAAACGTTCGGTCACCTCGAACAGATATCCGAGCAGGCTCGCCATCGAGATCTGACTGGCATCGGCGCCGAAGATCGGCTCGCCCACGGCCCGCAAGGCGCGGGCGAAGGCGGCAGGATCGCGGTCGCGTGGAACGTAACCGGCTTCGAAATGAACCCGCGCGAGTTCGTCATAATCGCGACGGATGAAGCCCATCAGAATATCCGCGTAGACTCGCCGGGTATATTCGTCGATCTCGCCCATGATGCCGAAGTCATAGGCGATCAGGTCGCCATTCGGGGCGACCTTAAGATTGCCCTGATGCATGTCGCCATGGAAAAAACCGTCGCGAAGAGCGTGGGACAGGAAAAGCTGAAGAATCCGCTCGGCGATTGCGCTCGTGTCATGGCCCGCCGCGCGAATGGCGGCGACATTGCCAAGCGGGATACCCTCGGCCCAGCTCGACGTCAGAACCCGGCGTGACGATGCCGCCCAATGCGGGCTCGGGACCTGGAATTTCGTGTCATCCTTCGTGTTCTCGGCAAAAAGCGAGGCCGAGGCAGCCTCCAGCCGGAGATCCAGCTCGCCCGTGACGACGCCTTCGAAATGGCTCACCACGTCACGCGGGCGCAGCCGCCGCGTTGCCGGTGAAAGCGCCTCGATCATGTCGGCGCCGAAATGGAAAGCGTCGATATCGCGCGAAAATGCCGAAGCAATGTTTGGCCGCAGCACCTTCACCGCAACCTCTTCGCCGCTATCGGCCAGGCGGGCGCGGTGGACCTGCGCGATCGAGGCTGCGGCGACGGGTTCCGAGAATTCCGAGAAGATCTCGTCCACCGGTCGCCCGAGATCCGCTTCGATCATATTCTTGGCGGTCTCGTTCGAAAAGGGCGGCAGCTTGTCCTGAAGATAGGTAAGCTGATTGGCCAGCTCGGCGCCCACAACATCGGGGCGTGTCGAGAGGATCTGGCCGAATTTGATATAGGCCGGGCCGAGTGCCGTGATCGCCCGCGTGACGGGCGGCAGAGCCGGGTCGCCGCGATATCCCAGCCAGCGGAATGGCCAGCCGAGCACCCGCGCCGCGATGCGCACATTGCGCGGCGCCTGCATCGCGTCGAGCGCCACGCCCATGGCCCCGGTGCGCTCGAATGTGGCGCCGGTGCGGATCAGGCGCCAGATATTATGCGGTCCGCGCATGCTACAGCTTCCAGCCGGAATGCAGCGCCGCGATTCCCATCGAGAGATTGCGATACTGGACCCGCTCGAACCCCGCATCGCGGATCATCTGGGCGAAACTCTCCTGGTCGGGGAAGCGACGGATCGATTCGACCAGATACTGATAGCTGTCACGATCCTTGGCGACGAGCTTGCCCATCGCCGGGATGACGTTGAAGCTATAGCGGTCATAAGCCCATTGCATCGCCGGGACCGGAAGCTGACTGAATTCCAGCACCATGAGCCGGCCACCCGGCCGCAGCACGCGATAGGCCTCATCAAGCGCGTCGGGGATGCGGGTCACGTTGCGGATTCCAAAGCTGATCGTATACCGGTCGAAGCTGTTATCCGCAAAAGGAAGCCTCATGGCGTCGCCGGTGACCCAGGACAGCCGGCCGGCGAGCGGCCCTGCCTCGGCCCGTTTGCGACCCTCGACCAGCATCGATTCGGTCATATCGCAGACGGTGACACGCGCCGCCGGTGCACGGTCCAGAAAGCGAAAGGCGATGTCGCCGGTCCCGCCCGCGACGTCCAGCAATTCCTGCCCGTCGCGGGGCGCGAGCCAGTCCATCATCGCGTTCTTCCAGATTCGATGGATGCCCACGCTCATCAGGTCGTTCATCACGTCGTAACGCGACGCCACGCGCGAGAACACGCCATGCACCATCCCGGCCTTGTCGTCCTCGGCCACGGTGCGGAAGCCGAAATGAGTCTGTTTCTCGCTGGTCATGCTCTTGCCGTTTATGCCTATGAGGACCAGTTAAGGTCTCGGATTTGCCGACACAATGCGACGAAAGGCAACGGAATGCCAGAACTGCCCGAAGTCGAAACGGTCCGCCGCGGCCTCCTGCCGCATCTCGAGGGGCAGCGGATCGCCCGGCTGCGGCTGAATCGTGACGGCTTGCGCTGGAAGTTCCCGCCCGACCTCGTCCAGACCGCCACGGGCGCTACGGTGACCGGGCTGCGCCGGCGGTCGAAATACATCCTCGCCGATCTGGACCGGGGCGCGTCGCTGCTCATTCATCTGGGCATGTCGGGGCGGATCCTGATCGAAGGCGCGGGGGTCGGAAAGTTTCATCGCGACCCGGCGATCCTGCCGCAGCATGACCATGTGGTGATCGAGACGGATTCGGGCGGCCTCATCACGCTGAATGATGCGCGCCGATTCGGCATGGTCGATCTGGTGCGCGACGACCGCTCGCCGCTGCTCGATCTTCTGGGGCCAGAGCCGCTCGACGCGGAGTTCACGGGCGCGACGCTGGCCGAGGCCTTTGCCGGAAGGCGTGCGCCGGTCAAGGCGCTGCTGCTCGATCAGCGCATCGTGGCGGGGCTGGGAAATATCTATGTGTCGGAATCTCTGCACCGCGCCGGGATTGATCCGCGCCGCGCGGCGGGCCGCATCGGGCGGGCGCGGCTTGACGCTTTGGCCAGCCATATCAAGGATGTACTGCACGAAGCCATCGCAGCCGGCGGCTCGTCCCTGCGCGACCATCGTCAGGCGAGCGGAGAGCTTGGCTATTTCCAGCACAGCTTCCGGGTCTATGACCGAGAGGGCGCACCGTGCCCGCGTCCCGGCTGCGCGGGCGCGATCCGCCGCGTCGTGCAGTCGGGCCGGTCCAGCTTCTGGTGCCCCGCCTGCCAGCGCTGAGCGCTGCACCGCGATCCGGTTCCGGCGCGGGTTGAGTCTGGCCACGCAGTCACGGCTTTGTTAGGAGACTCCGATCCGCAATCGCGAAGGGATGCCCCACATGGGTTACCAGACCATCAATGTCGAGATCGCCGACAACGTCGCTCTGATCCGCCTGAACCGCCCCGACGCGCTGAACGCGCTGAACACGCAGCTTCTGACCGAGCTGACCACGGCGCTGTCGGATGCCGACAGCAATGACAAGGTGCGGTGCATCGTCATCACCGGCAGCGAGAAAGCCTTCGCCGCCGGTGCGGACATCAAGGAGATGTCGCAGAAAACCTATGTCGAGGTCTACGATCAGAACCTGTTCGCGGCGCCTGCGCAGGACATCGCTTCGATCCGCAAGCCGATCATCGCGGCGGTATCTGGCTATGCGCTTGGCGGCGGCTGTGAGCTGGCTATGGCCTGCGATTTCATCATCTGCGCCGATAACGCCAAGTTCGGCCAGCCGGAAATCAATCTGGGCGTGATCGCCGGGATCGGCGGCACGCAGCGGCTGACCCGCTTCGTGGGCAAGTCCAAGGCGATGGACATGAACCTGACCGGCCGTTTCATGGATGCCGAAGAGGCAGAGCGTTCGGGGCTTGTCAGCCGCGTGGTGCCCGCCTCCAAGCTGGTTTCCGAAGCGATGGCCGTGGCGCGCAAGATCTCCGAGAAATCGCAGATCGCGGTGAAGGCGGCGAAGGAGGCGGTCAATCGCAGCTATGAAACGACGCTTCAGGAAGGGCTGCATTACGAACGGCGGCTGTTCCATTCGCTGTTTGCCACCGAGGATCAGAAAGAGGGCATGGCCGCCTTCCTCGAAAAGCGCGAGCCGCAATTCCGCGGAAAGTGATTTCCGCTTGGCTTTTCTGTCCGGCCCCTGTATAGGGCCGGGCTTACATGCGCGTGGGCCCGCTTCGGCAAGTATCATGACCGTTCGATTCGAACGGTGCCGTGGGGTTTATTGCGTGACCGAGACATAACCAAGAGACAGGACCGCACCCATGGCCAACACCGCCCAGTCCAAGAAACGCGCCCGCCAGGTCGAGCGCCGCACCGAAGTCAACAAGGCCCGCCGCTCGCGCATCCGCACCTATCTGCGCAAGGTCGAGGAAGCCATCGCCTCGGGCGATGCAGAAGCCGCGAAGTCCGCGCTCCAGGCTGCTCAGCCCGAGATCATGCGCGGCGTGACGAAGGGCGTTTACCACAAGAACACCGCATCGCGGAAAATCTCGCGCCTGGCGGCGCGGGTGAAGGCCGTCGCCGCGAAGTAAGCAGCACCCGCTGCCGGTGAACACTGTTCGAGAAGTGACGTTAGGGCGCATCGCTGATGCGCCCTTTCTTCTTTGCGGGTCACTCCAAAGTTCTGAAATTCAAGAGTTTTGGACAAGCCTCTGGATTTGCAAACGGATTGTGACGCCCGTCCCGGATTCGTTCTTACAAACTTTCTGTCAAGCGCGAAGATCGGTTGCGAGCGCGCTTTCCATGGGGCTAGTTTCGTCGGTGCGATTCACGTCGCCTTGG